>JBGSTJ010000038.1:0-163134 GCA_041736555.1 Cyclobacteriaceae bacterium
TATCAACTATCTCTCTATCTTCTGTCGTCAAATTTGAAAATGGATTGTCATTGGTCTCACAACTCCATATGACAATTGTTAATAAAGAAAGAATAATTCCCTTTTTCATGTTAGTCAAATTTAAGCATGACCGCCAACGTCTGTGTATATGTATTGATGATATTTCCCTTATGTCAAAACCCCCACAAATACTGCGAAAACAGTGTGATTTCGCAGAAAATAGCTGATATTTTTTTTGTGCACCTCACTCTCCCTCACCCTCTTTTATCTGTTTTTTGAAAGCGATCTGATCCAATGGGCTCTGAATCTTATCCAAAGCAAAGCGGCTTACATGGGCGTATATTTCAGTGGTTTTAGGCGACTCATGTCCTAAAAGTACCTGGATATACCGTGTTGAAGTTCCTGACTCCAGCAAATGCGTAGCAAAGGAATGCCGTAACATGTGCAACCTCACTACCTTCTTAACTCCAGCCTTTTTAGTCGCCCGCTTCAGTATCTTTTGCAAACTGCTGGCACTGTATCGCTCACCATCCACACCTTCAAACAACCAGAAACCCGGATTATACTCTCTCAAATAATTCTGCAATAGGGGGGCAAGGTTTTGAGAAAGTACACTCTGCCTGTCCTTATGACCTTTACCACTTCTTATAAATACGATGTTTCTATGAAAGTCCACATCTCCAATGCGCAGGTTTAACATTTCACTTCGCCTCAACCCGGCTGAGTAAATCAGCATAAGCATAGTTTTGTGCTTGATGTTATCAAGCGCTTCAAAAATATTTACCACCTCTTCCTGACTGAGCACCTCTGGCAATTTCTTGTCTTTCATCGGCCGCTCGAGGTAATAAACTTTGCGATCCTGAAGCATCACTTTCTCATAGAAGAATTTGATCGCATTGATGGCCTGATTTTGGGTATTCTTACTTAGCTTTTTATATTCAATCAGATAAAGAATATAATTTCTAATGTCTATATCTGTTAAGTCAACCGGATGAGCGTCCTTAAAGAAAAGCAGAAACTCCTTGAATTGTTGTAGGTATGTGCGCTGGGTATTTTCACTGTAACCGCGAAGTTTTAACTTTTGCTCTACCATGCGTAGAGCCTGGGTTTGTTCTGCTGTTAGTGCTGGCTTTACATGTTCTGCTTCTGTAACTACTTTTTCAGTTTTCTCTAAACGTGATTCAGTAGTTTTTAAAGATGAACAATCAATCCATACTTTCCCTTTCAAAGATTCAGTTATTTTAGAAAGCGCTTCTTGCTGATCAGGTATATACCAGCATTTATTGGTAGCGCTGAATTTTACCTCCGGTATTTTCCTAACCTCTTTTATGATGTCCCAATCTTTGTCAAAGTAAATACCGAGGCAATGATTTTCGCGGTGGAATAATTTTTTTACAACAACAGATTTTTCCATGGCAATTATTTTTATGCAGTCACCTCAAACTTTTCCGCACTGGCGCGCTTCAAATAGTCCTCATAATCAAACGGCACATCGCCACCATCCAGTAAGCAGCCATCCGGGATGGTTGGGTAAATCTCTTCGTAGGTTTTTACCAGGTTCATAAACACCCTGCGATACACATGGGTGCGATTAATCTTATCCGGGTGGTCGATACCCGAAGCTCCCAGCAACTCGACAAAACTTTCAACCGTGTGTTTGTGATAATTGGCTACGCGATTTTTTTTGTCTTCTACCACAAGCCCCTTCATAAAATAGGGATCTTGTGTTGCTACACCCGTGGGGCAGGTGTTCTTATTACACTCCAATGCTTGTATGCAACCCAGGGCCATCATCATGGCCCGCGCACTGCCACAGGCATCAGCCCCTAAGGCCATCGCCCGCACAATATGAAAACCGGTAAGAATTTTTCCGGCCGCAATCAATTTCATCTCCTTGCGAATGCCAAATCCACGCAACGCATTATCTGCAAAGGCGAGCGCATCCAGCAAGGGCATGCCTACAAAATTTGTAAACTCAGGCGGAGCCGCACCCGTGCCGCCCTCACCACCGTCAATGGTAATAAAGTCTGGGTAGGTGTTTAGTTGTACCATCGCTTTGCAGATGGATAGAAACTCACTCTTGCGACCAATACATAATTTAAAGCCTACCGGTTTGCCTCCAGACAATTCGCGAAGGCGCTTAATAAATAGAATTAGTTCGATGGGTGTGCCAAACGCACTATGATAAGGCGGAGAGAATACCGTGGTGCCCGGCTCTACCAATCGGATGGCGGCAATCTCGGGTGTATTTTTCTTTCCCGGCAAAATACCACCATGACCTGGTTTGGCACCCTGCGAAAGTTTGATCTCAATCATCTTTACATTCGGCTTGGTCGCATTGTTGGCAAAGGCTTCATCCGAAAATTTGCCATCGCGTGTGCGTGCACCAAAATAACCCGTACCAATCTGCCAGATAATATCACCACCCGGCTCAAGATGATACGGACTTAGCCCCCCCTCACCGGTGTTGTGGGCAAAGCCACCGATTTTTGCGCCCGCATTCAATGCCAGTACAGCATTTTTACTCAGCGATCCAAAGCTCATGGCACTCACGTTTAGGACGCTCAAGGCATAGGGTTGTGTGCATTCCCTTCCGCCTACATGCACACGTGGGTTATGATCCATCTTATGAAAATCGAAAGGCACTATGGAATGTGTCATCCACTCATACCCTTCGGCATATACATTCAGTTGAGTTCCAAACGGAATGGTGTCAACTTGTTTTTTTGCTCGTTGATAAATTACGGATCGCTCGTTGCGGTTAATGGGTGCCCCATCGGTATCACTCTCGACAAAATATTGCTGAATTTTCGGACGCAAATCTTCAAACACATACCGCAATCTGCCCAACACCGGAAAGTTGATTCGAATCGATTGTTTTTTTTGCGTTATATCCTGGATGCCAATAAATATAACAGGTACCACAAGTATGAACAGGAAGAGAACATCAATCCAGAAATAACTCCAGACAAGTAAGACTACAGTAACAAAGAGCGAGGATACTACAAACAATTGACGGGGGGTCATAGAATAGGAGGTTAGATTGGTCGGATAAATTAGTGAAAGGAAATGACGTAATCAAACAAAGCAGGGAATGCACCCGCTCAGGCAACTTTCATCTGCACCAGGCCCCGGCTTTTATGAAATTTCACCTCAAAGTGTTTAAGAATAAAGTGATTCATCCGGTTCTCGGCCAATTCCGCATGGCGATTGTCTGGCAAAAAGACGGTGAGGTCAAGTACAGCCTGCAGAAACAATTCATGTTTGCAAAAATCTGTAATCCAGTTAAGAAAGGCTTGCGTCCATTCCTCTTTATATTTTTCGGTATGATCGCGCCCATCCCACAGAAAGCCGAGTTGATTTTCACCGTACTTATAGCGATACACGGCTGCCAGGTTTTGATAGAAAACGTAGAGTGGCTTTCGGTTTTTCGTTTGATAATTTTTTAATCGTTGTGTAAACGAATCGTCAAGACCTAACGGATTGTGAAGCAGCTGATGTTGGGTTTTAACCTGCTCAATAAGTTGAGTAAGCAAGTCATCCTGCAGCGCGAGTTGAGCCTCTTCAAGCAGGTAATTTTTGTCTAGCGGAAAAAATTTTCGAATCACGCTGGGACACAGGGTTTTGCAAAGGTAAAAATATTCCTGATGTATTGTTTCTTTTGGCGGCCTTTCGTGGCGGTTTATGGTTTCAGGGGTCAGACCGCTTGGAGCCTGCCTGCTCCGCCATTTGGCGGATTCGGCAAAGGCTGGCGGTCTGACCCCTTAAGAACAGGAATAGCGTTAGAAGCAGGCTCCAATCTAAATCCCCTTACAAGTATGTGCACACGCCACGAAACCGGGCTCTCGCTACTACTCCGCGCCCCCCACAAATCCGCGCATGCGGGGTATTCGCTACTATCCCTGGCCGACTGGTTAACGATCATACACCGTAGCCGGTGCCGTCACCAAATTGGTTGGATATTTAATTCTGAAGTTGGCACGAAACTCCACACGCACATTATCCACCGCTTCCACCGTAGTAGGAAAATAATAGATGCGTGCTTCAACGGTATTGAAGATCAGGTTTTCGTTGCGCGCCCGCAAGGCGACTGAATAACCCGAAAAGAAATTTTCTTTTTTCAACAGTGGCTGATTCTCTTTGCCCAGAAAAGCAAGATCGACACGCGCAACCGGTGCAAGCTTAAATCCCAACACTTTCCAATTTGGATAAACCACTGTCTCAGTTCTAAACATCAATCGCCTGGCACCCGACAAGCTATCGGGCCTGAAGCCATAGATGCCATTCACATCACGGATATCCAATTGTCTTTTTAAAACCTGGTTGAGTTGGGCTGCGTACCCAATCTCTGCTTCATGCCGCACTTTTGTTTTTCCCATTGTATACAGCCGGCTATAACGATTAATGTAGAGTTGAGCCAACGCATCTTCAATAAGATCTTCGCTCCAGTAGTTGCCAAGTTTTGCACCATAGGTAATAAACGTACCCGTTGTATTGACAACACTCCACAACAGCTCGGCCCCGGTATAGGGTCGTTGTTTTCCGAGTTCTTTTTCCCACCCTGCAGTTAACGAAATCCGATATCCATACGGAATGTCTTCGGTGCGGCCAAAGCCTGATACATAGCGCGTTTTATAAAAGTCTTGTTTAAAAAAAGTTAACTGCCCCAGTGCCGTGCTGCGATCGGAATAAGTAAGTCTTCGTCTGTCGGGTATGGATTGTTCCGGGCTTTCGTGAAAGTATTCGTCATACATGCGCACGGCAATGAATTTACGATTTCGGTTTTCTGCCAGCGAGTGAGGTAGTTTACTGTGACCAAAGGAATAGCCGGCCCATAAATCGCGTATACTATAGTTGTAGTTTAGAAAGATTGAATCTTCTCGGCCCACTGTATTGCGCGACCAATTGCGGCTTAGCTCAGCAGCTCCGGCCCATCGTGCAAACGGATGGAAGAGTGGTCGGTCAACTCGAATAATGAAGGCACTCTCATTCTCTTCACCAATACTTTGTCCGGTATTTATTTCGGTATACGCTACGGTTGCGTTTACAAAACTTCCAAAGAGATTGGTTTTTTTATAGAGTAGTTCCATACCTGTGCGCGGATTTCGTTCAGTATCATAAATACCACTTACCTGCAGGCGTTGGCCCATACCCGCCAGGTTTGCTTCCTGAATTTTAAAACGATATTCCGTAGCGCTGCGCGGATAAAGCGAAGCGCCCAGACTAAACACATCGCGCGTCATCACCAGCAAGTCAACCGAGTCGCTGTCTTCTGAAATAGGAACAATAAAAATGCGTGAGTCGAGAATAAAATCTAAATCACGCAGGTAGCGTTCATTGTCTGCCGCCCGATAGGGGTTGAGGGGTTCGCCCTCGCGCAGAAAAACATTATTCCGGATTACCCAGGCCCGCGTATCGTTGTGCAACCAATTGGCGACTTTCGCAACAGTAGTTTTAAAACGTTGCGTGGTGTCTTGCACGGTGCGGTCGAACCCGATTTGGTTGATGGTTATTTTGCGAATTATTTTTCCCTCATAGGGAATGTAGTAGTCTTCGCTTTTTACATCTATGAGTGTATCAGCACGGGGCGTGCGGCTAATGGCATCTTTAATTTGTTTGGCCAGTTTATTTTCTCTGGGCTCACCATTTTTTTTAAGCCGGGTTGTGTCCTGTGCGTGGACCGGAGCCATGCATAAAAGAGTCAACACTAAGAGTAGCCCACCGCACCGCATAATCGCCAAAAAACCTTACTGGAAAGTTACGCATTTCCTGCGAGGGTTTGGAAGCAAAGAAGGCGCCAGTCTCAAAAGTCGTCCAGTCATCGCGGGCATTGACCCGCGATCCCCGTTCTGAGATGTAGAAAGGGATTCCGGCTCAAGGCCGGAATGACATTTCAATTTTAATTGACTTTTGAGACAGCCTCTTTCTCTTTAATACAGGATTTTACCGGCTTGCGTCCGAACTGATCATCGGCCCAAGGAAGATTGCATTCATCAGCATTTTATTGGTGCCAAACCAAAAAGCCCGGAAAGCAACGTTTTCTGTAAACCCTATCACACGACCACGACCCATAGCTGCCGTACCCAACACCGAAGAGTTTCTAAGTTTGTCGAGATTAGGTTTAGTGATATACCCACTCAGCAACGGATTGTTACCGTATACCAAGGGATTGGAATAAGCGCCACTGGCTTTTTGTATAAAAAGATTATTGCCTTTAAACATCGATATTTTAGTGGAGGTATATCCATACATAATAGGATGTGTTAAGTCCGCCTCGGCTTCAAAGATGGCACCACTGGTGCTTTGTGCACGCTGGGCTTCATCCATATCGGCATAGGGTTTAGGTTTTGCAGGGTCCTTTTTGCCTGCCTGTCCGGCAGGCAGGTCTTCCTCTTTCTTTACATCAAACTTACCGAGTCCGTTGGCGGTAAACCAATTCAACGCCCGCTCGAAACCGATGACCACACCACCAGCCTGCACCCAGCTTTTTAATTTTTCTTTCCCCGCTTCACTGATCGCATTATGACTTCCCTCCGGAAAAATGATGGTCGTATACTTTTGTAAGGAGGCAGAGTTAAACACGCTGATCGGAATCATCGTAACAGGAATCTGAAAACGGGTATCAAGCAAGTGCCATAGTTCGCCCGCATCGGTTGGCGAAATGCCACCATCTACCAGCATGGCGATCACCGGCTTGGCGGGAACATAAAACGAACTGCTTCCTAAGCTGACTCCACGATAATCAAGGCCGGTGCTTAACGCATGCACATCAATACCATCTTTCTCGGTGATCTCTTTCATCATTACATTGATCTGATCCGGAAATCGTTCCTGGTTGTCAACCGGAATCATGACGGAACCTCGATCAAACTTTTTTCCATCGGCATAGAATGGTTCAGTAGCAACTTTTATGCGCACTCCTTTGTCGAGCAAACGATACATGGCACGCGGAACATAATACCCATACGGTTCAAACACATAGGCGTAATCACCTTTGCCTAACATTTTACCTGCCGGCATAATCAGGTCGGTAATTTTTTCGCCCAAAGCAGGAGTGGCTTTTAATTCTTCATAGTCCAATCCAAAGGCAAGGGGCAACGTCCAGCTGGAGATGTCGTAGAAAATGCTGTCTCTAAATTTCAGCTGCTTATCAAACATGCCATGAATGAGTTTGTATTGTGTTTGATTTAATGGAATGATAAAACTGGACTCCGCATCAAACGTTTTTCCGTTGATCGTTTGGGTGGCAGCAACTTTATACACATCTATTTTTTGACGGAGCGCCATTTCTGCAAAAAGGAAAGCGCGTGATTTATCTTTAGAGCCAATCATGTAAGCCTTAATGGGATCTTTGGCGGCATCCGCGGCAGCGTTTTTAAAAAAGTCGCGCTGGTAGGAGAGGAGTTCTTCGCGCATTTCATTGATAGCTTTTAATGAACTGAGCATGGTAACAAACTGATTGCGGATGGTGAAAGGAAAACGCAAAACACCATTCACACTTTCCTGTGCATGACCGCGCGAACTGCTTTGTTCAAATAAAATTCCAATGGAACCTTGTGCATCCGGAAAGGTCGAACCTTTGCCATAATAAAAATCATCGTAGCCTTCCTGAGTAAAATATAAAGACCCGATTGCATCTAATGCTTTCGCATGGTATTCGCCCATCTTGCGTGTTAGCTCCTGATTTTTTTCTGGCGTAAGCGGATGCACACGTGAGGGAACACCCGGCATAAAGAAGAAGGTCGCATTGGTGCCTTGTTCGTGATGGTCGGTAAGTACGTTGGGTCGCCATGCCTGAAATTTTTTGGCGCGTGCCTGCGACTCGGGGTTTTGTGCCACCAGCCAGTCGCGGTTTAAATCAAACCAATAATGATTGAAACGGCCACCGGGCCAAGCTTCATTGTGTTCGGTGTCGTTAGGATCAGAGGAAATCACTTTGCTTTTGCGCGAGTTTACCCACGTAGAAAAGCGCTGCAGTCCATCGGGGTTGAAACTGGGATCGAATAAGATCACGGTATTCTCCAGATACTTTTCAATTTCAGGGCCTTGTGCTGCTGCGAGGTGATAAGCCATCAGCAAGCCTGCATTGGCACCACTGGCTTCGTTGCCATGAATACTGCAGCCGAGATAAAAAACGGCTGGCATATTTTTAATATCCAGCGAACCGGATTTGGAAGCCTCGCCTAATTGAAGATGTTGTAACCTGATGGCTTCTATATTTTGATGATTTTTTGGAGACGTAATCGTAAGCAAAAGCAGGGTTCTGGCTTCGTGTGTATGCCCTGTTACTTCAAGGGAAATGCGGTCACTGGCTTTGTCGAGTTCCATCATGTAATGGACCACCTTATCATGGGTTACATGCCACTCGCCCACCTGATGCCCGATGATGGATTGCGGGGTTGGAATGGCCGGATTATATTGAACTTGCGGAGGTAAATAATACGTCAAATCGGTCTGGGCCTGAAGGAAATATGGGGCAGCAAAACTGGCAATTAGCAGAATGAGGTACTTTTTCATGGATTGGGCTGAATTTAAAAAATGGAAGTAATTGGTTTTTAACTCAAAGTGCAAACGATATAGTACTAGTGGTTAAGGACGTTATGAAATTGTTAATAAAATGTTTGAAAGATTTAAAATAGACCCTGACTATTTATAGGCTCAAAAGGATACTTTTGCCACCGGAAATCAAACACTAAAACCATAAATTATGAGGAAAATTTTACTGTTTTTAACCTTCGTATTTGCAGCTTCAGTGGGCGTGCTTGCGCAAGGTGTGACTACCGCCACAATTAGTGGTGAAATCAAAGATGCAGCTGGGTCAGTGCTTCCTGGTGCCAATATTGTTGCTGTGCATGTACCCTCTGGTACCACGTATGGATCAGCAAGTCGCTCAGATGGTCGATTCACGCTTCCAGGTTTAAGGATTGGTGGACCTTATAAAGTTAGCATCTCCTTCGTGGGGTATCAGGAATATGTGCTAGAAGGGTTAAATCTTTCCCTCGGTCAGAATTTTGTGCTAAACACAACTCTTATAGAATCAGGTACAGAACTACAAGAGATTGTGGTTTCAACTAATCCCTTATTAAATGACGAACGCACGGGCGCTGGTACGAACATCGGCATAGGAACTATTAGCGCAATGCCAACTATCAGCCGCGACCTTTCAGATTTTACCCGGTTAACGCCACAAGCCAATGGTCGGTCATTTAGCGGTGCTGATTCTCGTTTCAACAACCTTACCATTGATGGATCTATCTTTAACAATAGTTTTGGTTTGTCGGATGTACCCGGGGGCCAAACAAACTCAACCCCAATCTCCCTGGATGCCATTCAGGAAGTACAAGTTAATATTGCTCCATTCGATGTTCGTCAGGGCGGCTTTACCGGAGCTGGCGTCAATGCCGTTACCCGCAGTGGAACAAATGAATTTTCAGGTTCGGTTTTCTTCAATACCAGAAGTGAAAAATTGGTAGGCGATAAAGCGAAAGATGAAGATGTGGTTACGCAGGATTTCAGTGTAAAACAGCAAGGGTTCCGCGTAGGAGGCCCAATTATTAAAGACAAACTTTTCTTCTTTATAAATGGTGAACAAGAAAGAAGAGAAGATCCTGCTACGAGCTACGTTGCGCTTAGGCCAGGGATAAATGATAACGATGCTAATGTATCTCGCGTGTTAGCTTCAGACCTGGATGCATTAAGCAGCTATTTGATTAATAATTTTGGATACAATCCAGGTGCTTACGAGAACTATGCTTTAGCAACCCAAAGTGACAAAGCGTTAATTCGCTTGGATTATAACATGAGCCAAAAAAGTAAATTCAGCATCCGCTACAACTACTTAAAATCTTCGCGTGATGTGCCCACCAGTAACAGTGGTTCGTTCAATAACCGAAGAGACAATGGATTTGCTATGAACTTCCAAAATGCAAACTATGTAATCAATAACGATATCAACTCCATCATTGCAGAACATAACTTTTTAGGCAATCGGTTTTCTAATAACATCATTGCTGGCTTTACTGCCAATCGTGATTATAGAAGCAGCTTGGGTGGCATTTTTCCTTTGGTTGATATTCTGGAGGGTGGCCGCAACTATACCAATTTTGGATACGAGCCTTTTACACCCAATAATATTTTGAATACCGACACATGGCAATTTCAGGACAACTTTACCTATTATGCTGGTAAGCACACGCTAACCGCAGGGTTAAATTTCGAATCTTTCAAATTTGACAATACGTTTACGCCTACTTATTATGGACAGTTTGTATATAACTCATTACAGGATTTCTATAATGATACTGATACAGACAATACAAACAACCCAACTTTACGCAGGTATCAATTAACCTATTCAAATCTTGAAAATAGTGCTTTACCAACGGCAACCACAAAAGCCAGCCAGATTGGATTTTATGTGCAAGACGAAATTCAGGTAAGTTCAACTTTTAAACTCACCGGAGGTTTGCGTGTGGATGTACCCTCCTTTAAAAATACTGAACCATTGGAAAACACGCAGGTTACGGGTTATACCTTCAAAGATGAAAATGGAGATCCTATTAGTTTAAGCACGGCTGAGTTACCAAAAACTCAAGCACTTATATCTCCAAGAATCGGTTTCAACTGGGATGTTATGGGTGACCGGTCTCTGCAAATACGAGGTGGAACTGGTGTGTTTTCAGGAAGACCAGCCTTCGTATGGATTTCAAACCAGATGAGCAACAATGGTATTCTTACGGGATCACTTCGAGCTGATAACACAACAGGCACATATCCCTTTAATTCAGATGTAACGGCCTATAACTTACCTCCTAATCCAGGTCAGCCAGCGGCCTCTTACAATATTGCTGTTACGGATCAGAATTTTAAATTCCCCCAAACCTGGAAAACGAATATTGCCATTGATAAACAGTTGCCTTATGGCATTGTAGGTACCGTAGAATTTATTTATAACAAGGAGGTAAATAACGTTACGTATATAAATGCTAACCTCGAGCCAGCCAGTGGTACCTTAAGCGGTGCAGATAATCGTCCTACTTATCCTGGTCTTGGACTTACAGGAAATGCTCAAAATAACGCACTGCGTGTAAACGATAACATAACAGATGCAATTTTGCTGATGAATACAGATAAAGGAAAAGGGTATTCGGCAACAATAAAATTAGAGCGCCTGACAACCAAGGGACTAACCACTATGGTTGCCTATAATTACAGCAATACACAAGATTTAATGAGTGCAGGATCTATCGCATTTTCATCATGGAGAGATAACTTCACTGTGAATGGCAATAACCTTCCTGATCTGGCCTTCTCAAATAATGACTTGCGTCACCGCATCATTGCTGCACTTTCTTATCGTAAGGAATACGCTGACCACTTTGCCTCACAAATATCGTTCTTCTTTCAGGCTCAGAACCAAGGAAGATTTACGTATCGTGTTAATGGAGATTTGAATGGCGATCAGCTTACCAGCAATGACTTGATGTATGTTCCCAGTGATGCCAGCGAAATAAACTTTCAAGACTACACGATTACAGTGTCAGGCAACCCTGTAACCTTCACTGCCGCTGATCAGTCTGCCGCATTCGATGCATATATCAACCAGGACGAGTATTTAAGCTCACGAAGAGGTCAATATGCAGAACGCAATGGTGTGCTTATGCCGTGGGTTAATAGCTTGGATTTATCTTTTATCCAGGATTTCTTTATCGATGTGAAAGGAAAGCGCAACACGATTCAATTGCGCGCTGATATTTTTAATTTTGGAAACATGATTAATAACAACTGGGGTGTGGGTGATAGAATTATCAACTCCAGCCCTCTTGAATTCAGAGGTGTAACAGCCGGTGTGCCGCAATACAGATTTAGTGCTGTAAATGGCGCTCTTCCTACGTCCACTTATGGAACCCGGACAACATTGGGTGACGTATGGCAGATGCAACTTGGTATCCGCTACATTTTCAACTAATAGTCGATTTTATTCCAACAAAAGAGGCCCTTCGGGGCCTTTTTTTATTTAGGCCGGAAACCGTATCTTCAATTTATGACCCGAAGCGGTGGCTGGCTTTTTTCACTTGTTTTAGCACTTTCTTGCCTGGTTGGTTGTAGCAAATTGAACAACGAGGAGAGTTTTGCAAAAGAGCCCTTAGTTGAGCTTGACCTGGATGCCATTCGAAAGCGCGGCTATCTAGTCGCTCTTTTGGATAACAATTCAATCAGTTATTTTATTTACAAAGGCCGAACGATGGGCTATGAGTATGAATTGCTCAAACGCCTCACTGATCATCTCAAGGTTGGTTTGAAGATCAAGCTTGTAACAGGTATTGAGCAATCCATTGATATGCTCAATAAAGGAGAAGGCGACATCTTAGCTTTTCCACTTACCATCACGCAAGAGAGGTTGAACTACATGGCATTTACTGAGACACATTTCAACACGCATCAGGTGTTAGTTCAAAAGAAGCCCGCCAATTGGCGCATGCAACCACCACAAATTGTTGAAAAGAAATTAATCCGAAATCCGGCAGCGCTCATTGGTAAACAAGTGCACGTGATGCAAGGGTCATCTTTTAAAGAACGTATGGTTAATTTGTCCAGCGAGGTGGGCGGTGAGATTAAAATAGTAGAAGACAGTGCAACAGCTGAAACGGAATCGCTGATTCGCAAAGTTGCCACGGGCGAAATAAAATATACTGTCACCGATCAAACCATAGCCATGGTTAACTCATTTTATTTTCCTAACCTCGACATCAAAACAGTACTTAGTTTGCCACAACAAATTGCGTGGGCGGTTCGCAAAAATTCTCCAGATTTATTGAGTGAGCTTAATAGCTGGATGAAAGAGGTAAAGCGAACCGGAACATTTCGGGTGATCTATAAAAAATATTTTGAAAGCCCACGTTTAACCGAGGCAAGAATTACAAGTGACTATTCTTCGTTGGCGGGCAAGCAACTTTCGCCCTTTGATGAGCAGTTAAAAAAAGAAGCGGAGAAGATTGGCTGGGACTGGCGCCTGATTGCCTCGGTGGCTTATCAGGAGTCCAATTTTAATCCGGAGGTAAAATCGTGGGCCGGAGCCATTGGACTCATGCAGGTAATGCCGGAAACCGGAGAATTTTTCAAGGTAAGCAATTTGTGGGATCCGGCTCAAAATATAACGGTAGGTATTAAATTTTTGAAATTTCTGGATACGCAATGGGCCAAGAGCGTTCCGGATCCTGAGGAGCGAATGAAATTTATTTTAGCTTCTTACAATGTTGGGCTTTCGCATGTGCGCGATGCACAAAAACTCACGCGCAAGTATGGAAAAGACCCCACCGTGTGGAATGACAATGTGGAATATTTTCTTCTCAAAAAGGCAGACCCGAAATATTTTCGCGATCCACTGGTAACCGTTGGTTATTGCCGCTGTGATGGTCCGGTTAAATACGTGAAAGAAGTGCTGCAGCGCTATGATGAATACAAACTTCGTATTGATGCTTAAGGCGTGGGGCTGACCAAAAAAGTCAACCTGTCATCGCGGCCTTAGAGCCGCGATCCAGTTGAGTAAGCACAATTCGGGATTCTGGGTCAAGCCGGAATGACGCTTCGATTGATACTTTGACTTTTTGGTCAGGTCCACTCTATAGTGTTTCAACAATCTTTTTAAAATCCAACGCCTCCCAATTTTTTTCAAGGCCCGGTTGTTTCATTACTTCATCCATAATTTTCTTTTGCTTCTTTCCGGTTTCATAAGCAATCGAATAGGGCATGGAGTCGTGAAAGGTTACCATCGAATAGAGTGGAATCCATTGGGTAGGAAATAGTTGATGTAAACGCGCTTCGATTTTTTTTCTTAACAGAAAATCAGCATCGGCCACGAGGTCTCGCATTTCAATGAAGTTATCTAAAGCTAATTGTGCGATTGCATCGGCATCTTGTTTTCGGCTTTGCTGAAACTCGGGAAGAACTTTTTTCCAGTCATCGGTAAACTGATTGAGAAGTTCATTTAAAATTCTGCAATCCTCAAAACCAGCATTCATACCCTGGCCAAAAAATGGAACGATAGCATGGGCCGCATCACCAATGAGTAAGGTGTTATTTTTTACCCACGGATAACATCGTACTGTAACCAGGGAAGAGGTGGGGTTGGTATTATAATCTTCGAGTAGCGTGGGCATGAGTTCTACAGCATCCGGAAAAGTGCTTTCAAAAAACATACTTACTTCCGCATCGGTTTTAAGTTTACTGAAAGATGGATTTCCATCGAACGGGAAAAATAGTGTGCATGTAAAACTTCCATCCGGATTTGGTAATGCTATCATCATAAAACTCTCGCGGGGCCAGATGTGGAGCGCATTCTTTTCTAGTTTAAATGCTCCGGCCGCTCCGGGCGGAATATGAAGTTCTTTGTAACCATGATCGATATAGTCCTGAGAATAATCAAAACGATCGGTGAACTGCAAGGCTCCGCGCACCGCAGAGAAAGCACCATCAGCACCAATGATTAAATCAAATGGTCGACTGTCATCAGTCAACGGTCCACTGTGGTCAGTTAACTGTGGACTGTTGAATGTTATGGTGGTTTTCTCCAGATCGACTTTTGTTATTCGTTGTTCAAAAATAAACTCAACTCCTAACTCTTCAGCCTTGTTCATCAATACAATGTTCAGGGCACTGCGTGAAACCGAGTTGATAAATTGTCCTTCTTTGCCATAAGGCTGATAGGTGAGATTACCTTCCCGATCGTGCATGGCTCTGCGATGCATCGGGATGGCGACCTTTTTCATTTCTTCGGCTAAGCCTACTTCTTCCAATGCGCGAATGCCGCGGTTGCTTAATGCGAGATTAATGGATCGGCCCCCTTCGTAACTACTGCTCCGCATATCACCTCTCCGTTCGAAAACAGAAACCTGATATCCTCGTTTGGCAAGATATATTGCAAGTAAGGAACCCACTAAGCCTGCTCCGGCAATGGCTATATGTTTTGATTTATTCATTTCTAGATTTGGTTTAGGCATCTTAGTTAGGCGTCAGACCGCTCGATGCGGTCAGACGCCTTAATTTTAAAAGAAACTTTTGATTGCATCCTGATCAATTACAAGATAGGATTCTTTATAGAGACGATCGCAAGACAATGGTATATCAAGTAGTTCATTTGCTAGAGATATATTGCAGATTGTAGAATCCCCTGACAGGTATTCCGAAAATGATGAATATTTCCAATCCTCCATTTTAGAAACAAGATGTGCCTTCAAGGGGTTTTGATGAATATAATGAAAGCATGTTGTCGAGTAGATACTTGAGTCGATGAGTTTGGATTTTGTTTTTTGCTGAAATAATGAGCCCGTTCTATTTTCTTGCTTGTTAATGGCTTGGCTATAGGAACTAAGTATACTGCCCAACTTCCTAACAAGAATTTGTTGGTTTTGATTGGGTATCAAGTTTAAACCTTCGCTGATATTTGGAACATGAATTAATAAATGAAAGTGATTCGGCATTAAACAATAAGCAAGGATGTCACACAATTTTGGTAAGTCTTGTTTTATTTTATTAAGAAAGAAAGAGTAATTCTCCTCGAGGTAGAAAATGGGTTGCTTATCATTTCCTCTATTATAAATATGGTATATAGAATCTGGTGAAAAATTCATTTTAAATTCATTGAGGCGTCTGACCGCTTTGAGCGGTCTGACGCCATAACAATGGCCTTTTTAAAGATCTCAACAAATTGAAACACATCTTTAAAGCTATTGTACATTGGCACTGGTGCCACACGAATTACATCGGGCTCACGCCAGTCTGCAATCACTCCGGCTTTTGTAATTTGTTTAAATACTTTTTTACCATCCTTCTTCATCAGCAAGGACAACTGGCAACCCCGAGCTTCAGATTCTAATGGAGTAATGATGGTAAAGATTTCGGAAGCTGCAGGAATTGATTTTAATAAATACTCCATAAATCCGGTAAGAGACAAACTCTTCCTGCGCAAATTTTTTATCCCAGCTTTTTCGAATAGCTCTAAGGAAGCAAGATGCGCTGCACCGGATATAATCGGATAATTTGAAAGCTGCCAACCATCTGCACCGGGCATAGGTTTAAACCCTTTCTTCATTTGAAAGCGGGCCTGTTCATCATGGCCCCACCAGCCTGCCAACCGGGGTAAACTAAAATCAGTGGCATGCTTTTCATGAACAAAGACACCCGCAATTCCACCGGGGCCGGAGTTGAGATATTTATAACTACACCACACGGCAAAGTCAACTCCATCATTGTGTAAGCTCAAAGACACATTTCCTATGGCATGGGCCAAGTCAAAACCCACGTATGCGCCTGCGTTGTGTCCTGCATTGGTAATCTCTTTTGTATTGAAGAATTGCCCCGAATAATATTGAACCGCACCAAAGATGACTAGGGCTAACTCTTCTTTGTGATCTTCAATCGCTTGTAAAATATCTTCGGTACGCAGTGTAAACTCTCCGAGTCTTGGTTTCAGTTCAATCAGCCCATCTTCGGGATTAATGTTGTGAACCCGGAGCTGCGATTCAAAGGCATATTGATCAGACGAAAATGCACCAGCTTCAGTAAGAATTTTATACCGGGTTTTTGTTGGCCTATAAAAAGAAGTCATCATCAAATGCAAATTGACAGTAAGTTGATTCATAGAAACAACTTCATCAGGTTTTGCGCCTACTAATCGCGCCAACGCTTTTTTACTGTACTTATGATAATAAAGCCAGGGACGTTTGGCATGAAAGTGTCCTTCAACACCCAAGGTTGCCCAGTCGGTGAGCTCCTGATTTATAGATTCTTTTACAACTTTAGGTTGCAAGCCAAGTGAATTTCCCGTAAGGTAAATAGCTGCCTTGCCGTTTACTTTGGGAAGATAAAACTGTTGACGAAATGATTTTAATGAATCTAGTTTGTCGAGTTTCCGGGCAAAGGCCAGTGAGTTTTCAAATTTCATTACACGTAATGCTCAATATAGGGTTGGTTAAATAAATCGAGGATCAGTTTCCATTACAGTGCCGCAGTTTTTGCAGGTGCGTAATTCTTTGGATCCATAAAATTCGCGGAAGCGAGGAAGGAAATCTTTCTCGATGTTATCGAGATGAAACCGATATTCATGCAATTTATGATTGCAGGCATCGCAATACCATTGCAGTCCATCCAGCACATCTTGTTCGGGACGTTTACATTCTATCACTAACCCCACAGAGCCGGCAGGTCGTTCGGGCCGGTGTGGCACATTAGCCGGAAGCAAAAACATTTCTCCTTCGTTAATGGGAATATCTACAGCCTTACCCTCTTCCTGGATGCGTACATTGATGTTACCTTCCAGTTGATAAAATAATTCTTCGGTTTCATTGAAATGAAAATCCTTTCGCGCATTGGGTCCGCCTACTATCATCACGATGTAATCACCGGCATCGGCATATAGATTTTTATTTCCTACCGGTGGTTTAAGAAGATCCCGGTTTTCAGTGATCCAGCTTTTAAGATTGAATGGTCTGCGAATAGCCATAGAATTTAATTAAGAAGTAAATGATGCGATTAATGAACTACGGATTTCCACCGAACCAGTTTAGGAATGTTGCGGGTAAAGATACCCGACAAGATTCCGGGGATTTTCATTTCTTTCAATTTTCCCTTCACCAGCACTTTCATTTCGTCCATGCTGAGGTTGGGTTGTGTGAACTTACCCTGCTGATAACAATGACTGCAGTACATGGTTGATCTACTTCCATCGGCATTCGTGCCACCGCCCAGTGCATCCCGCTTCAGGGGCATGCCACAACTCTGACAATTTTTGTAGCTCGTTTCCATAAATTCGTCACATTAATAGAGGAAAGTTAATGTTCTTTTATCTTTACTAAAAATCATTGTATGAATCTGGATTTACGCGGAAAAAGAGCAGTGGTAGGCGGTAGTACCCAGGGAATTGGCAAGGCTTCGGCAATTGAATTGGCTCTTTTGGGTGCTACAGTAACCTTGCTTTCGCGGAATGAGCAGGCGCTAAAGGCTGTAGTAAAAGAACTGCCAACACCGGTTGGTCAGGTTCATGATTACCTGGTTGCAGACTTTAATTACCCCGACCAAATTAAATCAGTTATTGAAAAATTCGTAAAGAATAACCCGGTTCAGATTCTAATCAACAATACCGGTGGCCCACCAGCGGGGCAGGCTATTGATGCTTCTCCGGAGGAATTCATCAAAGCGTTCACCAGTCACCTGATTTGTAACCAGATTTTGGTACAGGCTTTGGTGGAGGGAATGAAACACGCTGGCTATGGAAGGATTATTAATATCATTTCTACTTCAGTGAAAGTTCCGCTGAAGGGATTGGGAGTTTCCAATACAACCCGCGGAGCAGTGGCCAATTGGTCAAAAACATTGTCGCTGGAATTGGCTCCATTTGGGATAACCGTTAACAATGTTTTGCCGGGCTCAACCATGACGGGTCGATTAGACTCATTAATCAAGAGTAAAGCGGAGAAGGCGGGGAAATCGTATGATGAAATAAAACGTGAAATGATTGCGGAAGTACCCGCAGGAAGAATTTCAGAACCGCACGAAGTAGCGGCAGCCGTTGCCTTTTTGGCAAGCCCGGCAGCAGGTTATATTAATGGAATCAATGTGCCGGTGGATGGGGGCCGGACGGGAAGTTTATAGATTAATGGAATAATATTTTTTTTGGATGAAACAGATTTTTTTTTGGCTGTTGCTATTTCATGGATTATCTGCAGTGGCTCAGCCTCCGATCTTCATTAAAGATGAATTCACGAATACCAACAATCATGGTTGGTGGACGGGAACGGGTGACAATTACTCAATCAAAATTGAAAAAGGTAAATATGTTTTTGTCACCACACAAAAAGATAACGGACGATTTACAACGATCAATCCCTACATGGATAAAAAGAAAGACTTTGTGATTGAAGCATCCTTTGTTCAAAAATCAGGAAGTGATAACAATGGTTTTGGTTTATTGTGGGGTGATGACGGAGGCGGAAAATATCATGAATTAGTAATTTCTTCCAATGGTTATTATAAAATCAAAAGTCCGGAGAAAATTGATAAAATAAATCAATGGGTTGAGTACAAAAAAATTAAATCTCTGGGTCAGGAAAATATGTTGAAAGTAGAGCAACGAAAAGGACGATGGTATTATTCAATCAATGGGGAAGAGTTTACGAATACTGAACCCTTGCCATTGTATGGCACTAAAATGGGATTCATCAATTACACCGACATGGTATTGGAAATTGATAATTTTATTTTCAGACATGATGTAAAGATTAATTTACCGCCCAACCTCACCTCCGGATTAAAAAAAGAAAACCTGGGCCCAAACGTTAACTCACCCTATGATGATCTGGGCCCGCACATCACAACCGATGGCAAGATGATTTTATTTGGTCGTGAGCTATCGCCTGATAATATCGGGGGCAAAGAGGATGGTGAAGACATTTGGGTAACAACCAGCACCGATGGCGTTACGTGGTCGAAGAGCAAAAATATGGGACCTCCCATAAATAATAAAGAAGCCAACAACCTGGCCGCCATCAGTGCGGATAATAATATGTTGTTGTTTTGCCGCCTTGATGGATTTCAGGTTCGGAAAAAAACGGGTGACGGTTGGTCGGAGCCAGAATACCTTAACGTTCGGTTTAAGAACGAATCGAAAAATATGGAAGGTAATTTATCGGCTGATGGCAAGGCGCTGTTGTTTACGGCTAAACTGAAACAGAATTTATTTTACAATGCCAATCCTGAGAATAAAGAGAAAGACGTTTATGTAACTGTTCAGGATGAACAAGGGAATTGGTCGGCTCCTATTAATTTGGGTAGTAAGATTAACACCGCGAATGATGAGATATCGCCATTTCTGGCAGCCGATGGTCGCACGCTTTATTTTGCTTCCAATGGCCGGCCCGGCTATGGAGGTTATGATATCTACATGAGCAAACGCAATGGCGATTCGTGGACTGACTGGATGGTGCCGGTAAATCTGGGGCCAGAGATTAACACGTCCGGGTTTGATGCCTACTATACAGTTTCCGCGGCTGCGGATTATGCTTATATGGTAAGTGACCGAAACTCCTACGGTGCATCTGATCTCGTGAAGATAAAACTACCCGAAGCCATTAAACCCGATCCGGTTGTGTTGTTGTTGGGACGTACTCTGAATGCAAAAACAAGAGAGCCAATACAAGCGGATATTTTCTTTGAAGATTTATCAGCACAAAAAGAAATTGGCGAAGCGATTTCGGATCCAAAAACCGGGTCGTATCGGATTGCATTAACAAAAGGAAAAAATTATGGAATACGCGCGGTAGCAAAAGGATTTTTTTCCGTCAATGAAAACATGGAGTTAGCGTCTGTTCTAAAATATAAAGAACTGGAAAAAAATTTATTGCTGGTGCCTATTGAAGTAGGAGAAAGTGTTGCGTTGAATAATGTATTCTTTGAAATCGGGAAACCTAATTTAAAACCTCAATCCTATCCTGAGCTTGATCGGTTAGTTGAAATTATGACGGACAATCCGACTATCCGGATTGATTTGAGTGGGCATACAGATAATGTGGGTAATAAGGATGCCCTGATGAAACTTTCTGAAAATCGGGTGCTGGCAGTTAAATCATATCTTGAGACTAAGGGAATTACTAAAGATCGAATTTCCGGCAAGGGTTATGGCGCCACGCGACCCATTGCTGCTAACGATACGCCTGAAAACAGGGAAAGAAATCGGAGAGTTGAATTTAAGATTACAAAGAAATAGCACTTTCATTTTTTACAGCCAGACTAAATTCTTTCGACATGGATACGATACTCAACTATATTGACGGATTGCTGGTCGAACCTGTTTCAGGAAAATCCTTGTCAAATATAAATCCTGCTGAAGGAATGTCTTATGGCACCTTACCTGATTCTGATATAGCTGATGTTGAGAAAGCAGTTGCCGCGGCACAACGTGCTTTCGCTGCCTGGTCTGTTATGCCCCTATCCAAGCGTGCTTCTATTCTGCTGAAAATTTCAGATTTCATTGATCGCGATCTGGATAAACTAGCATTAGCAGAAAGTATCGATCAAGGTAAACCACTTAAGCTTGCTAAGTTTGTTGACATACCACGAGCCTCGGCTAATATGCGGTTTTATGCAACGGCTTCAATGCATGCGAACTCCGAATCGCACTTGATGGAAGGCGAAGCCATTAATTATACAACCCGAACTCCCGTGGGTGTGGCAGGTTGTATCTCGCCCTGGAACTTGCCCTTGTATTTATTTACGTGGAAAATCGCTCCGGCTTTAGCGGCAGGATGCACCGTAGTGGCCAAGCCCTCAGAGCTTACACCCATGACGGCTTTTTTGTTTTCAAAACTTTGTATCGAGGCAGGCTTGCCAGCCGGGGTATTAAATATTGTGCATGGGCTGGGTAATAAAGTGGGACAAGCTATTGTTGAGCATCCAGATGTTTCAGCGATTTCTTTTACTGGCGGAACTGTTACCGGCAAAACTATTGCAGCAACGGCAGCCCCGATGTTTAAAAAACTTTCGCTGGAGTTAGGTGGAAAAAATCCGAATCTCATTTTTGCAGATTGTGATTTTGAAAATGCAGTGAACACTTCTATACAATCATCCTTTTCGAATCAGGGTGAGATCTGCTTATGTGGCTCACGCATTTTAGTGGAGCGAAGTCTGTATGAAAAGTTTGTAAGTGAATTTGTAAAGCATACCAAAGAACTTACGGTGGGCGATCCGCTGGAAGAAAAAACCCGCGTTGGCGCCTTGGTTTCAGAGGAGCACATGAACAAAGTTCTTTCCTATATTGATTTAGCTAAGCAGGAAGGCGGACAAATTCTTTGTGGAGGAAAGCGAGTAACAATTTCAGGGAGATGTGCCAATGGCTACTTTGTAGAACCTACCGTGATTGTTGGTCTTGATCAGCAATGCCGTACCAATCAGGAAGAAATTTTTGGGCCTGTTGTTACCATCATGCCATTTGACACGGAGGAAGAAGCTATAACCTATGCAAATACAAACGCGTATGGTTTAAGCGCTACGATCTGGACTGAAAACCTGAAACGAGCACATCGGGTAGCTCATCAAATCAAGAGTGGAATAATCTGGGTAAACTGTTGGTTGCTCCGTGACTTACGAACACCCTTTGGGGGTATGAAACAATCAGGCGTAGGGCGTGAAGGTGGCTGGGAAGCGCTTCGGTTTTTTACGGAGGCGAAGAATGTATGTGTAAAACTCTAGTCAGTTGTTGAAAGCACTTCACAAACACACCTAAATCCTAACCAGGCTTCTGGTTTGGAATAATTGATTCGATGTTGGATCATACTTTCATCCGGATAATGAAACCAGCTACCACCTTTGGCAATTCCACGTTGGCTAATCATTTCAGCTACATTGCCTATCATGTGATATAGACCCAATCCATTGGGTGGAGTTCGTTTGTCATTGATAAAAGCAGGGGCATAATCTCCGTAGCGAAAATAGTCCTTAAATGATTTAATAAGATTGAATGTGATTTCTTCATTCTTACCGATATAGCTCTTCAATTCGCGTTTAAAGTGACTATACTCGATTTCTTTTTTTACTTTTTTGAAGTACTGTTTCGATTTCCTTTTCAACAAGGAAGATGGGCCATAGATTTCCTCATAGCCAAAGGGATAACGCTGGATATCCAAGGTGCCCGTGGCTGCCCGATACCATTCATCTTCTGTGGGCAATCGATACAAATAAGAAACATTTTTTTCAGTCAAGACTTTGGCTGAGACTATTTCGGATCGCCAGTGACAATAATTAATAGCTTGTGCATGGGTAATCCCTACCACGGGAAAATATCGATACCCCGGATATCGCAAGTAATGTTTCCATCGAACCGAATCTCCATAGTTTAGCCATACCGAAGTGTCGGGAAGTGCATTTGTATAGCACACATTACCTGAATCTTTAGCGAGGTAGTACAAGTATTCAAGCCAATGAATGTTGGCAATTTCTGTTTTATCAATAAAAAGATTCGATGACAACTGAAGCGTGTTGGGAGGAGTAGGTATTGAATCTTGTGCACCCACAACAAATAGACACAAACAAAAGAGCAGGGTAACAAACAATCTCTTCACGAACTTGCTATTTTTGACTTTTCATAGATAATGAAATTCTTCGACATACAACATATCTTCTTTACGGTACTCGGCTACCCGCTTAGTTACCTTGAATTTTTTGCTGTCATCTTTGGACTTTTAGCCGTAGCGTTATCGGCAGCGGCCAATATCTGGAGCTGGCCGCTCGGCCTCATCAACGTTGTGCTCTCCGCCTTCTTCTATTACCAGATTCAGCTTTATCCCGATATGTTCCTGATGGGTTTCTTTTTTGTCACCAACCTCTTGGGCTGGTGGCGATGGGCGAATCCAAAACCCGGAGAAGAAGATAAAAAGAAGGAGCTGAAAGTAAGTTTCATGAAAAGAACACACTTCATTCTTCTTTTGCTGTTAGGTTTCGCAGGAACTTACCTGATGGGCACGCTGGCTTCTAACCTGCATGAATGGTTTCCGTTGCTATTCAATTTGCCGAGTGCTTATCCTTTTGTTGATTCCTTTATTTTGGTGATGAGTGTGATCACTACATTCTTAATGGTGCAAAAGAAAATTGAATGTTGGATTATCTGGATCATCATCGATATCGTGGCCACCTACTTATACTTTTTAAAGGAGGCTATGTTTTTTGGAGTGGAGTATCTTGTGTTTACGGGTATCGCCACATTTGCCTTGTGGAATTGGAGCAAAGAGTATAAAAGTTACACAAGACCCGTATGAAACGCGGGTTGGTTATCGGAAAATTTATGCCCGTTCATGCGGGACATATTGCGTTGATTCGTTTTGCGGCTACGCATTGTGATGAGTTGATTGTTTCCATGAGTTACACCGAGACAGATCCCATCCCTTATGCGCTACGTTTTTCCTGGCTCGAGGAAATTTTCAAGCACGAACCCAACATAAAACCCGCTACAGTAAAAGATGATTTTGATGATGAATCCCTCGCATGGCCCGAGCGAACAAAAGTCTGGGCAGATTTTTTAAAACGACAGTATGGAAAAATAGATGTGATGGTAAGTTCAGAAGAGTATGGGACTTTTTTGGACGAACATCTGGGGGCCTTGCATATTCCTTTTGATCCCGCCCGAACTCAAATTCCCGTATCGGCTACGCTTATTCGTGAGAAGCCATTTATGTATTGGGAATTTATTCCGGAAGTAGTGCGACCCTATTTTGTTAAGAAGATTTGCTTTTATGGTCCGGAGAGTACGGGCAAATCGGTAATGGCAAAACAATTGGCAGCATATTATCAAACAGAATTTGTTCCTGAGGTAGCGCGGGAGATGATAAGTTCAAATGAGTTTACGGTGGACGATATTATTAAAATTGGCTATGCCTATGCGGATCGTGTACGGGAGAAGACTAAAACTGCCAATAAAATTTTGTTTTGTGATACAGATTTGATCACCACCCAGATTTACTGTCGATATTATTTAGGTGTAGTGCCTGAGGTGTTATTCGAATTGGAAAGACAGATTTCGTATGATCAGTATTTTTTATTTGATATCGATGTGCCATGGGTAGCGGATGGCATGCGGGATTTGGGAGAGAGCCGTCAAGTCATGTTTGATACATTTAAACATGAACTTGAAATCCGAAATATTCCTTACTTATTAGTCAGTGGTAATTATGAACAACGCAATCTGTTTGTAATAGCGGAGATAAATAGAATGCTTTAATACTAATTTTGTTGTGAAAAAGAAGCAACGAAGTCATCAATAATCTCTTTACTCATAAAATTCTCCCACACCACCATACTTTTCTTATTATCCGGTCGCTCAACCCATTGATTGTTGATAAAGATCGGTGTCGGAATAGAATGTTGTTCCGCCCAGATCGGATTCTTCACAATCGCCACAGCCGCCATATCAAACAAGGCCCGTGATGGTGGGTCGCCATGATAGTCGATGTGTTCAAAAAGATTTACAGAGTAATCTCCAAAGCAATAAAACTCGCTACCATGTCTTCCGGTTACCGGAGTAGCAATGCGTGGGCCCAGGCCGGGCATTAATTTTTTTACTTCTTGTTGAGTTATTTTTACAGCATCTGTTCCGCTGGGTTTGCCATAACGCACCGTAACCATTTCAAAATCAATATCGCTGTTAAGCAGATAGTTCATCGCAAGGGTATCATTATTCTGGTTGTGTTCACCGGGGTCGGGATAATTTGATCCCAGCCACACCAACCGGATTTGTTTTGCAATAGCAGGATCT
This sequence comes from Cyclobacteriaceae bacterium, assembly GCA_041736555.1. Classification (GTDB taxonomy): domain Bacteria; phylum Bacteroidota; class Bacteroidia; order Cytophagales; family Cyclobacteriaceae; genus ELB16-189. The sequence continues at coordinate 25,295 of JBGSTJ010000038.1, forward strand.
TTTGCTACCGCCAGCGCAATGGTAGTAAGTTTTCCTACAGCCAAAATCACCAGCTTATCTTCTGCTGGCTTGTGTGCTTGTTCGATCATCAGATCAACAGCTTCTTTGCCGTCATAGGCAACAGAGTCAATTGTGGGTAGTATCTCCTGAAAAGATTTATCGGCACCTTTCAAAACTGGTAACGTATCAGCTGCGCAAAGCTGTAACACCCGCTTTGCTTCTGCATATTGTTTTTCGATGTTACCACCGCTGGACGTAGTGTTGATAGTAATAGCTTCAATTTTAAATGTGTTTTGATTGAATAACAAATAAGCTAACGCATGCTGATCATCCAATTCATTATTGGTATCGGTATCAAAAATTACCCGATACCGCTTTTCCGTTTTAGCTTCAGGTTTCTGACAGCCAGTTAAGACTGTCCCTAGCATTAGTATAGCAAGTACTGTACGAATACCTATGTTTAAAGAGCACTTCATGCGTTTCTTCCGGCCCGATGACCTTTCATCGCGAAATACATGATGAATAAGTAACATGGCACCATAATCCAATAAGCCTGCTGACTATTCCAAACTTCTGAAAGTTGACCATATACAAGCGGCAGAATTGCGCCACCGGCAATTGCCATGATCAACAAAGCGGAACCGATTTTGGTAAACTTACCCAGGCCATCTATAGCCAATGGAAAAATAGCGGGCCACATCAAGGAGTTGGCTAAACCCAGCAACGCAATAAACGCCACCGAAGTAAATCCACTGGTTAATACAGCACCGATTGTAAAGATCACACCTAACCACGCACAGATTTTTAAAGCTGTTTGTTGCGATAAATATTTAGGAATTGCTACAATTCCCACAATATAACCGACCAGCATAAATGCCAGCGTTGCCTGAGTAAAGTAGCGGGCTGTTGAAAGCTCAATACCTAACGATTTTCCATAACTTATAATAGTGTCACCCGCAAGTACCTCAACACCTACATAGAGGAATAAGGTAATTACACCCAATACCAGGTGCGGATATTGAAAGACACTGGTCTTGTGTGGAGATGCGGAACTCTTATCATCACTTTCTCCGCTATCATCAATGTCAGGAAGAGTAGAAAATAAGATTGCAATTGCCAGAAACACAAGTACACCAGCTATAATCATATAAGGAACTACCACGCGACTGGCCAGTTCATCAAGGGTTGCATTTTTAGTGGCCACATCCATTGTTTTCAGACTTGCTTCCAATGCATCGGCATCATTCAGAGCAATGTAGCCGAAGATTAATCCCGCAATGATGCCAGCGACTTTATTACAAATGCCCATAATGCTGATGCGCGTTGCTGCGCTTTCAATGGGACCAATGATGGTAGCATACGGGTTGGAAGCAGTTTGTAATAACGCAAGACCGGTTCCTATAATGAAGAGGCCCACTAAAAACATATCAAAGTTTCGGGCATTGGCTGCCGGCACAAAAAGAATGGCACCAATCGCCATAATGAATAACCCTACTGACATTCCTTTTTTATAGCCGGTTTTTTTCAACACGTATGAAGATGGAATAGCCATTACGGTATAGGCGATGAAGAAAGCAGTAGCTACGAGGTATGATTGAAAATCCGTTTGAAGCTCGCAAGCAATTTTGAGATAAGGAATCAGCGTGCCATTGATCCACGTAACAAATCCAAAAATGAAAAAAAGAACACCAATAATGGTGATGGACATCAGGTAGCTGGAGGGTCGGGTTTGGGTCATGGTAGAGGTAGTTAGGCTTTCCGTTGTAAACTTCTATTTTTGCACAGATTAATTAATAATAAACAGGTAATTACCCACTTTTAATTTATTCAAACAAGTTGAAAAAGGACCAAAAACTTTCATTACTCGTAATGGCAGCCGGCATGGGCAGCCGCTATGGGGGCATAAAACAAATCGATGGCTTCGGCCCCAATGGCGAAACCATCATGGACTATTCGTTATATGATGCACTTCGGGCGGGCTTCACGCAAGTTGTTTTTATTGTACGCGAAGAAATCAAAGAAACCGTTAGAGAAATTTTTCTGCCTAAGCTTCAGGGCAAGGCAGAGGTTCATTTCGTTGTTCAATCCCTGGAAAAGTTTGTGCCCGCCCAATTTCAGCCTGTGGAAAGAAAAAAACCGTGGGGCACCACCCATGCCATGTTGTGTGGCAAAGAAGTGATCGATGGTCCGTTTGCGGTAATCAATGCTGATGATTTTTATGGAAAGGAAGCCTTTGAATCATTGGCTGATTTTTTCAGGACCGCTCCCCCACATCATCATGCAATGGTTGGCTACACACTTAAAAATGTTTTGTCAGAGCATGGAAGCGTTTCACGTGGGGTGGCTACGCCCGATGCGGAAGGATATTTAAAAAGTATGAAGGAGCACACAGTCATTGTGCGTGAAGGCGATAAAATCATTTCTAAAAATGAGAATAATCAGGAATTGAATGATAACGTTCAGGTATCCATGAACTGCTGGGGGTTTCAAGCCGAGGCATTTGATTTGACCGAAAAGATGTTTGTTGAATTTGTTGAAAAAAACCATCAGAATCCTGGAGCTGAATTTTACATTGCTCTGATGGTTAGCGAACTAATCGATCAGGGACTTGGGAAAGTTCATATTTTGCCGGGTGGCAAAACCTGGTTTGGTGTCACCTACAAAGAAGACAAGGAAGAAGTATCCCAAAAAATCAAAGATCTCGTCCATCAGGGCGTTTATCCTTCCAAACTTTGGTAGATTCTTTGGTATGACTGTGCCTACTATTCCATCAATGGTTTTAGACGCTTTTGGTATTTCTTCAAAGGCAGTCATTAACCCTATTGGTTCGGGACATATACATCAGACCTTTTTGGTTGCTGACAAAAACAAATTTGTATTACAACGAGTGAATAAAAATATATTCACAAAACCAGAAATCATTGCAACGAATAATCGGCTAGCGTCAGCCTATCTTTCAAAACATCATCCTGAGTATTTATTTCCGGCTGCGGTGCATGTCAAGCATGGTAATGAGCTTGTGTATGCGGAGGATGGATTTCCCTGGCGCCTTTATTCGTTAATAGAAAACACCATCACTATTGATTTTGTTTCTTCTACGCAGGAGGCACGGGAAGCAGCCATGGGTTTTGGAAAACTTACCCGATACCTGAATGGAATAGAGTGTGATTTATTTAAACCCACGCTGGATCGTTTTCATGATTTAGGTTGGAGATACGAACAGTTTGAGACTGAGTTGGCGGCTGCCAGTGAAAATATCAAGCATGAAGTTGCTGAAGAAATTGAGCTGGCTCAAAATTTTAATTACTTGGTAAAGGAATACTCAGAGCTTATTCAGAGCGGGTCACTCAAAAAACGCATCACCCACAATGACACCAAGATTAATAATATACTTTTTGATAGAGTTACACGCGAGGCTGTTTGCGTAATTGATTTAGATACGTTGATGCCGGGTTACTTTATTTATGATCTGGGCGATCTGGTGCGCACGTGTGTAAGTCCGGTAAGCGAGGAGGAAAGGGAGGTAACAAAAATTACATTCCGAAAAGAAATCTATGAGGCCTTGTTGTTGGGCTACCTTTCTGAAATGAAAAGCACCATGACTGCACAAGAGTTAAAAGCTGTTCCTTTTGCGGGAAAAATGATGACTTACATTATGGCGCTTCGCTTTCTGGCAGATTTCCTGCGTGGAAACACCTATTATCATATAACCTATCCCGATCAGAATAAAGTCCGTGCGCGTAATCAATTGTACCTTTTAAAGATTCTTTCCGAATCAGTTTAAATAATTTTTACATCTTGCAAACGATCTTAATTAATATACATGATATGAAGAGAATTGTCGTTTTTATAGGTACCCTGTTTATTGCAATCATTGGTTTTGGTCAACCAAGTCCGACCGCAGTAAAATTCGCGAGTTTAATTACCGAATCTGATTTGAAGGCGGATTTAACCATATTGGCGTCAGACGCTATGGAGGGCAGAGAGACGGGTAAGCGTGGGCAGAAGATGGCCGCAGCCTTTATTGCAGCTTACTTTGAAGATCTGGGTTTGAAAGCTCCGGTAGCAGGAAGTTATTATCAGCCCGTTCCATTGTATTCTACAGGCGCCCCAATAGTTTCCTTAAATGAGCTTGCGCTTGAGGAATTTATTTATTCAGGCTCTGGTCAAACTGATGGTAGAAGTACTATTCAGCTAGTGTTTGCAGGTACTGGTTCTGATGTTGAAATAGAAAAGCTTGATGTTTCCGGAAAATCAGTGATGATAATACTGGATGCAAATGCTTCTGTGATGAATAATCCGGTTATAACCAAACTCCGGGATAAAGGTGCAAAAGCAGTTGTAGGTGTTCTTGAGAAGCAAGAAGACTTTACCCGGATGTCGGGTATGTTCAGGAGGTTTTCAAGAAGTCGACTTACCGTTGAAAAGCCAGAGGCCTCCGCTAACTATTCTGGTTTGTTTCTCGTAACGTCTGCAACCGGAGCTAAATTTTTTAATACTTCATTTGACAAATTAAAGAAAGCTTCGGCAGACAAGAAGACCACTAAAATTAAGCCAGGTACTATTACCTATTCAATCACCCGTTCTGTTTCTATAGTAAAATCAGAAAACATTCTGGGCTTTTTAGAAGGCACCGATAAAAAAGACGAAGTAGTTGTGATCACAGCTCACTATGATCATATCGGAATTTCTTCCAGTGGTGAAGGCGATAGAATTAATAACGGTGCTGATGATGATGGATCAGGAACGGTAGGGGTGTTGGCTATTGCCAAGGCATTTGCACAGGCCGCCAAAGAGGGTAATGGACCCCGCAGAAGTATTTTGTTTATGACTGTAACAGGTGAGGAAAGAGGATTGCTCGGTTCTGAATATTATTCTGAGAATCCCATTTTTCCATTGGAAAAAACCGTGGTGGATTTGAACATCGACATGATTGGTCGCAGAGATCCTCAACACAAAGACAGCGAGCCATATGTGTATGTAATTGGTTCCGATCGTTTGTCGAGTGAGTTACATGTACTCAGCGAAAACACAAACAAAACCTATTCGAACTTAATTTATGATTATACCTACAATGCCGAAAGCCACCCTGATAGAATCTACTATCGTTCGGATCATTGGAATTTTGCCAAGAAAAATATACCAATCATTTTTTATTTTGATGGAGTTCATGAAGACTACCACAAGCCCAGTGATGAGGTTGATAAAATCGAATTTGATCTATTGGCCCAGCGAACAAAAAATGTGTTTCATGTCGCGTGGGAAATTGCCAACCGGGAAAACCGGTTAGTCGTTGACAAAGGGGAGAAGAAATAATACCTGTTAGTAGTCAATAAAATCTTCAAAAGCGGATATGAGTCCGCTTTTTTTATTTGACAGCCAATTCAAAAATAGAGTATCTTTAAGTATGTCAACTACCTCACCAAAAGAGTATAAGGAGCGCATAGAACTTTTTTCAAAGGTGAATGAGTTAGCTGTTTCGTTTAACAATGCAAATCAATCCATACCTAAAATGACAGCCATAGATTTCAGGGGTGAGGATATCTATAAATTCTTTGAGAATTTGGAAGCAGCTGGAGTACGGTACCTCCTGGTAGGTGGTTTTGCGATGGCGTTTCATGGCTATGTTCGTGCTACACACGATCTTGACTTATGGATTAAAGACGAACCTCAGAATCTTGAAAAACTAAAGCTTGTTTTTAAACAAAGTGGTGTCATTGGAATAGAGCAGGTTAAAAATATTCAACTGGTTGCTGGATTTACGGAATTCAAAGTAGGGGAGTCCGGTTTTGTTGTTGACCCGATGACCAACTTAAAGGCATTCAACGCCTATGATTTTGATGAATGTTTTGAGCGTGCCAAGCCCGGAGAATTTAAAGGAATCAAGTTCAAGGTAATCCATGCACTGGATTTACTGAAAGAGAAGGAAGCCACAAACCGCCCCAAAGATCAGGCAGATATAGATCACTTAAAGGATCTTAAAAACCGAGGTGATTATTGATTTGACTTTCTTAGAAAGGCACGTACACGTGACGCTCAGCATGGTAACTGGACCGAACAAGCGGCCCGGACTCCACATATTTCAATCCGCGTTTCAAGCCTTCTTCTTTATACAAGGCAAACGTATCCGGATGAATAAACTCCGCTACTTCTAAATGCATTTTGGTGGGTTGTAGATATTGACCCAACGTGAGGATCATAAGACCATTTTCCACCAGATCATCCATGGCTTTATACAGTTCCTCCTTTGTTTCGCCAACGCCAAGCATAATACCTGACTTGGTTCGTTTACCGGCTTCCCGAATGCGTTTGATTTGTTCCAGACTTCGTTCATATTTCGCCTGCGGGCGAACCATTCTATACAAGCGGCCTACGGTTTCCATATTATGTGAAACAACTTCCTGGCCCCCTTCAATCATCCTATAGAGAGCTTCCCAGTTTCCTTTCGTATCAGGGATTAATGTTTCGATAGTTGTACCGGGGCTAAGGGCTTTTGTTTGCACGACTGTTTGAAACCACACTTCGGCACCGCGGTCTTTTAATTCATCGCGATTTACCGATGTAATTACCGCATGCTTTACACCCATCAATTTAATAGCTTCCGCTACCCGCTTGGGCTCATCAACATCATATTCAGTAGGTCTTCCGGTAGCTACAGCGCAAAACGTGCAACTGCGCGTACATACATTTCCTAAAATCATGAAGGTAGCCGTACCCTCACCCCAACACTCGCCCATATTAGGACAATTGCCGCTTTCGCAAATGGTGTGAAGTTTATTGTCGTCAACCAGTTTGCGCACTTTGGCATACGCAGGTCCGATCGGCAACTTTACACGAAGCCAATCGGGTTTTTTTTTCCGGGTTTCGGACGATATAACAGGTAATTCAATCATGTTTACAATTCTTTGTTGATAGTTATTTTAATTACTAGAAACCGGGTTAATGTTCCTAACTAACAACCATCAACTAACAATGGTTACTTTCCAATAAGTTCCTTATACATTGCTGGCGATAGAAGTCCATCGGCTTCTGCGGCATTTGAAATTTCAACTTTCACCATCCAGCCTTCACCATACGGGTCGCTGTTTACTTTTTCAGGACCAGCCTCCAACGCTTTATTAAATTCAGTAACCTTTCCGCTTACCGGCATAAATAAGTCCGATACTGTTTTAACAGCTTCTACGGTACCAAATACATCGTGTTGGTTAATCTGTTGACCCACCGATGAAATGTCAACATATACTATATCACCCAATTCGCCTTGGGCAAAATCGGTAATGCCAATAGTGGCGATGTTGCCTTCAAGTTTAATCCACTCGTGGTCTTTGGTGTACTTAAGTTCTGCTGGAATGTTCATAATAATGAGAATAATTTTGCCCCAAAAGTAACGAAAGTAGAGGAGCCTTTTAATTCTCTTCCGTAACTATTTTAGTTTGATTAGGGTCTAAATCCAGTACTTTTATTGGGCCAGATTAAACAGAATTTTAACCCCGCCCCGGGTAGTTGACCTGCGGAATGAATTGGTCACCAAAGGCTCGTTAACACTTCGCTCCACATAGGCCTGTACCCGCAGTTTCTGACTCACCAGATAGCTAACATTAGGTCGAAGCTGGAAGTTAATATTTCCATTGGTGATGGTGTTCACCTCTTCAATTTTGCGTTGAATGGTTCGGTTGTTGGTTACGCTCATATTTAACTGAAACGTTATGTCATTTTTAAGTGTGATTACCCGCCCTTGTGTCTTGAACGGTAATCGCATGTTATTTTTTGTATAGCCTACATCCACTGACCAATCTTTGCTGTTCAGTTCTGTGATCTGCGAGTTTGAAATATTCAGCGCCAGATCGCGCTTGGTTTTATATTCAAAACGGAAGTTAAGTTTGGTTTTTGTCCTAAAGTTTATACCTACGAGGGGAGCAAACTGTTCGCTGATCATCACCTGACTGATTACATACACGGGTATTAATTCGCCACTTGAGTTTGTTTTGGATGCAAACTGGCCGTTGTTATAATCTTCAATGGGATTACTGATTCCCACATCTTCATACTCCAATGAGTTTGAATAATTAACAACTGAATAGGAAGAACTGTATGCATGGTTGATGGTGATGGATTGAAAAATATCTTTCAGCCCTTCAAGTTTGCCAAGTCCGGAATAGTCGAGTCGCCAGTTGGGAATTGGAATAACCGGAAAAGGGGAGAGATTAACAGTTTCTGCCGACTTGCCGGTATAGGCAGCAATGAAGGCCGGTATCAATACATCTTGCGAACGGGTTTCATAGGAATTGCCCGTGATCCGCGTGAAGCGATCTTGAAGCAAGCCAATGTTTTGCTCGAATTGTTGGAATACGGTAGAGCTTATACTCTCATTATTTTTAAATGCTGTATTGATGGTGAGCGTTGAGACTTTGTAGGAACCAATCCGACTAGGGCTCAAGGATTCATAAGCCAGACCCGTTGAGTCGATCCGGTAGATCTCCTGAAAGGAAGTCATCGAATTCTTTTTAACATCTAATTGAATTTTTAAATCCGGAGTTGGTTCGATAGAAGCCCGAAGGCCCAGATCTTTCATTTGATTTTGTGTGAACGGAGTTGTTAGTTTTTGACTTTTACTGAGCCACCCATTTTCTCCAGCCTTAATCTGAAAGTTTGCTTCTTGCTGGCCCAATACAAACCCCCATCCTGGAGCAGTCCAATCTTTACTCATACCAAACAGATAAGGATCGGGTGTAAATCCCGGCAATATCGTGCCCTGATTTACTGTATAGGTTCCCGTAATGTTTCTCAACGACATGATAAGACGCAACAATCCTTTTATTGCCTTCAAGTCGGGAGGCCGTCTAACTGTATCAGGTTCTGTAGGTTTTTGAGTCGTTGGTGATGGTGGTCGTTTAGGCGTATTTATATTTTTCAGGAAGCCAATTTTATTATACAGCTTAACCATATCAATTCTTCCACTGAGCGCCTGCTCTTGTGTGTTCTGGATAATATTTCCCAATTTCAAGCTATCAATTGTTTCTAGCGGACCTGCGCGCCAATTATACCCCACATTATAACGATATTCTGCTCCCAACCAGTTCGTGATCGGAAACTTATCCAGTGGCACTGTATAATTGGCAGTAATGTTCTGATCAAAATTTTTCATCCGCCCGAAATTCTTCAGATTCTTGATGACAATATCCAGCGAATCTTGATTATCGAGATCTCCATCAGGTTCATCAATAATGGCGTTCACGCGTGAGCTATAATCCAGTGTTAGCGACTTTGCCAGACTCCATCGCACATTATAAAATCGGTTGAAAACAAAAAACTTTTGATAATTCGGGATAGAACTACTGGCATCGGTACTTGAGTTGCGATAAATAATTTTATTAAAGGACCTGTCCAACTCGCCCCGTATAGAAATATTGGAAGGCATAGGATTGAAATTGAAATCCTTGATCAGCTGCAGAAAAGGTGAAGACAAGAACTTCATCTCTTTGAAGGGTTCAAAGCCTTTAAATTTGGGAGAATATTGCCAGGCTACCGCACCTTTATAATTGCGCCTTGTGTTCTCCTGTAAATTAAAGTTGGTTTGGGTTGCTTCGCTGTACGCATATGTAAAAGCAAAGTTTTCAATATCATAGATATGAGCCTTGGCTTCTTTGTTTGTTTTCACCTTGCGCACATTGGTAAAATTTAAACTCCGCCTTATAGACTGGTCGCGGATAAGCTTTTGATATGCTTCTCGTTCGCCATCGGTATTGAATGATTTCAACGCGGCCTCCAGCCGCAAGTCCGGGTTGGCAGGGTCATAGTTGGGGTCAATGGTTGTGTTCTCATAGCTGATGAACATCGGAATTTTTAAGCCGGTCCAGGTAGGTAGTAATTTATCAAGATTAAGGTTAGCGGATACATCATAGGTGGTGGTTTCTCCACGTGCGCGTTCCGAAATTTTTGATTGTACACCACCATATCCAAAACTAATATGACGCACAGCACCGGTAACAGTGCCAAGGTCCGCGAGTTTTGTATTGAGTACAACATTACCTGCCCAACCTGCTGTGCGGTCGAAATCGGTGAGCCGTAATTCATTTGCCCAAAGACACACATCAAATGCTTTTGCATCGCTTGTGCGCGGATTGCGCACGCCTATCATCATCATTTTTACCTGACTTAAATCCGGCCGCCCTAAAATCCGGATGCCATGTTTATCGACCGGTTCAGGCCCGGCTTGCGGATATAAAATGCCGAGGTTATAACCTTCACGATCGCGCCTTGCCTTTAAAGCATACAGCTCGTTTAAATCGAGATCAATCTGATTTTGTTCGGGCCATACGGCTTCGATGGTGCGACCATCTTCAGGTCTTGTAATTTTTAGCGGTAGCTCAATTTCATAATAATTTTCATCGAAATCCGTTCCCAACCTAAGAAATGCAACCAGTTCATCATCAAGAATAGGTTGGGCCGGATTTGTTGCGTAAGCACTTAAGAACATTTTAATCCGTCCATAGTTGAAGAAGTCCATAGTAACGTTCTTGAAGATCGATCGTGCATCGCCATCGGGAAGATCGTTCACACACATCTGTACAGATTGCTCATTTAACCTGCGCTGTACGGCAGAAGTATTATCGCGGTCGCGCCTGAGTGGTTCTATGTAACCAGGTTTAATATCATTACCCACGCCATTTTCTTCAACGTTAACTACAGAAACAGAAAAATTATCGAGGTCCGGTTCGATGGGTTCGCCAAAGCGCGATTCCTGTAAGTTAGCTGTGTAGCGTCTCCACCGGTTACCTACCGTTCTAAACTTGGCCATACGCAAAACAACAGGTTGCGAAAATTCGGTTAGATACAGGCGGGCATACCGGATAGATTTAAATCCCTCCAGGTTTCCCACTTGCTCATCAAATTGCCTTACCGGAATACGAAATAAATACCAGGTTACTTCATCACCATTCACAATGTTGGTTACTTTATCTACGATAAATTTATTTCCAACCTCCAGCGTGTTGGGTCTCAGCTCGAATGAATAGGAATAGTATTCCTCCAGGTCACTCAACGTATTATCCTGATTCAGATCTTCGTTGTCAGGGATCGTTGTTCCGGATTGTGGTAATTCATCAGAGTCAGTGAGAATAGGTGTATTATTTTCCTGCCCGTTAAAGCTTTTGTAGCGCTCCAGGATTTTTGCGTTTTGAGTATCAAACTCAGGACTTAAAAAATATTTGAAATCGTCAGCCGAAGGATCTTGTGAAACCAATTGACGCAGGGTAGGATCGGTTAATGAATTTATGAAGGCGCTGAATTTCACATTCTCATAGGAATTATTGGCTCCATCCAGGCCCACATCCTGAAAGGGTCGCCCTTCCGGATTGTTGTCAAAGGCGTTATTCAAATATTGTTTGGTAGTTACATAGCCCCATTCATTAGAGGTAACATTGAGGGCAGTGGTATCGCCATCAGCCGGCAATCCATTTTCAAATGCATGTTTACCATCGCGCATCAGATCTTCGGATAAGGTGCCCAGGTGAATAACTACTTTACCTCCGGTCGTGTTGGATTGAGAAGTCTTGCCATCATTGATCTGACCATTTCTTGATTGGATGAATGGATCCATTAACCAGTACTCGAGATACTCTATGTTCGCTTTGTCAAAGTCTGGCTCTGTGCGAATGGCCGTTGTAATTCCGCCCCAATTCTGGGTTGGGTTTTTTAACGTCCCATCAGGATTCAAATCCGGATTATAATTATACGGCCCACGCTCAGCAGGATAATAGGCTAAATCAAAAATGGGCTCAAAGAAATTCCCCACCTGCGCATCGAAGAATGGAAATATTTCTTTCGGGGGTACAGCCCGCACATAATGATTCTGTAAATCAGTTTCGTCAATGTTGGACGGCTTAAATCTGCCACCGGTTCTATAAAAAACATTATCGACTTGGTACCAGGCCAGCCTGGCACGTTTATAACCTGCCCGCTTGTCATCAGGTACACCCAGGGTGATATCAAAATCTTTTGGTGTGGTAGAAAGTTTCCACGCTTGTGGATTGATTAAACTGTAGGGTGTAGCGGTATTTTCAAAATCATCAATAAAGGAAGTTCCTTCCCCATCTACAATGTTGGAGGTACCCGGAAGAAGTTGAGCAAACTCTGCATTAAGTGTCACAGTTGATTGTTCTTTTGTTTGCAGGAAGGGAAGGAAATCTACCAGCTTTGTCAGCATCCGCGATTCCTTCCGCAGGTTTAGATCCACACCATACTGAAGATTGCGGGCCGGTTCCGTTCCTATCAGGTTACGACTGATCAACGGCCGTTCATTGTAATACAATACAGTAGAACCAATATTGATGTCGTCATTAATTTTATAATCGAATCGGGTGCCTATCAACGATCGCGTTTGAAAGGCAAAAGGATCTTGTTGTTCATAGGTGATGTCGATATCTTTTCCTGAACTAAGAATACCTTCGTTTAGAATAGTAACTTTTCCGAAAGTATAGTCAACTGTATAATCCGTTCCTTCACGCAGCGGGCTTCCACCTGAGTAAACCTTTACCGAGCCTTGTGAAATATTGAAACCCTGAATGATAATGTCTTTTCCTGAACCGGCCTTGAAAGAACCCACCAGGTAAAATTTATTTTTTGTAGCAAACAATTCTGCCTCCGCCTTGGTGGTGCGGTAGAGCGTGTCATAAACATATTTGTTGATTAGCTGATCGCGTAACGCCACATTGGTTTCTTTTGCGAAGAGTTGTCGCAATGCTTTATCAAAAGGTTCCAGGTAAGGGAAAATCATGGCGCCTGTCTCCGGGTTCACTGTTATTTTTTCTACAAAGTCAAAGTTTCCATCGGGTTGCGGATCGTTATAAGGATTAAGACGATCTAGACCAAAGACTTGTATCAATTGCTGAGTGCGGGCAAAGTCTCCTTCCTGTAGTTGCGGATTATCTTTCCCTGTGCGGTCGTCCCGATAGATCACCCGCAATTCAAAACCATCACGCGTCAGTTGGCTTACATTCAGGTTATAAATATTTTTCATCATCAAATCCCACGTAGGTAAAATCCTTCCTTGAGGATCTTTGATGCTGATCTTGCGGGGGCGGAGCAGTTTTAAATAAACGACTTCATCTTCAGGCTTATTTCCATAGTCTTCCGAGAGTTCGCCCACCTTATATACCCGGCCGTTGTAGGTATATTCAAAGGCCACGGCTACCGCTTCATCATTTTGTAATTTGCGTTGCAGTGAGATGTAGCCAAGTTCTTTATTAAAGACATATTCGCTGGGTGCTAATTTTCTTGAGCTGGTTATTTTTTCAAAGTCTGTTCCATTTACAAATCCCAATCCTTCCAGGGCCTGGTTTATACCATCGGAACTTGCGGAGATGCCGCCTAATTTTGTAAACAAATCATTGGCATTATTAGCAGTTGGATAATTAGATGCAGACGTTGGGGTAAGAATGTCATTCCGGTAAATCTTGTTCGACTCGCCCATATCCATAAAGCCTACCACGTTGCGCAGTGTTTGCGTATCGTTTTGACGATTCAGTAAGTAAACTTCTACACGTGTGATGTTTACACCGGATGTAATCTGGGGCAAAGTTCCCAACCACTCTTCAAAGTTGTCGCGGAAGAATTGCCCCAAAAAGAAGTGTCGGTTTTCATCGTAGTTGGAAGCTACAATTTCGAAGGGCCGACCTTGTGCGGCTCCATTGGTGCTACCTTGTACTTTAATAGAGGATTGTTTACCACGTTGGGTGGTTGCCAGTGTGGTAACAAACAGTTTTCCAAATTGCATCTGCGCTTTAACGCCAAATAAATTTTGCGATCCCGTAATCAAACTATTGTTGAGCGGCAAGCTGACATTACCAATTTCCAGCTTCTTCAGAATGTCTTCTTTGAAGCCTGTGTATTCTACCTTCATGTTGTTTTGAAAGTCGAAGGAATTGTTATTATCGAAGTTGGTGGTGATGGAAAGTTTTTCACCCACCTTGCCCACTACACTCAGATTTATTTGTTGATCGAATTCAAAACCCCCGTTGCGTTGCTGGCGGATGGGTATGGAGGGGTTTTCAATTTTTTGGTATTGAACTCCAAAGTCGAGGTTAACAAAGCCACGAGGTATCAACTCCACATAGCTACCCCCAAAGATGCGATCGAGCGTAGGGCTTACATAGATTTTTGGGATCAGGTTTCGGCTGCTGACGGCACTTTCGCCATCGAGCGCTTTGCTGCGCGATTGCCAATAGCCACGCTTTATTATCTGGTCTTGCTGTCGGTTAAATTCTTCAAACGTCATGGATGAAGGTGCCCGGTAATTGAGCGTTCCGATTTTCTCGTAGATGTTATAGTTACGTCCGGTATCAATTTCCAACTCGGTTCCTAAGCTTTTCGGATCCTTTAGAAACAAGGGTGAGAAGGTGCTGTAGTTAGAGAACGGATCCCCGTAACGATCCCGAAGCCGGAAGGAAGGGCGATAAGGGTTGATAACCCTTGAACGAACCGTATCCATGCGCGTAGTATCCCGCTGTTGGCCAAATGCCAGGGGAGCAGACCAGCCTGCTGTGAGGCAATAGGCCAATCCGATAACGAACCGAATCTTTCGGGTTGTAACTATCAATCGTGGTTCAGGCGTTTTTTAGTGCTTGCTTTACGAGCTCTTCTAAACTAATGGTATTTCCTGACTTCTTCAGGACGGTGTCAACGCTTTTTTCGGCAGCCAATTTGGTGATGCCCAGCGTCATCAAGGCAGTTAACGCCTCGTGCCGCATCGTATTGTGTACCAAACCAGGTTTTCCAGAACCATCATCCATAGGGTCTTTCCTTAGTTTGTCCTTCAATTCGAGTATCAACCGCAAGGCCGTTTTACCGCCTATTCCTTTTACCGCTTGCAATGCCGAGGCATCCTCGCGCACGATTGCCTCCCGCAGTTCATTAGGGGGTAGATACGATAAAACTACAAGGGCCGTGTTAGGCCCCACGCCATTAACAGAAATCAAGTGCTGAAACATTTGTTTTTCGGCTGCGCTGGCAAAACCGTACAAAATATGGGCGTCTTCGCGCACGTGCAGATAGGTCGACAGCGTTAAATCTTCACGGTCTTTGATTTCCGAAAATGTATTGAGGGAAATGCTTACATGGTAGCCTACTCCATTCACTTCCAGGTGGACGAAAGTAGGCTCTTTATAGACGAGCTTTCCTTTTAGGTACGCAATCATGTTTAGCTTAAAAAATAAATTGCAGTTTACAAGGATTTAGGCACCTAAACAAGGGTAGGCAGGCATCGGCCTGCGACTGGTTTATTTACTTTCGTATTAGGTGTTTACTTTGATAACATCAATTTATCTTTGCTTTATGTTTAATCTGTCCTCAACTAAAAACCTTGCGATTGATCTGGGTAATAACAATACATTACTGACAGATCAGTCTTGCCTATTGCTTTCTCAGCCTTCCTATATGGTGGTGAATGAACTGAATAATAAGATCGAGGCGGTGGGAGACTTGGCGTATGACATGCTCGAGAAGACGCATTCAAATTTGAAGCCGATAAAACCCCTCAAAGGTGGAGTAATTTCTGATGGTGAGTCGACCAAACGAATGCTGAAAGAACTGGTTCGAAAAGTACAGAAACCCACATTTTTTCCGGCTGGGTTTAATTATCTGTTATCTGGAGTTCCTTTCGATACAACGCCAGTAGAGAAGCGTGCGCTGCGTGATGCATTAGATCAGTTTTCAGCTCGAAATACTTTTCTAGTGCATGAACCTTTAGCTGCTGCCCTGGGTCTTGGTTTGGATATTCAAGAGCCAGAAGGAAAATTGATTGTTGATATCGGGGGTGGAATTACCGAAGTAGTGGTGATCTCACTGTCGGGTATTGCAGCCTTTCAATCCATTCGGGTAGCAGGCGATACGTTGGATGAAGAAATTCAGGATTATTTCAGGAGAGAGTATAATTTATCCGTTGGCCTGAAAACAGCAGAGAACGTTAAGAAGCGTATTGGATGTATTTATGCTCCAGTGGCAGATAAGAAGGAAGTTGTGCAGGTGAAAGGTAAAGATCTGATGGAAGGGATTCCTACAAGTCGTGCGATAAATCAACTTGAGTTAACAACTGTCTTGGAAAGACCTTTTAAACAAATTGAGGAATGTATCCGGCAGTCATTAGAAATTTGTCCACCTGAGTTGGCTTCCGATATTTATCGTTCCGGAATTCATGTAACGGGTGGCAATGCCCAACTTAAAGGGATTCGGGAAAGACTTACTAAAATATTTCAGTTGCCCGTGCATATTGATCCGCAATCACTTTTATCAGTCAGCAAAGGAATTTCTCATATTCTGAATGCACCACAGAAATATAGAGCGGTGTTGATTTAGAGTTGTAAAGTTTCCAACCTTACTACGGTTGGAAACTTTACAAATGATCATTCTTTTCATGAATCTGAGCATCCACAACTGCAATGGCAGCCATGTTGACGATGTCGCGAATAGAACTACCTAATTGAAGAATGTGAACCGGCTTTTTCATTCCTAATAAAATTGGCCCTATCGCTTCAGCACCGCCAATTTCCATCAGTAATTTATAGGCTATGTTACCTGCAGCCAGGTTGGGAAAAATCAAAGTATTGGCACCTTCTTTTGCGAGGGCACTAAACGGATAAATTTCTTGCTGTAACTCGGTGTCAAAGGCAACGTTAGCTTGAATGTCACCGTCCAAAACTAAATCGGGGAATTTCTTTTTAGCCAGCCTAACTGCTTCTCGGGTTTTGTCAGGTATCTCACCTTTACTTGATCCGAAGTTAGAATAGGAGAGCATCGCCACGCGTGGTTCGAAGTCAAAAAACTTAACCCCCCGTGCAGCCAATCCAATAATTTCAACCAGTTCATTGGCATCCGGATCTACATTTACGGTGCAATCCGCAAAGAAGAATGTTCCCTTCTTATTCATGATGATATACATACCCGCTACGCGACTTACCCCTTCCGCCATGCCAATGATTTGTAACGAGGGCAAAATAGTTTTAGGATAATCTTTAGTAAGGCCCGATACAAGCGCATCCGCTTCGCCAAATTCAACCATCATGGCACCAAATGCATTACGGTCGCGCATCTGTCGATCAGCATCTTTCATGGTGATGCCTTTGCGCTGACGTTTTTTGTGATAAGCAGTCGCGAATTTTTCTGTTCGTTCTTTTTCTTCCCGCGGATCTACAATTTTACATTCACTGAGGTCAAGACCATGCTCTTTGATCAACAGTTCAATTTCAGTTCTGCTTCCCAACAAGATTGGGTGCGCAATTTTTTCGTCCTGTAGAATCTGAGCGGCTTTTAATATTTTAGGATGGTCCGCTTCGGCAAATACAATTGTCTTGGGTTTCTTTTTAGCGAGGTCAATGATGCGCGAAGTAAGTTTCTGGTCGATGCCAACTCGTTTTAATAGTTGCTGATGATAGGCACCCCAATCGGTAATCGGATTTTTTGCAATACCCGAATCCATGGCTGCTTTGGCAACGGCTGGTGATACGGTAGTTATCAACCGCGGGTCAAGTGGTTTTGGAATCAGATACTCTCTTCCAAACTGTATTCGATCAATTCCATAGGCTTGAAATACAATATCGGGTACGGGTTCTTTTGCCAGTTCGGCCAAGGCGCGTACGGCCGCTAATTTCATAGCTTCATTTATTTCTGTTGCACGCACATCCAGTGCTCCGCGGAAGATATAAGGAAAGCCAAGTACATTGTTAATCTGATTTGGATAATCCGATCGGCCGGTTCCCATAATTAAATCGGGTCTTGTCTTTTTTGCCAGCGTATAATCGATTTCCGGATTTGGATTCGCCAGTGCAAACACAATCGGATCTTTAGCCATGGCCAGTATGTCTTCGGGGCTAAGAATGTCTGCGATGGAAAGTCCAACAAAAACATCGGCACCTTTTATGGCTTCTTGCAGCGTGGAAATTTTTCTATCCGTAGCAAATTCCTTTTTGCTGCCATCCAACCCTTCGCGATTTTTATGAATCACGCCTTTGCTATCGCACATAATCAGGTTTTCCTTCTTCAACCCGAGTGCGAAATAAAGTTTAGTACACGATACAGCGGCAGCACCGGCACCATTTACCACCAACACAATGTCACTTATTTTTTTCCCAACAACTTCCAGTGCATTTAGTAAAGCGGCACTTGAAATAATAGCCGTGCCATGCTGGTCGTCATGCATGATCGGGATATTCATTTTTTCGCGCAGCTCGGTTTCAATTTTAAAACACTCTGGCGCTTTGATGTCTTCGAGATTTATACCACCAAAGGTGGGCTCCAGTGATTTTACAATTTTGATAAAGGCATCCGGATCTTCTTCGTCTATTTCAATATCAAAACTATCAATGCCTGCATACTTCTTGAACAAAACTGCTTTTCCTTCCATCACAGGTTTTGACGCTTCGGGGCCGATATTCCCAAGACCTAATACAGCTGTTCCGTTAGAAATAACAGCCACCAGGTTTCCTTTGCTTGTGTACTTATACACATCATCTTTGTTAGCAGCAATTTCTTTACAGGGCTCAGCTACACCGGGCGAATAGGCAAGCGCTAAATCCAGTTGCGTGCTTAACATTTTGGTGGGCACTACTTCAATTTTACCAGGTTGTCCTTGGGTGTGATAATTAAGTGCGTCCTGCTTACGGATCTTGATCGACATAAAACGTAGTTTAAAACTTAGGAAAAGCAATTTACAACCTATCTAAGACGATTTACGCAATCGGAGTATAAATTATTGAGTCCAATAATTCATTGGTAAGAATGGTTTGAGGCAGGATTTAATTTGCCGGTGGCGGTAGTTCGCTGCTGACTTTGAAGGTGTAAAGAATGGTTTCTAATTCGCGGATAATTTCACGTTGGTCTTTGCCCGGACTGAAGGTAAAACCCTCAATGTAATAAAACATGTTTTGTGCTTCATCCACAAAGGCAAAGGAAATAAAGGGCCCGCCCATCGTGAGGTTATTGGTTCGCCATAGCCCACGCATTTCCACAGCAAATTTTTTGTTGAAATTAATTTCGCGGGTGATTACCGGATTAAACGGAATGGATGTTTCTGTAAGCAGGTAGGTATCCAGCCGTTCAGGATCTTCAAAAATATTTTTTCTGCAAATCTGATCGCGAAAGGCAATTAAACTATCTCGCTTAAATTGTTCGGGCGAGGTATAAGGTTTTCTTGCTATAAAAATATCTTTGTCATCCTGCGGATTAATTTGTCGTACCCACAGAAAATCTTTTTCATTCATTACCAGCTGGTATCCGAAGGGGACTCTTATTTCTGCATTAAAATCTTTACGCAAAATCTGTGGAATACCTTTAAGCTGACCTGCTTTATAAAGCGATGTGGTCTGGCGTTCGCGTTCGCGCAGATTAAAATATTCAACAAATTTACCTCCATGTTCGCGCAGATTTTGAATGAGTTCAGGTTCAGTTTTTCCAAAAAGAAAAAGTACTTCCTGATTTTTTGCGTATACGTTTCGTGAATTTTGACTGAAGAGGTTGGGCTCGGTTTTTATTTTCTCCAACGATTCAGGCGTGAAAGTCCTTTTGATCTGATTGGCACCGCTTGTTTTTTGGTCGAGCGTAACGGCAAAAATCAAGTTTCGTCTTTGCTTCAGCACAAAGTTTAGTTTGCGGGGATCAATCCATCGCATATGAAAAATGGACTCCTTTCTTGGCAACCCTTCCATTTCTGCATTGAATAATGAATCCAATACGGCACCCAAGGGACCTTTCCACTGAGCAGAATCCATGATGAGGAAAACGTCACCGGTTCTTCCAGATGCCGGTGGTAAATTTTCTCCATTTTTATCTGAACACGCTGCAAGAATAAAAAAAGCGGTAAGAACCAGAAAGGAAATGTATTTCATGTAAGCGATATGATAGATGATACTATAATTCTATTGGTTTGAAATGGTCACGGAAACAGATGGAATTATCCAACAATTAACTTTTGGCCTGGCTGCAAGGTATTGCTTTTCAGATTATTAAGGCTTTTGATTTTTTCTATGGTCATGCCGGGAAGTTTTTTGGAGATATCCCACAAGGTATCACCGGGTTGAACAATATAGGTTTTGGTATCCGGGGATAATTGAATTGACTCAGGTGTAATTGTATTCTTTGCTGTTACTGGTACTTTGCCAGGTTTGACCCACACAACAAGTCGTTGACCGGGGTGAATAGTATTGTTTCTAAGATTGTTCCAGGTTCTTAAATCCTGTACGCCAACACTGTGCCGTTCGGCAATTTTCCCTAACACATCTCCGGAAACTACTTTGTAGGTAGTCATTTCGCGACCGTAGGTGTCGCCCGATGAGGTTTTGGCTACCATTTCAATTTCTTTTCTTCCTACACGTGAAGCTGAATCCAAAATAGCAATGCGATTAGAATCAAGGATTAATTTAGAGTGGACCGGAATTCGAATAAACTTCTTCCGTCCATTTTCAGGCAGTGCATTGCGCAATACTGAAGGATTGAGTTTTTGTAGATCTTCGAGACATGTATTGGTTAGCTTAGCCAACGTTTCGAGGTGAACAAATTTCTTTATGGCGAGTGTATCCGATAGCGGAAGTTCTTCGCGTGCTGTTTCTACCAGATTATGTTGTTCGGCATAGTTTAGCGCATAGATGATTGCGATGAACTGAGGTACATAAGCCCTTGTTTCCCTTGGTAGATGTGGGTATACTTCCCAAAAAGATTTTTTATACCCTGATCTGCGAACTGCTTTTCGAACGGTGCCCGGCCCTGAGTTGTAAGCAGCAAGCGCTAATTCCCAATCACCAAAAATTCTGTAGAGTTGTGACAAATAACGACAGGCTGCGTCCGTTGATTTGTCAGGATCCATACGATCATCAACATACCAATCGGTTTGCAATCCAAAATATTTTCCGGTACCCGACATAAATTGCCAGAGCCCCACAGCACGTGCTCTTGATACAGCCCTGGGATTTAAACCCGATTCAATAATGGACAAATACTTAAGTTCATCCGGCAAATTGTATTGCGCTAAGTATTTTTCAAACAAGGGAAAGTATAAGTCTTGTCTCCGCTGCACCATGCGTGTGTAGTCGCGGTTACGAACAGTAAAAAAATTGATGAAACCATGTACGGTTGTATTGTACGTTAACGGAATTTGTTTTTGAATACAACTCAAACGATCGGCCAGCAACTCAGGGGTATCATCGGCAGGAATGTATTCCAGATTAGCGGGAAGAATAATAAGCTCTGTGGCTACCGAATCGATGGGAATCAGCTCACCAGTGGGTTCTGGCAACGAGAGCGTATCAGGAACGGGAGCAGGGGGGAGCGGTTCCTGGGCCAGAGCAAACTGCGAGGCAAAAACAAAAAACAGCACAACAACACCAATCTTCATTTATTTTCTGTTTAGCCCCATCGGGGCGTAAAATCATGCTAAGTTCAGCATTACTTGGGAGAACTGAAAGAGTTTGGATTCTTCAAAATCATCGGCCGTTAGCTGCAAACCAATAGGCATTCCATTCTTATCTTTTCCGCAAGGCACTGAAATGGCAGGCACACCCGCTACATTAGCCTGAACGGAAAATAAATCCGCCAAGTACATCTCAAGAGGATTATTCGTGTGCTCACCCAACTTAAAAGCCGTGGTGGGTGTAGTGGGTGCTAGGATAAAATCGTATTGCGTAAAAATTTCTTTCGTTTTTTCGCGAATGAGCCGTCTTACTTTTTGTGCTTTGGTATAATAAGCATCGTAATAACTGGCGCTTAGCACAAAGGTACCCAACATAATTCTTCGCTCTACTTCTTTTCCAAAACCTTCAGATCGGGTTTTTTTATAAAGTGAGTGTAAGTCAGTAACATGATTGCTTCGATGCCCATACCGAACACCATCATAGCGCGATAAATTTGAACTTGCTTCGGCAGTTGCAAGAATATAATAGGTTGGTAAAACATATTCACTCAAAGGGAAATCAATAGCCTCTACAACATGTCCGGAATCCTTTAGTTGTTTGATTTTTTCCAACATCAGGTTTTTAATTTCGGGTTGCAACGCTTCCGATTCGAGCGTATCCTTTAAGCAGGCAACTCGATATTTTTTATTTGTTGAAAGTTCTTTTGAATATTCTGGAACAGGTTTTCGCGACACGGTGCTATCAAACTCATCGGAGCCTGCAATTACTTCCAAGACCATCGCGATGTCATGCAGATTTTTACCAAAGATGCCAATACAATCAAAAGAAGATCCGTAGGCAATAAGTCCATGTCTTGAAATCCGGGAATAGGTTGGTTTTATTCCAAGCACTCCACAAAATGCAGCAGGCTGGCGGACTGAGCCACCCGTATCTGAGCCTAAAGAAATATCACACAGGTCAGCCATTACGGCAACTGCCGAACCGCCTGAGGATCCACCCGGAACGCGAGTGTTATCGAGGTCGTTTAATACCGGACCAAAAGCGGAGTTTTCATTGGATGATCCCATGGCGAACTCATCGCAGTTTTGTCGCCCGATAATGATCGCGTCTTCGTCTAATAATCGTTGTACCGCGGTGGCATTAAACTGCGCTGAGAAATTATCCAGGATTTTGCTGCTGGCTTGTAAAGGATGATCCTTAAAAGACAGAACATCTTTAAGGCCAATAACAAGTCCGGCAAGTTTACCCGCTGTCTTAGTTTTAATTTTTTTGTCGACCTGGCTGGCGCGATCGAGCGCTTCCTGACCATACACACTCAAATAAACATTGAGGTGCTTTTTTTTATCGATGTTAGTGAGGTACTGGTTAACCCTGTCTACACAGGTAAGAGTGCCGTTGGAAAGATCGCGCTGTAAGTCTAGTAGGTTCGAAAACGCACTCAATGCTTACTTCTCGTCAATCTTCGGAACTTCTTTTCCCGCTTCATCTACTTCTTTCTTCACATCTTTTACAGCATCCTTGAATTCGCGAATACCTTTACCAAGGCCTTTAGCAAATTCAGGAATCTTTTTTGCACCAAAAAAGATGAGAACGAATAAACCGATGATCACCCACTCGCCCATGCCGGGCATCCCAAACAAAAGAATTGCGCTCATAGTGAAAATTTAAGATTGTAAAGATAGGGAATTAAGATTAAATGAATAATGAGAAAAGGCCAGTTTAAAGTGAAATTTGACCGATTATGAGGATTTTACCGTTCAGCCTAGTTTCTTAACCACTCCTGTGGATCAAGAGCGTCAAAATTCTTGCGGATTTGAAACCTAAGTTCCGAGATTCCTTCACCATTGGATAATACCTTACCAATCGCCTGATTGGTTGCCACTTGTTGTCCTTGCTTTACAACAATGTCTTTCAGCCCTGTATATACTGTAAAATAGTCGCCATGTTTGATAATTACCGTGTTTCCAATACCCGGAGTGAAAGCCACGCGACTAACTTCACCATTAAAAATCGAATGCACATCTTCACCCTGTTTAGTCTGAATGTTGACTCCATCATTTTGAATCACAATGCCTTTCAGTACAGGGTGATTCTGACGTCCGAACTTCTGCGAAACAAAACCTGATACAGGCCATGGAAATTTGTCTTTATTATCTTCAAAGGATGCCGATAAGGCAACTGCTGCATCCGCCACGGTACGATTATTTTTTTTGTTCTCACGTTCACGTTCACGGGCTTCGCGTGCGGCTCGTTCCAGTTCTTCCTTAATGATTTTAGCAATCATATTATCCAGTTCGGCAACCGACTTTCGGGTTGCTTCCAAATCTTTACGGAGTTGCTTTTCTTGTTTTTCCAACGACTGCACCAGGCTGCGTTGTTTTTGTTTTAGATTCGTGAGTTGTTTGTTTTCTTTGAGTTCGTCATTCAATAATTTATTTTTTTCACTTCGTTTCAATTCGGTGATGCGAACTTGCTCTAATAATATTTGTTGCACTTTTTCAATGGCAACGGTTTGATCCTGGCGAGCTTTTCCATATTGTTCCATATATTTTAAGCGCATCATCAGTTGATCAAAGGAGCGTGCAGAAAACAAAAAGGTAAGTTTGTCTACTTTACCACTGGCTTTTTGTGCGGCCACTAACATGGACGAATACTCTTCCTTCAGCTTCTTTACATCGCGCTCCAGGGCATCAATAATCTGGTTGTTCTCGCTTATATCATAGTCCAGCAAGGAGACTTCGCCTTGAATAGATTTTATCAACGATTCTTGCTGTAGAATTCGTTGATTAAGGGCCACTAACTCGCCAATTGAATTTTTCTTTTGTTCGCCTGTTTCTGTAAGAATCTTTTCTGTCTCTTTTATTTTCTCCAGATTCTGTTGTTTTTCCTTTTGAAGCTGCGTCTTGGATTTTTGCCCATAAGCTGCAAAGGAAAATATCAGGGTAATAAGGAGACTGAAACAAAAAACTTTACCTGCGGTCATATCGTTTCGGAATATTGAAAGGGAATTTCAATTCCTTATCACCTATCTCTACTTTGGTATATTCAAATGTAATTGTGTTGTTGATAATGCCGGCAGCAGTTTTATAGAAGATGCTGACAATACCGTTGTAGGGGTACGATTTCTCGCCCAACGGTTGAAAGTTGGCATATTGTAGTTTTAATGTGTTGTTGGTAGCTGATTCAATTAACTCTACTTGTTCAATTTTTCTGATAATTGGATTAATCAGGCTCTTGATAGTTACAGATCCTTCTTTTTGTACAAGTTTGTCAAACTCTCCTTCACGGCCAATTTCATCGGTAGATTCTTTTGAACGAATAGGATTGCCAAGCATAGCGGCTTCCAAAACCGCATAATCAATCTTAAAATTGAACCGTTTGGACAATTCAACATAATCGAATACATAATATTCCTTATCCACTGTACTCACAATAGTTATTGAGTCTTTGTTGATCAACGCCTTTCCACCCTGAATGCTGCTCTTTGAGAAGGTCATCCAGATCACGCTATCCTTGCGAATGCGGATATTAGCCTTAATGTCTCTTTCTTTTTTTTCATCCTGAAAGATCATCCGGGCTTTACCGTGCAAATAACCAAAATCAATCTCTTCGATTTCTAACGACTTTGGTTTGTCGGGCAGGGTGGGTATTGCTTTGCGATGACAGGATTGCATCAGCAAGAGACCAATCAGGAACAGAGGAAGTAAGTTTTTTTTGCTGAAGCCTTTAGACAAGATTATATCCACTGATTTAAGTTAGTTAAGTTTTCGGTTGCTTATCTTTTTATCCAAACTGGCATTTCCACCCTCTTTTTGCTTTGCCTTCTGCCACTGTATAACAGCATTATCAATATCGCCCAATTGAAATAAAATATCACCATAGTGTTCAAAGTGCGTTGCAGTAGCTTGTCCACCTTGAATCACTTTTTCAATAACTCTTTTCGCCTCTTTATACTTTTGGCGAGCATACAGAACCCATGCGTGTGTGTCAAGGTATGATGCATTATCAGGAAAACTCTTAACGAGTTGAGAGGACATCTTTTCAGCCTTCTCCAGATTTTCCTTGCGCAGCGATAGGTAATAACTGTAGTTATTCAAGACAATGTCATTCTCGGGGTTAAACAACAGCGCCTGGTCATACGCCTGATCTGACTTTGCATACTCTTTGGCTCCGTTATAACAATCGCCCAGCATGGCATTAAGTTCACTTACAAATGCAGGGCTAGAGGCAGAAAGCCTTTTAGCCTGCTCGAGTGAATAGGACGCTTCGCGGTAGAGTTTCTTGCGTAAGAGCGCGTATCCATTGAAGTAATGTACCATAGCTTGATTCGGAAACAATTCAAGGGCTTCTTCGGAGTGCACGATGAGACTGTCTATCTCATTGGTTTGAGTTTCGAGGTAAAGTAAATTTTGCCAGGCTTCAAAACTTGCCGATCCGTTACGAACGGCTTTCAGGTATTCACTCTTAGCGAGATCGTCTTTCTCTAAAGTCATGAACAAGTCACCACCTACTAAATGCACCTCGGGATCGAGAGCATAATTTGATTCCAGTTTTTCAAAGAGCGTAAGAACAAAAGATTCTAATTCGGGATCGTTAATTTTTTTACTCTTGTTTTGCGAAAGCGTATTGTTATAAGTTCCCATCATCAGCACTTTGCTGTTAATGTCTACTTGCGGATCATCAAAAACTTCAAGCACATAATTTCTGGATTTCTGTTCCTGGCCATCGTCTTTATAGAATCCGGCTAGCATCATTTTTGAATTTCCAGATTCCGGGTGGTCTTTGATAAAATTTTCAACATACTGAATTGCTTTGGTACGCTGACCATTCTGTGAAAGAATTTCGGCAAAGCCTAATACATAGCGCTCTTCTTCCGGAAAAGCGTTAAGCAATTTTTCTCCTTCAGCGATGGCTTCCGCCACTTTTCCCTTCTCGAAATAAATGCGTTGCTTTTGTAGGGAGGAAACCTCATTTATCCCCATAATTTCTTCCGCACGATTATATACCTTAAGGGCTTCGCCTTCTTTCTTATCGTATAGATATAAGGCAGCCAATTCAAATAAATAATCATCTGTGCCCTTCACTTCTTTCATCATGGTCTCCAAAGCCTCTGTTGCTTTTTCAAATTGACCCAGACCGGCATAAATGTTAGATGCAAGCAGGTAGAAGTACTTATTCTTCTTTTCATACTTCAGGGCCAGCGCTATACTTTGTTCGGCTTTTTGAAGGTCTTCTTCCTTTATACCTTTTGCCAGAACTTCTGCCATTTTATAATGAACGGTGGCATTAGTTGGATTTAAATCTGCTACTCGTTGAAAATAAAGTAATGCCTTGGCATAGTCCTCCAGAATAAAATATTTCTCCGCTTCTGTAAAAAAAAATTCAGCTTCCCGTAAACGGGCATCTGTGGCTGTCGATTCAGGAAGACTTTTCCGCTTCTGTGAATAGGCTGGAGTAACTGCCACCAAGAATTGAATAGTGGCCAGAATAATGTATAGATGGAGGTTTCTCTTTGTCAACGGCCTGAAGGATCAAATCGTACTGTAATCTCCCAAGTCAAGATTGGCAGATTTTCCTTCAAAATTAACGAAATTTCCCAAAAGGCACTCTTTTAGTAAAGCTGCCTTCAGGGTACAATTCTTCTGTATAATTGTATTGCTGATCCGGCTGTTGGTAATAGTGGTACCTGCCCCCACTGAAACATGTGGCCCGATCACTGAGTTTTCTATGGTAACGTGTTCGTCTATAAAAACGGGAGATATAATCACGCTGTTGATCACGTTCGCTTTATCGGAAACTAACTTTTGATCTTTTATGAATTCAAGATAACGTTGATTGGTTTGTAGCATATTCTCCTTGTTTCCACAATCAAGCCATTCTTTTACCTGACCAGGCACAAACAAAGCTCCTTTTTGTCGCAGATGCTCAAGAGCGGTAGTAAATTGATACTCTCCCTTTTCTTTGATATCGTTATCAATCAGATACTGCATTTCTTCACTCAGCTTTTCTCCTTGTTTGAAAAAATAAATACCAATGATTGCCAGATCTGAGACAAATGTGGTTGGCTTTTCAACCAAGCCAATGATTTCACCCTTCTCATTAAGTTTAACTACACCAAACTGTGCCGGGTTGTCTACCTTCTGCACCCAAATAGTGCCATCCCGATTGGTGTCCAACTTAAAATCGGCACGAAACAATGTATCGGCAAAGGCAACAATTACTTTCCCTTGAAATAATTCTTTGGCGAAAAGCAGCGCATGAGAAATTCCCATGGCTTGTTCCTGGTAATAAATTTTACCTTCCGCACCTACAGCTTTGGCTACGGCCTTCAAATCATCTTCCACGGCTTTCCCAAACCCGGGATGAACGATAAAGCCGATGTTATTTATTTTCTCCGGGCATACATGAGCAATGTCTTCCACCAAACGATGTACGATCGGCTTGCCCGCGATAGGTAATAGAGGTTTGGCGGTAGTTAATGTATGTGGTCGTAGGCGTTTGCCCAAGCCGGCCATGGGTATGATAATGTTCATTTGATAATTTTTGTCTCGAGTAAAGCTACAAATTCTTTACCCGATAGGCTTGCCAAAATTTTTTCTTTCTACCAGATATATAAATCCGAGGAAGACAACGATCACGAACACATGAAAGCCAAACGATAGCCATTGATTATCAATCACAATCTTATTGACGATACTTAAAATTGAGCAAGTAAGTATGATATAACCAACATCCCGGCCCACCGAATAAGGGATGGGATAATTTCGTTGTCCAAGCCAATAACATATAATGGCCATACTTGCATAGCAAAGTAAAGCAGCTATCGCGCTACCCATCAATCCGTACATCGGAATTAAGATGTAATTACCAGCAATGGTAATAACAGCTCCAATCACAGTAATAACTGTTCCGTAATAGGTTTTATCGGTTAGCTTAAACCAGATGCTTATATTATAATAAATGCCCAAAAACAAATAGGCGAGTAGCAATACAGGCACGATTGACATGCCTAGCCAGAAATCCTCACTCGTAAAAAATTTAATAAGGTCGAGATTGACACCAATGCCCAGCAATACCACACAGCAGGTGATAATGAAATAATGGTTAACCTTGGCGAAGAGCGGTGGCGAGTTTTTGTCTTGTGCATTTGAGAAAAAAAACGGTTCCGCAGCATACCTAAATGCCTGAATACCTAAATTCATAAACACTGCAAATTTATAACTGACTCCAAAAATTCCGCCAGCTTCTTTACTGGTAATGCCGTCATAAAAGTTTTCAGGCAATCGCCAATCCAGCATGGTGCGCGAAAACATTTCGTTAATCATGCCCGCCACACCCGTAATCATTACCGGATAGGCATATTGAAACATGTGTGGCGACAAGGACTTATCCCAGGTAGGCCGCCATGACAGAAGTGTCCTAACGAAAAATAACAGGAAGCAAGCATTGGCAAGCAAGTTGGCCAGAAACACATAGCCAACACCCACTTCAGGATCAAAACTGATTTTCAGAAAATAATAATTGAGCCCCACTAACACCAGTACGTTTAAAATTTTAGCGGTGGCAAACACTATTGGCTTTTTTTCTAAACGTAACCTGGCAAATGGAATCGCTACGATGGCATCCACCAGCATGGTAAGTGCAAGCCACGTTACAAACTGTGAGTTTGAAATTTGCAGGGATGCGGTAATGGGTGTGGCGAATACAATGAGTAGAAATGTTATTGCTCCGCTTATGATCATCACACTAGTTTGTGCGAGGTTAAAAATTCTTTTAGCATCTGCACCGGGCTTGGTAGCAAACCGGAAATAGGCCGTCTCCATGCCAAACATGTAGACAATGTTAATCACACCTACGAACGCATAAAGCTTAGTGATCTCACCATACTCAGCTTCGCTGAACATATTAATGGTGTGTAGTGGTAATAGCAAGAAGTTAAGCATCCGGGGAAAAATGCTTCCCAGTCCGTAAAGAACTGTTTCACCAGCCAGTCGTTTGATCTTGCTCACTATTTGCCTGTAAAGTTTGGTTTTCTTTTTTCAAGAAAGGCGTTTGTGCCTTCCTTAAAATCTTGACTAGCGGTGAGTGCGACAAAGTTTTTTGCTTCTTCAAGGTAGCCTTCTTTCTCCTGGTTGTAGCCAGAGTTCACGCTTTTGATTAATGCGGCAATAGCTAGAGGCCCTTTAGAAAAAATTTTGCTCATGATTTTTTCAGCTAAAGCGATTGCTTCCTCTTTGGTTGTTACTACGTGATTCACTAATCCAATCTCTCTTGCTTCGAGGGCCGAAATCATATCGCCCGTCATGGATAGTTCCAATGCCTTACCCCGACCTACTAATTGTGCCAATCGTTGGGTGCCGCCATAGCCAGGAATGATTCCGAGACTTACTTCCGGCAATCCGAATCTGGCATTCTCGGTGGCTATACGCATGTGGCAGGCCATTGCAAGTTCACATCCACCCCCAAGCGCAAATCCATTAACGATTGCGATCACTGGTTTGGAGCAATCTTCAATCATTTTGAACAAGTCCTGACCTTTTTTAGAAAATTCAAAAGCTTTTTCGGTTGGGATAGCAGCTATTTCTTTTATATCTGCACCGGCTACAAAGGCTTTATCACCCTCTCCGGTAATGATAATTCCTTTTACATCTTCACGTTGGTAACAATCGCCAATGGCCGAATGTAATTCTTCCAGAGTTTCCTGATTGAGTGCATTTAAAGCCTGGGGACGGTTAATAATAATGCTACAAATAGCATTCGCAGTGATATTCAGGAGTTTCATGAATTATTTATTCTATCAATCAGCAAATTACTAATGCATCAGCCAATTGAAAAAGAATTATGAATAGAGGAATAGTCTTATCTTTAGGCCGAGTTACTACAATTGTGGTTTTCGGTATATAGAAACATGAAATCGCTCGTTTTCACTTGTTTAATCGTCTTTTGCAGTACTTATGCCGTGTTCTCACAAGCTACGTTTACGACAACCGGAAGTTGGAATACTGCTGGCAATTGGTCCGGTAGTAACATTGGAGACGACATTTCCGAGGATGTGACCATAAATAATAACCGCGCAGCTCTAATAAACAACGGTTTTAATTATACGATAGGTAATTTGTCTTTTGGAAATAGCGGTGGACTTACCATAAATACTACGGGAATCCTGAATGTTGGCGCCTCAGGTACTCCTAAAAACCTGACCGCTGGAAATGGGGCCTCGCTGACCGTCACAGGAACCTTGATTATATGGGGCAATTTAATTGTCATTAATAATCTATCATTAAACGTTACAGGAACGTTGATTGTAAAGGGTAACATAGAAATGGTTAATGGAGCCTCTATTTCTGTAACAGGATCAGTTGACGTTGATGGTGATTTTATAGCTGGTAATAATGCAACTGTATCAATTTCGGGAGGAGGATCTGTAAATGTAGATGGCGATATTTCTGTAGGATCTAATGCAAACCTCACAGGACCTCCTGGTAGTTTTACTGTGGGTGGTGGCTGTACTCAGGGTAGTGGAAGTTTCTGTAACAGTGGCACACTGCCCGTAGAACTTCTATTCTTTAAAGCAATGGCGACAACCTCGCAAATAAAACTCTCGTGGGCAACGGCCTCAGAACTGAATGCTGATTATTTTCAGATTGAAAAATCTTCTGATGGACTTACCTATGAAACCCTCTTACAGGTATCCGCGCAGGGAAATTCAACTTCAAGAGTTGATTACGGGCTTATGATGAAAAACCCAAGATTGGTAAATCCTATTATCGTTTGAAAGAAATAGATGTTGATGGAAGGGAAATTATCTATCAGGTCGTTTTAGTTGATTTTACAGGAGTAAGAAATACCTCGGTTTATCCTAATCCGTTAAGAAATGGAGAAAACATAACACTCGAATTGAACTTTGTTCCTGAGTATCCGTTGGAGGTTTCTGTTTTTGACCTTTCGGGCAAGACCATTGAAAAACAGATGCTGACCAAAAGTTCTTTAACCTTGCCAGTTCAATTAAGTGCGGGCATGTATCTACTTAAGGTCATATCACCGGAATACAAGAGCATCAGTAAATTCATTGTGCAGGAGTAAACCTTAGCCAAGAAGCTCCGGATACTTTTTCAGGTTTGTAAGGATATCCCCGGTCATTTCTTCCAATCCAAACTGATGTTTCCAACCCCAATCCTGACGGGCGGGTGTGTCATCAATTGATTTCGGCCACGAGTCTGCAATTGGCTGGCGAAAATCCGGTTTGTACGTGATGGCAAAATCGGGAATATGTTTTTTTATGGTGGCAGCCACCTGGGCCGGACAAAAACTCATCGCGCCAATATTATAACTCGAACGGATTTTTACTTTTTCAGCAGGGGCTTCCATCAAATCTAAGGTGGCTTTTACAGCATCATCCATGTACATCATCGGCAAATAAGTATCAGCAGCTAAAAAGCATTCATACTTCTGTTCTTTGATTGCTTTGAAGTAGATATCAACTGCGTAATCGGTAGTGCCGCCCCCGGGTGGGGTCTTATAACCAATCAAGCCCGGATAGCGTAAACTGCGGACGTCAACACCATAACGTCTGAAATAATATTCGCACCAGAGCTCACCTGCCAGTTTAGTAATTCCATATACCGTGGTGGGATCCATAATGGTATCTTGTGGAGTATTTTGTTTTGGCGTTGTAGGCCCGAAAGCAGCAATAGAACTTGGCCAATATACTTTATGGAGTTTCAGTTCATGGGCAGCTTCTAATACAAAGAGCAAGCTATCCATGTTAAGCTTCCATGCCCACCGTGGATCTTTCTCTCCGGTAGCGGATAATAGCGCTGCCAGGTGATAGATCTGAGTGACTTCATGTTTGCGAACCAACTCAAAGAGTTTGTCGCGCTGCATGACATCAAATTTTTCGTACGGACCTTCTTTTAAAATGCCCTGTGCATCTTTTATGTCGGATGCAATAACGTTTTCCTGACCGTATATTTTCCAAAGACCCTGGGTAAGTTCAGAGCCGAGTTGACCACCTGCGCCAATGAGTAAAATCTTTGTTTTCTTCATGTATTCAAACGGATGCAGGGGC
The DNA here is from genome assembly GCA_041736555.1 of Cyclobacteriaceae bacterium. GTDB lineage: Bacteria > Bacteroidota > Bacteroidia > Cytophagales > Cyclobacteriaceae > ELB16-189. The sequence goes on from JBGSTJ010000038.1 coordinate 57,755, forward strand.
GAAGTTAGAGAAAATTACCATTTACGAATTACGAATTACGATTGTAGATTTACGCGATGAATTTTGAGGAGTATCTGATCAGTAAAAAGATAGACGATCAGTCGTTTCGTGCTGCCGAGCCAGGGCTTTGGAATGAATGGAACAGATTGTTTGAAGTGATGAGTCCGGCAAGTTTTACGGCACAAAAGTTATACCTGATCAATCCAATCCGTAGAAAGTATCAGTTGAAAAACACCGAACCTGTTTCAGATCAAAAGAAAGATTCCGCACCGGCCTCAAAACCTGTTATGAGACCTAAACCTAAAATGAATTAACCCATGTATAAGAGACTTCAACCTGTGCTGCAAAAAGAACTTGACTCCATTCGCGAAGCCGGACTTTTCAAAAAAGAGAGAATTATCGTTACCCCACAAGGAGCTGATATAAAAACACAGGACGGTAAAGAAGTAATTAATTTTTGTGCGAATAATTATCTGGGTCTTTCATCCCATCCGCGGGTTATCGAAGCTGCCAAGCGTGCTATTGATACGCACGGATTTGGAATGTCATCGGTTCGGTTTATTTGTGGCACGCAGGATATCCATAAAGAACTGGAGAAAAAGATTTCAGACTTTCTGGGAACAGAAGATACCATTTTATATGCGGCTGCCTTCGATGCCAATGGTGGAGTATTTGAACCACTGCTCGGAGAAAAAGATGCCATCATATCAGACGAATTAAATCACGCTTCGATTATCGATGGCGTTCGCTTATGCAAAGCCATGCGTTATCGATACAAGCACAACGACATGGATGATTTGAAACTGCAATTGGAAGAAGCGCACAAAGCCGGAGCCAATCAAATCATTATTGTTACCGATGGTGCATTCTCCATGGATGGCACGATCGCACAATTGGACAAAATCTGTGATCTGGCCGATCAATTTGAAGCGTTGGTAATGACGGACGAATGTCACTCTTCCGGATTTATTGGAAAAACCGGTCGCGGAGTTCCTGAGCATTGTGGAGTGATGGGTCGCGTAGATATTATCACGGGCACGTTAGGCAAAGCATTGGGCGGTGCTTCCGGTGGATTCACATCGGGCCGTAAAGAAATTATAGAATTATTGCGTCAGCGATCAAGGCCGTATTTATTTTCAAATACACTGGCGCCTTCCATTACCGGAGCTTCTATTGAAGTATTCAACATGCTTTCAGAAACAACAGCCTTGCGGGATAAGTTAGAGCAAAGCACAAAATATTTTCGTGAAAAAATGACGGCAGCCGGTTTTGATATCAAGCCTGGAGTTCACCCTATCGTTCCGATTATGCTATACGAAGCACCCCTTGCTCAGAAATTTGCCGAGCGACTTTTGGACAAAGGAATTTATGTGATCGGATTTTTCTTTCCGGTAGTGGCTAAAGGCAAGGCCCGCATTCGGGTACAGATTTCGGCTGCCCATGAACAACATCATTTGGATAAAGCGATACAAGCGTTTACTGAGGTTGGGAAAGAGTTGGGGGTTTTGAAGTAAGAGTTTATCTTTATACTATGAATACGGTATCCATTGATAAAAAGAAGTTTGTGGTTATAAGTCAGGAGGAGTACGAAACTCTCGTAACCAAGGCGGCCCGCAAAACACCATTAGCTAAAAAACTGAGTTTAACCGAAGGCAAAAAGCTGGCGTATAAACTAATAAATAAGTGGGCAAAAGAAGGGTTGTAATTCTTGAACCCGCGGCAAAAGAAGTTGCCAGAATTGCATTCTTTACAGAAGCCAAAGGAATGCCAGTAACGGCCAAAAAGTTTGTTGATCAAGCCTACTCCTTTTTCAAAACATTATCGAGTAAACGATTTGTCCATAGACCTTGCTCTTATATCCCGTGGCAAGTTTTAAATTACCGATGTGTAACTTTTAGGAAAAAGTATACGATTGCTTATTTGAATAATTCGGATGAAATTGTGATTTGTGATTTTCTTCCTCAGAAGTTGATAAAGTAAACCGAGCTATGAAGGTTGTCTTTCTGATTCTTGTTTGCCTTCTGTGTAAAAGCGTGTCAGCCCAAACTATTCCAGTATTTCAAGTGCTATATGCAGAAAAAGCATCGTTAAGCAACGGCACAGCCTTAAAGAGTTTAGATAAACTTTTGGATGAGACCATTCATGTAGCCGATAGTGGTTATCTGGTCCTAATACACGAAACTGGAATTCCGATTGAGATAAATGGTGATACGACTATTCATTTAAAGGAAATTCATACTATTCTTGATCCACCTCTTAGCAAAAAGACAAAGAGATATATAGCCAGGAGCAAGGCTCCCTATTTCCGGCATAGTTATCAAAGGTCAATAGGCTTACACTACCTTTTCATTTCAAACGAAATCGAAGCAAGAAATACCAGACCAGTTCCGAGGCCGTGTCATGATTGTGGTCCTCCAAATTCAGGATTAAGATACCCGCCCTTAATTGACAATAAACTTTTTTATAGCGATACAGATCTTAAATTAATGTGGCTACCAAGAGAAGAAACTGATAGATTTATTTTCAAATTTGTTAATATATATGATGATGAACTGTGTTCTCCTATTGAAGTAAATGCTCGCGAGTTTACTTTATCAAGAGATAAAATAGCCGATCTGACTAAATCAGAGTCTGATATTCTTCTCTCTATTAAAGGCATTGAATCATTTTTGGTTGATTTTGTTATTCTTATGAGACCCTTTTATACAGCTAAGATTGATTTTCCATATTCAAGCAATGTTACTTCTCCAGCAGCTGCGTTAATGGCCGGATATATCTTTGAAACAACATCAATAGCAGTCTCAAAAGAAGCGCGCCCTTACTACGAGTTGGCAGCACACTTGTCCGATAAAAAATTCTATCAGGACATGCTCGACAATTACAACGCCAGGCAGGGTAAATGAGGCATTATTAAAGTTTACAGAAACCACCTCCCACCCAATCCCAAAGCCGATTAAAAAGAATCCTACTCTTTGATTTGGTTGAGCAATTCGTGACAGAAAATATTTTCTATATTTCATTCATAATAATAATACCCCATGTTAAAAAGAATTTCCCTTTTCATGCTTGCTGTACTCCTGATTTCAACAACACAGGCGCAGCGCACCAGGAAAGAACAGCCTGTTGCCACAGCAACAACGGCCACCAATCTCAACGATTATTACAAACCTGTAAAGTGGCGCAGCATCGGGCCGTTTCGTGGTGGTCGTTCGAATACAGCTACGGGGGTAATTGGCGATATCAATACCTACTACATGGGCACAACCGGGGGCGGGCTTTGGAAAACGGATGACCTCGGTGTTACCTGGAATAATATTTCGGATGGCGCATTCAAAACAGGATCAGTAGGCGCGGTGGCGGTGGCAGAAAGTGATCCGAATGTCGTGTATGTGGGCATGGGTGAGCATGCTGTGCGCGGTGTGATGACGCATCATGGTGATGGGGTTTACAAATCGACTGATGCGGGAAAGACGTGGAAAAAAATTGGCCTCGACTTAACGCAACATATATCGCGTATAGCCATTCATCCTAAAGATCCGAATGTAGTATACGTAGCTGCTCAAGGCGCTTTGTATGGAAAATCGGTGGAACGGGGTGTATTTAAATCTATCGATGGTGGTACCACCTGGAAAAAAGTATTATATGTAGATGATAAAACAGGATGCGTAGAGTTGTCGATGGACATGAATAATCCGCGGGTGCTTTATGCCGCCATGAATGAATATGGTCGTTTACCTTGGAAAGTAATCAGTGGCGGTGAGGGCAGCGGACTTTATAAATCTAAAGATAGTGGTGAGACGTGGGAGAAAATTCATGAGGGTCTTCCCAAAGAGTTGGGCAAGATGGCAGTATCCGTGTGTCGGTCTAATTCTGATAAGGTATATCTTTTATTGGAAAGTGACTCCGACAAAGAGCTTGGTGGATTGTTTGTCTCCAATAATGCCGGAAAAAGTTGGTCGCGTGTTACCAATGATCATCGACTGATTCAAAGGGCCTGGTATTATATTGAGGTGTTTGCGGATCCGCAAAACGAAAACACGGTTTATGTTTTGAGCGCACCCGCTATGCGTTCTATTGATGGCGGTAAAACATGGGAATATATTTCAGGCCGTCATGGTGATTATCACGACCTGTGGATCAATCCCTATAATTCAAAAAACATGGTGATGGCTGATGATGGCGGAGCTTCTATCAGTGTAAACTATGGCAAGACGTGGTCACTGCAAAGCAACATGCCTACAGCTCAATTTTATCGCATTAATGTTGACAATCAGTTTCCGTATAATATTTATGCAGGTCAACAGGATAACTCATCGGTTATTATAGCCAGTCGTGAGTTTAGTAGTGGAGGAATTACAACATCAAGCTGGACTTCATCCGCTGGGGGTGAAAGCGCATTTCTTGCCTTCGATCCAGACGATCCGCGTTTTGTATTAGGTGGAAGTTACCAGGGCACTATTGAAGTGTTGGATACCAAAGCAAAGGCCGGAACAAACATCATGGCTGCACCGATTCAATATCTGGGGATGGATGCCAAGGATATTAAGTATCGTTTTAATTGGAATGCTCCCATTATCTGGTCAAAGCATGAGACTAATACTTACTATCATGGTGCTCAGCTATTGTTGAAAACTACTGACATGGGAACAACGTGGACAGAAGTTTCACCGGATCTTACCCGCAACGAAAAAGAAAAACAAGGTAAAGGCGGTGGCCCATATACCAATGAAGCTGTAGGTGCTGAAAACTATGGAACACTAAGTTACGTTATGGAATCTCCGCACGAGAAAGGAGTAATCTGGACAGGCAGTGATGATGGTCTGGTACATATCACCCGCGACAATGGCGTGAGCTGGCAGAATGTTACTCCGGCAGGATTGCAAGAGTGCCTGATCAATGCGATTGAAGTATCACCCCATGATAAAGCAACAGCCTATATCGCGACTACGCGCTACAAATTTAATGATCACACCCCGGGTCTTTATAAGACTACCGATTATGGTAAAACGTGGACAAAAATAATCTCGGGAATTCCAAACAACGCGTTTACCCGCGTTGTAAGAGAAGACGATAAGCGAAAGGATTTACTTTTTGCCGGAACGGAACTTGGGATATTCATTTCCTTGAACGGAGGAAAAGAATGGTCTTCTTTTCAATTGAATTTGCCAATCACACCTATAACTGATCTGCGCATTCATCAGGGTGATTTGATAGCTGCAACTTCAGGAAGGTCATTTTGGATTTTGGATGATATCGGGTTGATTCGGCAAAATAAAAATGAATTGGGGCTTGTACTTTATCAACCTGAAGATGCAATGTTGGTGAATGGATATAGTCAGTTAGATGGATCTTCGCCTGACTTTGATGGCACTCATCCTGAACGTGGGGTTAATCCTGCTACGGGCGTGGTAATTTATTACCAGTTGCCTGAATTGAAAGCCACTGATAAAGTAGTGTTGGAAATCAAAGATGAGCAAGGAAATCTCGTTCGGTCATTTACTTCTGTAAAAGATACTACCTATCAAAGTTATGACAGCGCGCCTCCTGCGGATCCCACATTAAGCAAATCAAAAGGACTTAATCGGTTTGTCTGGAATATGCGCTATCCTACCATGGTAGGTGTGCCCAATGTTTATATCGAAAGCAATTTCCGGGGTCATAAAGCTTCGCCTGGAAAATACTCACTCACATTAAAATCAGGAAATCAAACAGCCTCCACTAATTTTGAAATCTTACCAAATCCACTTTATCCTAACGATGCAAAAATGTATCAGCAGTATCATGCCCTGATGAGTAGCCTGGAGACGGAACTAAATAGAATGCATCAAACCATCAATACGATGTATGCGAAGCGGGAGCAACTTGATCAACTTTTATCCACTTTGCCTGCTGACGAAAAATTAAATGCATTGAAGAAGCAAGGCCAGGTATTGAGTCAGCGCATGAAGCAATGGGATGAAGACATGATTCAGCGGAAGTCAAAGGCGTATGACGATGTGGAGAATTTTCCAAATAAGTTTACGGCAAATTATCTCTTTATGATCAACCACGCAGAAAGCGATATTCCTAAGGTAATCAAGCCAACATTGGATCGGCAGCACGAGTTGAATGCACAATGGGCTGCTTTAAAAGCAAAGGCAAGCGAGATTCTAGACAAAGAAATTCCTGCCTTTAATAAGCAGTTGTGGGAGGCCGGAGTAGGACCGGTTTGGAAGAAATGATTAGGAAGTTCGGCAAACGTGACTATTATGATTAGGATTAACAAAGTGAACGTAACCGGATTATTACTGGCTGCGGTTATGTTGGTAACATGTTCGCCCAAAAAAGTTGAATCGGAGGAATGGGAAATATTATTCGATGGCTCCGATCTTGAAAATTGGGATACCTATCTGGGCGCTAAACATGTTGCAGGCGACAGTGTGGTTTCCGAACCATTGGGATTAAACGTTGACACGAGCGTCTTTAAAATAGTAGATATTGATGGGGAAAAAGCTTTGAGAATATCCGGAGAAATCTGGGGCGGTATCTCAACTAAACAAGAATTCGAAAATTATCATCTTCAACTGCAATTTAAATGGGGCGAATTGAAGTGGTACCCGAGAGAAAAAGATTCAGACAGAAGAGACAGCGGACTATTGTATCATGGTGTTGGAGAGCACGGTAAAGGTGATGGATTTTGGTTAAGGTCGCAGGAATTTCAAATTCAGGAAGGCGATTGTGGCGACTATTGGGGCGTGGCTGGCGCGGCATTTGATATCAGGGCATCTATGAATGCCGATACCATTTTCCAATACGATCCTCAAGCTTCGTTACTTACATTCAGTCAGGATTCTGAAATCGGCAGACATTGTAAGAAATTTCCTGATGGTGAGAAACCATCCGGAGAATGGAACACAGTTGACCTTTATTGTTTTGGAAATAAAAGTGTACACATGATCAACAATCAAGTAGTGATGGTCCTCGAAAATTCCAGGCAATCAGATAATGGTAATGAGACTCCTTTGACCAAAGGGAAAATTCAACTTCAATCTGAGTCTGCGGAAGTTATCTATCGCCACGTTAAGATTGCAAGTATTGATAGACTACCCCAATTCGATTGAACAGATTAACAATCTACCGCACCTTCTTCGATAGCAAATCGGTAGCTGAAGAAAAAAGTCCAAAAATCGTAGCTGTATTTTCAGTTGGAAGAAAATAAATTTTATTTCTTTTCCCCTTCAATTTCAGGCTGTACATGTTTAAGAAGGGAATGAATTTAAGATTCTTGACTTCCGACCAATCATAGGTTTTAACCTTGGCAGGATTGATAACAGCAATTTTCTTTTTACTGACAGCTACGCGTTTAATCTTGTCGGCTATCATTAAGTGCAACGCAAAAAATATCATAGCGAGCGTTACAAGTACAAAGGCGGCAAATCTGTTTTTGGGGGAGTCTCCGAATTGGAGTAACATGAGTGCTGAGGCCAGTCCTTGAAGCGCACTTAGCGCCAGGAAAAAATATCTGGCAAGATAAAATTTAACCGGGTTTGCTTCTTCCATCAATCATAATTATTTGGTTTACAGGTGCTAAGGTAAAAAAATAATTAATAATTTGGTAACATTGAAGCTCACCGCTCTTTCTCAATCACAATTGGAAAATCCTGACCGCGTGAAAATGTGTAGGGATATTGTGGCTTACCTTTCATCTTTTGTGTCATCTCAGGAACCTGGTCATCGAGGTATGACTTTAATTCATAGATCGTAACCTTTCCATCTTTCGGTGCGCCATCCGCATCGCCCTGCAGTGCTTTAATCAATAAGTAAGTGAAGAGGCCATGACCTAATTCGGCAAACTCCGTAGCAAATTGTTCGCTGCCGGCTGAAGCCATTACATGAATGCCTGCACTACGCGAGAGTTGAGCGATAGCCTTTTCTTCAGCGGCACCTCTTGTTGCTAATAGTTCTACCGATCCACCCGACTGGCAGGCGTCCATTACAATGAGTTGTTTCAATGCTTTGATGTTTTTTAATTTATCCTGTAGCACACTTGCTTCAATGGCTTCTTTTTTTAAGGACATGAGATCATACAAGCGAATGCTTTCTGACGGAATGAAAAAGAATAGGTTGTCAACCATACTGCCATGCCCGGCATAATAAAAAATAAAAACATCTTCCTGGTGAACTTTGGCTGAAAGCTCTTCCAGCTTTTTAAAGATGTTTTCTTTGCTGGCTTCTTTATCGTACAAACTATGCAGTTCGATGTTTTTAAACAGTGAACCTTTTTCATCTAAGATCTTTCCAAATGATTCTGCATCAGGCCGCGCATAGTTTAAGGAAAGTTTTGAGTTTTTATACTGATTAATGCCCACCGACAAAATGTAACATACGCTATTTTTACCGGTGCGATCAGAGACAACTTCAACAGATTGCGGATCAGACTCAATTTTATCTTTGTTACTCGCTGATGCGGTGAGGGTGTTCGTTCCACTGACGAGGCTAACAACATGGCGATAGGTGGTGCTTTCGCCTTTGCGCGATGGAAGTTTTAGCGTCTGGTTGTCAAGGGGAATACTTTTTCCATTGTGAAACAGTTTTACATTTTCAATACCGCCTCCGGTATCGGTGATGCGAATCAGTACTTCGGCCTGTGTGTCATCGGTGTTGGGCACAGTGGCAATTTTAATACCGGGGGGTGGAGAGCTATTTAACTTAACCTGAATCCCTTTGGATTCATCCCTGGAACCACGGTTCTGGAAAATTTTAGGCAGCAGATCAGGACGATAAAATTCATGGAAGAACTGATCCACTCCGTAAGTTTTCATGCCATTCACAAAATGAATATGTTGGCGCGCTTCCTGTGTACCATTGAAATACCCTTCCGGGTTTTTTACCATCCATTCCTTTTCACCAAAATGAATATGTTCAAAAAATTCTTTCCCGGTATTCAGATCCCAGAATTTAGAGGTACCGTCCAGGCTATGACTGATCAGCATGCTGGCATCTTTGCCCAGTAGCAAGGATGTCACTTCTGCATTATGTCCCGCAAAGGTGCGAACGACTCGTGCAGTACTTATATCCCAGGTTCTTATGGTTCGGTCAGCACCGGCACTGTAAATGAAGTTCCCATCGCGACTAAAGATAGCCGTGTGTACGGGGCCACGATGTCCTATAAATTTTTTAGTCATTAGTCCGGTAGCAATATCCCATAGTCGGATGCTGCTGTCCCAACTGGTACTTAGTAGTTGTTTTTGATCGGGGCTTATCTGAATGGAAGAAACAATATCTGAATGCCCAATAAAATCGCGAACGGGTTTGTGTGTATCAAGTTCCAATAGTTTCAGTGTATTATCCAGGCTGGCTGTAAATACATACAGATCGGAGGGATGAAACTGAAAATTGTAGACAGAATTATTCTGAAAGTCAGTGTAATTGATGCGCGTTCCAGTTTTAACATCAAATATTTTAAATGTTGCATCCCAACTGGCTGAGGCAACGGAGTTTTCGTCATGGCTAAAGTGAATATCAAAAATAGGCTCACGATGTGCTTTGATTACTTTAATGGTATCGCCCGTTTCTGTATCCCAAAAGATTATTTTTCCATCTCCGCCTCCGGCAACAAGTGTTTTTCCATCCTGCGAAAGATCGTAACAAAGCGCTGCCTTGTCTAATCCGGAGTAGTTCATGATGATCTTTCCGGTTGAAATATCCCAGCGCTTAACCTTTGTGCCGAATTTGCCTTTGATGAGTTCCTTGCCATCTTGGGATAACATGATCGAATTCTTGAAGCGGATATATTTGGCAATGTGAGATTCCCAGTAGAAGTTTGGATCGTAGGTTATACCTCCTTTATCACGTTGGTTGAGAAGACCCGTTAATTGCTGAACTACCTGATGGGTAGTCAGGTTCCATTTATATACAATGTTGTTGTTACTCGCCAGTAGAATATCCTTCCCATTTTTGGTAAAATTTGCTTCGGTGATTTCAGTATCCGCAACGGGAGCGAAACGACCCATTTGTTTTCCGGATTTAGTATCCCAAATAATAATCTCCGATTTAGTTACTGCCAGTGTGGTTTTATTATCCGGACTAAATTCAGCGCTTACGATGTCTCTTACTTCTTCGGCAAACGCGATTTGAAGTTTGCCAGTGGCCAGATCATACGTTTTAACAGGACCACTGTTAGAAGCCATCAATAAGAAACGACTGTCACTACTAAAGTCGACCCAAGTAGCACAGCCACCACACGAGCCCTCAGCACCCAATGAGAATTTCTTTTCCCATGTGCTGGTTGAGTATACATTCGCCACACGATTATCTTCTCCAATGGCGAGCCACTTTCCATCTTGCGAAAACGAAAGATTTATTCCATAGCCCAAACCCTGATCTGCGTTGACGCTGATTGCTTTGACTATTTTCAAGGTTTTCAAATCCCATACATAGGCTTCATCGGGATACCCTCCGGTAACGAAGTAGCGGGAATCGGGACTGAATGCTACTGCCGTTAGGAACTTATCGGCAACTGGCGTTGTAAAAATTTCTTTACCGGTTGATACTTCCCAGATTTTTGCAGTCTTGTCACCACTGCTGGTAATCATCCATTTGCCATCGGGTGTAAAGTCTATGCAGTTTACACTGCCCTCATGACCTAAAAAACTTCGCACTTCCCGTCCCGTTGAAAGTTCCCATAATTTGGCTGATTTATCGCGACTGCCAGAAGCGACTAAATTACTGTCGGGGCTTATGGAAACAGTAAGCACAGCAAGTTCATGACCTTTTTGAATGATCGTCTCAATCGTTTGACTTTTAACGAGGAGAGTACAAAAGCATAAGCCTGATGCTAAGAGAAATCTCATCATGATTTTTTCGGGTTCTAAAATAATTATTGAACTTTTTCCTCGGTGGATTCCAATGGCTCACTTTCTGATGATAGTTCTTCCCAATTTTTAGGTTCCTCGTTATGAAGGTAGTCAAGAATTTTCTGTTCCACTTGCTTCAATTTAAGGCTGCGCAAATATTTTCCATTACGGGAAAGAATCAAACGGCCCGTTTCTTCAGAAATTGCAAGTACCAGCGTGTCGGTAACTTCCGTCATGCCGATGGCTGATTTATGGCGCAAGCCGAATTGAGGTGGAAGATGATCATTCTCACTTACAGGCAACACGCAACGAGCAGCTTTGATACGGCCTTTGTAAATGATAATGGCTCCATCGTGCAGCGGGCTATTCTTATTAAAGATGGAAAGCAAAAGCCGCTTATTCACTTTTGCATCGATGGGATCACCCGTTTCAGCATAAAATTTTAATTCTATATCGCGCGAGAAAACAATCAATGCCCCCGTGCGAGTTGCTTTCAATGTTTTAACAGCTTCTATTAATTCATGCACTTCAACGTCATCATGATGTTCTGCACCCCAATTAGAAATACTTTTAAAGATGCTTTCCCGATTGATCTCCGTAGTCCGTCCAATCAATAAAAGAAATTTTCGAATCTCAGGTTGAAATAAAATAATCATGGCCAAGACCCCAACACCCATAAACTGTCCTAAAATAGTTGCCAGCAATTCCATCTGTGCCGCACGCACAATTAGGTAAACTAAGTAAAGGGCGAGTATGCCTAAAAAGATATTTACAGCAAGACTGCCCCGAATAAGCTTATACACCTGATAGAGAAGAATAGCCACCAGGCTAACATCAATCAGATCTACCCAGCTTATTTCAAGAAATCCTATTTTGAAGACAAAAATCATCTAAACAAAGGTAATGAATCGGTTTGTTTATTTCTGTTGCTGATAACAGACTAACGCTATAACCTCTTTGGCTTCCTTCACATCGTGCACACGCAATATGGAGGCTCCTTTTAATAGTGCAAGGGTGTGTAAAACGGTTGTTCCATTCAAGGCAGCTTCTGGTGTTGTTTTCAACGTTCTCCAGATCATAGATTTTCGAGACAGGCCAACAAGTATGGGTTTTTCTAAAACAGTAAGCCCATCCAGCTGATTGAGCAACTCAAAATTTTGCTCTACTGTCTTGGCGAAACCAAACCCCGGATCAATTATAATATCGGTCACGCCTGCAGATTTTAATTGATCTACTTTTTGATGAAAGTAATCCAGTTCTTCTTTGATCAGATTATCATAGTATGTTAGCTGACTCATGGTTTGTGGAGTACCGCGCATGTGCATAGCGATGTAGGGAACTCCGAGCGAGGCAACCGTTTCAACCATAGTTGAGTCAAGTTGTCCACCTGAAATATCATTCACTAATTCAGCGCCTTCACCAACAGCTGCCTGTGCAACCCGGGACCGAAAAGTGTCCACCGAGATAATGGCCGCAGGAAATTCCTTCTTTAAATTCTTAATGACAGGAATCACCCGGGAGAGTTCTTCTTCAATAGAAATATCGGTTGCTCCAGGTCGGGATGAATAACCACCTACATCCATAAAGTCGGCACCTTGTTCAAGCATATTTTCTGCTTGCTTTATAAGGGCAGTTTCTTGATTGTATTTTCCGCCATCGTAAAAGCTATCCGGGGTTACGTTGAGTATTCCCATAACTTTGGGAAAGGAAAGGTCAATGATCTTACCCTGCACCCGCAGTGTTTTGTTGGCCGAAAATATTTTACTTTGCACCACGATTATGAATGAGAAAACTGCCCACGAATATAAAGAGGTGATTGCCTCCTGCAAAGCATTATTTGCCCGCAAGACCCATGATTACGGCACTGCCTGGCGTGTATTGCGTCTTTCCTCCATTACTGACCAGATTTATATCAAAGCGCAACGCATCCGTAGTATTCAGGACAAAGGAATACAAAAAGTGGAAGACCCTATTAAAGATGAGTTTGTAGGTATTATCAACTACTGTATAATCGCCATGATCCAACTAAAGCTCGTTGAATCGGAAAAGATGGATTTGAGTTTTGCCGAGCTGGAGCCGCTGTATGATCAGGCAGTCAACGAAACTTTTGACCTGCTTCAAAATAAGAATCATGATTATGCCGAAGCCTGGCGTGATATGCGGGTGAGCTCCATGACTGACATTATTCTTATGAAATTGTTAAGAGTGAAACAAATTGAAGATAATCAGGGTAAAACACTTGCAAGCGAAGGTGTGCGGGCAAACTATCAGGATATGATAAATTACTCTGTCTTCTGTCTTATTAAATTGAAATAGTTTGAACGGATGCGGATTCTTGAAACAATTTAACAAGAAGCCAGCATCCAGAAACCAGCAGCTTATTATATGATTCAAAAAATTATCGACCAATTTTCCCGATTTTTTGTAGGCGGCCTGTTGATTTTTTCAGGACTTATTAAACTGAATGATCCCATAGGCACGCAAATAAAGATGGAGGAATATTTCGAAGTCTTTGCCGAAGACTTTGGCTCCTTCTTTCACTATTTTATACCCTGGGCGTTGGAGATCGGAATGATTATGATCATTCTTGAGTTAGTATTAGGGGCAGCGATTCTCATTTATTGGCGTATGAACCTTACTGCGTGGATACTGCTTGGCCTCATGGTGTTTTTTACCTTCCTCACTTTTTACTCGGCTTATTTTAACAAAGTAACTGACTGTGGTTGTTTTGGAGATGCTATCAAGCTTACTCCATGGGAATCATTTACAAAAGATATCATTCTGATGGTTTTTGTCTTGCATCTTTTCTGGTACAGAAAGAAATTCAGGGAAGTAGTAACCACCAGAGTAGGCAATGTAGTGGTTGTGGTGGTTACATTGATTTGCCTTTTGGTAGGGGTGTACGCCATTCGCCATTTGCCTTTCATTGATTTTCGGGCTTATCGAATTGGTAATAATGTGCCCCAGCAAATGATTCCTCCCGAGCAACCTATCATTGAATATATTTTCGAAAAGGATGGCAAAGAAGTGCGCGACACAAAATTCCTTTCAGCGGATGAAGGTTATGAATATAAGTCTTCTCACATTTTAAATGCAGATAAAACCAAACCAAAGATTACGGATTATTCAATCAGCAGTCCAGAAGGCGAAGACATGACCCAATACACGTTTCAGGGTTCTAAACTACTTCTAGTATTGTTTGATGTAAAGAAAGCCTCCGCAAATAACATGGCAGCAGTAAGAGAGTTAACAAAACAACTGGAAGGCAAGGTGGAATGTTTTGTACTCACCTCTTCAGGTTCTGATGCAATGGAAGCATTCCGTCACGAGCATCAACTGGCCGTACCCTATTATTATGCCGATGCCACCGTGTTGAAAACTATTATTCGGTCCAACCCCGGTATTGCCTTATGGAAGGACGGCACCGTGTTGGGTAACTGGCATCATAACGACACACCCTCGGCTAATGATATTTTGGAATTACTGAAATGAAAATTTTTCTCATTGGTTTACCGGGAAGCGGAAAATCCACATTAGGAAAACAATTGGCCTTCGAATTAAAGTTACGTTTCATTGACCTCGATGCCGAAATTGAGAAATCACTGGATACTTCTGTAAAGGAGATTTTTAAAAAAAAGGGGGAGGATTTCTTTCGAAATAAGGAGTCGGCCATGCTCCATCATTATTGCGAGGCGATACCTGATTTTGTTATGGCCACCGGAGGGGGGGTGCCCGTTTTTTTTGATAACATGACCTTTATGAATCAGCAAGGCCACACAATTTTTCTGGATGTGCCGCCACGTGAAATTGCAGAGCGCGTGCTGATGACACAGGTGGAAGACCGGCCCGTATTGAAAGCAAAACATCCGGAAGAGCTGAAAGATCAGATTGAATTTCTACGGTCACAACGAATTCCTTTTTATCAGCAAGCGCATACGTGTCTGAAAGGCCAGGATATTCAGTTGTCAGATCTTGTTACTTCAATTAAGGAGAAATTTTAAAAGGGAAACCCAATCGTTATCATGCCGAAGGAAGTTTTATTGGTTAGCATGACGAGCGGACTTTCGGCAGAATTAATAGTGTATGGACGATAGGAAGATTTTCCTTGCGAGAATACGAAGGCAGCGTCCAGGTAAAAACTTTTGTTTCGATATCCAATACCAGCTGATAACGAAGTGATCTGTCTGCTAACTCCATTTTGCTCAGCCTTGAATGGGTCAGGCATATAGGAAAATCCAGCTCGTGCCCGATAATTGTTGTATCGGTATTCTCCACCCAGGCGATAATTGAACGTGTTTTGATAGAGTTCATCGATTTGTTCATTATCAGATTCAAAGGAAATGCCTGAAATGCCTGCGGAATAGTTGGCACCGGAATAATTCACCATCTCCACATCAGCGGATATAAATCCAAATTTTTCAAAGAAGATTGAAGCGCCAAGGTTTAAGCGACCCGGAGTCCGGAGATCATATTCTGAAATAACTTCATCACTTTCTTCACTTACATCGCGTAAAAAGTCACCATCGCCAAAGTAGTCAAAATTGTTCCATAGGGTATTCAGAGAGGCGCGATAGGTATCCGTTACCTTATAAAGTGTTGGTGATGTATATGAAATTCCAACCTGAATTAAATCCATCGGCCTGGCAATTAATCCCAATGTTCCGTTAATACCGGCTCCCCGTATGTCCAACTCTTCCACCAGCATTAAATTATCCAGTGGATTAAAGGCGGGATCTAAAACAAAATTAAAGTCGGCCTCAGAATATGTTTTCTTCGATTGATAGCGTAATGAGGCAAAGCCAATACCAGCACCCACAAAAATTTTATCAGATAGGTTTGCTCCATACGACAAGTTCCATTGATTTTGGGCTCCACTGTTAATTACTTCTTCCATCTGAAGCACAGTGCGGATGTCATTTGGGTTGCTGGGAAAAGTGCCCATAACGGATAGGTAGTCTAATCGAGAGGCATTCGGGTTTACAAAGGTTGAGTCTTCAATCAGGTAGTTATTATAGGCTAACCCTGTTGGTGTGTTAAAATTATTTCCATTTTGTAAAAAGGTATCGGGATCTAATCCGGTTGCATCTTCCAGGAAGTAGTCAATGATCGAATTATTTGAATTAGTGCCCTGGTAATTGAAACCTTGATTGAAATTATTAGTGCGATTAAAAGTAATTCCAAAAGTCCCACTTAAAAATCCTGTGCTCCGGTTCTGATTGTTTTGAAATACCAATCCGAAACCAGGAATATGTAAATTGGTTTCTGCAGTTGAGATTGAATTGCCAAGATAATCGGACTGAATAGAAGCAGAATTAAAGCCTGGTGATATGTTGAACTCTGAGCGGTTGAACATCCCTAACCCAGCCGGGTTTGAAAATGCTGAACTATAATCTCCACCCAAACTGGTTTGAACTCCGCCCATGGCTTGTATTCGTGCACTTCCACCGGGTTTAATTCGACTGAACATAAGCGCAGTTTCTGTAAAACTTTGTGCCGCTAACATGCCCGGTAAAAGCATGACAATCCCTATGAGCCAGTTGCCCTTAATTTTCATACCTGAAATTAAATTGTTAAACTCCTTTTAGTTTCTGCCGCGACCTGAGCTTCCCGTTGAACTACCGCTACTGCTTCCTCCGCTGCTGCGACTTCCTCCACCTATTGAGCCTCCACCGGTCGAGAAATTGCTGTTGCCAGCACCTGAACTTCGCGAGTTATTAATATAGGACGAATTTGAATTATTGCGATTGCTGTTTGAGTTATTCCATACAGTATTCGAATCCGAACCTGACCTTCCAGAATTAGAATTAGTCCAGCCCGAGCGGGTTGCATTAGTATTAGTTTCCGGATTGGTTCTCCATCCGCGCTGATAATAACTTCCTGCTGCTTGATTTTCATTGCCTGCCATACGACCATTTGATCCGCGGGTGCGACCTTGCGTATCCACCGTTGCTGTTGGTCGGTTACTAATGGTAACATTATTATTTAAATCATTGCTGCGGGAAGAACGCTTGCCATAAACCACATTTCTTGCATTGGTGTCGCCATTGATGATTACAACCTGAGGTTGATACCATGAATTAAAACCGCCATAGCCCATGCCCCAAGGATTCATCCCCCAAGAGTTCATACCATAGAAATTATTCCAGGGAGAACCTCCCCAGGAGTTAAATCCACTCATGCCCATTCCCCAACTCATAGACATGGACAAACTTGTCGACCAGCCTGATCTATAGGGGTTATTATATCCATAGGGATCGTAGCCCATCCACGGGTTTGAATAATAGCTATTGTAAGGGTTATAGAATCCAGGCATCATGCCCATTCCCATTCCTCCCATGTTCATACCGCTCATTCCCATTCCGAACGATGAATATGGATTCATCATCATACTGTTGTAGTTTGAGTATTCAGTTTGATTATAGATATTTTGATTAACGCCAGTTGGAACATAACCTGGAATGAAATAAGCTACCGGGTTCTGATTTGCAGAAGAAGGATTCACCTTGGTCTGCGACAGGTATTCGGGATTAACGTTTCGGGCAGAATAACTATCCGTAGGATTGATCGGAGAAATAACCTCTAATTCCTTAGAAGCTGCTTTCATGGTCAATGTTTGCGAGGTCGCTAACACTACACGGTCTTTTGACCTGAAATACATGTCATCATACTCTACTTCCTGAGCCGAAGCAGCAAACGCTGCCGACACAGTCAGGATGGTTAGGAAGGTGAATCTGGATTTCATAATCTTTCGTTTAATTCAACAATACTTTTAACGCAAATCCGCAGGTTCTGGATATAACTACACAACAAGTTTAACTCTAAAAATGTACGAAAACCAGCTTTTCGTATTTGGTAGTTATGCCATTTACCAGCTTAAAATTTCCACATGAAGGGAATGAAGCACCCATTCCTCTTCTATATTTGCGAACTATTCAAAGTTACAAAAAAATTACGACTGATTTCTGATGGGAAAAGAGATAACAAGCCGCAGCGAAGATTATTCGCAATGGTATATTGATTTGGTTAAAAAGGCGGATCTGGCTGAAAATTCGGATGTACGGGGCTGTATGGTGATAAAGCCCTATGGGTATAGTATCTGGGAGAAAATGCAGCAAGCGTTAGACAAAATGTTTAAGGACACCGGCCATGTAAATGCCTATTTTCCGCTGTTCGTACCCAAGAGCATGTTTGAAGCTGAAGAGCAAAATGCCGAGGGTTTTGCGAAGGAGTGTGCCATTGTTACGCACTATCGGCTGAAGACCGATCCGAATAAAAAAGGAAAGCTGATGGTTGATCCGGACGCTAAACTGGATGAAGAATTAGTGGTACGGCCAACCAGTGAAGCCATTATCTGGAGCACGTATAAACGATGGGTTCAGTCCTATCGCGATCTCCCCTTGCTTATTAACCAGTGGGCCAATGTGGTCCGTTGGGAAATGCGTACCCGCTTATTTTTACGCACCGCAGAATTTCTTTGGCAGGAAGGTCATACAGCACATGCCACCCAACAAGAGGCTATTCAGGAAACTGAACAAATGTTGAATGTTTATGCCGAGTTTGCCGAATCCTTTATGGCAATGCCCGTGATTAAGGGAAAAAAATCCGAAGGCGAACGATTTCCCGGAGCCCTCGATACTTATTGCATTGAGGCCATGATGCAAGATGGTAAAGCTTTACAGGCTGGCACTTCGCATTTTTTAGGTCAGAATTTTGCCAATGCTTTTGATGTACAGTTCACAAACAAAGAAGGAAAGTTGGAAAAAGTCTGGGGCACTTCGTGGGGAGTGAGCACTCGCCTGATTGGTGCTTTGATTATGGCGCATTCGGATGATGACGGTTTGGTTCTTCCGCCTAAACTCGCGCCAATTCATGTGGTGATTGTTCCCATATTTAAAAATGAGGAAGAACTGAAGAAAATTTCCGTGCAGGCTGAACTGATTGCAGGAACGCTGCGCAAATTAGGTTATTCTGTAAAATTCGATAATCGAGAAACGCACAAGCCCGGGTTTAAATTTGCCGAATATGAATTAAAAGGCGTGCCGGTTCGCATAGCTATTGGTCCACGCGATTTAGAAAACGGAACAGTGGAAGTAGCTCGTAGGGATACCAAAACAAAGCAGGTGATGCCAATAAATACGGTAGCCGAAGCGATTCCGGCTTTGTTAGAAAACATACAGGAGAATATTTACCAAAAGGCTTTGGCATTTCGATCGTCAATGATCACTCCGGTTGATTCTTACGAGGAGTTTAAAAATGTATTAGATACCAAAGGAGGCTTTGTGCTGGCACATTGGGACGGCACTGCTGCAACAGAAACCTCTATAAAAGAGGAAACCAAGGCAACCATTCGCTGCATTCCTTTGGATGCTAAAGCTGAAAGCGGAGTTTGTGTGTATTCAGGAAAGCCATCTTCGAAAAGAGTACTATTTGCAAGGGCTTATTAATAAGTTGGGTAAATAATAATCACACGTCAAAATTGATTACTTTTAAAACCGGATGATTTCTAACAACTACCTAAAAGCCATTGCAAAGTGATTGAGTGGATTACCGTTATATCATTGATTCTTTTTGGCCTGTTTCTGATTATTGCCGAAGTCATATTTGTACCGGGTACTACAGTGGTTGGCATTTTAGGGTTTATTTTTTTGGTGATAGGGGTAAGTCTCAGTTTCAGTTATTTTGGAGGCGAGACCGGTTGGACAACAATAGGAATTACGGCCGTAGCGTCTGGATTAATATTATATTTTTCGTTTAAAGCGAATGTCTGGGGGCGGTTTTCCCTCAAGTCATCCATTAAAAGTAAATTCAATGAAGGCGAGCTGGACTCATTAACCGTGGGCACTGAAGGGCTTGCCGTGTCAGCCTTGCGGCCCGTTGGAAAGGCCAGCCTCGGTGAGAAATTATACGAAGTAAAAACACTTGGCGAATACCTGGATAGTGGGAGTCGGGTGCGGGTGATAAAAATTATTATGAATCAAATAATCGTAGAACCTATAAACTAATACAAATGGAAATGGAAGGCTTAGCATTTATTTTTATCGTCTTTGTATGTATCGTCTTATTCTTCATGTTTCTGTACTTTGTTCCGGTGGGGTTGTGGATCACAGCCATTTTTGCCGGAGTAAAAGTTACGATTGGTGAATTAATTGGTATGCGAATCCGAAAGGTTCCACCCGGAGTGATTGTTAATTCCCTGATCACCGCCACTAAGGCAGGACTGATCGTAACGACAAGAGAACTTGAAACGCATTATCTCGCAGGGGGCGATGTGCCCAATGTTATTCGCGCGTTGATCTCAGCAGAAAAAGCTAACATCAGCCTTACCTTCAAACAAGCCACCGCGATAAACCTTGCGGGACGCGATGTATTTGAGGCTGTGCAGATTTCAGTAAACCCTAAAGTAATTAATACACCCAAAGTGGCAGCTGTGGCGGCTGACGGTATTCAATTAATTGCAGTCGCCAGGGTTACTGTGCGTGCAAGTTTAGCCCAATTGGTGGGTGGTGCCGGTGAAGAAACCATTTTAGCCCGCGTAGGTGAAGGTATTGTTACCTCTATTGGTTCGGCAGCATCGCACAAAGAAGTATTATCAAATCCTGATAAAATCTCCAAACTTGTGCTTTCCCGTGGCCTGGATGCAGGTACTGCTTTTGAAATCCTTTCTATTGATATTGCTGACGTAGATGTAGGCGCAAACATTGGTGCTAAACTTCAAACGGATCAGGCTGCTGCCGATTTAAGAGTTGCCGAGGCGAGAGCTGAAGAGCGTAGAGCGATGGCTGTTGCGTTGGAACAAGAAATGATTGCTAAAGCTCAGGAAGCACGTGCCAATGTAATTCAGGCGGAAGCTGAAATTCCGAAAGCAATTGCACAGGCTTTTGTCAATGGTAATCTAGGTGTGATGGATTATTATAAGATGCAAAACGTACAAGCCGATACAGAAATGAGACAATCCATTTCTGGATCAGGTAAATCAGGACAATCACCCAATACGCCTAATAAATAATTTTCTTACTAGAATCGTAAAATAAGAAAGGGCTGCATGGCCCTTTTTTATTTTATAGAAAGTTCACTCCAGTCAGATTTTTTTTGCGCCAGGTAAAGATTGCATGAGGCATCATAGGAAAGCGTATCGTAAATGGGAGGAATTGCAGGAAGACCAGCAATGGAAATCAGACCATACTTTCCTTCACGGCCAATGATTACAGATCCGTTTTCTAATTCTTGCAAGTGATCAAATCGAGGTTCTATTAAAATATTTCCCTGTTGATCGGCCAAACCAACCAAACCTTTTTTATAAAGACGCAATTTATTATTGTGTTGATGTTGAATTGAATCATACTCAAGCGAGAGGAGAATTTTTCCTTTGCTATCAATAATGCCTGCTTTTCCACTTTTTCGTACAATGGAAACGCCATTTATAAACCCAGTTACAGATTCGAAATTCGGATTGATAACAATCTGATCTTGCATATTCACAAACCCCCACTTACCAATTAGCTTAATAGCCGCTAATCCCTCTTGAAAATTGCCAATCCCATCATAGCGATTGGCAATTCTTAATCGCCCACGTGAGTCGATAAAGCCAAACTTGCCATCGCGTTTTATACCACGCATGCCTTCATGTTCAGGAAAAATTTCCTGCAGCTTATCCAGTGCCGGTGGTTCAACCCGATTTAGAATCCGACCTTGATAGTCAATGGTTTTTAGGGTTCCATCAGGAAGATATTCAGTCCAATGGTCGGTGTTAAATTCAATTTTATTATCGGTGAAATAAATTATCTCACCAGTAAATTTTTTAAGGAATTTATTCTGAGACTGTATCTGAAGATAGCAGGAATCATTAACCAGACTAAGTGGATACGGCTGCGGGGCCACTAACCAATTTTCCTGTTGGGTGATAATGCCATATTGATTCTTGAATTTTACTACCAGGCGATCAGTCGAAATTTCCTGGAGGGAATCAAAGACACAATGGATGATTTCTTCGCTGTCATCATTTAATGCTCCCCAATATCCATTGTTCTTAACGGGGTAAAGATGTTGATAAATTGGGCCAATCCATTCGTAATTCTTTTGAGTCTTGATGTTATGATGGATATCCACTAATGACCAGCCAGTTGTTTTTTTGAAAGCCCGAAGTAAAGGTTCTTCAGCAACGAGTGAGTCGTAAAGGAGTGGTATCGCAATGGAATTATCAGAACGGATCACTCCGGATTTTCCATTTTTTTGGACAATGTAGTGATCTTTAGTCAGAGGCCTTAAGTGATCATATTGAGCAGAAAGAAATGTCTCCAATGTGTGGGTTAAAAGTCCATATTTTCCACCGTTGCTATAGATAATTTTTTCATTTGTTGCCGGCAGAATGTTGTCGGCAAAAATTTTAAGTTTCGTTTCATTGCTTTGATTTATCAAAAACCACTCATGTGGTTTGCGTACGGCTACCTTTTCCTCATCAATTATCTTTATAGAATGATAAATGGGTTCGAGTAAAGTCTGACCCTCGCGATCTATCAATCCCTGCTGCAAGCCTTGAAAAATTACGGCTCTGCTTTTATGGAATTGAGAGATGCTATCAATGGTGAAGCCAGTAATGGCTCGGCCATCTTCTCCATAGAGTCCGATTTTGCCGGCTGTGTTTTCTACCGCAAAGCGCAATGTGCCCAGCGGATAAATATTTTTGTATTGCAAGGGTAAGATGGGACGATTCTCTAAATCCACAAGACCATATAAATACTTTGCCTGATTCAAGGTAAAGACGATGGCGCGCAATCCATGAATATCTATTCCGTCATACTGAAATGGAATTTTGATTTCACCCCGTAAATTCAAACAACCCGTTTTGGATTGTGCTGGATTAATTTTTTTTCGGGCAATTATAAATTCACCGCTTGCGTAGGTTAGCTGTTCGTATTCCGCTTTGGTGATAAACTTCTTTTTGAGATTGAGGATACCCCACTGGTTATTGAGGCGGTATCCGGTTACGTCACCAATAACCGAGAAACTTCCATCTGACCAACCGAGCGCCTCAAACGATGCAGGGAGCACTACCTGGCCTTCCTGGTTTTTTATGCCCACTTTTCCATTCTCTTCGAAAACAAGAAAAGAGTCAGCCTGGCAAATGCCAAGGCTTGCAAATAAAAAACTTAGGAAAAGCGCTGCACGTGTCACCCGACAAAGGTAGAGGTAAAGTATGATTTATGAATTTTTTAGTCGACTGGTAAGACGGATTGACGTACTATTATTTTAATGGTCTGATAGCATGTTTTGCAGATCTTCAGGCGTATCGATATCAATCTCCCCATGCACCAAGGGAATCTTATCAATATTCCCTTTATAGTGTTGAATGATTTTTCGGGCTCCTTGTGCATCTTCCAACTCAAGTAGTTGATCGAACAAAGATCTATTGAAAAGTGCCGGCACGCCAATAGTTTGGTTGTATGTTGAGGCTACTAACTCAGAGCGATTTTTTTTATAGGTAGTAATGAGGGTAATAAGGTGCGCTCCAGTAAGATAGGGTTGATCACAAACCATAATAATTACGGCTTCAGTCTGTGGATAGAGCGATATCAGGTGGTTCAATCCTTTTTTAAGGGAGTTGCCCATTCCTTTTGCCCATTCCTTATTGATTACAAAATCTACAGGAAGTGATTCAATGGCCTTTTTATGCGCGCTGGCATTTGCTCCTAAAACTACAATTACTCGGTCCACACCTGATTCCAGGGCTGCCAAAGCCGATTTTGCTAACAGTGTTTTTCCGTCAACTAAAACCAGCTGTTTAGATTGGCCTAGCCGCGAAGAAGATCCTGCCGCCAGCAGGATGATTGAGATGATTTTTGCTTCTTCTGTTTTCATTGTGCAAGGAAGAAGAGTTTACAGTGAGATCCTGAAAAGCAATGAATCGTTTTATCGAACGAATGATTTTTTTGAATTTGTATCAGCTACATAGACCTGCTTAAACACTTGATCACTGTTGGGATCGCGCTGATGAATAGGACCCGCGTGATATTTCAGAAACCCGCCCGAACGATTACTAAACTTGCTTTGAATTTCTGAAATAATCGAAAGCGCAATTTCATCAGGCGCTTCCGCTCCGATGTCCAGGCCGATGGGAGAATGAATGCGTTGAAAGTCTTGATCTGTTAACTCAATTCCCTGCGAGTTAAATTCAATAAGCATTTTATCAAATCGCTTTCGCGGACCCAGGATGCCAATGTAGGGTGTATTTGTTTTGAGCAACTTTTTTAGTACATCCCGATCATATTCATAGTTGTGCGACATGAGCACACAAGCCGTATAGGGTGTAATTTCAAAATCTCGATCGATAAATTCACGTTGGCAAAGTGATAGTTTATCCGCGGTCGGAAAAAAGATGGGTGCAATATGTGCGACACACTCGTCCGTTACGGAAACATTCCAGCCCAACGATTTAGCCAACTCACTGACAGGTCTCGCATCAAATCCGCCTCCAAAAATAATTAAGGATAATGAAGGCTGGATCAGTTCAATAAAAACATCAATATCGATTCCTTCAGCCGTATATTTTTTGGCTTCTGATTTTTTGGTTTCAAACAGATTTCTTAAATCTTTCTGCACAGAAGTAGCCAGCGATTTATTGGAGAAAGTACTTGTCACATCACCGGAGTCGGTCAGCATCAATTTTTCACCTGCATAACCGGAGCCCTCAAAAATTGTCGCCAATGCCAACGGCCTGGTGGTGTTAATCAACGAACCGAACTTTGCCACCGGATTCTCTTCATTGTTTGAATCAATAGGCTCGATTAAAACATCAATCACACCATTGCAACCTAACCCAATGCCCAGATTCTGATTACTTTCCTCCCGTGTGTCATACGTTACTGTCATGGGAGTTCCGCTGGTCATCACGGTGCGGGCTTTACGCAATGCATCGCCTTCGAGACAGCCACCACTGATGGAGCCTACCCAACGTCCGTCATCGGTTATTAACATGCGCGCTCCTGGACTCCGATAGCTTGAGCCCCGTACTTTTACCACGGTGGCCAAAGCCGCTTTACGCTGACTAAAATCTACTTGCTGATAGGCTGCTACAATTGCTTTAAAATCTTTCATTGGTTTACCCGCTAAATACCATTTTCCAACTCTTCATCTTCTTCGTTGTGGGAGAAGTAATCAATGTGTAATAGTTCGCCTGTATATTCTTTAAAGTGGAGGGTGTCCCCCACCTGTTTAGTATCGTAATGATCTGTGTGGCAATTAACTTTAAGCACCTTACCGTCCTTTGTTTTTACAAAGGCGATCCACTGATCATGTTTTTCGGTGGTGATTGTATAATCGTATGATTTATATTTCCCATAGGGAAGCACATGGGGTCCGGCAACATGTTTGTTAGGCACATAAATTTTTTCCACAATCACGCCTTGCATGATCACAGGTTTTGAAAACAGAACATCGTAAGCAACAATTCCAATCGAAAGCAGGGCACCACTTAGCAGTAAGAGGTAGATTCCGGTTTTTATGTTGCTTGAAAGTGCCATGTTGTCACTAGTTATCTTACTTCTTCCGGGCGGCCTTTATTTCTGCCGGTGTGATAGCGCCACCTTTATTTCCAAACGAATTAAACACATAGTTCATCAAGTCACTCATTTGTTCATTGGTGAGGTCATATCCATTCATTTCGCCATTGTACACTTTTCCATTCACAGTCATTTCACCGGTTACGCCATACAACGTTTGTTGAATAGCGCGTTTCTTGTCACTTAGCATGTAATCAGAATTAGCCAGGGGCGGAAATATTCCTTCAAGCCCTTCGCCTTGTTCCATATGGCAACTGATGCAATTTCGTAAATAGATTTCTTTGCCACGTTCAGCGCTTGCCTTTAAATCGAATTTGGGTTTTTGCTGCAGTGCGAAAAATGGTAGGGAAGCTATTAATGCTATTACACCAATAAGTATTTTTTTCATTTGATAAATTTTATCGAATTAGTAAGAAATAATAATGCCACATTCAGTAGCTTTTGAAGTGAAATAAAGTTACTAATATTCAAGTAATTGAGGAAAGAAATTGGATAGAAGGATAAAGCTATTTATTGGATGATTTGCCTCAAAAGTATAGAACACCTTTCTTTTCTCAGCATATCATCAGGTTCTGCCTCTGGTAATGCCAGTGCACGGTTCAGGACCGATGATGCTTGCTCGTTTTCACCTATCTGATAAAGGGCCGATCCTTTCCCGTAAAGAAACAGGATGCTATTGGGATTGAAGTGCAACGCTTTATTATAATAGCGAATGGCTGCCTCTATAGAAATGCTCTCAGGAAATCCACCAAAGAAAATCTTGCAGGCCATTAATTCCATCCAGTTTAGTCGGGATAGTTCATGTTGCCATTTGCCTAAAACGAAATAGGCTTCTGCATACGTTGTGTCGATTTCAAGAATTTTAACGGCTTCACCGTAAATGAGCCATGCATCTGCTACTTTTTCTCGTGGATTGGTCGCTATTTCAGATAGCAATCCTATTGAAACAATATGGGCGAGGTACGATTCCGGTACATTGGAATTTAACTGTATCGACTTTTGAGCATAGGATTGTGCTTGTTTCAATAACTCCCGCTTTCTGGTAAGTTGATTTTTTGGAAGTTTTCCGGCAATATTAGAGAGCATGCGACTGGCGTGCTGCAGTGCTTCATAATGATCGGGGTTTTTCTTTAAGGCTTCTTCATAAAGCGAAAGTGCCGCCTCAACCTTAAATTCTCTTTCCAACACAAGACCTTTCTGAAAAGGATCGAGTGCTGTTTGCGCCTGAATTTTGCCCAAACCCATAGCCAGCAGCACAAAGTAAAAAGTAGTTACCGTTATCGCAGGTTTCATGGCTGCAAAAGTAGTTGGAAATTGAATCTGAACTATTATTTAAACAGTTAAACAATCGTTTGCATTGCTGAATTACCAGCCTTATTTAACATTTATAAAACTGTTTTGCTTGTCATTTGTTACTTTCGCAACCCATTGACTTAACCTAAATCTACCGGAACTTCATGATTACTCCTTCAGAATTGTTTTCGTACAAGATTGATAAAAAGTACTCTAAACCTGCTGCCTATTTTTCGATGGAATTTGCCATCGACCAGCCCCTGAAAATTTATAGTGGTGGTCTTGGTTTTTTAGCAGGCTCGCACATGCGCAGTGCATATGAACTTAAGCAGAATTTGATCGGTATTGGCATTCTTTGGAAATACGGCTATTACGATCAGGGCAGAAACATAGACGGCACGCTTAAGGTCGATTATATCGAAAAAAATTATTCTTTTCTCACGGATACAGGCATTATCTTTCCAATAACTATTCATAATCACGAGGTGCAGGTAAAGGCATGGTTACTCCGGCCGGAAGTATTTCAAACAGCGCCTATTTTTCTTTTGAGTACGGATATTCCAGAGAATGATCATTTGGCTCAAACCATTTGTCATCGGCTTTATGATAGTCACGAATCTGCCCGCATCGCGCAATCGATTCTTCTCGGTGCCGGGGGTGCCAAGTTACTGGATGTGATGGAACGCAAAACGGAAGTCTATCACATGAATGAAGGGCATGCGTTGCCGCTTTGCTTTTATTTGTTGAATAAATACAACAATGATTTGGAAGAAGTGCGAAAGCGTGTGGTTTTTACTACGCACACACCTGAAAAAGCAGGCAATGAAGAACATCAAATTTCCACGATGGAGGTGATGGGCTTTTTTAACAAGGTGCCTAGAGAAACTGTGTTAAAACTGGCAGCCCCAGATGAACATAATTTAAGTTATACTCTCGCTGCTTTGCGCATGGCGCGCATCGCTAATGGAGTTTCGGCCTTGCATGGTGCGGTGTCGCGAAAAATGTGGACGGGCTTTGATGACATTTGCGAGATCACCTCCATTACCAATGCACAAAACAAAACGTATTGGATGGATAAGCAAATGGCAGATTATCATAAGCATGGCAGTGATAAGGGCCTGGAAGAAAGAAAGAAGGAGATGAAGAAGGAATTGTTCCGCGAAGTGGCGAATCAAACAGGAAAAATCTTTGATGAAAACATACTTACCATTGTTTGGGCAAGACGTTATGCTGCCTATAAACGAGCCAATTTGTTGATTCGTGATTTTGAACGATTTGAAAAGTTGGTGACCAACAGTAAATACCCCATACAGGTTATCTGGGCCGGGAAACCTTACCCCGAAGATCATGGTGCTATTGGCATCTTCAATGAGATTTATTGGAAAATTAAAGATCTGCCTAACTGTACAATCCTTACGGGATATGAAATGGAGTTGTCGGCTCTCCTCAAACGAGGTTCAGATCTGTGGTTGAACACTCCGAAGATGTACCGCGAAGCGTCCGGTACTTCTGGCATGACGGCCGCGATGAATGGCAGTATTAATTTATCAATTCCAGATGGCTGGATCCCAGAATTCTCGAAGCATGGTAAGAATTGCTTCATCATTACTCCAGCTGAAACTGAGCATTCGGATGAGCAGGATACCATTGAAAATGATAATCTCCTTACCCTTTTAGAAAAGGAGATTGCTCCGCTCTATTACAATAATCCAAGAGCATGGACTGCCATCGTAAAACAGAGCATGGAGGATATTCTGCCAGAATTTGATTCTAACCGCATGGCGCGTGAATACTATGAAAAAATGTATTCGGACGAACAAACACCGAAAAGAAAATCAACGGGCTCAAAGCAGTTTGAGGTAATTTAGGTTGCCTGATAAAACTATTGTAATAGGACTATAGGTTTGTCTCATTACTGACACGTAGTTAGCTACGAAAATTGCACCTTTACGGGAGCATGAAGCATATCGTCATTATCGGCAATGGCATTTCGGGCACCACCGCAGCCCGCAATATTCGCAAGCGAAGTGATCACAAAATTACAATTATCTCTTCGGAGACAGATCACTTTTTTTCACGCACAGCTCTTATGTATATCTACATGGGGCATATGAAATATGAGCACACCAAGCCTTATGAAGATGGATTTTGGAAAAAAAACAAGATCGATCTGGTTCGCGATTATGTATCGGATGTCCATTCGACAACAAAATCCTTAACACTGCAATCGGGACGATCCATCGAATATGATATACTCATTATAGCCTCTGGCTCAAAGTCTAATAAGTTTGGATGGCCCGGGCAAGACCTTGAAGGGGTGCAAGGACTTTACAGCTATCAGGATCTTGAGCGTATGGAACAAACTACTAAAGGCATAAGGCAGGCTGTAATTGTGGGGGGTGGACTGATTGGTATTGAGATGGCCGAAATGTTGTTGTCTAGAAAAATTTCAGTAACCCTATTGGTGCGCGAGAAAGAATTCTGGAATAATGTTTTACCTCTGCAGGAGGCGAATTTGATTAGTAGGCATATCCGTTCGCATCATGTTAGTTTAAAATTGGAATCTGAGGTAAAGGAAATTCAGGCGGACGAAAAGGGCAGTGTGAAAGCGGTTATAACCAAAGCCGGTGAAACAATTCCTTGCCAATTCGTTGGACTTACCGTTGGCGTTTCGCCCAATATTGAATTTTTGAAAGACTCAGGCATAGAGGTGAAGCGCGGTGTTATTGTAAATGAGTTTCTGGAGACAAATATTCAGGATGTATATGCCTTGGGAGATTGTGTGGAGCGTAACTATGAATTGCCGGGTAGAAAAAATATAGAGCAGGTTTGGTACACAGGCCGCATGATGGGCGAAGTGCTGGCCCAAACTATTTGTGGCGAAAAGACAAAATATGAACCGGGGCCTTGGTTTAATTCAGCAAAATTCTTTGATATCGAATATCAAACTTATGGCAATGTTGCCAATGTTTTGGGAAGTAGAGAAACCGACTTTTATTGGGAACATAAATCAGGAATGAAATCCATGCACCTGGTTTGGGATAAAGACACCGACCAGTTTCTTGGGATTAATTCATTTGGTATTCGGTTGCGACATGAATGTTTTGATCAATGGCTGCGTGAAAAACGCAGTATAACGTTTGTTCTGAGCCATCTCACGGAAGCTAATTTTGATCCGGAATTTTTTCCTAAACACGAATCGGAAATCATGGAGAGTTTTGTTAAAAAATTTCCTCACGCTGAACTTAACCCACGACTTGCATGAGAGCAATAAAACTTTTTGGATTAATCGTATTCTTGATTGGTTTCGCGCTTTTCAATGCAACTTTTTTTCTCGCGAGTTATAGACTCACTCCGGAGGTGATTGAAGGTAAAATTTCAGAGGGATCGAGACGCGACCTCTTTATTCAGGCTTCGAAAGATATTCAAGGTCAGACTTTTGCTACCTCATTTTCATTTGTTACTGAACTCAAGAAGAAATTGGAAGCGATAAATCAGGAGCAGATAAGTAGGTATGGTATTACGCAGGAAGAGGTATTTGATCTTGTCGCGCGAAGCGGAAAACAATTTTCTCTCGCTTCCGTGGATTCACTTTATCTGGGTGGTGATGAGGTAAGTGAATTCAAGCTGAAGGCGTGGAAAGATTATGGGGGCTGGCTGGAAGGTCGTGAGTTTGCATCTCCGCAAGAATTGCAAACTCAATTGGAGGGGGTTGTCAGTAACATCAATCAATATGCCATCATAAATCAGGTGGGATTTGATCGGTATCAGATCAAGGATTTAACATATTCAATTACCAAGGCCTCAACGATAGGGCCCGTTGCCACTAATCCATTGCTTTTTCTTTTTCTCACCATTGGGTTGTGCATAGTCGGGGCGTTGACTTATATTTTACCTAAGCTCAATCTTCCGCCCGGTATTAAGAACAATGGAATATTTTTTAATGCAATGAAGAACACTGGCTGGCTGGGTATGCTCACCGGCACGTGGTTGATCGCCTTTTACATCATTTTATACTTTTATCCTGAATACATGACCAATTGGGTCATGTTGGTCGATCCAGTCAGTCATGTCTTAAATGGCAATGAGGCTGGCCGATTCTTTCTTTATGGATTTATCTATACACTTTGTATTCTGGTGATGGGTGTTCGCATGATCATTCATTATCGTCATAGTAAATATCAGATTCTGCGGACAATTTCAGTCATCTTCTTTCAGACTGCCTTTGCTTTTTTAATTCCTGAAATTCTTATTCGACTCAACAAACCTTATTTTGATTTTAAAAATATCTGGCCACTGGATTATAGTTTCTTTTTTGATTCAAGATTAAATGAGCTAATGTCCAATGGCACACTCGGACTCTTTATGTTGGGGTGGGGTATAGCTTTAATCATCATTGGAGTTCCGGTGCTGGTTTACTTTTTTGGTAAACGGTGGTATTGTTCGTGGGTATGCGGGTGCGGTGGTCTTGCTGAAACGCTGGGTGATCCTTACCGGCAACTTTCCAATAAAACTGTCAAAGCCTGGAAAGTTGAGCGTTGGATGATTCATTCTGTGCTGGTATTTGCCATCGTGATGACAGCCGGGGTTATTTATACTTACTGGACAGGCGCATCGTGGTTTTTATTTTTTGATTCGTATAAGTTGCGCGAAGTCTATGGGGCATTTATTGGTGCGGGCTTTGCTGGAGTAGTGGGTACTGGATTTTATCCCTTGATGGGCAATCGGGTTTGGTGCCGGTTTGGATGTCCGCTCGCTGCTTATTTGGGAATAGTTCAGCGGTTCAAATCCAGGTTTAGAATTACCACCAATGGGGGTCAATGTATTTCGTGTGGAAATTGCTCTACGTATTGTGAGATGGGTATTGATGTGCGTTGGTATGCGCAGCGGGGCCAGAACATTGTGCGCAGTTCCTGTGTGGGTTGTGGTATTTGTTCTTCTGTTTGTCCAAGAGGTGTTTTGAATCTGGAAGTGAAAGAAGAAAGCGGCAGATTCGGAAAGCCTATTCTGATTGGGAATAATCATATTAAAATTTCGGAATAAAGAATTCATCTTTGCCGAGTTAAAGAAAACTGTTTTGAGTATTGTAAAAGTTATCATTCCGGCCTTTAATGAAGAGAATGGTATTGGCGAAGTGATTCGGGAAATCCCCAAAGAGTTGATTGCGGAAATTATTGTAGTCAACAATGCGTCAACGGATAATACGGAAACAATCGCCAGCGCTGCAGGCGCTACAGTACTTCGCGAACCGACTCCAGGCTATGGTCGTGCTTGTCTAAGGGGAATCGAATACCTGACGCAATCACAATGGAAACCAGATGTGGTTGTTTTTCTGGATGCAGACCATTCTGATTACCCTGAGGAAATCTCATTGGTATTAAAACCTATCTTGCAAGGCAATGCTGATCTTGTGATTGGATCGCGTGCGTTAGGCAAGAAGGAACAGGGCTCTATGACACCACAGCAAATTTTTGGCAACTGGTTGGCTACGCGCCTACTAAAATTATTTTATGGTGTTAGGTTTACCGATCTGGGTCCCTTCCGGGCAATTCGATTCAGTAAATTGATCGAATTGGAAATGCAGGATAAAACTTATGGTTGGACGGTGGAGATGCAACTGAAAGCTGCAAAAAAAGGTTTTCAGTGTGTTGAGGTTCCGGTGCGCTATCGCAAACGAATTGGGTTCTCTAAAATCAGCGGAACGGTGAAGGGAACACTTATGGCAGGGTATAAGATTTTGGCGACTATCTTTAGGTATTTGTAAATGGTACTATTTCATTTTATTAAAGGGCGGGTCTTATCAAAAAGTCAATCTGTCATCGCGGCCTTTCAGCCGCGATCTACGGAGTGGGCGCAATTCGGGATTCCGGGTCAAGCCCGGAATGACACTTCGATTGATCTTAGACTTTTTCGTAATACCCGCCTTGTTGACTTTTGGATTTAGATCAATGACCATACTCATCACCATAGTCTATAGTCTTTCCCTGCTATATATTTTTCTTTTCAGTCTGGGGCAACTTCATCTCACGTGGATATACATTCAGAGTCAAAAGAAAAAAAAGGTGATTCCTGCTGCCTTAAAAAATTTTCCACTCGTGACTGTGCAGCTTCCCATCTTCAACGAGAAGTATGTGGTAGCACGTTTATTGGATGCTGTAAGCAAATTCAATTATCCTAAAGAGTGTTTAGAAATTCAGGTGCTTGATGATTCCACAGATGAAACTACGGATATCATAAAAAGAAAAGTTGGTGAACTTCGTACTGTTGGGTTGAATATAAATCTTGTTCAACGAAAAGATCGTACGGGATACAAAGCGGGCGCCTTAGCTTATGGTTTGAAAGTAGCCAAGGGCGAGTTTATTGCCATTTTTGATGCGGACTTTATTCCTGATCCTGATTTTCTGATTCAAACAATGCCGCATTTTTCTGATCCCAATGTGGGTGTTGTTCAAACTCGCTGGGGTCATATCAATAAAAATTATTCTATCCTTACCCGCCTGCAAGCCTTTGGACTAGATGCTCATTTTTCCATTGAACAAACTGCGCGAAAGGCAGCTGGCAGTTTTATAAATTTTAATGGAACCTGTGGGGTGTGGCGAAAGCAATGCATTGAAGATGCCGGAGGTTGGAGCTGGGATACGCTAACCGAAGATCTCGATTTAAGTTATCGGGCTCAATTGAAAGGGTGGGAGTTTCGGTATCGCGAGGAAATCGAGACACCGGGCGAGTTGCCTGTCATCATGCCAGCTATCAAATCGCAACAGTACCGATGGAACAAAGGTGCTGCTGAAACTGCTCGTAAAAATTTTGGTAGCGTGTGGCGAAGTGCTTTACCGTTTGCAAATAAAGTCCATGCCTTTTTTCACTTATTCAATAGTTCTGTCTTCGTGTTTTTGTTGGTAGCTTCCTTGCTCAGCATCCCCATGCTTTTTATTAAACAACAACATCCGGAGGTCGCCTGGCTCTTTCACTTGGGTATTGTATTTTTAATTGGATTCTTCTCTATTACTTTTTTTTATTGGATAGCAACCAAACGGTTTTATTCAGATTCTCCGGGAAAAACATTTTTGTCACTCTATCCACGATTTCTGATTGTTTCGATGGGATTATCCTTTCATAACGGATTGGCGGTGCTGGAAGGACTTATAGGAAGGAAGACACCCTTTGTCCGTACACCCAAGTTTAATGTAACGGATAAGAAGGAGTCATGGCAGGGAAATAGTTATATCCGGTTGCGGATTACGGGGGGAGCGATTATGGAAGGTCTCCTTTGTCTTTATTTTATTTTTGGCATCATTGCCGGAGTGTGGTTGCGTGATGGTGGTTTAATTTTTTTTCATCTTATGTTAGTATTGGGTTTTGGAAGTGTATTTTACTTTTCCATTAAGACCTCATTCCATGGGTAGGCAGAAGCCGCTATTCTATGTCTTAATTATTATTGCAGCGACAGGGTATGGATTCATAGCCTTCAGCATTGCACGATGGGAAACCCACTACCTGATTCCTGTCTATGGAATACTTTTCATGGTATATGCCTGGATCATCCGTGATGCACATCCGGGCACCGTTACTTTTTGGTTGGTTAGCGCATTTCTATTTCGGATTATATTTCTTTTTTCGCTACCCACTCTTTCGGATGATTTCTATCGTTTTATCTGGGATGGGAGGTTGTGGAATGAAGGTTACCACCCGTTTGCCGAGCTGCCATCAAGTTATGTGCAACATGGTATTGCCGGTATTGATCAGGCACTATTTTTAAAACTGAACAGCCCGGACTACTTTACTATCTACCCGCCCATTTCTCAATTTGTTTTCTGGCTCTCAGTAAAAATTTCTCCACAATCAATTTTGGGTAGTGTGATCGTGATGCGAATTATTATACTGCTTGCAGAGGCAGGAAGTTTTTTCATCATACATAATTTACTCAGACGATTTGAGTTTCAATCAACGAATATTTTAATCTACGCACTGAATCCACTGGTTATTATTGAGCTCACGGGCAATTTACACTTTGAGGCGTTGGTAATATTCTTTGTACTACTTTCGGTTTATCTGCTGTTCAACAAACAATGGATCGTATCTGCATTAAGCATGGCAACTGCGATTGGAGCAAAGCTGGTACCCTTGATTTTTATTCCTGCTTTGGTAGGCGCATTGGGAGTAAAAAAATCGATACGTTATGGAGTAACAACAATTCTTTTTTTGTTGATTTTATTTTTTCCGTTAATGGATTCACAGGTGATTCAATCAATGTCATCAAGTTTGGGTTTGTACTTCAATAAATTCGAATTTAATGCCAGCTTATATTATCTCGT
Source organism: Cyclobacteriaceae bacterium (assembly GCA_041736555.1). Classification (GTDB taxonomy): domain Bacteria; phylum Bacteroidota; class Bacteroidia; order Cytophagales; family Cyclobacteriaceae; genus ELB16-189. The sequence continues at coordinate 92,753 of JBGSTJ010000038.1, forward strand.
TCGTGAATATGGGTTCTGGAAATATGGTTATAACATTATTCAAACAGCCGGTTGGAAGTTGGGCCTGATAGCTTGCATTTTAATTCTTCTGGTTTCGCTTCGAAGAGATCTTACCTGGAGTTACATCGTTAATGAAAATACCTATCCATCTTTGATTATGAAATGGATGTGGTCGTTGAGCATTTACTTTCTATTCACTACCATATTACATCCCTGGTATATCACTACGCTGTTGGCACTTAGCATTTTTACGACTTATCGGTTTCCTTTAATTTGGACGGGCTTTATTTTCTTAAGTTATGCAGGATATAATCAAAATGGTTTTCAGGAAAACCTATGGCTTACATCCCTTGAGTATCTTGTGGTTATTGGGTATCTTATTTTTGAATTGAAATCGAAGCAGGTCTTTAATTTCTTTATAAAAAGGAATGAAATCTGAATTGTTGATTATTTTTTATCGCAACCCTGAACTTGGAAAAGTAAAAACCAGGTTAGCGGCAACCTTGGGTGATGCAAAGGCATTGGCGATTTATTTAAAGTTGGCATCGCATACACGAGCTATAACATCAGAGCTTGATTGTGATCGGGTTGTTTATTATTCAGATTATGTTGATACAGAAGATGCCTGGACTAAAAGCGATTTTTCAAAGCAGTTACAAAGGGGTAATGATCTTGGAGCCAGAATGGAGAATGCGTTTCAAAAGGCTTTTGCGGATGGCTACGGACGAATATCCATTATTGGCACAGATTGTTTTGAGCTAACAACGCAGATTGTTGTAAAGGCTTTTGAAAGTCTTGCAACCAAAGATGCTGTAATTGGTCCTGCTGCTGACGGTGGCTATTATTTATTGGGGATGAATAGATTTATACCTGAACTTTTCCGTAAAAAGGAATGGAGTACTAGTTCAGTCTGTAAGGACACAATCAATGATTTTACTCGACTAGCGATTAACTATCACCAATTGCCAACGCTACACGATGTTGACACGGAAGCGGATTTACCTGAGGGGCTACATTAATGTTTAGGTTTCTTTACAGTAAATACCCTGGAGATTGTAAACCCAAGGCGAATGTCTCCTTCAAAGAAATTTCCCGTTGTTTCACTGATGTAGGTTCGCTCTGTCATCCCAGTAGAATTTGTGCAATACAACTGAAATACGTGCCCTCCGGTTTCAATATCAACACCAATTGCCAATGAATTAGTGGTTCCGGGAAGTTTATAATCGGGTAGTTGATAATAATACTCCAGGTTAAGACTAACACGTTTGCTGAGTTTCATTCTTCCACCGGCACCGATGGCAAATACATCATTTGGATCGTTGGCCCCTTGAACCAGATTATAATGAATAATGGTTGGCATTAACTGAAGCGAGAGACTTTCATTAAATTTTCTACCAATCAATAATTGCCCGGAGTAGAATAATTTGGATGTAACATAATTTTCGCGATCTGGATTTTCATCTTTTAGAGATTTATACATTATGCTTGCAATGGCACTCAGCGTAACGGGCATCACGCGAGTTCCTGACGACTGCTTTAAAAGTTTATATTTGGTAAACCCATCGTATTGTTTTTGATATGTGCTTCTTCCGATTCCAATCATCCATCGGTTGTTTAACCCATAATCCAGCCCGAGGCGCATGCTGGCCTCGTCAAGTCCAAAGAGTTCATAGGCACCGCCATTCACGTAACCAAATCGATGTGAGATCCTGAAATCCAATACTCCTTCGGCTACATTCTCGACAGAGTGTCCATTGATAAGACGTGTAGTTTTAAAGGTAGCGGTAGCATAATCAGGTTTCTTATCTTTTTCAGTTTCTTCTTCCAGCATTTTCATCAGATCATCCTGCGCGAATGCAGCCAACGAGAAAAAAGTGAAGAGGGTAACCAAGTGTAAGCGACTCATATTAAGATTTGGGTTCATATTTACAATTAACACGGATTTCTATTGTCTCCGAAATTTTGTCAGCAACAAGAGAAGGTATTTCTATTTTATAGTCAGCCAGTTTAATTGTAAAAGTAGAAACTGCTGAAACCTTGCCATTTGTTACTGTGATGGTTCCGGTGGCAGTTTGTTTCTGCTTTAGTCCATGCATGGTTAAATCTCCTTCTACCGTGGCGGGATAGGAACCGTCTTTCGTGAAATTGATGGAAGATAAGTTTGTAATTTTGCCCTGGAAGGTTGCTTTGGGAAATTTTGTTGACTCCATGTAATTCTCGTTGAAGTGTTCTTCCATTAAGGCTTTTTCAAATCGAAAGCTCTTCACGAGGATGGCAAATACAATTTCGCCCTTGCTGGCATCAATCAGGCTGGTAACTTCATTGTTAGTACCATCAATATTTTCCATAGGAGTCCTTGAAAAGAATGATATCTGACCACTGCGGGTTATATAGACAGGTTGTGAAAAGACTGAGATTGTCGATATGCTTAGGAAAATAATGAGAATGACTTGTTTCATTGTTTAGATATTAAATTTGAAGATTAGTTGTTCAACGCTCCGGCATCAATCCAGGACTGGATTTTTTGAATATCGCAAGCCGACATTTTACCTGAATTTTTGGGCATGGCCGAATATCCTGAGGCAAAGTTTATACTACCCATCAGGCTGCCGTCATTGACATATTTCATCACATTCGCATGCGTATCCAAAGCGATTCCTCCCGAGGGGGATGATCCGGCATGACAATTATTGCAACGATTGTTTAACAAGGGCAGCACTGTACCACTAAAGGTGGAAATTTCAGGAACGGTGCAGTTTGCTGATTCCGGATAAAGTATTTCTTCTTTATCGTAATAACAACTTGTTGCCAGCACGGTAAGAAGAACAAATAGAAATTTAACGCAATTCAATCGCATAGTTGTTTTAGTTATTGGGGCTGCCAGCATCTATCCAATTTTTGATTTGCGTAATCTGACAATCTGAAAGTTTTGTGCCCTGTGGCATTGGAACATAGCCTATTGTGTGCGAGACGCTACCGAATAATTTTCCATTGTCTGCCTGCGCTTTTACCAACGCATAGCTTGAAAGATCAATGTTGCCACCCAGCGAACCAGGTTTATGGCACCCAACACATTGGTTGGTCATGATAGGTTGAATGATAGCTGCGTATGTAAACTGAGTTGGCTCGCATGCGCAGTTGCAGTTTACTGTGTTTTTCGCACCCTGATTAATCCATGCTGCAATGGAATCTTTTTGCGCTTGTGATAAAGGTGCATCCGGTGGCATCTGATCTTCACCAGTTTTAAAAAGTATTTTGTAAAGTTCACTTTCATTGGCATTTCCTGGCCTAATTCCTTTTCTCACAATATTGGCATAGTTATCCAATACGAAACCCTCTTTGCGAGTAATAGCGTCATGACAACCACTTCGCGCACAGGAAGAAATAAATATGGGAAGTACACTGCTTTCAAAACAAACTGTGCCACCACTCACACAGCCTGGTGTATTGGGCTGCCCTTCGTTTAAAGCAAAAGGATCAATGAATGGTTCGTGAATACAAGAATCTACTAGTACAAAAAGAACTATCAGAAGAGCCAGAATACCTAATCTTTTGAATCCAAATACATTTTTTATGAAGTTGTTCATACTGTTAATTGTTTTTAACAAGGTTTGCATTTGTTATGATTACATCTGAGAGATATCCAGTACAGATACCTTTTATTGTTACGGTTTCACCTATCTTAACTTTTGGTTCTGCATTATCCATGGTGCAACGTATTCCAAATACCATATTTTCAGTTTCTAAAACTATGATAGGGATCAGGTTTTGATTGGCTGTTATCTCGCTAACTTTTCCTGTTATTTCTAGTACTTTGTCCAGATAGCGTGTGTTGGCTGTAGGTTCATCTTCTTCAAAGCTGCGGAATAGGTCAATGGCGTTTACCGGAATCGATTCTTCTTTTTTGGGATCCCGATGAGGTTTATTATACATCTTGAAAATCACTAAACTGGCCACCAAAGCGACAAAAATAATGACAAGGCTAATTTTTTTCATATTTATAAAACAGGTTTGAACTCCAAACTCCTACCTGTACTTAGTAAAAACTAATAAATTCTTTTTGGTCTTGGTAAATCAATACCAGCATTGCTTATTCCAAGCAAAGAAGTAAAAGGATTCTGAAGAGATTCTGAATTAGTACTGGGGAGAACCAGGATTTATTCCAGGAATGAAATGATAAATTGATGTTGATTTTGGGTATAGTTATAACTAACCTCAAATTGTTCGATTTCACAAATCATTTTAAGTATGGCTAGACCCAGCCCACTACCTTGACTATTTCTGGATTCCCGGTTAAACCGTTGAAATATTTTCTCAGGATTTTTCAGAGGATTACCGGGATTACTGACTTGCAACGATCTTTTATCAATGCGAATGGTGATTTGATTTTTTTCGCGAGTGTGACGGATGGCATTGGAAATTAAATTATTTAGTAGAATGTCTAACAAAATAGGATTGGTCTTAACTAGTAATTCTGAATTTGTATCAACATTAATTTCTAATTCTTTGTCTTTGGCTAGTTGGCCATATAGTTCAAGACTTTGATAGAGGGAAGTGTTTACGGAAACTTCCAGAGTAGCTATAAACTGACGATTTTCAATCTTGGAGAGTAATAGCAGATTTTTATTAAGGCGCGCAATCCGGTCAGTTGCGTTTAATAGACTACTTATTAAATCAGCCTGGTCGTGCGTGATATCTTTGCCTTGCATCAATAACTCCAACTTGGACCGGAAAATTGCAATGGGAGTTTGTAATTCATGCGAGGCGTTTTCGGTAAATTCTTTTTGATTCAGATAAGCATCTCTGCTTTTATTGACCAATTGAACCAGTGCTTCGCTTAGATCCCTGAATTCTACGGTAGAGGATTTAGGAAGTTCAATCGACAAATCTTTATCAATTTGATACTGTTTTAGTTTTTCCAGTATTATGTAAAATGGACCCCAAATATCCTTTGATAATTTTCTATTAATAAGAACAAGGCCTATGAGAAGTAGAATCAGCAGTCCGGCTTGAACAGAAACAATGGCAGCTACCAATTTGGTATTACCTACAATGGATTCACGAATGACTAATTGATAGTGCTTATTTTGAATAGTAACACTTGTGCGAAGAGCCCGAAATGGGATCGACTCATTTTCCAGGCTGTCATATTGACTATATGTGTAAAGTGAATCAGCAATTGGCCATTGGGCTGATTCTGTGAGTATGAATTCTTCGTTAATGAGTTGATACAATTGAATCTCTTTTTCAGTCTCCAATCGGGCAGCCGTCTCAATAAAATTGTTTTTATGATGGAAGAGCTCTTCTTCCATTTCGTTGATAAAAAGTTGTCGAATAGTGAGATAGTAAAGAGGTGTACACACCAGTAACAAGAGGGCAGAAAAGAGTACATAATTTTTTACAGTCCGTTTGAGTAGCCTCATGCCTCAAATTTGTAGCCTAACCCGTAAATCGTTTTAATGTAGTCGTGGCTACCAGCTTCCGTAAGTTTCTTTTTAAGATTTTTCATGTGGGCGTAGATAAAATCAAAGTTATCAAAAACTTCGGCCGCATCGCCTGAAAGGTGTTCGGCAATCGCATTTTTTGAAACAACGCGATTTTTATTTGACACGAGAAATAATAAGAGGTCATACTCTTTTCTTGTAAGGTCAACCAAATGACTGTTTACTGAGGTCACTTTGCCAAGAAGATCTATCGATAGCTCGTGAAATGAGATACTATTACTTCCGTCAAAGCGTTTTCTTCTTATTACCGCGGAGATGCGGGCACCCAATTCTGAAAGATGGAAGGGTTTTGCCAGGTAGTCGTCTGCCCCCAGATTCAGTCCTCTGATTTTATCGTCCAATGAATTTTTTGCAGAGATGATGATAACTCCATCCAGCTTTCCTTCTTTTTTAAGTTTTTCCAAAATGGAAAGTCCATTTCCATCGGGTAAAGAAATATCGAGTAGTATGCAGTCATATTCATGCAATAGAACTTTCTCAATAGCTTCTTGAGCGGTATAGGCCAACTCGCATACATAACTTTCCTGACGCAGATACTGGACCATGCTTTTGGCAAGTTCGCGCTCGTCTTCAACAATCAGTATTTTCATTGATTGACTTAATAGGATCTCAAAGCACAGCCACAATTCTGAAGAAAATCTGAATCCCGAATATTACTTCAACGTCTCCAGATCCCGAATCAGTATTCTCTTTCGATCAAAGTTGATCAGATTTTTGTCTTTTAATTCGTTCAGGATTGTTGTCACTGTTTGACGGCTTGTTCCTGTAAGGGCCGCAATATCTTTATGAGTAAGCCGGGTAGGGATCATGGTTTCAAACCCTACTTTCTTTCCTTTCCAGGCGGCTGCGTCTTTTAAAAATTCAATAACCCGGGTGCGGGCATCTTTAAATACGAGTAATTCAAGTTTGCGCTCAAGTTTCATCAATCGCAACCCAATAAGCTTTAAAATTTTGAAGCTTAGCTCCTTATTTTCTTTCATCAGATCGGCCAATTCACCAATACTGAGAGGACAAATGGTTGTGGCTTCCATGGCTTGTGCAAAATCTTTGCGTTTATCCTCACCCGCCATGGCCAGTTCACCAAAAATCTCACCGGTTGAAAGTATGGCAGATACAATCTCTTTTCCGTCTTCCTGATAGTGACCAATACGCACCCTGCCCGAAACGATCATATAAATATGTGTGGCCGCTTCGTCAGGAAAGTAGATATATTGATCTCTTTTGTAATGATTATAGGTGTGCTTGTCGGCCATGGTCTTTACCTTGTGGGGGCAAAGAATCTGGTATAGATTTACACTTTCAAAGTACCAAAGGGCAGAGGTATTATTCATTGTCAAAATTGAGTATTAAGTTAGCAAATATTTGAGCAAATAAGTTCATGTCAAGACTTACCCTTACTGAGATTTGGATCTATCCGATAAAATCGTTGGGCGGAATTCGTTTAAAAAAAGCTAACGTTAAACAAAAGGGGCTAGTTTATGATAGGAGGTGGATGTTGGTTGATGAATCGGGTAGGTTTCTAACGCAACGTGAGCACCCGGAAATGTCGCAGTTCCTACTGGCCATGGAGAGTGACCAATTAACAATTGTAAATAGAGTGTCAGGCCAATTTATAGTATTGGATATGAAAGGCGAAAATTCAGGCGAGTCAATGCCTGTAATCATTTGGGATGATGTGGTGGAGGCTATTGAGGTGAGCCAGGAGCATAGCCAATGGTTTTCAGATCAGCTTAACATAAAGTGCAAACTCGTTTTCTTTCCTGAAACTAACGCCCGGCCTGTTGATCCGAAATACGCTATGCAAAATGAACATGTAAGTCTGGCGGATGGGTATCCATTTTTAATTATAGGTCAGTCTTCTCTGGATGATTTGAATAAAAGATTACAGGAACCCATTCCGATGAATCGGTTTCGCCCTAATTTTGTATTTACAGGTGGTATGCCTTATGAAGAGGATAGTTGGAAGAAGTTTAGTATTGGGAAGAGCCGGTTTGTAGGCCTTAAACCGTGCGGTCGTTGTGTGCTCCCTAATGTGAACCAGCAAACCGGACTGAAGGGCTTAGAACCATTGGCAACGTTAGCAACGTATCGTAAAACGGGAAGCAAAATATTTTTTGGACAGAACTTAGTAGCTATTGATTATGATGAAGTACATGAAGGTGATGAGATTGCATTGGAGGGTTGAACCAAGTAGGCTGGCAACAGGTTGCTGGATGCTGGTGTTTCTTGTTTTATATGCATGTGGCACCAAAGAAACAACCTTACCGATATTTGGACAACGTGAGGTTATTGGCACCGATACAGTCTATCACACCATTGCACCCTTTGCATTTGTTAACCAGGACAGTGCAGTGATTACGAATGCGACTTTTCAGAATACCATCTATGTCGCTGATTTTTTCTTTACAACCTGCCGCACTATTTGCCCGATTATGAAAACGCAGATGCTCCGGGTTTACGAGGCAACAGCCGAAATGCCGGATGTAAAAATTTTATCGCATACGATAGACCCCGCCTATGATACAGTTGCCTTACTGCATGATTTTGCCGAAAGGTTGGGTGTAGAAAGCAAGCGCTGGCATTTTGTTACAGGTGTTCAAGATTCTATCTATAAAATAGCCCAGACAAGTTATTTTGCTACAGCCATGGAAGATAAGTCGGAGCCGGATGGCTTTATACACAGTGGCGCATTTCTCCTCATAGATAAGAAACAACGCATTCGCGGTAAGTATGATGGTACGAAAGAGGAAGATGTGAACAGGCTAATTGTAGATATTAAGAAACTGCGCAGAGAAGGTGATAACTAACAGATCGGCTATACTTGTAAAGCTTATTTTTATTGGAAGTTTTAGTATAGGGTCGGTAGCGTGTGCTCCCGGAAATCAGAATCAGGGTGATAATTCGGTAAAGTTTCAACAATATTATGTTGAAGGTGAGGTGCTATACCAACAGCATTGTGCTAACTGTCATCAAACCGATGGCTCTGGCCTGGGACGGGTGTATCCACCGCTTAATAAATCCGACTTTATGCAGGAGAATTTAAGCGAAGTGATTTGCCTGATAAAAAATGGTAAGCAAGGGGAGATTCTGGTAAATGGCGTCATGTATAACCAACCGATGGCAGGCATCCCATCCCTTACAGATCTGGAGGTTGCCGAAATCACTACATACATTTACAATTCCTGGAGTCATCAGCAAGGGTTAGTGGATGTAAGTGTAGCAACTTCCGTTCTTAAGGAATGTATGGACTGACGTGTAAATACATTATTTTTACCTTTTGATTTTGTTACCTTACTTAAGCATCGTTACTACGTTGTGAAGAAACCCGACTACAGCAAGCTCATCATTTCCCTTATTGGTCTCTTTGTCTTTTATGGAGTAATCGTTTTTCTGCTCCATACTATTGAGTCTCAGGTACCCGGTTCAAAAATGATTAGTTGGCAGGATGGTCTTTGGTATGTGGTGGCTACCATAACAACGGTAGGATATGGAGACGTTTATCCGGTAACCTATTGGGGCCGGGCTATTGGCTTTGTGGTGATGTTATCGAGTTTGGGTGTTTATGGTTTTATTATTGGACAGATCGCAAATTTTATGAGCACATTAAAGGAACAACGAGCACTAGGCCTCAATGGCACAGACTTTAAAGACCATGTAGTAATTATTGGTTGGAACGATTTCGGAAGATCAGTTATCAGCCATCTGGTAGCCGCTGGAAAACAAGTAGCCGTAATCACGCGGGAACGTTCCTCCATTGATGCCATCCGCGAGTTCTATGATTCGGATAAAGTATATACGCTTTATGCAGATTATAGCAATTTTGAGATGCTGGAAAAGGCCAACATCCGGGAAGCTTCCATTGTATTTGTAAATCTTGTAGATGACACAGAGAAACTTGTGTATGTCATTAATTTAAAAAAGAATTTCGCTAACCTGAATTACGTGGTAACCCTGGACAATGGAAACTTGAAAGGCACCTTTCAAAATGCAGGAGTTACCTATACGATTTGTAAAAATGAAATCTCTGCCAAACTAATGGCTAGCTATATTTTTGAGCCTGATGTTGCTGTGTTTAGCGAAGAAATATTGGCGTATGCCCACAATGATACGGAGTATGACATTAAGCAGATGAAAGTAAATGACACCAATTCTTTTGTAGGCACCTTTTATGATAAGGCATTTTTTGATCTTAAGAAGAACTGTAATGTAATTTTAATAGGAATTGTGAAAATGAAGGGTGGAGAGAAAAAATTTATCAAAAATCCTGAAGGCTCCTTGACCATTGAAGCCGGGGATCATTTGGTAATGATGATGGATGGAAAGGGTAAAGAGGCCTTGAAAAAGCAATTCCGGATTCAGGAAATTGGATAAAAAGAAGGGCGGGCCCCTCAGCCCGCCCTAACCCCAAAAACCAAACCCCACTACACTTCCCGGTGACCCGGGACCTCACTGTCTTTATTGTTTTACTTAACAACTTCTACTTCATCGAGGTTGATAAATTCGAATTCAACCCCCTCTTTTAATTCAACAAATATTACAGAGTCCTTGTTCACTTTTCCAGACAAAATTTGTTTTGAAAGTTCATTTAATATTTCTTTTTGAATCACCCGTTTCAGCGGTCTGGCTCCAAACTGTGGATCGTACCCCAGTTTAGCCAGTCTTTCAAGGGCTTCTTCAGAAATATCGAGTTTTACTCCCGCTTCATGCAAACGTTTTTGGATCAGCTTAAATTGTATTTCTACAACTTTTCTAATATCAGCCCGACTCAACGGCCTAAACATAATAATCTCGTCAATCCTGTTTATAAATTCCGGCCGCACAGATTTTCGAAGCAAGGTCAACACTTCGTCTTTCGTGCTTTCCAGGACCTCGAAATAATTCGCGTCATTTATTTTTTCAAAATTCTCCTGGATTATGTGCGAACCAATGTTCGTAGTCATAATAATGATCGTGTTCTTAAAATTGGCTACCCGGCCTTTGTTGTCGGTTAGCCGGCCATCGTCCAGCACCTGTAACAGAATATTGAATACATCGGGATGGGCTTTTTCAATTTCATCCAGTAGAATTACAGAATACGGTTTGCGTCTTACGGCTTCTGTTAACTGACCACCCTCATCGTACCCTACATAGCCCGGAGGCGCACCGATCAGGCGACTTACACTATGTCTTTCCTGGTATTCGCTCATGTCAATGCGCACCATAGCGTTGTCATCATTAAAGAGATAGTCAGCCAACGCTTTTGACAACTCAGTTTTGCCCACACCCGTGGTTCCCATAAAAATGAAAGAACCAATAGGCCGCTTCGGATCTTGCAGGCCTGCACGACTTCTTCGCACGGCATCGCTTAATGCACGGATAGCTTCTTCCTGGCCGGCCACACGTTTACTCAACTCAGCCTCCAATGTCAATAGTTTTTCACGTTCACTCTGCAACATTTTAGAAACGGGTATACCCGTCCACTTGGCTACTACTTCAGCGATATCTTCGCTATCCACTTCTTCTTTTAACAAGGAGTGTCCACCCTGCATTTCTTTCATGGTCGTTTGAAAATCGCTTAACCTTTTCTCGGCTGCTGTAATTTTTCCATACCGGATTTCAGCCACCTTGCCATAGTCTCCGGCTTTTTCAGCTTGCTCGGCTTCAAACTTAAGCTTGTCGATATTTTCTTTTTCCTGCCGTAAGTTCTGAACAATCGCCTTTTCATTCTCCCACTGAGCCTTCAAGGTATTTCGCTCGCCAGATAGTTCTGCAATTTCTTTTGTGAGAACAATTTCTTTGTCTTTGTTTTTTTCCCTGCGAATAGCTTCGCGCTCAATTTCCAACTGCATGATTTTGCGGTTTAGTTCATCGAGCTCTTCCGGCAACGAATCCATTTCCAGCCTAAGTTTTGAGGCTGCTTCATCCATTAAGTCTATAGCCTTGTCGGGAAGAAACCGATCCGAGATATACCGGCTGGACAATTCAACTGCGGCTATCACAGCATCATCTTTAATCCTTACACCATGGTGCAATTCATATTTGTCTTTAATGCCGCGTAGAATAGAAACGGAATCTTCCACCGAAGGCTCATCGACCATCACGGCCTGAAATCTGCGCTCAAGCGCTTTATCTTTCTCTATGTACTTTTGATACTCTTTTAATGTTGTGGCACCAATCGCATGAAGTTCTCCGCGTGCCAAGGCAGGTTTTAATAAATTGGCCGCGTCCATGGCGCCTTCTCCACCACCCGCACCAATCAGTGTATGGATTTCGTCAATGAAAAGAATAATCTCACCATCGGAATCGGTAACTTCTTTGATAACTGCTTTCAGGCGTTCTTCAAATTCACCTTTATACTTTGCGCCAGCCACGAGCAAACCCATATCCAGCGAAACCAGAATTTTCGATTTTAAATTTTCAGGCACGTCACCATCAACAATTCGTTGGGCCATGCCTTCTACTATGGCTGTCTTACCCACACCGGGTTCACCTAAAAGTATAGGATTATTTTTTGTTCTGCGTGAAAGTATTTGCAACACTCGTCTTATTTCTTCATCACGTCCAATAACCGGATCGATCTTACCTTTTTTGGCAAGGTCATTCAGATTTTTAGAATAGCGCTCCAGGGATTTATATTTGGCCTCTGCATTTGGATCGGTCACTTTTGCGCCACCCCGCAATTCTTTAATTGCTTTTATGAGCGTTGCTTTTTCAAACCCAGCATCTTTCATGATGGAAGCCACTTTATCTTTTGTGGCAAGCAACGCTAACAATAAATGTTCTATGGCTACATACTCATCTTTAAACTCGCGTAGTTCCTTCTCCGCATTTTGGAGTACGGTGTTTGTTGTGTTGGATAGATACGCTTGCTGACCAGAAACTTTGGGATAGGAATTTATTATTTCTTCCAGTTTAGTTTCGAGAATAGTACCGTTGACGTTTAGTTTTTTAAACAGGTAATTAGAGACATTCTCATCGGTTGCAAGAATAGCTTTCAAGAGATGACCCGGCTCGATAGCCTGTTGCTGGTTTGCCGTAGCAATTTCAGCTGACTTTTGTAAAGCTTCCTGAGATTTTATCGTGAATTTATCAAAGTTCATATCCTTTACTGTTTGTACATTTTCCTAACAACAAATTCGAATCCACATGATGGATATCACGTATTTAAGAAATATTGTCATTAAATTGATTGCAATCCACAGGTTTCAAGACACTTTGACTCACATTATGAGTGCATGAACTAGTGTTGTACTGGCTGTATTCCTGGTACTTAAAGTTGATTTGAATAAGGAGACAGGAGTACCTGCCAGCTGGCTTCCTTTTATATAAATTTTTACTACAAGACAGAAGAAGCCGGATTATGCAACGAAATAATGTTGAGAATTACTCAGTTGCATTTGGTTGGTTTATCCTGGCATGACGACCGCATGAGGAAGCATATCACTCGGTTTTGTAGCGATTTTGAAGAAAATCATACTTACAGTTGTTAGTCAATTAATGATTTGATAGATTTCATAATCATTAACCTAAACCAAACCAATTTTATGATCAGACTAAGAATATTTTCTTTTGGGGCTATCCTTACTGCGGGTGCCCTTTTTTCATGTCAAACAGAAGAAGTTCCTATGGCGATGGATGAGATTTCAGATGTGACATTGGTACAAATCAGAAATCTCGGTTTTAATAGTGATAATGTGCAACGCGTAGATGATGGCTACTTGGTTGAAGGAGACATTATTTTGCGCGATCAGGATCTTACTAGTACTGCTGATTCCAGAAAATTAAGGATTGCAGAGGTTGAACAGTACCATACGTTTAATCTGGTTTCAGGAACTCCACGTACGATAGTTGTATCAACCAGTGGCAAGAATATTAACCAGCGATTGTCGGATGGAATAAATGCTGCCATCGCTCGATATAACGCTCAGAATCTTGGAATCACTTTTGTACGCGGTGGATCATCCGGTGGTGGCAACATCGATATCAAAGTAGTTAATAGTCGTCAGTTTATTGCCTCTGCTGGTTTCCCAAGTAATGGCAATCCTTACAATTCAATAAGTTATGCCAAAACTTACACTACTTATAGCTTAGGTTTTGTAACATCAGTAATAGCTCATGAAATTGGCCATTGCATTGGGTTCCGTCATACGGATTACATGAATCGCGCCTACAGCTGTGGATCAGGTAGCAACGAAGGTCAGGAAACTTCCGGGGTTGGAGCTGTGCATATTCCTGGAACTCCAACGGGTCCGGATGCGGCCAGCTGGATGTTAGCTTGTTTGAGCAGCACTACCGATCGACCCTTTAATAATAATGATAGAGTTGCATTGGATTATCTCTATTGATTGTTATAGAAAGATTTTTAATAAGAGGCCGAGAATTCGGCCTCTTATTTTTATAATATAAGCAACCGGGTGGTCAAGATAGTCCCATCATGTTTGAAAACTCGCACAAGGTAAGTACCAGCTTTAAAATCGGAGAGGTCCATGGATTTAAATGCACCAGTATCTTCAACGCCTCGAATAAGCCGGCCATGCAAATCATAAATTCTGATAATGGCCGCTTCCTCAGTATTAATAACCACATTTAATTCATCTCCTCTAAAAATGGGATTTGGATACACGTAAAGTTCCATTTCTTTAGCATAAAAAACCTCTTCAAATTGACTAACAATTATTTGCTGTGAATCGGTGATCAACCGAACGCGATAATTGGTAATTCCTGATAAGGGAAGTGGATCGTTCAAGGTAATATTCCTGTTTGTGGGATTGACTGTTTCAATGGGTTGAAACGCACCGTTTGAAAATCGTTCAAGGATAATTGATTGGAGTTGGTAAGTAGTTCCCAATTCTAATTCAAAGTATGCAGTATCGGATACCAGGTACTGTCGCGATCGGAAGCTAATGAGGTAGCAACTGGTACCTTGTTCTTCATAATTAATGGTTAACTCCCTAAGCCCTGTTTTACCTTCCATTACAGGAGCAACAGAGAAGTATTGATTGGTCTCCGATTTTTTTATCACCGCAACTGTATCAGACAAAATTTTGAAAGGTTCCAGATATCGATCTCCAAGAGCATAAAGTACATAGGATTCGGCCTCAGGTACTTTATTCCAAAGAAGCATAAATTCATCTTCACAATTAAATCCAACTTTTACCCGATCAGGTTTTGAAACGGGAAACACAACTGATTCATAATTTTCAGATCCGACCGTAATTCGAAGTTGAAACAAACCAGGGCTATCAGGTACTGACCATTCATAATAAGAAGCATGCAGATCAAGGTCAGATTCAACAATAGTCCATTCACTATCAGAGTAAAATCTGTAGGCAAGAGTGCCTATTGTTTCTGATCCATGCCAGCGCCAACGAATGAGTGTATTCGATTGGGCATCTATAGCATTATCAATTTGAGGAAAGGTCCATTCAAAACCTTGTCGGAATTCATACACAAGAAAAAATTTCTGGGGACCTTGAGGCACATCAAATCCGGTTACGTTGATTTCATAAAGCCCTTCCTGAGGAAGAGTTAAAGTAATTTGTTCCACATTATTCAATCGGTCAGATCCGCGGAATGCAGACTCTTGTAATGAATTAACGGATGGTGTGGCATTCAGGATCCACGGATTCCATCGTTGACCGGTATTGATATGATCTAAGACAATATCAAGATCATTCATCAGTGCTTTGGATGAAGCAGGATCAGCAGGTGGATCATTCCACACAAGGGTAACCCGAAGTTCATCTTGATTGGCAGGTACCTGGATGGCGAAAGTTTTCTCTTCCGTATGATTGACACTAGATTCAAAAAATGTTCCAGCGTCAATAGTACGTAGGGCGTTCAAGGCATCGACATTTCCAAAACCTGTTTCATAATCGACTTGGGGTCGCCCAGAATCAATAGCACTATTAATAAGAACAGCTTTTACAAGAGCAGCATCAGGTAGTTCCTGATATTGATTGAGATATTTCTCTTGTACAAGGGCCGCAATACCAGAAACTACTCCAGCAGATTCGGATGAGCCGGAATCTCCAAATGCAATCAATTCTGGTTTTATGCGTCCATCTTGAGCGGGACCGCGCGAACTTGTTGATACCACATTTCCAAACCGGTCGGATGAGCCAATAGCAATTGTATTTTTTGAAATTTTAAACTGCCCGGTTAGATTAGCAACTCCTTCCAGCCCACTGTAAATTCCGTCAGTAGGAGTTTGGTTGCCTTCATTACCAGATGAAAAAACATGAAGTATTTTAGGATAGTCTATAATCGCTTGATCGTACTCAAATGATTCAAGACCATAATAATTTTCAAGGCCCACTCCATAGGAATGATTTTGCACCGACACCTTCAACGAAGTCAGATCGGTACCTGCATCTGGTAAGAGTCTTGAAAAATCTGAAGTTGTGATGGAACTGCCCCATGCGGCACCTTTAGCCTGTGGGCTTGTATTGCCGCCCCCGGCTGCAATGGTAGCCATTAGGGTAGAATGCAATGTTGCGGCTTCATCAAATTGACTATTGAACTTTACGCGACCACGCACATCAAGATCCTGCACATCAAATGGTTTTTCTTTAATTGAAAGTGTGATGGACTGACCAGTAATAGTTGGGAACAAAGCATGAACTGTTGAGACTCCATTCAGGGTATTATCAAAATCACCCAGAATGGTCTCCTCCTTTGCAACTCGGTTAGCCCGATCGATATACTTCGATCCCGGGATTTGTTTTAAGTCCTCGATGGATAGCTTATTTTTTCCTGTAACCTCATAAAGATTTTCTGATAACCTCAAAAGGGTACCCGCTTGTTTTGCCGCCCACATTAAAAAAATTGTGCTGTCCTGGGTGCGAACCATTATTTTATCGATACCATGTTGAGATAGTATAGCAGGAGCAATAACCGGAGTTTTTGGAGTTATCGGTTGACTGAACGAATGGCTTAATTCCAAGGTCATCAACAACGGCAATAACAGCTTTCGCACGTAGAGTTGGGTCATTGTTTCGGTTGTCCTCTGCAAAGTAATCATTCAAGCAGACTTCCGCCATTGGTATAAAATCATTGTGTCGTCCGTTTTAAATCACTACATTCATCCCAGTTAAAATAATCTACTATGAATACTTCACGCAGAGATTTTATTAAGAAAAGCGCCCTTGCAGTAGCAGGCACTTCGTTGTTTTCTTCTACTTTATTAGGGTCACCGGTTGGTAAAGAAGTGTTGGGGTTACAATTGTATTGTGTGCGTGACGAAATGAAGGCTGACCCACTGGGTACTTTAAAAGAACTGTCAAAGTTTGGCTATCAAAACGTAGAACATGCCAATTATGTAAACAGGAAGTTTTATGGCTGGACTGCGGCTGAGTTTAAGAAGATATTAGGTGATTTGGGCATGTCGATGCCCAGCGGACATACGGTGATGGGTAAGCAGCATTGGGATGATACAAAGAAAGATTTTACTGACGCGTGGAAATATACCGTAGAAGATGCAGCCTACATGGGCCAGCAGTTTGTGATTAGCCCCTGGATGGACGCCAAATTAAGAAAGGACTACGATGAACTTCTCCGTCAGATGGAAATCTTCAATAAGAGTGGAGAACTTTGCAAAAAATCAGGAATGAAGTTTGGCTATCATAATCATGATTTTGAATTCAGTGAAAAGCTGAACGACCAAACCTTGTATGATATTATATTGAGTAACACCGATCCTTCGCTGGTAATGCAACAACTTGATATTGGCAATTTGTATAATGGTGGTGTTAAAGCCATCGACATTGTGCAAAAGTATCCGGGTCGCTTTGAATCCTTGCATGTTAAAGATGAAATTGCTAGCAAAGAAGATGGTCACGAGAAATTTGAAAGTACTATTTTGGGAACTGGCATTGTGCCTGTAAAAGAGATCATTGATCTCTGTCGTAAATCCGGAGGAACCGTTCACTTTATTGTTGAACAGGAATCCTATCAGGGAAAAACTCCCTTACAATGTATGAAAGAGGACTATGAGATAATGAAGAGATGGGGATATTAACGAGACAGTATGTTAGGGGAGTTAAGCATAGAGGAAATTGAACAAGTACTGACGGATAATGTAATTGGCAGGATAGGTTGTACGGACGGAGTGAAAACGTATGTTGTACCAGTTACATATGTCTATAGTGATGGGTGTGTACTTGGACATACAACAGAAGGTTTAAAGATTGAACTACTTCGCAAAAATCCTGAGTGCTGTTTTGAAGTAGATCAAATGAAGAGTATTTCAAACTGGAAGAGTGTGATTGCCTGGGGAACTTTCAAAGAGTTAGAAGGCGTTGAGGCAGACAAAGCCATGGAGAGTATAGTTACCAGACTTTCGCCACTCATGCCCAGTGAAACCACTCATGTAACCCGGATGGGGCCAATTTCTGATAAACGCACCTCTACGCAATTCAATAATCCGATCGTATACCAAATTACTCTAAAAGTGAAGACAGGTAGGTACGAGCGATAGGAAAAGAAATTTTCTTTCTATTTTTTGAACATGGGAAACAACTTTCGAAGATCTTCTTCTTTGGGTTGTGTACCATATTCACAAATTTCAAAAGCCTCGGCATACTTTACCTGCGCTGCTTTTTCCTTGCCATACCAAAGCTCCAATGCCTTTCGTACATCAGCACTCAACTTCACATCATACCGTTTGGCTAACCACTTTTTACGCTCCTCCGGATTTTTTGGCACTTCATCATAGTAACCACCGATCCATGGAAGCCATTCATACACTTGCGATTCATGCGCACTCACCGCGTGGATTTTCTGATCAAAGACAGAGGTGATGTCAATCGCTATATCCGAGCGAAAGGGATTGGGTCGTTGGAAATAATCTTGTGAATAGAGAAACACCGGATTCTTTTTAAGCGGTGGCGTATCCGGAGCTACATTAGGAACAGCAACCATATAAGCTGCATCTTGCACCAGCACACCTGTATAGCGATGGTCGGGATGATAGTCGTTGGGTCTTGGGGCAATCACAAGATCTGCATTCCATTCTCTGATTTTTCGAATTACTTGCAATCGAATTTCAAGCGTAGGAAGTAATTCTCCATCATGATTATCTAATACATCATAGGTAACACCAAATCTTTTTCCAGCTTCTTGTGCTTCCGCTATCCTGCGTTTGGCCAACGCGCCTCCGCCTTCAGTCTGGTGCCCAGCATCTCCATTTGTAACTGAAACAAACTTAACAGCATAACCCATGTTGGCAAGTAATATGGCCGTTCCACCAGCATCGAGATCACAATCATCAGGATGAGCACCGATAACGATGATTCTGGGAGTTGAATTGGTTTGCGATGAAGCTGAGAAACCAGCGACCATCAACATAATGATTAAGAATCTTGCCATAGGTAATTTTTTAGAAATTAAATAAACCAACCGATTAAGTACAATTTATTAAATTGGATTGAGAAGTTTCTACTTTATGGCTTAACCTGATCTATTTTATGAAAAGCGGTTTATTTTTAACCTGGTTGTTTTTTCCCTGGCTGGGTTTTGGTCAAAAACCTGAATCCTCAACATTAAAGATTTCGCGTACTGAAGATTTTGAGATAACCGGAGATGGCACATCGCAGGCCTGGGCATCAACTCAATGGGTACTGTTGCCACATCGCAATGGAACAAAAACCTATGAAACCAAAGCAAAACTTCTGTATTCGACCATAGGTGTTTATGGACTATTCTTTTGTGAAGATGATGTTATTACATCCACCTTACGGGAGGATTTTACTGATTTGTATAATGAAGATGTAGTAGAAATATTTTTCTGGACCGATGAATCGAAACCACTCTATTTTGAATATGAACTTTCACCCCACAATTTTGAATTGCCTATTCTGGTGCCAAATTCTAATGGAACCTTTTTAGGTTGGTTGCCCTGGCATTATGAAGGTGAACGCAAAACACGCCACGCCACCAAGATAACGGAGAAAGCCTGGACAGCAGAATTTTTTATTCCTTATGCTTTGCTAAAACCGCTGGATAATGTGCCCCCTAAAAAGGGAACAAAATGGCGCTGTAATTTTTACCGCATTGATTATGACAACGGTTCGTCACATTGGTCGTGGCAAAAGACCCGCACCAATTTTCACGATTTTAAAAGATTCGGAACGATTTTATTTGATTAATTCTTCCATCCAAACGTTGATCTCATTCGCGAGTGCAGGAATCAGATTTTGGCGTGCTACTTTAAAACTATGATCGGCACCTTCAAATTTAGCGAGTGTAGAGGTCGGCAATTTTTTGGTGACTTGTTCAATCAAATGCCATTCTGCTAATGCATCGTACGTGCCTTGAAGGAACAACACTGGGATTTTGATTTTGTCAAGATGTGTAGCCCGATCAACAGAAGGTTTGCCAGCAGGGTGAAGTGGAAATCCAACAAAGACAACTCCTTTTACAAAATCAGGAGCATGTTCGGATACATATTGAGACGTCATGCGACCACCAAAGGATTTACCTCCGGCAAATAAGGGTGTGTTTGGAAATAGTTCATGTGTTTTTTGGATTGCCGCGGCCACAGCCTGATGGGCTACAGCCGGAAAGTCAGGGCGTTTCTTTTTTTGTTCGGAATAAAGAAAGTTGTAACGAAGCGTGGCAATCTGATGATGGGCAAGTTCACCAGCGAGTTCTTTCATAAAAGCATGATGCATGTTGGTTCCGGCCCCGTGAGCAAAAACATAGATTGCACTGACCGATTGAGGTCTGTATAGTTCAGCCGATACAAATTCGGTCTTATTTACTGCGAGGGTGTAGGTTTCGGCTTTGAAAGGCATGGTTGATAAGAGTAAATGATTTATTAATCTAATGCTTTTGATACCGCTGCCAGAAGTCCTTATTGTAAGATAAGGAGTCCAGGTATAACTCTGCTGGTCTGTTTTGAAATGATTTAACTTGATTTTGAATCACTTTGGTTTGAATCGACTCGTATTTTACTTCTAAAATTTTGTTATCAGCTTTTGCTGGCTTAGAGGATTTGACTAAGTAGGGAAAATAGTGTTCATCGACTCGTTTGTAAAATATTTCGCTTTGAGTGTTATTAAGTTTTATGGCATGGCGAACAATGGCCAGATTATTAGCTGCTATATATATGACACCACTGTAATTTCCTTCGAGGTCTTCTTTTTCATTTAAGTTCTTTTTTCGTGTAGAATACTCAATAATGCAAACGGTATCCCTGTCAAAGACTGAAACTCCGATGAATCCAAATTTCAATCGTTTATGTAGGGAAGGGTTAAAGACTGAATAGCCTGTACCGGTTCCTGGCATATCTGAAAAGAATATATCAAAGCCTGGAAAGTAGGAGGAATATTTCTTTCCAGTTTTTTGACTTAATGATTTTGGGAGAGGGTCTTTTCCTGTTTCTCTTTTTTGGACAATACTAATAGCATTGAAATTGTTCTTTGTATAGCCTTTTCTGAAGGTTTCAATAATAGTTTCAAGTAAATAGATCTCGTTTGTTGAATCTCGTACAGTGGTGCGGGTGTAAAATTCTAAATTAAATGGTTGTTGGTAATAATTCTTTGGTACAGCCTGTATGGCTTGTAGTATCATCTCCTCAGGAGTTACTTTTTGCTCAGTTACCAATACATCTGCTAAGACCAAAGGCTGCGAATGAAGCTCAAAGCGAAATTGCTCAATTCCTGTATTTAATAAACTATCAATTAAATAGTAGCGATTTGCATAGCCGAGATAAGAGATTTGCAGAATGTGATTTTGTGAATGTGGCAGATCTATTTGAAAGTATCCTTGTTCATTTGAAGCTGAACCAATCCCTGTGTTGCTTATGCTTAAATGAGCATAGGGAAGAGCCTGTTTAGTTTCAGCATCTACAATCTTGCCCCGGATAAGTAGCTGAGCGTTGCTTGAAATTACTATACCAAAAATGGCGATCAAAATTAGTTTGTATTTCATTCCTGTTTCAACGTTTTAATTGGATCGATGATTCTTAGTTTTGCAAATTGGTAACACATGGCTACCAGCATACATATAACTAGTGCTACGAATGCTATCAAGATATTGGTGATTCCAACATTAGTCTTTTGTGCAAAACCATTCAGCCATGGCTGGGTACAAAAGTAACCGATGGGCCAGGCAAAGGTGCAAGATACTATTGTAAGTAAACCCAATTCGTGCCAGGTTAAAAGAAGTAAATGTTTCATGCTTGCACCCAAAATTTTTCTAATGCTGGTTTCTTTTTCCTTCTCTTCCATGTTGATGTTCAATAATCCAAAAAGTCCAATTAAGGTAATAGCAACAGTAATGGCAGAGAAGAAGGTGAGAAGATTTTTTAATTTGTTTTCGTTGTTTAACTGTTTTTCAAAATATTCATCCAGCATTCGATACTCAAGTGGTTGCCCAGGCATATTTGATTGCCATACTTTACTAATAAGCTTATGATTGTCAGGTTGGGCCAGTGAATAACGAATAAATAATTTTTCGGGATTTCGATTATTTAAGTAGAATAACATAGGTTCAGCAATCCGGTGTTGACCACTAAAACTGAAATCTTTTACAACTCCGATCACCTGAGCTTCGGCACCATAAGTAACTTTTTGATTAAGTGGACTGGTCCAATTAAGGAATCGAGCCATAGCTTCGTTTATTATTACCACCTCCTCCGCTTTGTCGATGTCCGATGCGTTAAATCCTCGCCCTTGTGCAATTTCTGCCCCTAACACATCGAAGTAATCTTCATCAATTCTAGCAAAGGCAAGCATTTTGATCTGTTGCATACCACCAAGTTCTACAGTAAATGTATCAAAGTCTGATTCACGGGTAGGGGTTGAGTTACTTCCCACCAAACTTACATGCGATACGCCTGCTAGTGATTTTAACGAATTTTTAAGTTTAGGTAGTTGGTACAAAAGCGTTTCATCTTGTGGCAATTCCACTACCATTACCAGATCCTTATTAACCAACTGATCATGCTTGGTTAGCACTTGCATTTGATCGTGGACAACTTTGGTAATGAAAATTAATGTTAGAACAGCCGTAAACTGAAATACGACCAGGGTATTTTTAGTTAATCGGGTAAAGCCAGTAATCTGCTGCTGCAAATTTCGAATTGGGTTGATGCGTGAAAGCTTTGCAGCAGGATACCAACCAGCTACTACGCTAAGCATAAGAACGGCTGGTATAAAAAATAGAAATAAAATAAAAAGTGGAATCAATTCAGGTACATTGCTCAGTAAACCTATTTTTACCAATTGAGGGGAAATGGTTAGGATAAGTGAAAATGCTAAAATTAATCCCGTAAAACACATGACAACTGATTCCAGCAAGTATTGACTTCGTAGTTGCTTTTGTGATGCACCGAAAACTTTACGCACACCAACCTCCGTTTTTCTTTTTGCTGATTGGGCTACCGAGAAGTTGATGTAATTGGCGGCTGATACGAATAAAACGATAATTGAAATTACAGCAAATACAGACAGCGTGGCTTTGCTAGCTTTGGGTGGGTCGAATAATTTCCGCTCACTGAAATGAACTTCCGCAAGGGGTTCAGCTAGATAACTACCACTCATATTCGAAAGCTCCACCACCGGAGCAAGTTCCTGGGCAAACAGTGTATCCAGTCGTTGCTGAAATAATTTTAGGTCTGGTGAATTTTGAGTTAACACATATACAAAACACCAATCTCCAAAATGTGTATCAAGTGAAATGAGTGCGTCAAAAGTTAAATCGGTGTTGACAGGCAGATCTTCAACCACCCCTGTTACAAGGTAATCTCGATTGTTTATTGTAAGGGTTTTGTCTAAAATTGTTACTTCGTCAAAATATTTAAGCGCCATTTTTCTGGTGAGTACTATTGAGGCAGGTGCTAGTAATGCGGTTTTCGGATTGCCTTCAATCCACTTGTGGTTAAAAATGCGGAAGTAAGCACTATCAGCCTCAAAAATTCCTTCTTCAATAAATGTGTTACCCGCTGCATTTCTTACTTTTTGTACTCCTCTTAGTTGGGCAATACCGGTTACGGCCTCTACTTCTGAGAAGCCATCGCGCAAACGATCTAGCAAAGGAGCATCACTCCATCCTAATTTTGTCTCTTCTTCGGTGTTAAGAGAACGAATGGACATGGATACTTTTATTATTCGGTCAGACTTTTCATAATGCTTATCGAATGAAAACTCATGTTGAATGCGGAGAAAAATCAAGGTGGAGCAAGAAATGCCCAGCGTGAGACTGGCAATACTGAGTACCGTATTCAGTTTATTTTTGATGAGATTGCGTTGGGCGATAATCAGATAATTTCTGTAGAGCATAAGACCACCGGTACCCGAGGTTTTGGCTGTTACCCTAAGCGTATATAGTCGCATGAATTTGAATACATCAATAATATAGATCAGCTTTGCCAGCGTTAAACCTTTGGTTTTTATATTTCGCTGGAAGTACTCATTTAAGTCTCCTTGCAGGTCTTCCAGCAACTCTGGCTTGCAGTACCAACTTAGAATGCAGGTGGCCCAACGTGGAGGTATATGGTTTTGGTGTGAAGTCATTAATATTTGTGAAACTTAGCAGTATTCAGCAGACAGTAAGCAATTACAACTCTGTATAATGCAGCTGCCAACGACATATTGATTTTTGACCATTAACCAGTTTAAATGCCATTAGATATTTTTCAGGCTCAACCTTGGTATTATATTCCACAATTGATCGCGCAGTTCTTTTGATTTTATCAAAGCCGATTTTCCTGTGTTCGTAACTGAATAATAGCGTTTACGTTTGCCGCCCCGTGCGCTTGTGGCTTCGCCTAGCTTACTTTTTACAAATCCTTTTTCTTCCAATCGGTTAAGCACCGCATGAACTACACCCAATTTTGTTGTGCGGCCGGTATGTTTTTCCAACTCATCGCAAATGGCTACGCTGTAAGCATCGTTTACCAACGCGGCTATAGTCAATAATACAAGTTCTTCAAACTCGCCCAGGTTTGTTCCTTTCATATGTTAATTCTGGTTCTACGGTCACACAATGGCCAAATAGTTATTGGGGTATCTCTATGGCTATTTCATGACACGGATTAATTACTTAAATGTATGTAAAATAGGTTTTATTTGAAAATTAATTTTTTCAAATCAACATTTATTTGCCAGATAGTAGTTTTGGCGAATATAAAAGCAGCGGCACTGCGTATACTGCAATCATTGCATACGCCATGATGGTATAGCCCTTTGCTACCAAATCAATAATACCCACTTGCGACAGAATGAGCGATGCGATCAGAGCAGCAATTGAAATGTATGCCTTGGTGATTTTCTTAAGTGGTTTTCCTTTCGCTATAGCCTCGGTTTCGATACGACTAATAAAGGCATGAATCATACCCGTAGCGGTTTCGATCAATGTCCAACCGACAACAATGCCAAACACAGCTATTAATATGGGGTTAAACTCTTCCAGCATTTTTAACCACGGCACTGTTGATTCCAGAACATTTTTATCAGGATAATATGCCATCATTGCAAAGTAGGTAAGGAACCATGGAATCGTCATCAATAATCCTGAAAAGATGGCAGCAAGAAGACTCTCTTTTCTTGAATGAAGATCTTTGAATGTAAAAAAGGAGGCTGGATACACCGCCAGGTTATAGCCCACATATAAAATTCCTGTCCATATTAAAATGCCCATGCCGGCACCACCTGGTAGATAGCTGGTATCCCAATTGCTAAATGTTTTGATGATCGCGTCACTTTTATTTCCAAAAACAGAAAAAGTAAAAATGATGTAGGCAATAAAAAGTGCAACAGATCCAATCGTCTCCAGTTTGGCAATCGTCTCTTCGCCTTTATAGTTTAAGAAGCCCACAACTACCGTAATCAACACCACACCAACCCACTTATTAAAATTCAGGGTTTGATTCAAAATCTCTCCGGCTGCCGATGCCATCACAGCAATGATGAGTACCGCCAGTAACAAATACACGATTTCGTAGGCAATCCATCCGGGACCGATTAATTTTTTTAGTAAGGACTTGTAGTCATACACTTTCCAATATCGACTCGCTTCCATCGACAAAAAGGCAATCAGCGAAAAGCCAACAAAAATCGCGAGGCCACTGATCCAACCACTGGCGCCAAACTTTGCTCCGTATTCTACAATTTCGCGACCGGTTGCGTAACCACCGCCTATAAGTACGGATTGAAGAATGATACCCGGAAGAAGAATTCGTTTAAACCATGAGGGAGATGAGGATGAATGAGTCAAGATATTGAAAGATTTTTTTCAATATAGCAGAACCTATTTCAAAAACCAGCACGAATGTCAGGCTGAGGCACTCGAAGCCTTTATGGGTTTCAATAAGGACCTTCCTTGCCTATGCTTACGCTTCGGCAGACAGGGAGAATCTCAGACTGACATCGGAGTTTATTTTTTAATGAACGTTTCAAGAAATGTTTACTCACTTCTCAAACTATTAACCGGATTTGCCCTCGCTGCTTTGATAGATTGGTAACTCACCGTCAGTAAAGTAATGAGCAAGGCACCCACACCGGCTGAGGCGAAAATCCACCAGGCCATATCGCTGCGGTATTGATATTTCTGAAGCCAGTTGTTCATAAAGTACCACGCCAATGGCATGGCTACCAATAACGAAATGCCCACCAGGATCACAAAATCTTTGGAGAGCATGCCCCATAGGTTTGTTACGCTGGCACCCATTACTTTGCGCACACCAATTTCTTTGGTCCGTTGTTCGGCCACAAAACTGGCCAGTCCAAAAATGCCGAGGCAACTGATGAAGATGGCAAGCACAGCAAAAAAGCTGGCGAGTTTACCGATCCGTTCTTCATCGCTGAACTTACGCGCATATTCGTCATCCACAAATTCATAGGCGAAAGGTGACTCCGGATCATATTTAGTAAACACGGTTTTAATTTTCTCAAGGGCATCGTGAGCGCCCATGTCGGGATTGAGTTTTAAGATGGCGAGGTTTACATTATCGTAGCGGTCGATATGCCAGAGCGAAGCGCGCACAGGTTCGTAAGGCGATTCGATAATCATGTCTTCTATTACGCCAATAATGGTGTAGGGTTCTTCGTTCCACGTAAGTGTTTCACCAACCGGATTTTCGAAGCCCAGAAATTTTGCAGCCGCTTCGTTAATGACAAATGCACTGGAGTCGGTCATACGCTCGCGCGAAAAATCGCGACCTTCTTTAAACTTCCAGCCTACGGTTTTACCAAACTCGTGCGTAACACCATTGTTCGGAAAATCAACTGCAAGAGCGGGGTCTTTACCCTCCCAGGTAAAACCACCATTTGTATTCCACACTTGGGTGGTAGGGCTACCGGCTTCGGTCATTTCCACGATTGCGCCCTGACTTTTCAATTCATTGCGCACGGCTTCAAAATGTTTGTGGATATCTTGTGTTGACAAATATATATTAATAAGGCCATTTCGTTCATAACCGATTGGACGGTCTTTCGCGAATTCAATCTGACGAAAAACTATAATAGTACCGATGATCAGGATAACGGAAACCGTGAACTGCAACACAACCAACACTTGTCGAGGAATGGAAGCAAGCCGGCCTACACGGAAAGTGCCCTTCAATACTTTAACCGGTTGGAAGGATGACAAGTACAAGGCCGGATAACTGCCCGCTACAATCCCTGTGATTAAACTAAAGCTAAGACCAATCAACCAGAATTCAGGGCTGCTCCATAATAAAGTAAGTTTCTTGCCGGCCACTTCGTTGAAGGCAGGCAAGGCGAAGTAAACCAATCCCAACGATACGATGAATGCCAACACTGCTACAACTATTGACTCCGAAAAAAACTGGTTGATTAATTGCGACCGCATCGAACCAATAGACTTCCGGATGCCTACTTCTTTGGCGCGCTTTTCAGAGCGGGCGGTGCTCAGGTTCATAAAATTGATGCACGCCAGCAACAGCACAAAACTTCCAATGATGCCGAACATCCACAGAAACTCAATACGACCACCTACGTTCTTGCCATCGCGGAAGTCAGAGTACAAATGCCATTTGCTCATGGGGTGAAGAAAGACTTCGGGTTTATACTTGCGGCCACCTTCATCTACCTTGTTTAATTTCACATCCACAATTTTTGCCGATACAAGTTCCATGTCGGCATTTTCTGCAAGCTCGGCCCAGGTTTGAGTGAAGTTGCTGCCCCACGGATCATCCATCCTTTTGATCCATTCACTTTCAATAATGTATAAGTCCCAAGGCATGATAAAACTCATGTCGCGGAAGGTTGAGCTGTGAGGAATGTCTTCGTAAACACCCGTTACTTTCACATCGTTTTTATTGTTGATGCGAATGGTTTGACCCATGGGGTCGGTATCATCAAAATAGGCTTTGGCTACAGACTCAGATAAAATTATCGAGTAGGGATCTTTCAAAGCTTGATCGGGGTCACCTTTTAATAATTTGAGGGAGAGCATGTCGATCACGTGGGGCTCCCAGTACATACCACTCTTGCTAAATTTCTTTTCGCCCACGGTAAGAATGCGGCCGAAGTTCCAGGTGGATTGCAGCACATATTTAAAATCGCTGCCGAAGTTGTTACGGATTTCTTCCGCCATCACATACGGGTTGGCAGTTTGAGAGCCCTTTACTCCATTATATACATTATGTTGCCACACCTGTGCAAGGCGATCGTAATTTTTATGATACTTGTTAAAGGTAAGTTCGTCCCAGATCCACAGCCCGATAAGCAGTGCAACGGCCATACCGGTGGCCAGTCCTGCTATGTTTATAAATGAGTAACCCTTGTTTTTGGTCAGATTACGAAATGCAATTTTGAAGTAGCTGCGAAGCATAGGCGATGGGTTGGGAATACCTTATAGATACTCCGCAACCCTCAAAAAGTTGCATACAGTTTACTATTATTTTACGAATGGTCGGTACGAGTCAATCAGGACAGATCAATTTTGGCCATCTCCCAACCAATCATGCTCTTTTTGCGCGTGGAACTCCATCGATACTCTCCCAGTATGCCATCTTTGCGGATTACCCGATGGCAGGGAATCAGATACGCGATATGATTTGAACCCACGGCAGAACCCACCGCCTGCATGGCTTGTGGATTTTGAATTTGAACGGCAATGTCTTTGTAAGTGGTTACTGATCCAACTGGAAGTTTTAATAGCGCCTCCCAGACTTTAATTTGAAAGTTGGTACCCTTTACAAATACATGCAATTTACTTTGCGTCTTAGCGTCTTTGCGGTTAAATATCTTAGTAATGAAGGATTCAGTTAACTGTTGGTCTTGATGAAAGACCGAATTGTGCCAATGCTCTTTCATTTCAAGAAGTTGAAAATTTGGATCAGCATCAGCAGTGATAAATGATAACCAGCAAACACCGCGCCCTGTAACACCCATCAACGCTAACCCAAAAGGAGTTTCATGAAACCCATAGTTAATGCGAAGGCCACTACCTTTTTCTTTGTATTCCTGTGGTGTTACGGCTTCGAGCGTAGTAAAGAGATCATACACCCGCGACTGGCTTGAAAGTCCGGCAGCTTCTGCTGCTTCCACAACATTTTTGGATTGCTTCAACCTGGCTTTTAAAAAATCCATGGTAAGAAATTGAAGAAAGCGCTTGGGACTAATGCCGGCCCATTCTGTAAAGATGCGTTGAAAATGAAAGGGTGATACATTCACTTCTTCAGCCACCTCAGTTAATTCAGGTTGGCGCTGGAAATTTCTTTCCAGGTATTGAATGGCCTGCTCGATGCGCTGATAATTGATGGGTTCGGTGGTCACAATCATAAAGCTATTAATTTTTGTTTCACAAAAGTGATCTCACCCTGGGATGATTTCAACCTGTTTCTTGCGGTTCTTTTAGCGAATCGTAGTTTTTTAACTTTCCTGATTTGTTATTGATTTGGAAATTCCATTAATTAACTCAAATCCTTAAGTTTAACAGATTGTTGTATGAACTTCGTTGGATTGTTATCTTATGTGCTAATGAAAAGACTTTGGGTATTGGTTTTTCTTTTTATGAGTTGTGAGCAGGAGGAAGCTGTGGATGCATGTGCTGATACAGTTGTTCTGAACGAACCACCCTGTCAGACTTTTATAAACGTCACTCCACCTTGCATAATTCAAGAAGTGTTGACAACTATAAATGGTAATCAATTAGGAAAGAGTGTTTTCTATTTTGATGGTTCACATTATAACAAGATTGAGAGTTACAATAGAAGTAAGCAAACAGATGATTATCCGGTAATGCCAGACGAGACGGTTACTATGATTTATGAGGAAGATAAAATCAAAGAAGTTCTAATACTGCCCTCGGCCAGACCTGGTACTCAAAGAAAGTATTATTTTGACTATAAGGAGTTTGCAGTTACCATTTCATTTAAATTGATCGAAGACGGTGAAACTACTTTTTCGAATAGCTATGATCAGTTATTTGTTACCAATCCCAAGGACTCCATTTATCTGAGCGAGGGATATTTTGATATTCTCCGGGAGTACAAGAATGGCAATAATACAAGATTTGCCATGGAAGCTGAAGATGGTATGTGTGTTATTAATAATCAGAAGTGGCAGTTTACCCATAAGATGTCGCATGATTCAAAATCCCAATGTTTTCAAAGACTATGCAGTTAGATTTCCGTTAGGCGGAGCTGAAGGTTATGCTATCCAATTCTGGTTTGGGAACAATAAAAACAATATGGTTGCTACAATGCTTCTGCCGAATGACAATGACAAGAATTTGTATTGTTACACTTTTTTACGCAATGGAGATCAGGTTTGGATCAAGAAATATGAATTCGTAACTGATCTTACTTTTGAATATTCCTATACATATTCTTGTGAATAAAAATCTAGCCTGATCTTCTGGTATATTTACTCGCACCTTAAGAATTTCTTATTTACCCTTTTTCCTAGCATGCTTCGGTACCTCCAACAATTTCTCCACATCTTCATTTCCCTCCAGGTTATTCATCTGTCTTAGAATCCAGGAAGCGCGCCTCGCAACATACGATGACGCAGGCTCGGCTTTGTATTTTTTGGGATTGGGTAAACATGCAGCAATACGTGCCGCTTCCGTACGCGTTAGTTTACCGGCTGGTTTTTTGAAATAGGTTTGTGCGGCAGCTTCTACTCCAAAAATTCCTTTCCCCATCTCAGCTACGTTGAGATACATTTCAAGAATCCGTTCTTTGCTCCAGAACAACTCAATCATAAACGTAAAGTAGACCTCCAGTCCTTTTCGAAACCAACTACGTCCCTGCCACAGAAATACATTCTTGGCAACTTGCTGGCTAATGGTGGAGGCCCCGCGAATGCGTTTACTCTTCTTATTCGTTTCAAGTGCTTTCTTAATACTTTTTATGTCGAACCCATTGTGATCTGGAAAGAGTTGATCTTCAGAAGCCATTACTGCCAGCCGGATGTTGGGCGACATCGCTTCAAAATTGATATAGTCACGCTTTAACCCATAGCCACTTACCCAGTTGGTAAGTTGTGTGATCGTGACAGGCGGATCAATCCACCGCAGGAGAATGATGTAAATGAATTGAGCTGCCAGCAGGATGATGAAAGCCCGCTTTACCTTTCTCCACACATTTATCAGAAAACTTAATTTGATCATCAATGTGTATACTTGTGCAGCAAATTAACCAAGATGGCACGCATTGAAATACAACTTCCTGAAAAATTTATCTTTCAAACAGAAATAGTGGTGCGGGTAAGTGATTTGAACTATGGCAATCATGTTGGCAACGACAGCATACTTACCCTCATGCAGGAAGCCCGCACGTTGTTTTATCGGTCCATGGGTTTTGAGAGTGAGGTGAAACTGGAAGGACCTATTGGTCAGATTGTGAGTGATGCTGCTATTGTGTACAAGGCGGAGTCCTTTTTAGGCGATATCCTGAAAGTTGAAATTGCTGTTGGTGATTTGAATAAATATGGATTTGATCTCTTCTATCGGATTACGAAGAGGGCTTCGCATAAGGAAGTGGCTCATGGCAAAACGGGCATTGTTTGCTTCGATTATTCAAAACGGAAAATTGCGAGCATTCCGGAAAAACTTGTTGAAAGTTTAAAGTCTCTGTGATTAATGCACTAAACCACAGAAACTATAGATAGTAATGAACAGACTTATTTCTTTTTGCTTATAGACTTAAGAAAAGCGAGGCTTTGCGGAATCTGTTCTATGGCGTGGGAAGATTCATCTTCAATAAAGAAATGTTTCACGCCTAACTGCCTTGCTTCATTCATAATGGCTGCAATACCCACATCCCCGGAGCCTAACACAACATTAGTTTCGTTATCGGCATGTCCATCCTGACTGTCAGGGGTGCCGATTCTGCGATCTTTTAGATGCATAAGGGGAAAACGTTGTGGATACTTCTTTAATAGTGCAACCGGATCTTGACCAGGATGTTTTACCCAGAATACATCCATTTCAAAATTTACGAAATTAGGATCAAGGCGCTTCACCATCAGATCGAACAAGGTGCCACCTTCATACGGTCTGAATTCATAGCCATGAATATGATAACACAAGGAGAGGCCTTGAGCGGCTAACACCTTCCCCGCTTTTTCAAATACAGCAATGGCTTTTTCAGTATCCGCCAGGGTAAAATCATTTCCGGTGTGCGGAATCCAGGCACACATGACATACTTGGCTCCAAATTGTTTTGCTTTAGCTGCCACTGCAGCGGCATCTTTCTCCAACTCATCAAATCCGGCCCCGATACTCACCATGTTGAGATTGTTCTTTTTGCAGAGTGCATTAAACTCTTCAATTGTCAATCCATAGGTGCTACCGCCTTCTATTTCTTTAATACCCCAATCTTTTACTATCGCTAATGAGCCCGGTACGTCTTTAGGAATTTCATTCCGAAGGCTGTAAAGTTGAAGGCCAATCTCCTGTGCGTAGGAGAGAGTAACAAGGCCACTCAATAAAATGAATACACAGATTTTTTTCATACGCTTCCTGATTAGAGAAGTGAATGTAATAAATACCAACGAATTAAAAGGTATTTACCTAGTCAATACAGGCATGCTGGCAACCAACACAATCAAATCGGCATCCGTTACTTCTTTCTTTTCATCGGCCAGCACCAGGAAGTTTTCGTACAAGGTGTTTAGTTCCTCCCCTTCCACACGATGACCTAATATTTCTGCGCGATGTTTCAAGGCTGCTCTTCCACTGCGAGCAGTAAGCACAATAGAAGAAGAAGGGACTCCCACATCAGCTGGGTTTATGATCTCATAGTTTTCAGCATGTTTCAAAAATCCGTCCTGATGAATACCAGACGAATGTGCAAATGCATTTTTACCAACAATAGCTTTGTTTGCCTGCACGGGCATTCGCATCATGGACGAGACTAAAAGACTTAATTCATAAATGCGTTCAGACTTAATGTTTGTATATAAATCCAAATCTTTATGAGTTTTCAAAATCATCGCCACCTCTTCAAGCGAAGTATTGCCGGCACGCTCGCCAATTCCGTTGATAGTCACTTCTGCCTGGCGGGCTCCGTTGGCTAATCCGGCTATTGTATTGGCTGTTGCCAGACCTAAGTCATTATGACAATGCACAGAAATAATAGCCTTATCGATATTCTTAACATTTTCTACAAGGTATTGAATGCGCTTGCCATACAAGTGGGGTAAGCAATAACCTGTGGTATCCGGGATATTTACCACATCCGCACCAGCGGCAATTACCGCTTCAACCAATTGTGCCAGAAACACTAAATCAGCACGGCCTGCATCTTCTGCATAAAATTCTACTTCATACCCTTTTGCTTTTGCGTATTTGGTTGCCCACACACCTTGCTCAAGTACTTGTTCGCGATTACTTCTGAATTTATGTTTAATGTGTACATCTGATGAACCGATGCCGGTATGAATGCGGCCGCGTTTGGCATGGTGCAGTGCTTCCGCAGCAACATCAATATCTTCTTTTTTAGAACGCGTAAGCGCACAAACAACAGGTTCAGTTACTGCTTTCGAAATTTCGACAACTGAAAGAAAATCACCGGGACTAGAAATCGGGAAGCCAGCTTCAATAACATCAACACCGAGTAACTCTAACTCTCTGGCGATTATAGCTTTTTCTTCGGTTCTTAGTTGACAACCCGGTACTTGTTCGCCATCGCGAAGGGTTGTGTCAAAGATTTGAATTTTCTGTGCCATATTTTTCTGATTACTTGATTCTACTTACTTGTTACTGGTATGCGATCTCTTACGGTGGCAAGCTGGTTTACAACCTGAGCCCCCATGTTACCCGTATTTAAAATTTTCTCTTTTGGAGTTTTTGCATCGGCAATATCTGCCGTGCGATATCCCTGCTTCAGCGTTTGTTCTACAGCTTTGATTACAGTTTCAGATTCTTCTTTCAAGCCAAAGGAGATATCAAGCATTAAAGCAACTGAAAGTATAGAGGCGAGAGGATTGGCAATACCTTTTCCGGTAATATCATGCGCACTGCCGTGAATGGGTTCATACAATCCCACCTTGTCACCCACCGAAGCGGAGGCCAGCATACCCATAGAGCCAGCAATCTGAGAAGCCTCGTCTGTAAGAATATCACCAAAGAGATTTCCGGTGACCACCACATCAAAACTTTTTGGATTTTGAATCAACTTCATGGCAGCGGCATCTACAAATTGATGTTCTAGCTGAACATCCGGATATTGTTTACCAATCTCCTGAACAACCTCTCTCCATAAGCGCGAACTCTCGAGTACGTTAGCTTTGTCAACGGAGGTAACTTTCTTTTTTCGTGTACGTGCCGCCTGAAATGCTTTGTGCGCAATGCGTTCCACTTCATAACGCTGATAGATCATCAGGTCATAGGCAGTGTTGCCGTTGTCTTTTCTTCCTTTTTCCCCAAAGTATACATCACCTGTTAACTCCCGGAAGAATAGGATATCAGAGCCTTTCAGGATTTCCGGCTTGATGCTGGATGCTTCCAACAACTCATCAAATAGTTTTATGGGCCGTAGATTGGCATACAATCCCAATTCTTTGCGCATCTTCAACAATCCTTGCTCAGGTCTTACCTTAAGCGTTGGATCGTTATCATATTTTGGATGGCCCACGGCACCAAATAAAATCGCATCGCAGTTTTTTAATTTTGTCAACGTTTCATCTGGCAACGGATTGCCAGTTGCCTCAATGGCATCATGACCAATACTTGCTTCTTCGAATTCAAAGACATGACCGAACAGCTCGGCAATTTTAACCAAGACTTTCTTACCTTCGGTTGTTACCTCTTTACCGATTCCGTCTCCGGGCAGTATGACTATTTTTTTCTTCATCAATGCGCTACATCAAATTCTCGGATCTCTTTATTCAAGCTTAATAGATAATCGATATCATCATAGCCATTGATAAGGCATTCTCGCTTATAGGCATTGATCTCAAATTTCTGGCTTTCGTTGCCGTAGCTTATTACCTGATTCATTAAATCCACGGTTATTTCCGTTGCAGGATTTTTTTGTATGGTCTCTAAAAGATTTTTAAGAAACACATCAGAAACCACGACTGGCAACACCGCATTGTTGAGCGCATTGTTTTTAAAGATGTCTGCAAAGAAGCTAGATACAACAACCCGAAAGCCATAATCATAGATGGCCCATGCTGCGTGTTCGCGACTGCTACCACATCCGAAGTTCTTTCCGGCTACTAAAATCTTTCCTGAATAAGATGAATTGTTTAATGCGAACTCTTTCACAGGCTTATTATCACCGTCATAGCGCCAGTCGCGGAACAAGTTATCTCCAAAGCCTTCGCGGGTAGTGGCCTTTAAGAACCGTGCCGGAATAATCTGATCGGTATCGATATTCTCAGCAGGGATTGGCACTGCTGTTGATTTTAATATGGTGAATTTGTCTTTACTCATGTTACACTTAATTGTTCGCGATTAACGAACAACTCTTAAATGAATTCTCTTACATCCGTTACTTTACCTGTGATCGCTGCCGCTGCAGCACTCAATGGACTCGCTAAAAACGTACGCGACTTAGGACCTTGTCGGCCTTCAAAATTTCTGTTGGAGGTGCTGATACAATATTTCCCTGCAGGGATCTTGTCTTCATTCATACCCAAACAAGCCGAGCAACCCGAGTCACGTAATTCAAACCCGGCAGCTTCAAAGATTTTATCGAGTCCTTCCTTCCGCGCCTGTTCCTGTACTTGTTTAGATCCGGGTACTACCCATACTTCTACATTTTCTGCTTTCTTCTTTCCTTTCACCATAGAAGCAACTGCCCGTAAATCTTCGATGCGTGCATTCGTGCAACTTCCAATGAATACATAGTCAATCGCTTTGCCCAGTAACTTTGATCCGGGTTCAACACCCATATACTCCAGCGATTTTGTGAAAGAGGTTTGTTCGCTGATCTCTTTCATCTCTTCTGTAGAAGGAATGCGATCCGTTACCTTCATGCCCATGCCCGGATTGGTACCGTAGGTAATCATGGGCGCAATATCGGTTGCATCAAATTTCAACACCTGATCATATTCAGCACCCGAATCTGAAACCAGGTTCTTCCACTTGTTGACTGCTTCATCAAAAGCTTCTCCTTGCGGAGCAAATTTTCGACCCTTGATATAATCGAATGTGGTTTCATCCGGTGCAATTAATCCACCACGTGCACCCATTTCAATACTCATGTTGCAAATCGTCATGCGCGCTTCCATCGAAAGATTGCGAATAGCATCGCCCGCATACTCAACAAAAAAGCCAGTGGCACCACTGGCTGAAATTTTAGAAATGATGTACAAAATAATATCCTTGCTGACCACACCCTTACCCAACTTACCACTGATTTCAATTTTCATGGTTTTGGGTTTGTATTGCAAAATGCATTGCGTTGCCAAAACCTGTTCTACTTCGGAGGTGCCAATACCAAAGGCGATGTTTCCAAACGCCCCATGGGTTGATGTATGACTGTCGCCACACACGATAGTCATGCCGGGTAAGGTTAAGCCTAACTCGGGACCAATGATGTGAACGATTCCCTGGTAGGGATGACCGAGATCATACAATTCAACACCAAACTCTTTACAATTTTTACGAAGTGTTTCTACCTGGTGTCGTGACAATGCTTCTTTAATAGGAAGATGTTGATCTTTCGTTGGAACGTTATGATCTGCTGTAGCCGTAGTTCGTTTTGTATTGAATACCTGAAGTCCTCTTTTCTTTAACCCATCAAAAGCCTGGGGAGATGTTACTTCGTGAATGAAATGACGATCGATAAACAATGCATCCGGATATCCATCAGCATGCTTTACAACATGGGCTTCCCAGATTTTTTCAAAAATTGTCCTTGGTTTTTTCTCGCTCACAACAATCGTTAGTTTGTTCTAAACACTTTAAAATGAAACTGCCCCGACAATGTCGAGGCAGTTAGCATAGGTTTAGGTTAGGTTATTGGGTAATCATTTTGATTCGCAAATAACAACACGAAGATGTAAAATCCTTATCGATTACTCAAATCAATTTTAAAGAAAATGGTACATAGCTTACGAGTGTTTGGTGGTAGTTAGCTATTCCACCAGGGTAATGGTAACTTGATTTCATTTACTGAATCCACAACCAGATCAGGTTTATAAGCATACCTGATCAACTCTTCTTTTTTTGTAATGCCACTCAATACCAGAATAGTTTTATAACCCATCTGCACACCACCACGAATATCAGTATCCATCGTATCACCGATTACAGTGGTTTCAGCTGTTTCCAATCCCAAGGCTTTACGTGCCGAGCGCATCATAACAGGCCCGGGTTTGCCTACAACAAATCCTTTTATGCCGGTTGCTTCTTCTATCATGGCTGTGGTAGAGGCAATCCCTAAATTATCCCAGCCTTTTTTCTTGGGTGAAGGATCACGATTGGTAGTTACAAATTTTGCACCGGCCAAAATCATATCAACCGCCCGTTGAACCATCTCCAGTGTAAAGTTTCTCCCTTCACCAAGTACTACAAAATCCGGATCTGTATTTACCAACGAAATTCCATTTTCATGGAGACTTGAAAGTAGTCCGCCTTCGCCCAATACATAGGCAGTGCCATTGGGAATTTGGCTTGCCAGAAATTTGCCGGTGGCCATGGCGCTTGTATACACGTGGTTTTCGGTGACCTTAATCCCAAGTTTCCCCAACTTACGTACGGCATCGAGGCGAGTGCGTTGACTGTTGTTGGTCATAAACATGAACGGAATATTATCCTTCAGGAGACGTGCAACGAATGTGTCCGCTCCAGGGATCATCGTGTCACCACCATACACAACACCATCCATATCAATCAGTAATCCTTGTGCCATAAACTTAATTTTACTGATACAAGATACGGATTGAATTCAAATAGTAAGAATCAGTTCAGACAAATGGATTTCAAACGGTTGTGATCACAACTGGTACTATGTATTTCTAGAAAATTTAATCAAATGATTACACCAGATACTCAAACAAATTCTCGTTCTGATTAACGAGAGTGTAGTTGAGTTTGTGGCCGTCCATTCGTTCAATCAGCAAGTCAAAGTCTTCTCTTGACTTGACTTCGATGCCAATCAGTGCTGGCCCCGTTTCTTTATTATGTTTTTGAATAAATTCAAAACGAACTATGTCATCATTAGGGCCCAGGATATGATTCACAAATTCTTTTAAAGCGCCCGGCCGTTGTGCAAAGCGAACAATAAAATAATGTTTCAATCCTTCGAAAAGCAGCGATCGTTCTTTTATCTCCTGCATCCGATCAATGTCATTATTTCCACCACTAACAATACATACAACTTTCTTTCCTTTTAACTGATTTACATATTGATCGAGGGCTGCTATCGAAAGCGCACCGGCTGGTTCTGCAACAATAGCGTCTTCATTATATAATTGAAGGATTGTAGAACTAACTTTTCCTTCTGGCACTAAGAGCATATCGGCAATTACGTCTTTGCAGATTGCAAATGTCTGATCACCCACTTTCTTTACGGAGGCGCCATCTACAAACCGCTGAATTTTATCAAGCACTACCGGTTTGCCAGCTTTCAAGGCTTCCTTCATAGAAGGTGCACCGGTTGGTTCAACACCAATTATTTTTGTTTGTGGTGAATAGGTTTGAAAATAACTTCCCAGTCCCGCGCAAAGACCACCGCCTCCGATGGGCACAAACACATAGTCAATGTTAGATTGCTCGTCCAGTATTTCTTTCCCTACTGTTCCTTGACCTTCCATAACTTTTACGTGATCGAAAGGAGGAATGAAAACACTGTTATTATGTTCCGTATATTCTAATGCATGCAACTGACATTCGTCAAACGTATCTCCAATTAAAACGATTTCGATGTTGTTGCCACCAAACATTTTAACCTGATTGATCTTTTGTTTCGGAGTAATCGCGGGCATGTAAATCACACCTTTGATATTTAAGAGTTTACAAGAGAAGGCAACACCTTGTGCGTGATTACCAGCGCTGGCACAGACAACTCCGCGGTTTCGTTGTTCTTCTGTCAGGCTTTGTATTAAATTATAGGCACCACGAATTTTATAAGAACGAACAACCTGAAGATCTTCTCGCTTCAAATAGATCTCAGCCCCCAACTTTTCAGAAAGCTTGCGGTGAAACTGCAAAGGAGTTTTAAGCACTACGGATTTTAGGACTTCGTAGGCTGACTCGATATCTAATATTTGTTTCTTCGTTTTTATCATAAGGTGCAATGCAGGCAACAAAGCGCAGTAGGCAAAAATTAATCGATTGCCTACTGCGTATTGTCAATTGCCTATTAATTTATCATGCTTGCCTCAACACTTGCCTTTTCAGGTCTAAGTTTTCTAACAGCAGCACCGGCTTGCCATAATTCGCTTTCGCGAACTTCTTTTAATTCCTCGGCAAGCTTTTCGCGATAATCAGGTTTGCTGCAGGTATCAATAGTACGTTTAGCTTCAGCGCCACTGGCAACACTTTCATACAATTCTTTAAATACCGGAAGTGTAGCTGCCTTGAACTTCTTTTTCCAGTCTAAAGCGCCACGTTGGGCGGTAGTAGAACAGTTCGCATACATCCAATCCATACCATTCTCCGCGACCAATGGCATAAGGCTTTGTGTAAGCTCCTCTACGGTTTCATTAAAGGCTTCTGAAGGAGTGTGTCCTTTTGAACGGAGTACTTCATATTGTGCTTCAAAGATTCCAGCGATAGCTCCCATCAACGTTCCACGTTCGCCAGTCAAGTCAGAGTAAACTTCTTTTTTGAAATCGGTTTGAAATAAATAGCCAGATCCTACACCAATACCTAATGCGATGGCTTTCTCAGTTGCCTTACCAGAAGCATCCTGAAATACAGCATAGCTTGAGTTGATTCCTTTTCCTTGCAGAAATAATCTGCGTACCGAAGTTCCCGATCCTTTAGGCGCTGCCAACACTACGTCAATATCAGCAGGAGGAATGATTCCGGTTTGCTCTTTGAATGTGATACCAAATCCATGTGAAAAGTATAATGTCTTTCCTTTTGTTAGGAATGGTTTTATCGTTGGCCATAATGCAATCTGACCGGCATCCGACAGCAGAAATTCTAAAATTGTTCCACGCTTAGCGGCTTCTTCAATTTCAAATAAAGTTTCGCCAGGAACCCAACCATGTTCAACGGCTTTGTCCCATGTTTTTGATCCTTTGCGCTGACCCACGATAACATTAAATCCGTTGTCGCGAAGGTTAAGCGCTTGCGCAGGACCTTGCACACCATATCCAATGATTGCGATGGTTTCATTCTTAAGAACATCCAATGCTTTGTCCATCGGAAATTCTTCGCGGGTGACTACCTCTTCCAGCGTTCCTCCAAAATTGATCTTTGCCATATTCTTGTTGTTAAGTCTTTAGTTTAAAATTGAGTATAGTTTATTGAGTTAATCGACATCTACGATTTTTTCACTTAGTTCAAAATATTGTTCACTGCCAAGGGTATAGTTAGCATATTCCACTTCGATAAGTTTTTCCAGTTGATGCTTTACTTTTTCCATTAAATCAGGAGTTGTGTGTAGCAATAATATGGCACCTCCTTTTTGAAAATCCTCTTCATTTTCGTGGGCGAATAGTTTTTTAATACGCACGCGTCTGCGGTTCAATACATTCACAATCCTATTCAGCACGGAGAAGTTATTGTCGGCAGCAATTTCTAACGTGAAGTCTTGTTTCATTTTCTTTTCTGTTTTAATGCACAGTGCTTCACTACTTGGCTGCCGGTATTTCCAAAATCACTTCGCTAACTCCGGCTCCTGCAGGCACCATCGGAAATACATTATCTTCTTTCTCTACAACTACTTCCAAAAAGTAGGAGGTAGTGGAATCCAACATTTTTATCAAGGCACTTTCTAGATTCTTTTGTTCGGTGACTTTAGCGCCAGGTATTTTATATGCCTCCGCAATTTTTACAAAATCAGGGTTGTCCATTTCTGTAAAGGAGTAGCGCTTTCCATGAAATAGCTGTTGCCATTGTCTCACCATTCCCAAAAAGTTATTATTTAAGACCAGTATTTTAACTGGAATCTTATACTGCATAATGGTTCCTAACTCCTGAATTGTCATTTGATAACCACCATCGCCAATAATGGCAATTACTTGCTTGTGCGGAGCGGCCACTTTCGCACCCATAGCAGCCGGAAGCGCAAACCCCATGGTGCCCGCACCGCCTGAAGTAATATTAGTACGTGGATTTCTATATTTATAATACCGCGAGGTAACCATTTGATGCTGGCCAACATCGGTTACAACTACGGCTTCACCTTTTGTTAACTCGGATAGCATGTGCACTACTTCAGCCATTTTTAAACTGTTCGTGTTTAAAATTTCCTTCTGCACTACTTTTTCAAACTCTTCCTGATTTAAATCAGTGAAACTTTTTATCCAATCGTTATGTCTATTTGGCTTGCAATGCTTTGATAGCTCTGATAGCGCATCTTTAGCATCGGCATGAACAATTGCATCTGCTTTAATAATTTTATTGATTTCTGCTTTGTCGATTTCTATATGAATAACTTTTGCCTGCTTTGCGTATTTACTCACATTGCCTGTTACCCGGTCGTCAAAGCGCATGCCTATGGCAATCAATACATCGCATTGGTTTGTATTTATGTTTGGACCATAATTTCCGTGCATGCCCAAATACCCAACATAATTGGGATGATTGGTTGGAAATCCGCCTAAGCCAAGCAAGGTGCTTGCTACCGGAATCCCCGTTTTTTCAGATAATGAAATCAATTCCTGAGTGGCTCCTGATAACAAAATTCCTTGCCCTGCTAAAATATAAGGTCTCTTAGCATTGTTGATAAGAGCCGCGGCCGCTGCAATTTGTTCTTTTTGTAATACCGGTTTTGGTTTATAGGTGCGCACAGCTTTGCAGGGCACATACTCAAATTCTTCTGTCAATTCATTTTGTGCATTCTTAGTAATGTCCACCAGCACTGGACCGGGTCTTCCGCTACCTGCTATGTAAAATGCTTTTGCGATGGCGGGTGCAATATCTTTTGCTTCCGTTACCTGCACGTTCCATTTCGTAACAGGGAGTGTGGTGTTTATTACATCAATCTCTTGAAATGCATCCGTGCCCAATAAGTGAGCAAACACCTGACCGGTAATGCAGACAACCGGAGTAGAATCAATCAAAGCATCGGCTAAGCCAGTAACTAAATTAGTTGCACCAGGACCTGAAGTTGCGAATACCACACCCGTCTTACCTGAAACACGGGCATAGCCTTGCGCAGCATGAATGGCACCTTGCTCATGACGCACTAATAAATGAGTAAGCTTATCAGCATAATGATACAATGCATCATACACAGGCATGATGGCACCACCCGGATAGCCGAAAATATGCTCTACCTTTTCCTCTACCAGGCAACGAAGCAATGCTTCCGAACCGGAGATTTTTTGCTTTGTTGTTGCCACCCTTTCTTCAGACTTCGTCAGTAACGCATCCATCAGCTGCTGTTTTTACTTGTTGTGCATATTTAAATAAGACCCCATTTTTTGCCCGTGATACGGGTGCTTTGTAATGAGATCTTCGGATCGCAATTGTTTTTTCGTCTACCAGCAAATTGATCTGGTGTTTCTTAATGTCGATTTCAATCCAATCACCATCCTCTACCAATCCGAGTAATCCTCCTTCGGAGGCCTCCGGTGTAATGTGACCAATCACAAAACCGTGCGAGCCACCACTAAACCTTCCATCGGTGATCAGCGCCACGCTCTTTCCAAGACCTGAGCCCATGATTAAACTTGTTGGCTTCAACATCTCGGGCATGCCGGGTGCACCTTTTGGCCCTACATAGCGGATCACCACTACATCACCTTCTTTTATTTTTCCGGATTTAATCCCATCGACTAATTCAAACTCGCCATTGAACACACGGGCGGTTCCTTTAAATTTTTCTCCTTCCTTGCCTGTGATTTTTGCCACCGATCCTTTCTCCGCAAGGTTTCCATAAAGAATTTGAAGATGACCTGTTTTCTTGATAGGCTTTTCAAAGGCCACAATTACATCTTGCTTTTCGAAGTTGAGGTCTTTAGCGGTGGCAACATTTTCGGCAATTGTTTTACCCGTTACCGTGATACAATCACCATGCAGTAATCCTTTCTGCAATAGATATTTCATGACAGAAGGAACGCCACCAATCTTATGAAGTGCTTCCATGAGATACTTTCCGCTTGGTTTCAGGTCGGCCAGCAGCGGAGTTTTATCAGAGATGCGTTGAAAATCTTCTTGTGTGATTTTTACGCCAACACTTTTGGCCATGGCAATCAAATGCAGCACTGCATTGGTTGATCCGCCTAAAACCATCACAATCGTAATCGCATTTTCAAAAGCTTTGAAGGTCATGATGTCGCGCGGCTTCAAATCTTTTTCCAGCAACGATAAAATCGCTTTGCCTGCTTCCGCACATTCCGCAGATTTTTCTTTGCTCAATGCCGGATTGGATGATGAATAAGGTAATGACATTCCCAACGCTTCAATGGCTGATGCCATCGTGTTGGCAGTGTACATGCCGCCACAGGCGCCAGCGCCAGGACAGGAATTTTGAATGATGCCTTTATAATCTTCTTCAGAAAGTTTGCCTTGAATTTTTTCACCCAATGCTTCAAACGAAGAAATAATATTCAACTCCCGACCTTTGTAATGTCCACCGGCTATCGTTCCGCCATAGAGCATAATGGCCGGCCGGTTTAATCTTCCCATCGCCATAACAGAACCGGGCATATTTTTATCACAGCCAACAACAGCGATCAGTGCATCGTAATATTGTGCACCACATACTGTTTCAATTGAATCGGCAATTACTTCCCGACTCACCAGCGAGTAACGCATCCCATCGGTGCCGTTACTAATTCCATCGCTTACTCCAATGGTATGAAAGATTAGTCCCACTAATTCCTGCTCCCATACGGCTTTCTTTACTTCACTGGCCAACGCATTCAAATGCATGTTGCAGGTATTACCATCAAACCCAGTGCTTACAATGCCAACCTGCGCTTTTTTAAGATCCTGTTCTGTTAAACCAATTCCATACAGCATTGCCTGTGAGGCAGGAAGGGTTGGATCCTGGGTGATGGTCTTGCTATACTTGTTAAGTTCCACTTGCTTCTAGTTACTTGTTGCTGGTCTCTGGTTTTCGAGATACGATTAACCAGAGGCCAGTAACCATTTTAAACAATTACATACGAATAACTCTTGTCCAGCACGATACACTTATAGGCTTCTTGCACTACCGCGCCCATCGAATTTTTCCACGGCTTACTGAAAACCTGACCTTCGATAGATTCAATGCCAATTACTTCAGCGGCTGTACCACAGAAGAAGGCACTGTCGGCTTCAAATAATTCTTCAGGGCGGAAATGTTTTTCTTCTACAGGCATGTCCATCTCTTTGCAGATTTCCAAAACAGTTTGGCGGGTTATGCCGGGCAGAATATTTCCTTGCGGAGGCGTATACAATACCCCATCTTTTTCAAAAAAGAAATTGGCTCCGGGTCCTTCGGCCACAAAGCCATTCATATCCAACATCAGAGCTTCATCAAAACCACGTTGTTTCGCTTCTGTAGTTGCCAGGATGGAGTTTACATAATGGCCCGTTATTTTTGCTTCTATCTTTACAGATTTTGGGTTGGGTCGTTGATAAGACGAAATACAAACCTTTACCAGTTGATCGCCCAAATACTTACCCCATTCCCACGCTGTGA
The DNA here is from genome assembly GCA_041736555.1 of Cyclobacteriaceae bacterium. Lineage (GTDB taxonomy): Bacteria > Bacteroidota > Bacteroidia > Cytophagales > Cyclobacteriaceae > ELB16-189. Next base: position 137,417 of record JBGSTJ010000038.1, read on the forward strand.
TCATTAAAGAAACACCTGTAGGCGCTGATAATGTCATGTTAGGATGGCAATACACCAGTGGGCGGATGTAAGCATCTTTTAAATTATTTTTTTCTAAGACCTGATAGGAGATCTGGGTAAGTTCTTCTGCTGTATAGTTAAACGGAATTCCTACCAGGGCGCAGCTTCGTTTCAGGCGTTCGTAATGCTCGTGCGACTTAAAGATTTTTACGCCATTAATAGTTTGATAGGCACGGATACCCTCGAACGTGCCGTATCCATAATGCATTGTTTGATTAAATAAATCTGTAGTTGCGTCTTTGGCCTTTACAAATTTTCCGTCCAGGTAGAGAACGGTGTGGTCAGTGTAGTACATAAATTTGAAACAATCGTTAGTTTGTTGTTAATACTATAAAACAAAACCGTCCTGCCTGAGGCGGGACGGTTTTAATATCGTTTAAACAATATCGTCACCGCCCCCGTTTTCGGAGAAGAATGACGTTAATGAGCACAAGCAAACCATTGTTCAATCGAAATTGATTGGTCTTGCTGCTATATGAATTCAATTTTACCTGCATATAATCTTGTGCGATCCTACAAGTTTGAAGAATTTTGTTGGGACATTCAATTAAAGTCGATAAAAAAGTTTATAAAATTGATTTAACGAATGTTAGGTAAGTGCTTAAGCCGAAGCCAGATACTCAACAATGCCGTCCCGGATTGCTGTAAAAGTTTTGATCAGAATCGCTTCATTCTCTTCTAACAACGTTACCCGAAAACCTTGCAGCTCAGAACAAAAAGAAGAGATGGGAACAACGCAAACACCCTTCGCGCCCAGTAAGTAATACACAAATCGTTTGTCCTGTGGAATATCCTGATCGACCCAACCTTCTACCAGTTTACGTATCAGTGCATCGTTGATCTTTATTTTCTGTCCATTCTTTAACGTGCCATCACGAAAAATAATGGTGTTGTAAAACGCACCAAAGGTTTCGTTAAAGGTAAGTTGAGGAACCGTATGTAAAATATCGGCAATGATCTTACTGCGCTTGCCAATGCTACGATTCGTTTCTTCACGATATAATTTGAATCGTGGATCTCCTAAAATTTTTGGAATCGCTAACTGAGGAAGTTTGGTAGAACATACTTCAATCATTTTTGCATTGTCCAGTGCCTGGCAAAACCGGTTGAAGTCAGGGTCTTTGCCACGGTTATAATATTCCATCCAGCCGCAGCGCGCACCGGGCCAGGGAAGTTCTTTTGAAATTCCTTTCATGGCAATGCCGGGTACATCATCAATTACTTCGGCCAGTGAATAAGCACGAACACCGTTGTAGGTGATGTTGATATAAATTTCATCACAAATTAAAAACAACTTAAATTCTTTCGCGATCTCAACAATTCGTTTCAATGTTTGCAAAGGGTAGACCATGCCAGTGGGGTTATCCGGATTGATAATAAGGATACCAACCACATTAGGGTTATACTTCACCTTGTTATACAAGTCATCCAGATCCGGATACCATTTGTTGTTGGGATCTAACCGATAGGTAAGCGGTTCATTGCTGGCATGAGCTGCTTCGGCACTGGAGTGTGTTGAGTAAGCAGGCGAGGGGCCAATAACGCGTGCCGTAGGCGTGATGTACTGATAAACTTTTGCGATCGCATCACCGAGTCCATTAAAGAAACAAATATCATCGGGAGTAATTTGTGCGCCACCCAATTGATTGGTTTGCTGTGCAAGAAATTTTCGGGTTTCCAGAATGCCTTTACTGGGGCAGTAACTGTAGGATTCGTTTTGCAATGCCAGATCGGCAATAATCTGTTTAATCCAATCAGGGAGTTTGTGATTTTTTTGAATAGGATCACCAATATTTTCCCAATAGATTTCTTTACCGAGATTTTTGATTAACTCTGCCTTCTTTACGATTTCTCGGATTTCGTAACTGAGTTCTTTAGCTCCTTCGCTGAGTAGTTGTTGCCGCATAGTTGAGTTGAAAGTTTAAAGCAAAAAGTGATTCCGAAGCTCTCAACTCTTCAAAAGTAGAATTTAGTTTAGAAGATCACAAAATGAAATCATTACAAGCTTTGTGGATGTGGGGTTGCTGGCATCACTTCTGCGAAAGCCTGATCGGCACGCTTGCTAACCATCGGTAGTTTGTTCATCCAGTGAACATCAATGGCATACACACCAAAATCTTCCGTCACTTTTCCTTTCACTTCATAAAAGCCGCGACCTCTGAAAGGGTATGTCCGGGCAGAATTGGGAAAGTGTACGGTATCAAAGACTTCACCCTTTACATCATAGAAGGTACCAAAGGCCATGTGTTCATGGTTCCTCATCGTGTAGGCATCTTTTGTGGTAACGATATAGCCAACGATGTGTACCTGCTTTCCTTTCTTTTGGGAAAGTTCGCTGGCAGTGGTATCACCATAATCCAGGGTGGCTAATAGATCAAATGGATTGCATAGAGGGAAACCCAGTAACTCGATTTCATCAAAAGCATCTTCGAGTACGTTGCGTTTCAATTCAGGCAAAGGATATTCTTTAGGTTCGGTATCAAATAGCTCTGCTGTCGAGCCGGAAGGTTTTCCGGCTGTTCCCTTGGAAAGTCTTCCACCTACCTGACTGAAATAAAGCAGCGACTCCCATAGTAATTGTTGTTTGGTTTTTCCTGTAAAGCGAAACGACCCAAGTCGGATAAGAATTCGTAATTGCTCAAGGCCGATGCCGGGGGTGCGTCTTAAAAAATTATCAAGACTTTTATAAATGCCTTTACGATTTCGCTCGTCTGCAATGTGCTGACCGATTTTCGTTTCAAGACTTTTAAGATGGATGAAGCCAATATAAATCTTGTTGCCGTGAATGGTGGTAAGGTACTCGCTGTTATTTACACAAGGGGCTTCTATCTGTGCACCATTCATACGGGCTTCGTGAAAATAAAATTCAGTGCGATAAAATCCACCAAAGTTATTGATCACGCCCACCATAAACTCCAGTGGATAATGAGCCTTCAGAAATAGACTCTGATAACTTTCCACGGCATAACTGGCCGAGTGGCCTTTGGCAAAGGAGTAGCCGGCAAAGCTTTCAATCTCAAACCAAACCCGATCGGTGACTTTCGGATCGTATTTTCGCTCTTTGCATCCTTCAAAGAAGCGATCTTTTACTCGTTGAAATTCTTCGCGCGAGCGATACTTGCCCGACATCCCCCTGCGCAACACATCTGCTTCTGTAAGGCTAAGTCCAGCAAAGTGATGAGCCACTTTAATTACGTCTTCCTGATATACCATCACGCCATACGTTTCACTCATCAGTTTATCCATGATGGGGTGAATCGATTCATACGTTCCTCCATTTCTCTTTGTATGAAACCGCTGAATGTATTCCTTCATCATACCCGAACTCGCCACCCCCGGACGGATGATTGAACTGGCGGCTACGAGTGTGAGGTAATCATCACACTCAAGTTTACCTAGTAACATACGCATGGCCGGAGACTCCACATAAAAGCATCCCATGGCTTTGCTGTGGCGCATGAGATCTTTTATTTTTTCATCCTCTTTAAATTTTTTGAATTGATACACATCAATATCAATTCCTTGATTTCGCTTCACATGCTTTACGGTTTCCTTAATATGCCCCAACCCACGCTGACTGAGAATATCGAACTTATAAATGCCGAAATCTTCAGCCGCATGCATTTCAAATTGCGAGACAGGCAAACTCTTGGGTGGAAATTCGGTAGCCGTATAAGCATAAATAGGCTTTTCGGTGATGAGCACCCCGCCTGCGTGAATAGAGATGTAAGCCGGAAGTTCTTTATTTACAATGTAGTTGGCGTAGCCAATCACTTTTTTTGCAATGTGATCGCGGGTGATTTTTTCTTTCCGATTATCAACCAAGGCATCAATTTCTTCTTTGGGCAGACCAAATACTTTTCCGAGTTCGCGGAGGATAGACTTTAACTGATACGTAACATGCGTGCCCAACAGGCATACATGATCGTAGCCGTATTTGTTAAAAAAGTATTCATAGATAGCATCGCGATTATCCCACGCAAAGTCAATGTCAAAATCGGGCGGAGAAACACGTTCTTCATTTAAGAACCGTTCGAAGTATAAATCTAATTCAATCGGATCCACATTGGTGATCCCCAGGCAATAGGCTACGGTGCTGTTGGCTCCACTACCACGACCGACAAAATCAAAGTCTTTTGCTTTGGCATACTTTATTAAGTCATAGGCAATCAGGTAATAGGCCGTAAATCCTTTTTTAGAAATAATGCGCAACTCTTTTTCAATGTGTGATTGCCAGACGGCTTTATCTGTTCCGTAGCGTTTTTTATATCCCAGAGCTGTAATCGACCGCAGGTACTTCATGTCTTCAGCCGGTCCGGATGTAAAAAACTTTTTATTCTTGTCTTCACCCAGGGCACATTCAATAGAACATTGGTTAAGTAGTGAGCGTGCATTGTCAATGAGCTCTGGAAATAGTTCAAACATTGTCACCAACTCATCTTCGGGCATCATAAATTCTTCCTTACGTGCCTGATGGTGTTCGGGTAGTTTGCTTAGCAGCGTGTTATGGGCAATGCAGCGTAACAGACGATGGGCATTGTGATCGCGATAGATAAGTTTTCCTTTTTCATTTTTTTCCGGAGGCAGAAAAGTGACCGAATGAAGCAAGACAAATTTGTAACTGTATTCTTCCCGTTGGGGATGGATAGCAAAGGCAATCAGATCGTGCTTACTCACACCGATGTATTCGTAGGCCTTTAGCTGATCGGGTTCTATTTTGCCAAACGGATAAACAATAAAAGTTTGATCTAATTCGGGGGCCCGTACGGGAAATTTTTTTTCTTCCCGATTATGGTACGATAAAAACCGGTTGATCGCTTCAAATCCGCGATTGTTTCGAGCGAGTGCGATAAATACAAAGTCATGTTCATTTCTGAATTCTACGCCCACGGCAATATCAAGATCGTGCGATTGTTTTCCGTATTTAGTAAGTCCGTCTGCACGGGTTTTATTCTCGTCACAAATTCGTAGCATATCCAGGTAAGAAGCTACGTTGTTGATTTCCGTTAATGCCAGTTTGTGAATGCCGCAACGCCTGGCTTCTTCAAAAAGAGTCTTTATTGGCAAGGTGCCGTATTTGAAGCTGAGACCCGTGTGGCAGTTGAGGTACATATTGCAGCATCAGGCAAATATTTGATTCTTACCATCCTTTATCCAATTGCCTGGGTTGTTTTGAACGTAGCTGCGGATGGTCTTTAACTCACGGCTCGTGCGTACAACCCGATCATGATAGCGTGATTGCCAGGTAAATGAAATATTGTTGATTGTGGCATATTTTTTTACGCCCGCTTTGTATCCGCGAATTACCGATGCCAGATTTTGTGATTGTGGCCCGAATTGATTGGGATGCTGAATGCGATAGGCATGGTCGGGTTTATTAAAATAGATAAGCCCATGTATATGATCGGGCATGATTACAAATTCATCTAAAACCACAAATGGAAAATGATTTGGAATTTCCATCCAATATTGATGGGCGGTTTTACCAATGGGGGTGGGTTGCAGGGACGCGCATTGTAGGGGCGCAAAATTTTGCGTCCCTACAATGCGTCCAAAATAATGTTCACGGTCATGTGTACAAAGGGTAACGAAATACCAATTGTCCGAACCATAATCATGGTTTTTTAATCGGGTGGTATCTGATCGATATTTGTTTTTATATTTTTCCATTATCAAATGATTTTATTGCGACCCATTCGTTGGCGCGCAAAATTTTGCGCGCCCACGAATCGGATCAATTCATTAAATTCTTGGTAATTTTTCCCTTAAACATATTCATCTCCATGCGCACCCGTTTATTTACATCCAACGTAGTGGCACGGATCAATTTTTCTACTCCGTGTTTGTATTTAATAAAATCCATCGCTTCATACAGGTTGATATCTTCTTCGGTGTCGTCAAACAAGCTGATCTGTTGATTGCCATGCACCAGGTTACTTAATCGCACCCCTACCAAACGAATTAACATTCTGCGGTTGTAGAGTTTGTCGAATAACTCTTGAACAACACGAAGAATGACATGATCGGAAGAGGTGTAAGGAATATGAATCTGTTTGGTTTCCGTATCAAAATTGGAGTAGCGAATTTTTACGGTGATGCAGGAGGTTAGTTTTTTTTGCTCACGCAATTGAAACGCTACTTTTTCTACCATCGCAATCAAAATCGATTTCAATTTTTTTACATCAATCGTATCGGTTTCAAAAGTTGACTCAGTAGAGATGGATTTCTGTTCGCTGTAACTTACAATGGGCGAATCATCAATACCCTGCGCTTTGTTCCATAGACTGATTCCATTTTTTCCGAAGGCACTGATCAAAAATTGTTGCGGCATATCCCGCAAGGTGGCCACGGTGCGCACACCCATGTCGTATAAAAATGAGGCAGTCTGTTTTCCTACCATCGGAAGTTTTTCGATGGCGAGTGGCCCCAGAAAATCTTTTTCAGTGCCGGCCGGAATTTGTTTTTGGGCGCTGGGTTTGAATTCTGCCGTGGCTACTTTTGATACCAGCTTGTTTACCGACAATGCCATGGAGATGGGCAAGCCACTTTCTTTCATAATTTTTTTCTGCAACTCCACGGCCCAGGTAAAGGTGCCGAAGAAGCGATCCATGCCGGTAGCATCGATATAAAATTCATCGATGGAAGATTTTTCAAAAGCGGGGGCTTTGTCGGCAATGATTTCTGTAACCAGATGCGAGTTCTGGCTGTAGGCCTCCATATCGCCCGAGATTACCTTGGCATCGGGGCAGAGCTGCATCGCCAGATACATGGGCATGGCCGAGTGCACCCCGAATTTTCGGGCTTCGTAACTACAGGCTGCCACCACACCCCTGCGACTACTACCCCCCACAATAAGGGGTAATCCATTCAGTTTAGGCTCTTTTTTGCGCTCAACCGCCACAAAAAAAGCGTCCAAATCCATGTGTATAATGCTCCTGTCCATCATAGGGGTAATTATACTAAAATATTTAGTATTTAAATACTAAAATATTTGTCTTTTAGGGTAAGGAATGTGCCGTGTTTATTTTAAATGTGCATAATCAACCAATCTCTTATTTGGTCGAATTTGATTTCACCTTTTTGAGGCGCGTATTACAAATTCATATTTTTCAGCTTGCGTGGCTTTTAGAATAATATTGGCTCCGGAAAGAGTCAATGACATTAGTACATAAGCAATTCTTTTATTTCCATCCATGAAAGGATGGTTAATAATCAAACTTTCAAAAAGAGCAGCAGCTTTCGATCAAAGAGAACTATACCCATCTTCCATTGATAATGTTTGGAAGGGTCTTTTCAGAGCAGAGTCTAATAACGCACTATCCCTTATCCCCTTTAAGCCTCCGAATTTTTCAATCAGGATATTATGAATGCGTTCAGCATCTCGGATACTGATCATTGAGCTAACTTTTCGAGTAGCTCCTGATCTTCAGATAAGATTTGTTTAAGACGCCTCATTAGTAGGACGCGATCATCCGAATGAGATTCGGCTGCTTTTAAATAGGTCAGAATATTTTCAAGAACTGAATCCGGAACATGGTCTAAAGATTTCTGAATTTCAGTTTTTAAATCATGTGTTTTCATACAAGTAAATTCTACTACTAGTCGAAGTTATAAAAAATTACCTTAAATCCAACCTCGCCACATTCTCCACATGGATAGTCTGTGGAAACATATCAACCGGCTGCACAGCGGTGATCTCATATTTCTCCGAAAGTATTTTTAGATCGCGGGCTTGTGTGGCAGCATTGCAACTTACATACACAATTCTTTTTGGGGCAGCCTTTAACAGCATGTTGGTCACATCTTCGTGCATGCCTCCGCGGGGCGGATCTGTTATTATAGTATCGGGCTTACCATGTTGCGAAAGAAAACTTTCGTTGAGCAGGTCTTTCATATCGCCTGCGTAAAAATCAGTGTTGTTGATGTTGTTGATTTTTGAATTCACTTTGGCATCGTCAATCGCTGCGGCTACGTATTCGAGGCCTACTACTTTTTTTGCCTGCCCGGCTACAAAGTTGGCAATAGTGCCAGTGCCGGTGTAAAGATCATAGACTAACTCATCACCTTTCAGGTCGGCCAGCTGCCATGCTACTTTATAAAGTTCGTAAGCCTGGATGGAATTAGTTTGATAAAATGATTTTGGCCCCACACGAAATTGTAAGACACCGCTGCCATCAGGCTTTTGCATAGTTTCGGTGATGTATGGATTCCCTTTCCAGCAGATTACCTCTAAGTCAGCAAACGTGTCGTTGCGCTTGTTGTTGATGATGTAGTTAGCCGAAGTGATTTGTGGAAAGGCATCGGTGAGTATTTTTAAAATGAGTTCAGTCCATGTTGGCTCGTCCTGAGTTACTTGTAGAATAATCATCACCTCACCAGTTATGGCTGTTCGTATGGTAAGGGTGCGTAAAAAACCAGTTTGCTTTCGCAGATCGAAAAAGGGAATCTCATTCTCCATAGCAACTTTTCTTGCCAGCAACCGAATGTCGTTGGACGGGTCAGGTTGCAGATAACAGTTCTTCACATCAAAGACACGATCATACATTTTGGGAATGTGATAACCAAGCCCAGACTCATAACGCTTTTCTTCAATCGCCAACGTTAATTCTTCTTTAGTCAGCCACCGGTTGGCAGTAAACGTATAATCCAGTTTGTTGCGATAGTAAATAATATTTTTTGATCCGAGGATGGGTGAAAGGACGGGTAATGTTAGTCCACCGATGCGTTCAAGATTATCAATTACCTGTTGTTGTTTATACTTAAGTTGTGTTTCATAATTAATATGTTGCCACGAACACCCCCCACACGTGCCGAAGTGCTCACAAAAAGGCTCCGTGCGAAGAGTAGATAATTTTCGGATAGCCGTGACTCTTCCTTCCAGAAAAGAACTTTTGATTTTAGTGAGTTCCAACTCCACCACATCACCCGGGGCGCCACCCTGAATAAAAATAACCAGCCCATCTATTTTGGCGATGCACTTGCCTTCGGCAGCCATGGTTTCTATTTCAATATTATCTAGCCTGTCGCCTTTTTTCATGTCATCGGGTTACTCAAGGGCCCGAAATTACTGAAATATGGGTGGTTTTTAGCAGTGGTATGAATTAGCTATCTTTCGTGATTGGTGATACGTGATGAAACGATTTTTTCTAACCCTGCTGCTGCTTATTTCCTTTCCGCTTATTGCCTCTCATATTGTAGGCGGTGAGTTTGAGTTGGTTCATATTTCAGGAAACACCTACCGACTAAACCTTATTCTTTATTTTGATGAGATCAATGGTCTCCAAGGAGCCAAGGATATAGGAGCAAACTCACCCAGAGCCACGATCTATCGAAAGAAAGATAAAGTATTTATGGGAACAGAGCTTCTTTCACTTAGCTCTGAAACGAATGTGCCCTACACGCAACCGGAGTGTTCCAATGGTGAAATAATTACGACAAAGTTATTGTACACATCTACAATCACGCTTTCTCCAGAACTTTATAATGACCCCGAAGGATATTTTGTAGTTTGGGAGCGTTGTTGTCGCAACTACACGATAACTAATATTTATAGCCAGATGCCACAAGGTGCCAATATTGCAGCTGGCCAAACTTTTTATCTTGAGTTTCCACCTGTTGTGAAAGACGGTCAGCCTTTTCTTAACTCTTCACCCCGTCTATTTCCGCCACTCAATGATTTTGCATGTCCGTTTCGTCCCTATTATGTTGATTTTTCCGGTGTCGATGATGACGGGGATTCTCTGGTGTATTCTCTGGTTACACCGCTCAATACTACCGCACCAACCGCGTTACCAACTCCTTCACCGGGTCCTTATCCTGTAGTAAACTGGAGGCCAGGCTATAGTCTTTCCAACATTATTAATGGGCAGCCCGATTTAAGAATAAGCAAGGAAGGATTATTAACAGCTACTCCGCGAACGCAGGGACTTTTTGTTTTTGCTGTAAAGATTGATGAATACCGCGAAGGAGAAAAAATTGGTGAGAGCAGGCGTGACTTTCAAATGCTGGTGGTGGATGCTTGCCCGCAGGCAGAGCCACCTCAGATTCTTGGAAAGAAATTAACGGATGCAGAGTTCTCCTTCGATGAAACCATGAGCGTGAGTTTTTCTAATTCGGTTGTGGATGAAGACCGATGCATTCAGGTTCGTATCTCCGATCCGGATGCCAGCAAACTTTCGGATAACTTTAGTGAGAAAATTTCAATCCGTGCGGTGTCACTCAATTTCAAGAAGAATGTCAGCGAAATATTGCCAGAAATAACATCAGCCACTTTATTAAATGGTAGCGTCAAGGATTTTACTATTTGTTTTCCGCAATGTCCGTTTATTGAAGGCGGCCCGTATCAGATAGGAATCATTGCATTTGACGATGCGTGTAGTTTACCGCTCACTGACACCTTAAAGATTGCCGTCAACATACAACCCCCCACGAATACAAATCCCTATTTTGTAGATCCTATACAATCACTTTCACTTGTTCAGCTTGATGAGGGCGGATTCTTCGAGAAGAATTTTGAAATCCGTGATGATGATGGTGATGAATTGATAGTTGCTATTATAACCGATGGGTTTTTACTGGCTGATGCCGGCATAAAAGTAGAAATTGAAGAACCCCGTCAAAATGGAGTGGTGAAAGGAAAAATCCGGTGGGATGCTTTTTGCAATATTTATGACTTTACGAAGCGAACCAATTTTGACGTAAAAATTATCGCGAATGATAATGATCAATGCGATTTTGGCGACCCGGTTAGCACAACGTTTAGATTTTCCGTAAAGCTACCGGGCAATGCGGATCCCCACATCGATACCGATCTAACACCTGATCCGCAAGAGCGAAGTGTACTTAACCTGCAACGCAGAATTAATGAATCACTTTCTTTTAAGGTGACTGGCAAAGATTTGGTTGATAACGACCTTCTTGTGTTAGATATAAAGCAAAGAGACTCGCTCGATTTTTTTGGAATTTCGTTTCCTACCGCAACGGCAAACGGTATTGTTTCCTCTCAATTTCATTGGGATTTGAAGTGTAGTAATGTTGATCTGACTAAAAAAAGTGATTTCACTTTTCAGTTTATCGTAGTTGACAATTCCAATAAGTGCCGGTTTTATAAAGCGGATACAGTAGACGTGCGAGTTAAGATTCTTCCACCACTCAATGCCTCTCCACAGCTAACCATACAACATGATACAGAATTAGTGAATGACCAAACCGTTGACTTTACGCTTGGGCAACCTATTTTGTTTTCGCTAACAGGAATTGATGCTGACCTTTTGCCGGAGCCCGATTTGATTTCCCTCAGCTTGCTCGAAGCAAAGGGAGATGTAATACCTGAAGGTTATTCTTTTACACCAGTAGAAGGAAAGAATAAAGTGGAAACCGTTTTTTCCTGGTCTCCCGATTGTTCTATTTTTCAAAACGAGGTTTATGAGAATAATTATTCTTTCAAATTTCTTTTAAAAGATAATCGATGCTTTTCGGCTAAAGCTGACACGGTAATGGTAAACGTAATCATTAAAGATGTTGACAATTCAGAACAGGAATTTCTTCCACCCAATGTGTTTACACCCAACGGAGATGGATGTAATGACTACTTTGCTTTAGAGGGAGTCGGTCCATGTTCGCTTAATCCTGATCTTGCACAAAATCCAGATCAACAGATTTCCCTTCCACCTGATAATTGTGTGACTCGGTTTGAGTCGGTGCATGTATACAACCGATGGGGTGCCGAAGTTTATGCAAGTAAAGAACGTAAGTTTAGGTGGTATGCACCTGATCAGGCAGCTGGAGTTTATTACTATGTAATCAAATACTCAAGTAAGGAGTACAAAGGATCATTATCCATTCGCTTCTAAAGCTGAACTTTCAGAACCTGGTTCTCTTTTATGTAAGCAACTTCATCCATCCACTCCACTTTTAACCAAACATCTTTTTTATCCTTGATTTTGATTTTATGACCCTCGCTAACCAGGGCAATCACATTGGCTCCCGCTGAAGGGCCACTCATCAGATACGTATTCGAATCAGTAATGATGCCGGAGGAAGGTTCAAAGGACAAATTGACTTGTAGGGCAAGAATTGCAATTATGATGGTGGTGAATACTCCAACAGATAACGGTCTTGTTTCTTTTTTCCGTTGCCTGTAAATGAGTGTTAATAGAAATATTACTATGGCTGCGAGCATACCTGAAAGATAAAAACTGTACTTCTTTAGCGTGAACATTATTTGATTCATATCCGAATGCTCATATCCTTCTAACTTGTTTTTGGATGCCAGTTCCTGCAGCTTGTTTAATACCTGAGAATCACCACTGGCCAAATAATATAAATTCAGGTAATAGAGGGAAAGACTAATCTGGCCCAGACCTTCCTGAATGTACGCCATTTTGAGAAGCATTGCTGGTGAATAACGACCATCCTTATAAAGGCTTTGGTAAAGTTCAAACGACTGCGTGTATTGTTTTTTGATGTACAGAGAATCGGCATTGTTTAAGAGATAATTTACATCGTTGGCATGAGCTAACGAGCTACATAGTATTGCACACGTAAGTGCAAGAATTTTTAAAATGCCCGTTTGTATATTTTTCATATCCTGTTACCTTTGTGCCCTCAATTACGGAAAAGCTGTTTAAAGCGGCAAATTCGCTAGTCGGGAGGAAGGTTTCGTAGCTCAGTTGGTAGAGCAATACACTTTTAATGTATGGGTCCTGGGTTCGAGTCCCAGCGGAGCCACTCAGTAGTTTAAAAAGGTCTTAAAGGGCCTTTTTTTATGCCTTTTTCTTTCGGTTATACTTCGCCCTTTGATTTTTATTTTGTCCATCCTATTCTTTTTATGTAAAGAGTGTAATTATATGGCTTTACTATGTAAAAGAATATGCGTTTAGAGTTGTGATATTTGTTTACGGATTAAGAGAATAGAAGTCAAAACCAGTAAAGACATTCAGGTTGTTATAGAAATACTGTATACAGCTTGTGTATAAAAAGCACCTAAGGCATCAACTTATGGTGCTTTTTCATTTACCCTGCTTTTATTTAACGATAGGTTTTTGATTCTTCATGCCTTGTGCCATTTTCACAGCCTCATAGGCATTCACCAACCCACCCGAAGCGCTAAGCTGATTAAAATTTGCACGGCCACCACCTGGCTTTTGAACCGTTAGGTTGTCAAATTTTCGTGAAGACTTCATTAAAATATCTTTTACTTGCTCGGCACTAAGTTCAGGAAAGTAGGACATTAACAACGCGGCAACACCGGCTGTGGAGGGGCTTGCCATACTCGTACCGCTTTGGTTCTTGTATTTACTTTCTGGAACGGTGGAATAAATGTCAACTCCAGGGGCAAATAAGGACACACCTTTTTTTCCATAATTGGAAAAACTTCCCACAAAATCCTCATCACTACCCCAGGCGGAAGCACCTACTTCTATCCAATTTTTTGCTTCTTTTCCATCTGCATAGGTGCGGGATGGGTAATTTTTTTCTACATCAATATCTTCACCATCATTACCGGCTGCGTGGATCAGGAGTACTCCCTTTTGTTCGGCATAACGAACTGCCTTGTCAACAACTTCCTTTTGTGGAGAAAATGATTTTCCAAAACTCATATTGATTACCTGGGCACCATTGTCAACCGCATATAAGATTGCATTTGCTACATCTTTATCACGCTCATCACCATTGGGCACAGCACGAACCACCATGATTTTTACATTGTCGGCAATCCCTTTAATTCCCAGATCGTTTTTGCGATCGGCTGCAATGATACCCGCTACATGCGTGCCATGTTCGGGATCTGGTCCTTTGACATCATTATTTCCGTAACCTTTTTCATTCAGATTATTAACATCATCACCTACAATCTGGCGCGAATCAAACGACTCATTGTATCCATATTTTACAATTACCTCGTAATAATCAACCCCTTCCTTTAATTCAGCTACGTATTCTTCAAGGTTTCCATCCTCGCCAATGTTTTTGAACATATTTAAGAGAAATCCTTTGGCAAACAGGAGACTCGGATCATTCGTCTCAAAGTTTTTCAAATCTTCGGCCTTGATGGTGTCAACCTGCAGCAGTGATTTCAGGGTGTCGATACTCTGCGAAATGTTGTTGTAAATATTTGAATACAACTTGTACTGCTGCTCATTCTTAGCTTTCAATTTTTCATACTTGTCCTTTATTTCCTGGTATCTTTCATATTCAGCTTTTTGCTTTTTACCCACTTTATTACCTTCCACATTTTCATATTTCTTTTTAAGTCGAATGTATTCCCGGGTAAGTTCGTACGTATCCGCATCCACGTTGCCATTTTTACCTCCAATAAAATTCCATCCAAATACATCATCGATGTATCCATTTTTATCATCGTCAATACCATTGTCTGGAATCTCATCTTCATTCTTCCAGATTACGCTTTTCAAATCTTCGTGATCGATGTCCACACCTGAATCGATTACAGCAACAATCACTGTGCGCGAAGGTTGGCCTTTTAAAAGAGTTTGGTAAGCCCGTTCAGCACTTACGCCCTGCAGACTGTCTTGTTCCGGGTCGAGCAAAAACCAGTCATTGGGTATGGACCGGTTAGTGGAAGATTGAGAAAAGGCCGAAAGAGCCGTAACGACAAAAAATATTACACTTAATAGCTGCTTCATCATAAGTTTTATTTCAATGAAAAATTGTGCCAAGATAGCTCTTAACGTCTTTTAACACATTTCACCGCTCTTTTTTATTGCAACGCGAGGGTATTTGTTCCCCCAAGGCAGGGGAAGATTGGCAAAAAGTCAAAAGAAATTACTCCTGTGGGGATGCGAAGCACTTGAACTAGATTGGATATTCAGGTTTGGTGACATTTGATTTCTAAACACAATCACTATGATACAGTTTTGCCTGATAGCCGTTTTAGCGTTTTTTGCCGTTTTTTTCTATACGGTAATGAAGTTACATCAAAATAGCAGTTTGGGTCTGCACGGGTGGAATGCAAAAAGAGCTTCGCTGATCTGAGAACGTATGGTCTTTCTTAAAGTCAGATAATTAAAGGTGGCCTGCCCACCGTAGGCAATTCCGAATTTCCTTTAAAAACAAAAGCCATTCCTAAGTAATAAGAATGACTTTTGCTTGGTGCCGAAGGCGGGACTCGAACCCGCACACCTGTTACGGCTCACGCCCCTGAAACGTGCGTGTCTACCAATTTCACCACTTCGGCAATTCTGGTACTACTTTTAATATTGATCTCAGGAATTTTTTACTCACCCCTGATTTCAATTACTTTTCTCTATTTCTAGCTTCTTGCCTCGTTTGGTAAGACTCTGTAAGAAATGTGCCCAGGACTGGACTCGAACCAGCACACCCTTTCGGGCGCTACCACCTCAAGGTAGTGCGTCTGCCAATTTCGCCACCTGGGCATTAACTCCCGAGTTCTTAATTCGGGGTAGGCATTACCGGCAACACCGGTAGGGGCGCAAAAGTATAAAGGATTTAAAACTTTACCAATGCCAAGAGCTTATGTAGAGGGAGTCTTTTTTCGGGGCACCTTATGTTGCAGGTATTGTACGAGCCGAACGTATTCGGTGTGTTCCTTTTGTCCTAAACTGATACGCTTCTTGTTTTCAAAAAGTATTTCCAATTGCTTGTAGACCGAATTTTTTCCTGTCTTTACTATATTCTCGCGCCAGGCAACCACGGATTGCAAGGAATGCTTTTCTGAACTTCGTAAAACCGGGTAGCTGATTTCTATTTGATTGCCACCGGCTCTGATTATTTTATACCTGATAAAAATCTTGTAAGTAGCAAAGACTCCAAGGGGGAGGAGCAAAGCGCTTATCAGATAATTATACCAGGCTGCGGCTCCTTGCGCTATCGAAATCACATTTAATGTTAATACCGTGAAGGTGAGCAGTAAAAAGAAAGTGAATGAAACGATCGTGTTAGTTTGAGGTCTGGAGATAACCACGCTAAGTAGTGTTTGGTGTATGTAATTTATGAGCCGAGAATGGGATTTGAACCCACGACCTGCTGATTACGAATCAGCTGCTCTACCCCTGAGCTACCTCGGCATTAACGTTGTGATTTTTGGAATTAACAAAAAGCACAGACAAAAGTATAATTATTCCCAAAAAGTATATCTTGAAGCACTTATGCTTTCGAAGAAGTGCAAATATGCGATTCATGCGCTAGTTTATCTGGCTGAGCGCTACCAACAAGGGCCCGTACATATTCAGGAGATTGCTGATGCTCAGCGCATACCAAAGAAATTTCTTGAAGCTATCCTGCTTGAATTACGCAATGCAAAAGTGTTGCACAGCAAAAAAGGAAAAGGAGGCGGATATTATTTGTATAAAAAACCGGAAGATGTTAACCTCATTGAAATAATCCGTTTGATGGATGGAGCTATTGCAATGCTACCCTGCGTTTCACTCAATTACTATGAACCCTGCGAGGAATGCAAGGACGAAAAAACCTGCGGTATTCGCGACAGCTTCCTGGGCGTGAGGGACGAAACCCTAAGAATTTTATCGGAAAGCACGCTGGCGAAAATTGTTAAAAGAGAAAAATTGCTAACTAAAAAGTAGTTTTTTCTTTAATAGTATACTTATTCTATAGACTATAAGTATATTTGTGATCATTATTAAATAAAACCATTTATTATGTCAATTCGCTTGGGAGATATCGCTCCGGATTTCACGGCTGAAACCACAGAGGGCACCATTAAATTTCATGATTGGTTGGGTAACAGCTGGGGGGTTTTGTTCTCGCACCCGGCAGACTTTACTCCGGTGTGTACGACTGAGTTGGGAGCCGTAGCAAAGCTTCGTTCAGAGTTTGACAAGCGCAATGTAAAAGTTGTAGCCCTGAGTGCCGATGCTTTGGAATCGCATAACCAATGGATTGGGGATATTAATGAAACTCAGAATACAGTAGTTAACTATCCGTTGATTGCTGACCCGCAATTTAAAGTGGCCAATTTGTATGACATGATCCATCCTGAGGTAAGTGATAAATTTACCGTACGTTCAGTATTTGTGATTGGACCTGATAAAAAAGTAAAACTTACGATTACTTACCCGGCAGCAACGGGGCGAAATTTTGATGAGATACTTCGGGTAATTGATAGTTTACAATTAACGGCTGGATACAGCGTGGCTACTCCGGCAAATTGGAAACAAGGAGAAGACGTAATCATCACTGCGGCTGTAAAAGACGAAGACATTGCCGCCAAGTTCCCGAAAGGACATACGCGGGTTAAACCTTATTTGCGCACAACTCCACAGCCCAATATTTGATTCTTTAACTATTATTTAAAAAAGAAAGCTCCACCGGAGCTTTCTTTTTTTGGACTAAATTTGCCAGCCCGTAAGTAATTAAGGGCAATAGACCCTACTATGCAAAAAGAAAAACCCATGAACGAATTGCCCGTTATGAACGAAACGGAGGGCATCGTTTTATTTCATCCGCATGTACCTGAAAAAGCAATCGAAAACGTAACCCAGGTTTTGCATTCGCGCTGGATCGGCCAGGGGCCGCGGGTGGCGCAATTTGAACAAGAGTTTACCCAACGATTTGCGGGCTCGGGTACATCAATAGCCGTAGGTTCAGGAACGGATGCGCTGCATCTTTCTTATATACTGGCTGGACTGCAAGAGGGAGATGAAGTGATTGTGCCGGTATTTACCTGCACCGCCACCAATATTCCCTTTTTATACATGGGCGTTAAAATTCGCTTTGCGGACGTAGATCCCGAAACATTAAATATAAGTGTGAGCCATGTTCGTGAACTAATCAATGATAAAACAAAGGCGATTGTGTGTGTGCACTACGGTGGGCTTCCGTGCGATATGGATGAACTTCACGCAATCGCAAAAGAATATAACATTCCGGTAATTGAAGATGCGGCACACGCACCGGGCGCAACCTACAAAGGGAAAATGATTGGGGAGATTTCACAATTTACGATGTACTCATTTCAAGCGATCAAGCACATTACAACTGGAGATGGCGGTATGTTAATCATCCAGGATAAGAATCTTGTACCGAAAGCGGAACGTATCCGTTGGTTTGGAATCGACCGATCGAACAAACAAAATGGAACCTGGGAAAATGACATCACGGAAGTAGGTTACAAATATCAGATGACTGACATTAGTGCAGCCATGGGCTTAGCTTCATTACATGAGTTTGATGAAATTCTGTCGCACAGACAAAAACTATTTGAAGCGTATAAAGTCGGATTAAAAGGAGCTTCTGGCATAACGTTGATTGGAGATCATTCGCCCGATCGTACCCATGCCGCCTGGCTATGCACCACCCTCGTAAAGAAAGATCGGACGGGTTTTATGCGCACCCTGCGTGAAAAAAGAATTGAATCAAGTCAGGTACACTATCGAAACGACCGATATAGCATTTTCGGTGGTCGCAGAGATGATCTGCCAAATATGGATGCCGTAGAGGAAAACTATATTGTATTACCACTCCACACCAAAATGACTGTGGCCAATGTTGAATACATCTGTGACACAATTAAAAAAGGTTGGTAATTAATCTGTTTTCCAGACAGATAACAATCGCTTCCACCGATCGCGCAGAAGTTTTAATCTGTATTTATTTTTATCGGGCTCCGGTGTATAACCGGTAAACGGTTGCCCCAACCGCAAATACATATCAAAGAAGGTTGATTTGGAAAGCCCCCACTTCAATAAAAATTGTTTGTTGCCATCATTCTTTTTTACCCGAGCAGTGCTGCGTGAGGTAAAGTGATATACGCGTGATTGACTAACACCTTTATAATACCGCACACCACAATGCCAAAGCTTCATCATCATGTCTGGATCGGAGCCCATGCCCGGATAAAATTCCGTACTCAGTCCACCAATCAGATTCCAGATAGTGCGATGCATCACCATGGGGTACCAGTTGGTGCCATTCCAATCCGCAAAGGGAAGTGTTTTGTATTCTTTTAAGAATCGCTCTTCGTCAAATTCATTTACGGTCTTGCCAAAATTGTGTGGAGCAATCATACTTGAGTACTGTGTAGTACTGTGTTCGATCATCGTTCCGCAAATGCTGAAATAAATATGATCTAATTTTTTAATTTCCTCCAATAAAAAGAAATCCCAATCCGGAGCGAAGTAATAATCATCATCGGATAATAAAATGTAATCCGTAGTAGCCAGTGCGGCTGGTGCATTAAATCCGTAGCAAACCCCTACATTCCCTGGTGAATAGGTATAACTGATTCCTTGTTCTTTAATCCACTCAAGCGTACCATCTTTTCCTTCGTTTACATGAACGATCAATTGATGTTTAAAGCGGGAATTTTTTCGAATACTTTGAATGCAACATTTTAGATACTCCAGATTATTCCAGGATGGTATCAGAATAGAAAATA
Source organism: Cyclobacteriaceae bacterium (assembly GCA_041736555.1). Lineage (GTDB taxonomy): Bacteria > Bacteroidota > Bacteroidia > Cytophagales > Cyclobacteriaceae > ELB16-189. The sequence goes on from JBGSTJ010000038.1 coordinate 156,855, forward strand.
CGAATTTATCGGTGTCATTTTTTTCAATTGGATGATATGTAATTTGAGAGATCATGACTACACATTAGATGGCCAGTCTTTTTTTCTTCTGCTGATAGTAGCCGTAGTTAACGAGATAAATCCCGGCTACGGTAACTAAAAATGCAATCCCGATTTTAAGATTCAATTTCTCATCCAACACAAGCCAACCTAACACAACAGCCACCAAAGGATTAACATAGGAATAAAGCGATGCTATGGTAATGGGCAATTTGCTCAGGGTATAGGCATACATACTAAAGGCTGCTATCGACCCTACCAAGATAAGATACGAAAGTGCAAAATATACATCCGATGTCCAGACGATGTTATTCAAGTCGTCAAAGGTTGCACTTAAGGGCAAGCAAAAAATTCCGCCAAAGAACATTTGCAAACCGGCATTGAGAAATGGATTCGAATGGTGAATGGTACGTTTTGTGAGAATACTGCCAATAGCCCAGGTAAAAGTGGCTACAAAAATTAAAATAATGCCTAAACGGTAATTCGGATTCGCAAAATCAGAAAGGAATTCGCTGAACACTAATAAAATTCCCGCCAACCCCGTAATCACACCAATCCCGATAAGCCAGGTGGGTACTTCAGCCCGGTTGACCGATAAGTTTATCAGGATAACCATTACAGGCATCGTAGAACAAATGATGGCCGCCAGTCCACTGGGCACAAATACTTCAGCCCAGGATACCAATCCGTTTCCGCATGTTATCATTAGAAAACCACGGAAGGCTTGAATACGAAGTGTGTTGAGTGAGGGAAACCTTTCTTTTCGAATAAGCAGAAAAAAACTACACAACAATAAGCCGGCAGTTATTTGACGAAGGGCCGCAAAGAGAAAAGGTGGAAAATGCATGACACCGATTCGCATAACCAGAAAGGTAGTTCCCCAGATCAGGCAAATACCAGCCAGGCAGAAATAGGCTAACAGAGTCTCTTTTTTCACGGGGCGCAAGGTAAATGAGTGCATGGGAATCACCAAGAGGGTAAGACAACAATTCAAGATTGATTTGGTACACTTTAGGTTCGATATGAACATGTTTACCTAAACTTCCAAAACATTCCTTTTTGGGAAAGCGTACATTCGCACATAAATTATAGCTATGAAAACCCTTAGTTTATTGTTGCTCATTTTTTTTATGGCGGGTTGCAATAAATCAGCACCAACAATTCAGCCTGCTGTAAAACCTCTTATGGAGGCAGTTTATGCGTCTGGTTTTGTTGTTTCTGATCAGGAATATCAAGTTTTTTCTCAGGCTGATGGAACGCTTAGACAAGTGGTTGTAAAAGAAGGGGAAGAGGTTAAAAAGGGACAACCATTGCTGGTTGTAGAAAGTGTTCAACAAAATGCCCGTTATTCCATGGCGCTTCAAAACTATGAGCAAGCCAGACAGAATAAAGTGCCCGTTATGGCTGAATTGCACGCCTCTCTGGAAAGTGTGCATAGTAAAATGCAATTTGATTCCATCAACTTTGTCCGTTACGGAAACCTGCTGAAATCCAATGCCACCGCCAAAGTGGAATATGATCGTGCTGAAGTGCAGTATAAAAATTCAAAGAATGAATATGCGGCTATAAAAAGCCGTATTTCGAAAGCTCAAAATGATCTTGATCTGGCTATACAAAATGCCTCCAATCAGTTAAAGATTGCTGAAGAAGAATCTGGTAACTATGTTTTGCGCAGCGAGATAGACGGCATGGTTTTTAAAATAATGAAAGAAAAGGGCGAACTGGTTCGCAGAAGCGAGGTCATTGCCATTGTAGGAAAACCTGACAATTTTTATTTGAAGCTAAGCATTGATGAATTGGATGTGCAGCGTGTAAAAGAAGGTCAGGAAGTGGTTGTAAAAATTGATGCCTATCCAGAAAAATTATTTAATGGAAAGGTAAACAAAGTATATCCACTTGTGGATAGCAGGCAACAATCGCTCCGAGTCGATGTGACCTTAACCGAAAAACTACCCGGCTTATTTTCCGGGTTGGCCGTGGAGGCCAACATTATCATTCGTCAGAAAGATAATGCATTGGTGATACCCAAGCAGATGATTTTGCCAGGCGATTCTGTGTTGGTCAACACGTCTGAGGGAACTAAGAAAGTTAAGATTATCCGTGGCATTGAGACACTGGAAGAGGTAGAGATTATTTCAGGATTAGAGGCAGAAAGTATGTTGATCACCAACGAATAAGTATGAATCTCAATTCGTATAAACTTTCTTTCAGCATCGCCTGGGTTCATCTGGTTAGTAAACCCAAACAAACGATCATTGCTATGTTAGGCGTTACGTTTGGAATAGGAATGTTTATTGCGTTGGTGAGTTTGATGACTGGTTTAAATGATTTTACAGAAGAAATCACGATGACATCTTCACCTGATATTCACATCTATCATGATATTACAGAAACCCGACTTAGCATTCTTGAACAAATGAATCCTAATGGGCTCAATCAGGTGCATCATCAAAAACCCAAAGATGAAACGCTCCGGCTTCGCAATGCCCGTCAGTTGCTCGAGCTGATTCGTAAAGATGAACGCATGCAAGGTGTAGCACCCGTTCTTTCCTCTCAGGTTTTTTATAATTATGGTCCGGTGCAACTTAATGGATTGATTTTGGGCGTTGAGATCCTGGAAGAAGATAAACTCTTTGACCTAAAGGCAAAAATGAAAGAGGGTCGGCTGGAAGATTTACTCTCTTACCATGAAGGCATTATTATGGGGAGTGGACTAGCGAAAAAACTAAATGTTAAAAAGGGCGACCGTGTAGTAATTACAACGCCACAAGGATTTACCCGAACTCTTAAAGTAGTAGGGATATTTCAAATAGGCATTGGAACGGTAGACAATGTGCGTAGCTACGCCAATATATCCATGGTTCAAACTATTTTGCAACAGGAGCAATCCTACATTACCGATATCAACATCAAGTTGAAAGATCGCCATCTGGCTAAGCAAGTGGCTAATGAATTGCAGGCAAAATTTTCTTATAAAGCAGAAGATTGGGAGACCGCGAACGCTACTTTTCAAACCGGGGTAACGATCCGGAATATTATTACCTATGCCGTTTCATTTACTTTATTAATTGTAGCTGGTTTCGGAATCTATAATATTCTGAATATGACCATCTACAACAAGATGAAGGACATAGCCATTTTGAAAGCGATGGGATTTGCTGGAAGGGATGTGCGTAGCATTTTTATGATTCAGTCTTTGGCTATTGGATTGGTTGGGGGATTAATTGGGTTGCTGGTAGGGTTCACGCTTTCGTTACTAATTGAACGTGCCCCTTTTGATGGTGGCGATGTGATAAGTCTGGATCACTTTCCAGTAAATTTTGATTCAATCTATTATATCACCGGAATTATTTTCGGTGTGGTAACGACAGCTGTAGCAGGTTACATGCCTTCGCGCAAAGCAGCCCAGGTAGATCCGATCGAAATATTAAGAGGTCAATGACTATGAGTTTACCCTATGTGCTCCGTACGCAAAGCGTAACTAAATATTTTTATGATCCTGAAAAATTTCAGGTGTTGAAGCATATCAATCTTACGGTTAACCGTGGCGAGTTTTTATCCCTGGTTGGTAAATCGGGATGTGGTAAATCAACGCTCATGTATGTGTTGTCGACTATGGATACAGATTATCAGGGCCAATTAGAAATAGCAGGCATACAACTAACGGGAAAGTCACAAAACGAGTTGGCACAATTCCGCAATCGCCATATTGGATTTGTGTTTCAGTTTCATTATTTACTTCCTGAATTTACCGTTTTACAAAACGTAATGATCCCGGCCTTAAAACTAGGACAGTATTCCAATGAAGAAATAGAACACAGGGCGATTGAAAAACTTTCGGTGCTAGGCATGCAAGACCATGCGAAGAAAAGAACAAGTAAATTATCAGGCGGTCAGCAACAGCGCGTTGCCATTGCTCGTGCTCTGATCAATGATCCCGATATTATCATGGGGGATGAACCAACGGGAAATCTGGATTCTTACAATTCCAATGTTGTGTTTGATATTTTCAGGGAGTTGACGAGTGTTTATAAACAAACCATTATTGCGGTTACGCATGATGATGAATTTGCCAAGAGAACGGATCGGGTCGTGGTGATGTCCGATGGTCAGATTGCAACGAGCTAATACTTAACATTGAATAGGGGTAAAAGAGCTACCAGGTGTCTTTATTAAAAACCAAAAAAGATTATGACAACCTCAAATTCTTCAACACTAAATTTGAACTTAAGTACTTCCTATCTCCGGCTTTTTCAGATTGCTCAGCAAAACTTACAGTTGTGGCAACAAGAGGAGAAGATAAAACGAAACAAGAAACAACGAATCAAGCTGAATGACGCTGGTTGAACGGTTTGGATACAGAAGTTGGAAGCATTTCAGAAATACCTATGCTATAATAGTAGCATTGGGTGTGCTGAGTGCACTCTTTCGTCTTTTCAAGTTCCGCGAGTTTGGTGTGTCTCTTCACATCAATCTCTTTCTGATATCGAGCCTCGGAGTTATTTTTATTTGGGAAACACTCCGGATAATTGATTTAGCACTCAATCGTTATTTTCCGTATGAGCGTAACCTGATCGGTCGAATCGCCTTACAAATATTTTTAGGTTCGGTATTTGGTTTATTTGTCAGGGTACTGATCTATTATTTCGCGGAGCCGTATTTTCCTTTTCATCTGGATGATTTATTTCTTGCGGTAACCTGGGCACTCTATATCATTTTACCTTCTGCTATTAATCTTATTTTTTTTACCGGCTACTTTATCGCGCGCTGGAAGGAGGGAATTCTTAAAGCCGAACGACTCGAAAAGGAGAAAGCACTGGTGCAATTTGATAACCTGAAAAATCAACTTAATCCTCATTTTTTATTTAATGCACTTACTTCACTGAATAGTTTGATTCATGAGGATGCGCCCTTAGCTTCCCGGTTTTTGCAACATTTATCGAAAGTATATCGCTATGTATTACAGCATAAAGATGAAAATGTTGTAAGCATGCAAACGGAATTAGACTTTATAAAAAATTATATATTTCTGGCGGAAACTAGATTTGGTGTAGCGTTGTCTATTACAGTACAGCTCGATAATTCTTGTCTCGACAGAATGGTTATTCCGGTAACAACCCAGGTGCTTTTGGAAAATGCATTTAAACATAACGTAATGGAATCCGGGCGCCCTCTTCACATTCAGATCTTTTCAGAACCTGATTATCTGGTGATTCAGAATAATTTACAAAGAAGACGAAACGTGGAGAGTAGTAATAAACAAGGTCTTGAGAATCTGAAATCACTATATCGATATGTAAGTTCGAAACCGGTCCTAATTCAAGAAACCCAAAGTCAATTTGCAGTTAAAATTCCATGGTTATGAAAATTTTAATCATTGAAGATGAACCCTTGGTGGCCAAAGACCTCATAAAGTTGATCAACAAACTTGAACCTACGGCTAGCCTACTAGATGTAATGGTTAGTGTAGTTGAGGCAAAAAAATGGTTTTCGACCAATAAATCTCCCGACCTGATTCTCTCGGATATTCAACTTTCTGATGGCGTGAGTTTTGAAATTTTTGAAAGTCATGAAATTACTTGCCCGATCATTTTTACGACAGCTTATGATGCTTACGCCATCCGTGCATTTAAACTTAATAGTATTGACTATCTTCTTAAGCCCATTGATGAGAAAGAGTTAGCCAAAGCGTGGTCAAAATTTAAATCTTTATCGATCGATGGGGTAAATGATTCATTAAACCAACTGATGACACATTTAAATAAGGAACCAAAAAAGTATAAAGAAAGATTTTTATCGCAGCAGCGCAATAGTATGGTTCCGGTTACCATTTCTGAAATAGCCTTTTTTCATAAGGAGGAATTAATTTTTATAGGTACGATCAATGGCGAAAAATTCTTGAGCGATCAGGCAACGCTGGACGAAGTCGAGTCGTTAGTCGATCCTGCCGTTTTTTATAGGGTCAACCGCCAACATCTCGTGCACATTCAAGCCGTTGCTAGGATAAAAACCACACATAAAGGATTGAGTATTCAACTCAAACCTCCGTATGCTCATATAGAATTAGATCTTAGTCGTGAGAAGGCGACAGCCTTTAAACAGTGTGACTCGTCCTGAAAAAAGTTTACACTTTTTGGTTAGAAGTCCTGATTCAAATTTACACTTTTTAGTTAGTCCTGAAATCGCTTTACATTTGATTACCGGATGAAGCGGAAGCGGGCAATGCTGAGGAGCAACCCGC
>JBGSTJ010000042.1:0-3533 GCA_041736555.1 Cyclobacteriaceae bacterium
TGCGTGGCAACTAAAAACGCAATTGATATTTATAACAACAAAAGATTACATGTATCTTTAGGATATAAGACACCAAATGTGGTGTTTAAAAATGCAGCTTAAATAAATCTTTAACCTGTAGCCGTATTTTAGGACTAGACCTAGGGCCCGGACAAATTTGTGTTTCAAAAAAATACAGACGACACTTTACTGACAAAGATTTCCCACGTGGACAAGTGAAAGGCTTCGCAGACAACTTGGACTTTAAAAAATTTACAACGTGGGACAGACTAAAAAATAATACACCCGACCCTTCGCATTTTTAAAAAAGGTTGTGCTTCGACTTGCCCCACGCATTTGGCACATGCCATAGCCGCGCAGACCCAGCGCACCACCAAAGCTATGGCAAGAGCCAAATCCTTGACATTCACGTCTCTAAAATTTACTAAGACTGTTATCTAAAAATCATTATCTTAACCACTTAAAATAAAGACCAATAAAAGATGAAAATCAAATACGTATTAGGGATACTGTGTATCACCGTTTCCTTATTTGCTGAGGCCCAGCAAAAGAAAAAAGCCACCAAGGTTGCCGCTACGTCCCCAGCGCAAGCTAACCTCTCGACTCCACCTGCGGGTAGTCCTAACATTCTGGTAATATGGGGTGATGATATTGGAACTTGGAACATCAGTCATAACAACCGTGGCATGATGGGATATAGGACGCCCAACATTGACAGGATTGCCAAAGAAGGTGTTTCATTTACAGACTATTATGCACAACAATCTTGTACAGCAGGTCGAGCTGCTTTTATCAGCGGCTCAGTACCCGTTCGATCAGGCATGACAAAAGTTGGACTGCCGGGGGCTAAGGAAGGTTGGCAAAAAACAGATGTTACAATGGCCACGGTTCTTAAAGGTCAAGGGTATGCTACAGGACAGTTCGGAAAAAACCATCAAGGAGACCTTGATGAGCATCTGCCTACCATGCATGGATTTGATGAGTTTGTAGGAAGCTTGTATCACCTGAATGCAGAGGAGGAACCTGAGAATAGAGATTATCCGGGTGATATGAAATTAGCCAACGGGAAAACGTTTAGAGAACAATTTGGCCCACGCGGGGTATTAAAAACCAAAGCTGACGGTAAGGGCGGACAAACCATTGAGAACACAGGTCCACTTACAAAGAAACGCATGGAGACCATTGACGATGAAACTGTAGCAGCAGCAAAGGATTTTATAACGCGTAAAGTAAAAGCAGGAGAAACCTTCTTCTGCTGGTGGAATGGTACGCGAATGCACTTTCGAACACATGTGAAGGACGAGCACGAAGGAATTTCTGGACAGGATGAGTATAGTGATGGAATGGTAGAGCACGACATGCACGTTGGTGAATTACTGAAATTGCTCGATGATTTAGGAATAGCTGATAAGACGCTGGTGATGTACTCGACTGACAACGGACCACACTATAATACATGGCCTGATGCAGGCACCACACCTTTTAGAAGTGAGAAAAACTCAAACTGGGAAGGTGCGTATCGTGTTCCTACTTTTGTGCGTTGGCCGGGTCATTTTCCGGCAGGCACAACACTCAATGGAATCGTTTCTCATGAAGATTGGTTGCCAACGTTTGCCGCTATTGCTGGAGATATGGATATAAAGGAAAGACTTTTGAAAGGCACCACCATCAACGGAAGAAGTTATCGTAACCATATTGATGGTTATAACCAGGTTGATTATTTATCAGGTAAAGTAAAAGTAAGTCCACGGAATGAATTCTGGTATGTAAATGATGATGGGCAAATAGTTGCAGCTCGGTATAATGACTGGAAGGTTGTTTTTTTAGAAAATCGGGGTGAAGCATTTGGTGTTTGGCGGGAGCCATTTACTGAATTGCGTGTGCCTTTACTTTTTAATTTACGAAGAGATCCATTTGAAAAAGCACAACATAACTCGAATACTTATAACGACTGGTTTCTGGATCGACCTTTTATAATTGTACCCATACAAGCACTTGCTGGAAAATTTTTGACATCAATGAAAGAGTTTCCACCAAGTCAATCACCGGGGTCTTTTAATTTGAGTAAAATTGAGGAACAACTAAAACGGGCACATTAAGATAAGTTGTATTTCGTAAACATTATTTGAAAGGCAATCCATGGATTGCCTTTCCTTTTAAAATTTATAGCAATGAAGAAACACTATTTATATTTTCTGCTTATATCTTTTGTGTTGGTATACTGTAAGCAAGAGGCAACTGAAGGGTTGAAGACTTTTGAGGAAACGACTGATCCACTTCCCTCCTGGAACGAAGGAAGGTCAAAACAATCTGTTATAGATTTCATAACAAAAACCACTACCGAAGGCAGTACAGATTTTATTCCTGTTGCTGATCGCATTGCATGCTTCGATAATGACGGAACACTGTGGAGCGAACAACCGATGTATTTTCAATTGGCGTTTGCTTTGGATCAAGTCAAAACATTGTCACCACAGCATCCTGAGTGGAAAACAAAACAACCTTTTAAAGCACTATTGGAAGGCGATTTAAAAACAGCCTTGGCTGGCGGGGAAAAATCATTACTGCAAATTGTTGGCGCTACGCATTCCGGGATGACTACCGATGAATTTGAAAAAAGTGTAACCGACTGGATGTCTACGGCAGTTCATCCTAAAACCGGTAAGCATTACAACGAAATGGTTTTTCAACCCATGGTTGAACTGTTGAATTACTTACGAGCAAATGGCTATAAAACATTTATCGTCTCAGGCGGAGGTGTTGACTTCATGCGTCCGTGGGTTGAGCAGGCGTACGGCATCCCGCCTGATCAGGTGGTGGGCAGTTCAGCAAAAGTAAAATATGAAGTGAAGGAAGATGGAACGCCTGTTCTCATTAAACTTCCTGAGTTAAATTTCATTGATGATAAAGAAGGTAAACCTGTAGGCATTCATCAATATATTGGCAAACGTCCGGTATTTACTGCTGGTAATTCCGATGGAGATTATGCCATGCTGCAATGGACTTCAACCGCAACAGGATATCCGCGTTTTGCAATGATTGTTCATCACACAGACTCCGTTCGTGAGTGGGCTTACGATCGGGTCTCACACATCGGGCAATTAGAAAAAGGATTGGATGATGCATCAAAATACAACTGGACGATTGTTGATATCAAGTCGGACTGGAAAAGGATTTATCCGTTCGATAACTAAATCGCACACACGTTGCCTGGCCACACATACCTCGCACATCCAAAGCCAGTCAATAAGTGTGCTCAGTACAGTGCAAGTGGACAAAGTAGTGAAAGAAAAATGCCCCACCGCACGACTCAATTATAAAGAGAAAGGTAACATTAACGGGAGACAAAAGACAAGGCTACGAATGAAGTACGTTGAAGGGCCCTACAGCTTCCAACAAAAGTAGCTGTTGCACAACATCTCGATAGAAATGAATTTCAAAAAGTTTTGATGCCACGCGCTGCATTGTGAATAACTCTGTGGATAAGCAGTTCTGAAGTCTGAAATTTTACTTACCTGATAGTTAACCTCAAC
>JBGSTJ010000033.1:0-135709 GCA_041736555.1 Cyclobacteriaceae bacterium
GCGTATAAACCTCAGTCGTCTTGCTGCTGCTGTGCTCAAGCAAGTTTTGATCGATGGGAAATTTTATGAACAAACGCTTCTCCCCCCGATGGATTTTGTCATAATAATGCATCATAGTTGATAATTAGTTGCGCCTATACCGTCAAAAATAGGGAATAAGCGCAAGTTTTATCAAAGACTGATAACCTGGACTATGTTGGTCACTTCGTTAACCCTAACCAGTTTTTTACTATTTTTTGGATCGTAAAAGTCTGCTTCCTCTAAAATATTGCAGCCAGCCATTCTATTTTGACACAGTTTGCTGAACCGACTCCATCCGAAAAGACACTGCGACACTGCCCTTAGAACGTGCGGGATCGGTGTGTATCAATTACACCCTCGATGTGTACACGATGCGGGAACGCCTTGTACCAATTACACCCTCGGTGTGTACAAGATGCGGGAACGCCTTGTACCAATTACACCCTCGGTGCGTACAAGATGCGGGAACACCTTGCACTAAATGCACCCTCGATGTGTACAAGATGCGGGAACGCCTTGTACCAATTACACCCTCGGTGCGTACAAGATGCGGGAACACCTTGTACCAATTACACCCTCGATGTGTACACGATGCGGGAACACCTTGTACCAATTACACCCTCGATGCGTACACGATGCGGGAACACCTTGTACCAATTACACCCTCGATGCGTACACGATGCGGGAACACCTTGTACCAAATACACCCTCGATGTGTACAAGATGCGGGAACACCTTGCACCAAATACACCCTCGATGCGTACAAGATGCGGGAACACCTTGTACCAATTACACCCTCGATGTGTACACGATGCGGGAACACCTTGTACCAAATACACCCTCGGTGCGTACAAGATGCAGGAAGACCTTGTACCAATTACACCCTCGATGAATACACGATGCGGGGAACACCTTGTACCAAATAAGCTTCTACAAGACGGTGCTTCTCTTGAGGGTGAAGATGGCTTTCCTGGAGCACTGATTAGGTATTTGATAGCGGCCAGATTAAAGGGAGAGATACACCGGGGACTTTTCTTGGCAAAGGTTCTTCAAACTTGCAAAGGCGTTGAATAAAACCATTTTAATAGTATCTTTCTCAAATAGACTGAAGCACAAGATGAAAATCCTTCCATTCTTATTATCCATCATGCTACTGAGCGCTTGTCAGCAGAAAGAAAATTCTGAAACCTCACAAACTGCCACCTACGAAGCCTTTCGTCCTCAATTTCACTTTACACCCAAATCGGGTTGGATGAATGACCCCAACGGCATGGTGTATTATGAGGGCGAGTATCATCTGTTTTATCAACACTATCCCGACAGCACCGTGTGGGGTCCTATGCATTGGGGGCATGCCGTAAGTAAAAATATGATTGAATGGGAAGAACTGCCCATTGCATTATACCCCGATTCGTTGGGGATGATATTCAGCGGCAGTGCGGTGGTGGACTGGAAAAATACATCTGGTTTTGGCACACCTGAAGCGCCACCTTTAGTGGCAATCTATACCTATCACGATCCAGTGGGCGAAAAAGCCGGTCGCGATGATTTTCAAACCCAGGGCATTGCTTACAGCGTAGACAAAGGCCGCACCTGGAAAAAGTATGATCAAAATCCGGTGTTGAAAAATCCGGGCATCCGCGATTTCCGCGATCCCAAAGTTTCGTGGAATGACACAAGCAATCAATGGGTTATGACGTTAGCGGTAAAAGATCATATCGAATTTTATAGCTCACCCGATTTAAAGAAGTGGAATAAGTTAAGTGAGTTTGGGAAAAATATAGGTGCCCACGGTGGCGTGTGGGAGTGCCCGGACCTATTTCCACTCACCGATGCGGAAGGCAATACCCGTTGGGTTTTATTTGTCAGTATCAATCCTAGTGGACCGCAAGGTGGATCGGCAACGCAATACTTTGTGGGTGATTTCGATGGCAAGAATTTTATTTCGCAGGACACCGTAACCCGCTGGATCGATTACGGTGCGGATAATTATGCGGGGGTTACGTGGTCGGATATCCCGGCCAGTGATGGTCGCAGATTATTTATAGGCTGGATGAGTAACTGGCAATATGCCAACGTAGTACCCACACAAGCCTGGCGAAGTGCTACCACGCTACCGCGGGAAGTTGTGCTGAATAAAAGAGCAGACGCCTATGAATTGAAATTTATTCCCGTTAAGGAGATAACCGATATTCAGGGAGAAGCAGCGAGTTTTACAGGTTCTGCTACCCTGGCGAACCCATTAAGTTTAATTGAATTTGATGTAGATGATTCGCAGGAATTCATTCTCACCTTGTCAAATGCTGAAAATGAAAAGGTGGTGATTGAAGTAAAACAGGGTGTGTTGACTTTTGACCGGACGGTTTCGGGAGTAATTGATTTTAATGCCGATTTTCCGGCAGTCCATCAGGTTTTTGTAGGAGACATCAAAATAAAGACTATCAGGCTTTATGTAGATCTCGCATCCATAGAGCTTTTCATCAATGATGGTGAGCGGGTGCTTACAGAAATTATTTTTCCAATAAACCCTTATCATCAGGTGCAGCTGGATAAAAAAAATCCAACCATACGGATTTCATCTATCTCTTCGATTATCCAATAGAGGTCTTGAACATAGCCATCTGAAACCTTCTACGAGACCAGTGTTTTTCTAAAACTTGTCTAATTCAGGGCTATTTAGTGTTGGATTAATCCTGCTATGTAACATCCGTTACACAGCCACGCTCCTTTAGTGATAAAGATCATAGGCCCCTGTGAGTAGCGTCATTACCCAGGTGAGCAGGAGAGTCTACTTTTATATCACCAACCAATCAAAAAGTCACATGAAAAAGCTACTCATTTTGGGGGCCGGCACAGCAGGAACTATGATGGCCAACAAACTCTCCAGAAACCTGAATAAGGACCTCTGGGAGATAACGATCGTTGATAAAGATGAAAATCATTATTATCAACCCGGATTTCTTTTTATACCCTTTGGCATTTATAAACCCGAAGAAGTGATCCGCCCGAAGCGAGAATTTATTCCTAAAGGAGTGAATTTCGTGATCGACAAAATTCAGAAGATTGAAGGCGAAAAGAATCAGGTACTGCTTAGCAGTGGTACGGTTCTTAACTATGATGTTCTTGTGGTAGCGACCGGAACCATACCGGTGCCCGAAGAAACGGAAGGACTTAAGGGCAAACTCTGGTACAAAGACATCTTTGATTTCTATACCTACGAAGGCACAACCCAACTTGCCAAAAAACTTGAAACGTGGAAGGGCGGCAAATTGGTCATTAACCTCGCTGAGACGTTGATCAAATGTCCGGTGGCTCCGCTGGAGTTTACTTTCCTGGCTGATGCCTACTTCACAGAAAAAGGGATGCGTGATAAAGTGGAGATTTTTTATGTTACGCCACTTTCCGGTGCGTTTACCAAACCCAAGGCTACGGCTATGTTAAACAAGTTGATGGATGAGAAGCACATCAACGTAATTCCTGATTTCTATCTGCAAAGAGTAGACAACGACCGCAAAGTCTTGATTTCTTATGACGAAAAAGAAGTGCCTTTTGACTTACTGGTTTCCATACCTGTGAACAAAGGTGATCAGATGGTTGAAGCAAGCAACATGGGTGATGAAGATGGTTTGAATTTTATCCCTACGGATAAACACACCCTTCAGTCAAAGAAATATGAAAATATGTTTGTGATCGGAGATGCTACTAATGTGCCAACTTCCAAAGCAGGTTCTGTAGCTCACTTCGAAGCTGAGATTTTAACGGAGAATATTTTGAGCTATATCATCAAGGAGCCATTAGCGGCAAAGTTCGATGGCCATGCCAACTGTTTTATTGAAACCGGATACGGCAAAGGTACATTGATTGACTTTAATTATGTGACTGAACCACTGCCCGGCAAATTCCCATTTGCTGTGATAGGCCCCATGGATTTATTGAAAGTAACGCGCGCCAATCATTACGGAAAGCTTGCTTTCAAATGGGTGTATTGGCACATGTTACTCACCGGTAAAAAACTTCCTGTGAGCACCAACATGTCGATGACAGGAAAACTTGTAGAACCAATTAATTAGTAAACCAACCAACTAAATACAAAATATATGGAAACCTTAACATACAACGGAACGCAAATCGAAGTAAATGCCGAAGGGTATTTAAAAGATATGAATCAATGGACTCCCGAACTGGCCCGTGAAATGGCAAGTAAGGAGAATATCGAACTAACGGACAAACACTTTGACGTATTGAACTGGCTTCGCGCCAAGCAAGCAGAAGGCACTCCGCTTAGCATTCGCAAAATCGGGAATTCGGGCCTGGTGGATATCAAACAGTTTTATGCATTGTTCCCCGGAGGCCCGCTTAAAATCTCAAGTAAAATTGCTGGCATCCCTAAACCAGCAAGTTGTATCTAACCCTATTCAACCTTAAAATAATTAAGTCATGCAAGAAGTACTCGAAAGACCGGTAACTACAGTAGCTGAAGCTCCGGTTGATAAAAATAAAGGAAAAGTGAAAAAAGTTTTAGTCATCTGCTCTAAAGGAAAACTGGAAGATGTGTATGCAGCCTTGGTGATGGCCAATGGGGCCTTGATGGAAGGCATTCAGGCAAAAATGTTTTTCACTTTTTTTGGGCTGGAGGCAATCACTAAAAAAGGGGCCGATCATTTACATACCGCAACCGTAGGCAACCCTGCGTTTATGCCAGGCATGCCAACAGTACTGGCGGGCTTGCCCGGGTTTGAAGCATTTGCTTCCTATATGATGAAGAAAGAAATGGATAAACTGGACATGCCACACGTAACAGAGTTTTTTCAAATGATTGAGGCTGGCGGTGGAGAAATTTACGCTTGCCGGTTAGCGGCCGACATGTTCCACTTAAAGAAAGAGGATTTCGTACCTGAAGTAAAGGATATTATAACGGTAGGCGATATGTATGCGCTGGCCGAAGGTGAAGGCACTCAGATAATTTTTATCTGATTTTGGTTGGTGACTGTTGGTTAGAGTCGTCAGGGGTTTCCTCTGGCGACTCGCTTTTTAACCCAATATTGTCAAGACGAATTCCAACTTTGCCCTATGGCCGATGATACGGATGTATCATCAGCCTATCTGGTTGATGACGCTTTAGTCAAACTCTGACCTTAACGGCATGGGTTAACCCTGACATTGAAAATGAATGAAAGTTATTACCTTACTTGAGAAGTATAATTTATTCATTTTCAATCGTCAGCACAGGGTGCAAAAAAGTCTAATGACTTTTTTGGGTTTATTGATTGTGAAAATTCATGGTGCGTTCGGCACCGATTGTGCAAAATGAATAAACAACATCCGCAGCCTTGTCCATGAGTGCAGGTAAGTCTTTAATTTCTTCTTGCGAGAAATTACTGAGTACAAAATCAACTTGTTGGCCTTTTGAAAAAGTATTTCCAATACCAAACCTCAGTCGGCAATATTCCTGACCATTCAGCAGGAGTTCAATATTTTTAAGTCCATTGTGACCTGCTGCACTGCCTTTGGTTCGCATGCGCAAGGTGCCAAAGGGCAAAGCAATATCATCTACAATCACCAACAAGTTCTCTTTCGGAATTTTTAATTCCTGCAGCCAATAAGCGATTGCCTTACCACTCAAATTCATGAAGGTATTGGGCTTAATAAAATGTAATTGGCGTCCTTTGTATTTCAATTCAGCCCGATCAGCAAGCCGCTCAGTCTTAAAATCAATTTTATGATTGTCCGCAATGCGGTCAAGAATTAAAAAGCCGATGTTATGCCGGGTGAGTTCATACTCTGGTCCTAGGTTTCCCAATCCGGCAATTAGATACTTCATCCATTCAGTTTATAATCCTAAATAAACAAAAAATCCCACCTCGCTTACACGAAATGGGATTTTTGTATTGGGAAAACGATTACTTTTTCTTTTCGTCCTTTTTAGGAGCTTCTGCTTTCTTCGCATCAGCAGGGGCTGCAGGAGCAGCTGCACCGGCAGCCGGAGCGGCAGCAGCAGTCTCTTCAGCCAACTTGGCAGCGCGAGGCACCTCTACGACAGCGATGGATGCTTTTTTCGGATCTACAAACTCAAGTTTGTCAAACTTAAGATCACCTACTTTCACGGAATGATGAAAATCCAATGCTGAACAATCTACATCAATATGGTCGGGCATATCCTTGGGGAATGCAAAGACTTTAAGCGAAGCACGCTTGCGCACGAGGGCGCCACCTTTGGAAACACCCGGAGATTGGCCAACCAAACGGGTTGGGATATCCATTTTAATCTTGCGGTCTTCGCTGATTCTCAGAAAGTCAACATGCAAGATCAATTCACTTACTGGATGAAACTGAACTTCCTGCATAATAGCCTGGCACTCTTCACCTTCAATATTGAGGTGCACAAAGTGGGCTTCGTTGGTGTAAATCAAATCGCGGAATAGAATAACGGGCGAATAAAAATGCACTTGCTCATTGCCTCCGTATAATACACAAGGCACATTGCCTTCTTCACGGATTTTCTGAGCGTCATTCTTGCCGAGATTTGCTCTTCGATACCCTATAATCTCGATGGTTTTCATACTTGTTATGGTTTAAATTATACTTAAGAAATTACAAACGAATAAATAATGAACTGATGGATTCATGATCGTGAATCTTGCGGATGGCTTTGGCAAACAAATCCGATACGGTTAATACTTTGATTTTTGGAGTCTGTTGTTTGAGCGGGATGGTATCAGAAACCACAAGCTCTTCCAAAACTGAATTATGAATGTTTTCATACGCGTTGCCCGAAAGTACCGGATGGGTACAAATGGCACGTACGGTGTTAGCACCTTTTTCCTTAAGCAAGGAAGCGGCTTTGCATATCGTTCCTGCGGTGTCAACCAGGTCATCAATCAAAATCACATCTTTACCTTCTACCTCCCCAATCAATCGCATGGATTCAATTTTATTGGCTTCCTTCCGGTATTTGTCGCACACCGCCAGGTCAGCATTGAAGAATTTGGCGAAACTGCGGGCTCTTTTAATGCCACCAACATCAGGCGTTGCAAAAATGATATTCTCCAGGTTTAATGATTTCAGGTAAGGCACAAAAATGTAGTTCCCATCCAGGTGATCCACCGGAATATCAAAGAAACCCTGAATCTGATCGGCATGTAAATCGCAGGTCATGATCCGATTAGCTCCTGCTGCCGAGAGCAGGTTGGCAATCAGTTTGGCGGCTATAGCCACCCTGGGTTTATCTTTTCTATCCTGACGTGCATACCCAAAATAGGGGATGATCACATTGACATTCAAGGCACTGGCTCGCTTTGCTGCATCAATCATCAGCAACAGTTCCATAAAGTTATCAGCTGGAGCGAAGGTGGATTGCACGATGAAAACATCATGACCCCGCACCGATTCACCTATAAATGGAGACATTTCGCCATCACTGAATTGCTGATAGTTAACGGTACCCAATGGCTCGCCATACGCGTTAGCGATTTTTTCTGAGAGGTAGGTAGTAGCCCTGCCGGAAAAGATTTTTACTGCCATGAGTACGGTGCTTCAAAAATTAAATCCTGGCTTTCATCCAGGATTTTTTGTGTTGTCCTACTAGGATTCGAACCTAGAAAGGCAGAATCAAAATCTGCAGTGTTACCATTACACCATAGGACAGTGTTCCAAACCCAAATTTGGGACTGCAAAGGTAGAATTAATTTCGAAAAGTGAAACTGGATTTTCGGTGTTTTTACCGCCTCTTCAAAGGTTTTTTGGATTATTCAAGCTCATTTTCCTCCACGCTGACGGTACCTTCTGTAAATCCCTCTGCCATAAACCGATACTTATCCAGAATGGAAATAACCGCATTCCTCAAATGGCGCTCATTGTTGAAGCTTATGCTTCCATAAAGAGTAGTTGCATATCCCTGCCAGATTGAGCGGTTCTGGCGTCTGTCAAAAAATTGAATCAACAAGGTTCCGGTTTTAAGATCCAGTTTACGCGGGTCATACTCGATATCCTCGCGTTGACTTTTTACCCATTCTTCAATATCGGGTTGATCATATCCATTAAAGCGAAGACTGTCGTTGTACATCTTAAAGCCAATGATCAAATGAGGCCGGGTGTCGGTTTGCCGATAGCCCAGAAATTTCATTCTGGAAACGATTGATTTTTCCACAATCTCATTCACCATGGTGGTGTCATCCATGCCAATAGGATGCATGATGTCGAAAGAGCGATATTTTTTAAAATTTCCTCGGTAGCTGTAATCGTATTCAACAGGTAGCTCTTTATAACCGAGGCAGGAGGAAAATAAAATTATAATCAAAACGGGTACGTACAGATTCCTCATAGGTAGTGGTTTCATATGCTACAAAAGGTATCAGTTTTTGATTTCGGAAACAAGAAGTTCAATTCTTTTATGTGGGACTTAATATTTTGTTAATCTAAATCGAAAGTATATTGTGGAAAATTGAAACAATACCCTCTTTACAACTATTTTCAGGTAAAATTTCATTCCAATTTAGTGGCCAATGATTTCTAAATACGAACAAACAGTAGGTGCCCGTTACCATATTTATAATAGCCTCTTTTTAAATCTTCCTTTTCAGGATATTTTACGAACCGGAACCTTTTTGCCCTTGCTACAGCAGTATTGCGAACAAGGCTTTGAAAAAGGGCAGCCGGCAACAGAAATATTACAGCAGTTTTTTAGTGATTTCATTCCACAGGCTTTAAAAGAAGAACAATTTGATTTGTTGTTTAAATTCATTCAATATGTAGAGCGGCAGGTAGCACTTTTTGATTCGATAGAGGATTCTGCGTTCGAACAAATCAATGATACTGCGGGTAAGGGAACAATTGCTTCATTATTGTTACGGGCAAAGTTTGATCGTAAAGAGAAAGAACTTGCCCAACGTCTTGAAAACTTTAGTTTACGAACTGTACTTACGGCCCATCCTACCCAATTTTATCCGGGTCATGTATTGGGAATTTTAACGGATTTAGAAAAATCAATTCGCGATCACGACCTTACACAGATTAACTTACTCCTACAACAACTTGGTAAAACGGGTTTTATTAATCAAGATAAGCCAACGCCCTATGATGAAGCTTTGAGCTTATGCTGGTATCTGGAGAATGTTTTTTATCAGGCAATTCCGGAAATCATTCAATCCTTGTGCGCAGGTTTACAAATTCCGTTGGCCGAATGGAAAAATGATCGCCTCGTGGTAATTGGTTTTTGGCCAGGTGGCGATCGCGATGGAAATCCTTTTGTAAACAGCGAGATTACCCGCAAAGTGGCAGCCCGGTTGCAAGAGAGTATTTTGAAATGCTATTACCGGGATATTCGCATCCTGCGAAGAAGATTAACTTTTCATGGAGTTGATAAGGTTATCATTGATATAGAAAAAAAGATTTATAACTGGGCCTATGGTACGGAAAGAGGGTATGCCCAATCCGGGGAACTGGTTGCTGATTTAATGGTGGCCCGTAAAAAATTAATTGAAGAGCACGATGGATTGTTTCTGAACATACTGGATGCATTTATTCTGAAAGTGAGATTGTTCGGTTTTCATTTTGCAAGCCTGGATGTGCGACAGGATAGTCGCAGGCACGATTATGTGTGGTCGCAGATTTTGGATGCAGGCGCCAAGGTTGGAAAAACCATTTCGTGGGCAGAGTTTGAAATGCGATCTCCTAAAGACCAGATAAAATACCTGCTTACCCTGAAAATAAGTCTTAATGAATTGCATTTTGAAGATAAGTTTGTTGAAGAAACATTAAACAGTATTCGGGTAATTGGTGAGATTCAAAAGAATAATGGTAAATCCGGTAGTCATCGTTACGTTATCAGCAATTGCCAGAGTGCTTTGCATGTTATTGAAATATTCGCGTTGGCAAAATTGTTAGTCAGTGCTTCAGAAGGTATGGAACTGGATGTTGTGCCATTGTTTGAAACCATCGATGATCTTGGCCGGGCCCCGGAAATCATGCATGAACTTTATTCTGTGGAAGAATATCGCAATCATCTGGCAACCCGAAAATCACATCAGAATATTATGTTGGGTTTTTCCGATGGAACCAAGGATGGTGGGTATCTGAGGGCTAACTGGTCTATCTTTCGGGCAAAAGAAAATCTCACCACGATTTCACGTAAGCATGGATTGAAGGCAATATTTTTTGATGGCCGCGGTGGTCCGCCAGCGCGGGGCGGTGGCAACACGCACGATTTCTATGCTTCATTAGGAGATACAATTGAAAATGAAGAAGTACAGATTACAGTGCAGGGACAAACCATCAGTTCCAACTTTGGAAAAACAGCTTCTTGCAAGTACAACCTGGAACAACTTCTGTCGGCCGGGTTGGAAGGGGCCGTATTTCAACGTGAAGAGCACCAGCTTTCAGAAGAACAAAAAAAGATCTTGGATGAATTAGCAGAAGCCGGTTATCAATCGTACCTGAGTTTAAAACATCACCCCCAGTTTGTTCCCTACCTGGAGAAAGTAACACCGCTTTCTTTCTTTGGTGACACCAATATTGGTTCGCGGCCGGTGAAGCGAAGTGCCACCGAGGCCTTGAAGTTTGAAGATTTGCGGGCCATCCCGTTTGTGGGTTCATGGGCTATGATGAAGCAAAATATTCCTGGATTCTATGGAGTGGGTTCGGCCCTTAAAATTGTGGGTGAAAGAATAGGTGTTGATAAATTGAAGTCATTTTATCAGGACTCACTTTTCTTTCGCACCCTGCTGGGCAATAGTATGATGTCACTTACCAAGACTAATTATGGGGCAACAACTTACCTGGGTGATGATCCGGAGTTTGGTGAATTCTGGAAAAAAATGTTTACGGAATTTGAACTCTCACGCGTGCAGACCCTAGAGGTATCAGGATTAAGTGGATTGATGGAAAATAATCCTGGCATCCGCGATTCTGTTAAGTTGCGAGAGCGCATTGTATTGCCGCTGATTGCCATTCAGCAGTTTGCTTTGATGAACCTCCGCAATCAGGATGAAAATAATAAATCGTATGAACTACGTTATCGCAGGTTAATCATTCGATGCATGTTTGGTATCATCAATGCGGCTCGAAACTCTGCGTAGATTTATATTTCCATAATTCATTTGCGATGAAATACTTACCCACTATGGTCAAAAAGTTTTCTCTGAAAATCATTTTATTTTTTTTAACCATCACACTGGCACATGCACAAAACACAATTGTGCTCAACACCGATCAGGGAAAGACAATAATTGATAAACATATTTACGGACATTTTTCAGAGCATTTAGGCCGCTGCATTTATGGTGGATTCTATGTAGGTGAAAACAATGCTAAAATTCCCCACACTGCCGGTGTGCGAAATGATGTGGTAGAGGCTTTAAAAAAACTTAAAGTACCAAATCTGCGTTGGCCGGGTGGGTGCTTTGCCGATACGTATCATTGGAAAGATGGTGTGGGGCCTAAAGCTAAAAGGCCAACGCTCGTAAATACCTGGTGGGGTGGTGTTACCGAAGACAATAGTTTCGGAACACATGACTTTCTGAACATGTGTGAACTTATCGGAGCAGAGCCTTACCTGGCAGGAAATGTTGGTAGTGGCAGTGTTCAAGAGTTATCAGAGTGGGTTCAATATGTAAATTTTGAAGGGGTTAGCCCGATGTCAAATTGGCGAAAAGAAAACGGTCGGGAAAAGCCCTGGAACGTAAAGTTTTGGGGTGTAGGCAATGAAGCCTGGGGTTGTGGTGGCAACATGACGGTAGAATATTATGCCAACATATACCGGCAGTACGCTACGTTTATGAGTGGTAAACTATTCAAGGTTGCCTCGGGTGCAAATTCCGATGATTATCATTGGACAGAAGTATTGATGCGCGATATTCCTCACAACATGCTGGAAGGAATTGCACTCCATCATTATTCGGTAATTGACTGGAGCAACAAAGGGCCCTCTACCACCTTTACCGAAAAGCAATATTTTAAGACTATGCAACGCGCCCTGTTTATGGATGAGTCGATTCAACGCCATAGCACCATTATGGATAAGTACGATCCTAAAAAGAAAGTTGCACTTGTGGTGGATGAGTGGGGTGGTTGGTACGAGGTAGAGCCCGGTACCAATCCTGGATTTTTGTTTCAGCAGAATACGATACGCGATGCGGTGCTGGCCGGTGCGACATTAAACATTTTTCATAAACACAGCGAACGGGTGCGCATGGCCAACCTCGCTCAAACCGTAAATGTGTTGCAAGCTGTTGTGCTTACCGAAGAGGAGAAGATGATTCTAACGCCTACCTATCATGTAATGGAAATGTATAATGTGCATCAGGATGCCACACATTTACCACTGGATATCACGACCGGATCATATTCTTTGGACGGAGAGCAACTACCAGCAATTTCTGCCTCGGCTTCAAAAGACGCAGCCGGAGCGGTTCATGTTTCGCTTGTGAATATTGATGCAAAGTCGCAACAGGAAATAACAATAAATCTGCGTGGCGGAAAATTTAATACCGTTACAGGAAGAATTCTAACCAGCGCCAAGGTTCAGGACTATAATTCATTTGAAAAACCTGACCAGATTAAACCCGCAGCATTTAAAAGTGCATCATTGAAAGATGGAGTTCTTAAGGTAACCTTGCCGGCACATTCCGTGGTTGTGTTGGAAGTGCGTTAAAATGAAAAGAGTTTCCAACATGGCGTTGGAAACTCTTTCATTATGCTTGCTTAATTTAATTGAAATGTTATTGGCACGCTGTAACGGGCATCAACAGCCACTCCTCGTTGCGTTCCGGGTACCCAGGTTGGCATACCAGTCACTACACGAACCGCTTCATCTTTCAGTGCCTGGTCAATATTTTCGCCTACAACATCGGTAGCGACTATGTCACGCACGTTGCCTTTTTGGTCAATGATAAAATCAACAAAGATAGTTCCTTCCACGCCATCCTTTTGTGCTTGCTCCGGATAGGTAAGATTAGCACGAAGGTATTCCATCATGGCATTATCACCACCGACAAAGGTTGGGTCGACTTCGGCTTTGTTATAGATCACTTTACCCGAAGCATCTTTATAAGTAGGTTCTGTTTTGGCTTTTTCAATAGCAGCAAGTCTGCGTTCTTCAAGTTTGGCAACTCTTTCAGTTTCAAATCTAGTGCGTCTGTTGATACGCGCTTCCTCAGCCTGGGCTTGTTCGGTAGTTGCTTCGGTTGCATTCGCATCGGAGTTGTCTTCTGATTTCGTTCCACAACTTTGCAGCAAGACGAAGGCAATAGCCACCATCAATAGAGAAAATGTCTTTTTCATAAGTTTATTTGGTTTCAGTGTGCCTACCATAGCTATACTATCATGCCATGAATGAATAGCTGAATTAATAGGATGAGTACTGATTGTCCACTGACGGTGGGTAATTTTTTCCCCAGGCTGTGATTTAACCTTCTAAAGGTGAGAAGTTAAATTACTCTTCGATTGATATATTGTCTTTATAGTATAAGCTAGTCATCTCAAGATGAGTCTTGATAAATTGTTCTTTCCCTCCAAACCAGGCCAATACCTCTTCTCTAAGTAAATTGGTGACAGAATCAGAAAGCATCGTATGGTAAGACGACCATTTCCAGATTGTAAAATCCTTGATTATGTTATGCTTAACAGCATTAGCATGTATATAAATGACTGCTTGAATAAAATGACTTTCCTGTACAACCTCTAATCGTTTGAAAGGTTTGTAAAACAGATTTCCTTTCCGTTTGTGTATCTTATTAAAGGCAAGTGCATAAGATTGAAAAAATCTTT
Source organism: Cyclobacteriaceae bacterium (assembly GCA_041736555.1). Taxonomy (GTDB): domain Bacteria; phylum Bacteroidota; class Bacteroidia; order Cytophagales; family Cyclobacteriaceae; genus ELB16-189. Next base: position 13,783 of record JBGSTJ010000033.1, read on the forward strand.
TAAATGCGCCTTCAATAAGTTCGCTGAAGCTTACAGTATTGTCGAGGAATTTTTTCTCGGTAATCGATAACTTATTTGAGCCAACTGAATTTAATGTCGACTTAATTATATCAATAGATTTTATTCTAACCAGAAAATGGAAATGATTCGGGAGCAAGCACCATACGAACGTTTCTAAGAATGGAGAAAGATAATCTTCATACTTTCTCAAAAAGAAATAATGATTCTCATCATTCAGAAAAAGTTTTTCTTTGTTATTGGTGCGATTAAATACATGGTAGATTCCATGCTCAGTAAAATCAACCAGGTATTTGCTTGGAATTGGCATACCGAAAGATAAGGGTTTCCAACCTTTAAAAGGTTGGAAACCCTATCAACCTTCTACAGGTTGGAAACCTTTGCCTTCACCCAATCCCGGGCATTCACAAACGCTTCGATCCACGGGCTCACTTCATCGCGCTTGCGATTGGTAGGATAGTAGCCCCAGTTCCAGGGGAACAACGCACGTTCGATATGCGGCATAATAGCAAGATGTCTTCCGTCTTTTGAGCAAAGTGCCGCCACTGAAAAATCAGAATCGTTCGGATTGCCCGGATATTCAGTATGCGAATAGGTAGCTGCAATCTGATAGTCTTTTTGATTTTTTAAATCAAACTTTCCCTCTCCATGAGCTACCCACACCCCAAGTTGAGTTCCCTCGTAGCTGGAAAGCATGACCGAGTTGTTTTTAGGCACCGAGATGTTGAGGAAGATAGATTCAAACTTACCCGATCCGTTGTGATGCATTTTAGGATGCGTACTCATTTCCTGATCTCGATACACCAGCCCCAGTTCCATCATCAACTGGCAACCATTGCAAACTCCGAGACTTAATGTGTCGTCACGTTTATAAAAATTATCTAGTGTTGCTTTGGCTTTTGGATTATAGAGGAATGCACCAGCCCAACCTTTAGCTGAGCCCAACACATCCGAATTGGAGAAGCCACCCACAAAGACAATCAGGTTTACTTCAGTCAGATCTTCGCGACCCGTCATCAGATCGGTCATGTGAACATCTTTCACATCAAAGCCTGCCAGATATAATGAATATGCCATCTCACGATCGCCATTCACACCCTTCTCACGAATGATGGCAGCTTTTATTCCCGTGGGTTTTCTCCGCTTCGGATCGATGTTATAAGTAGAAAATTTTCCATTAAACCTGGTTGGGAACTTATACTCCAACACTTGTTTGAAAAGATTCTCTTTGCGCTTTTCGGCATGACCTTTCGGGCGCTGGATTTTGTCCAACAGGTAAGAAGTGTGAAACCATTTTGCTCTCAAGTCATCAATTGACAATTGATATTTGACCATTGATAATTTTCTAACGCTCGTAACTTCGCCAAGAGTCTCAAACTTTATTTTATTTTTATTGAGCAGATCGCTGGTGGCTTGAATATTTTCAACCTGTATAACAATCCCAGGATTTTCACTGAATATGGTTTTAACCAGGTCATCACCTAATATGGAGAGATTCAGATTCATGCCTACGTTCGGAACCGGGAAGCACATTTCAAGCAATGTGGTAATCAATCCGCCAGCAGAAATATCGTGCCCTGCTACTACTAATTTTTGTTTGATCAGTTGCTGAACGGTTTCAAAAGCTCTAACAAAATAAGCTTCATCAGTTACTGAAGGTGCCTCTACACCAAGTTGATTGATAATCTGGGCAAAACTGCTGCCTCCCAGTTTGAATGAGTCCTTTGAGAAATCAATGTAAATTAATTTTGAACCGTTAATCGGTTCCAGTGCTGGTGATACCGTTTGACGAATATCACTTACTTCACCAACCGCAGAAATAATAACAGTGCCAGGAGAGTATACAACTTCGCCTCCTGGATATTTCTGAGTCATTGACAAAGAATCTTTTCCTGTTGGTATGTTGATACCAAGTTTGCAAGCAAAATCACTGACGGCCTCTACAGCTGCATACAACCTTGCGTTCTCACCTGTATTTTTAGCCGGCCACATCCAGTTGGCACTCAACGAAACTCCCTTCAATCCATACGTAAGGGGAGCCCAGATAATATTAAGAAGTGATTCTGCAATCGCCAGTTTGCTTCCTGCAACCGGATCAACCAAGGCAGCACCGGGTGCATGACCAATACCCGTAGCAATCCCTTTATTACTAATGAAGTCCAACGCCATAACCGACACATTGTTCAGCGGAAGCTGAATCGGGCCACAGGTTTGTTGAGTGGCCACACGTCCGGTAACGGATCGATCGACTTTATTGGTCAACCAATCTTTGCAGGCAACTGCTTCGAGTTGCAATACCTGATTAAGATAATCTGTCAGTTTGGATATATCGTATGTAACATCTTCATACTTGTCTGTAGAAGTTTTATCCTGAAGAATGGTTTTTGGCGAAGAGCCAAACAAGTGGCTGAGTTCCAGTTCAACAGGCTTTGTGTTTTTAGCGTTATCAACAAACTTAAATTGCTGATCTCCCGTTGCTGTGCCCACAACATACATGGGTGCGCGTTCGCGATCTGCTGCACGCTTTAACGTGTCAACATCGTTGGAATGCATGGCTACACCCATGCGTTCCTGCGATTCATTGCTGATGATTTCTTTGTCAGATAGTGTAGGGTCTCCGATCGGAAGTTTATCAATCTCAATCGTGCCTCCGGTTTCTTCCAGCAATTCACTAAAACAATTTAAGTGTCCACCAGCACCATGATCATGAATTGAGACGATGGGGTTCTCTGCAGATTCTACCATCGCCCGGATAGCATTCATCACGCGCTTCTGCATCTCTGGATTGGAACGTTGCACAGCATTCAGTTCAAGTGCATTTCCAAATTCGCCTGTTACTACTGAGGAAACAGCAGCACCCCCCATTCCAATCCGATAATTGTCACCACCTAAAAGAATGATTTTATCCCCGGCCTGCAGATGTTCTTTCTTACTGTCCTTTTCTTTTCCGTAACCCACACCCCCCGCCAACATAATTACTTTATCGAAACCAAACTTTTTATTGTTCTCGAAATGTTCAAAAGTAAGCACACTGCCTCCAATCAACGGTTGACCGAATTTATTTCCGAAGTCACTGGCACCATCCGAGGCTTTGATCAGAATCTCAGCCGGAGTATGATACAACCAGGCTCGTTCAGCAAATTTTTTCTCCCACGGTCTGCCATTTTCTAATCGGGGATAAGATGTGATGTATACAGCTGTTCCCGACAAGGGCAACGAACCCTTTCCTCCGGCCAGGCGATCGCGAATTTCGCCACCGCCACCGGTAGCGGCACCATTGAAGGGCTCTACCGTTGTAGGGAAATTGTGAGTCTCAGCTTTGAGTGAGATCACAGAATCAAAATCTTCTATTCTAAAATAGTCTGGTTTATCTTGAGTGGCTGGTGCAAATTGCTCCACCTTTGGCCCTTTGATGAAAGCCACATTGTCTTTGTAAGCCGAGACTAAGTAGTTGGGATTTTCTTTTGATGTTTTTTTAATCAATTGAAAAAGCGTAGACTCTTTTTCTTTGCCATCAATAATAAAGGTGCCGTTGAAAATTTTATGACGACAATGCTCACTGTTTACTTGCGAGAATCCAAACACCTCGCTGTCGGTTAGCTTGCGCCCCAGTTTCCAACTAACGTCATTCAGGTAATCAATTTCTTCCTGACTTAAAGCCAGACCCTCTTTTTCGTTGTAGGCTTTGATGTCTTCAATTTCAACGATGGGTTCTGGTATATGATGAATTGTAAACAATTCCTGATCGAGACCTACATACAAACGTTGTAGCATGCGGTCGTGATGAACCGATTCATTTTTTACCTCCACAAATTCTTCAATGCGTTCAATGCCTTTGATCCCCATGGTTTGGGTAATTTCAACTGCATTCGTGCTCCAAGGGGTAATCATCTCCTTGCGTGGCCCCAAAAAATAACCGGTAACCGATTTCTCATTCAAGGCCTGGGCACCGCCAAAAAGCCAGATAAGCTTTTCATAGGATTGACTATCAATAGATTGAGCGCTTCCAACCGCGTAAAGGGTGGAACCTGAAGCCCGAAAGAAAACGATCATAGTGGTGGGTGTAAGTACAAAAATAGAAACCTTTTCAGGGATTCCATCGGTAATCGAAGGGTAGTTTTTTAATAGGATTGTAATTTTTTAAGAAGCCAATGAAAGGGGTAGTGCCTCTGCCGTTACAATTGAAATTTCTACCTTTGTGTTTGTGAGAAGAGCATCAGTAAATCTTATAAAGGTTCTACGACAAAGTCTGATCGGCAAAGGTTTGATATTTGCGCTGGCACTATATTTATTAAATGGTAGCGCTGACTTTCAGGATCAACGAATTGCGCTCCATCAGGAGGATTTGACTATCAACGAGATCGAGAGTTTTGCGGAATTGATCATTGAAGAAATAGTTTGTATCGATAATTTTTTTGAAGAACAATCGGAATCAGAAGCAGAACCAACTACGAAAGGAAGCAATACGTTAAATTATCTCGTTCCGAATCCTATAGTTTTACCCATCAAGCCTATTGATGTTTCAATGTCCTTTTATTCTGGCGAGATCGTCTTTTATTATTTCACTAATTCCACCATTCTCACACCTCCGCCCCAGCGTGCATAGTCCTTTCTTCTAGCAGGATTATTTTTTCACTAACGCTTAATAACTTATGTCGCGGAGATATAAAATCAATATCATTTTTCTGATAACCATTCTATTGTTGGCTGTACTGGCAACCCTTAGTTCGTGGTTTAGCGGTTAAACTGTTTAGCAAAGTTTCTTTAATAAATTCTGAGTTCTAACCATAACTCACTTAAATTTCTATGCAAAAATTCTGGATCACATTGTGTGTTTGTTGCTTTACAATAAGCGGGTGGGCCCAGGAATTTGATTCCCTTAAAGCCGTTAACCGCGAGTTGGATAGTCTTTACATTTTCGAAGTTCAGGATCGAACGACAATTGACAAGGTATTACATTCCGAACCACTTTATATTGATTTGATCCGCGATTTAGGCGCTCGCAAAGGCGAGCGGGAGTGGAATTTTGGGTTGGGGCTCACCGACAATCTGCGATTTGATACCTATCAGGCATTGGTTGAATATGAATGGGCTCCGGTTAACCGTCTAGGCCTTGAGATAGAAGTTCCATTTACCATCGTAGCTCCTTACAAAAGTATACCAGGCGATTCGCTTCCCTCGAGTCGTATGGAAAGTCTGAAGTTGGCCGGGCAATGGTCATTCTTTGTTTCTGAAAAACTCAAGACCTCGATGGCTGTGGGTTACATCAATGAATTGGAGTTTTCTGACTTAAAGGAATTTGGGAATCCATTGTTCAAAGGCAATGTTTACAATCCATTTTTTGTGATTGCAAAACGATGGTCAAATAATTATCATTCGCTCATTTATACAGGTCCACGAATAGAATGCGACTTTGAAAGCAAAAAGTGGCATACTGAATACGACATCAATACTAGTTTACATTATATGATTTCCGGAACAAGGAATTTTATAGGTGTAGAATTAAATAAAACAATTCGTGAGGATAGGTGGGATATGGTTATCCGTCCTCAAATGCGAGTGGGAATCGCCCCGAATTTCCTAATCGGAATTTTAGGTGGTGTTCCCATGAATCGGGACAACCAGCGGTTCAGCATGTTTGTGCGGCTGATCTGGGAACCCCGAAATCTTACACACTAATTTAGACCCTATTTTTTATGTGAAAACATCCAACTCAAGTAGTCGGGTTCGGCAAAGGCATTGTCCCAGCTATTGTGATTTACCCCGGGAAATTCTTTGTACCGGACATTTACCTTTAATGATTTGAGTTTGTCCACCATTTGCTGTGATTCCTTTACGCCCACTACCGTATCGCTATCGCCATGATATATGGAGAAGGGAATTTTTCTTACCCGCTTATCATAGTGGGCCACGTCACCTCCACCACAAATAGGCGCAGCAGCTGCAAATAATTTTGGATAACGATACACAGCTTCAAAGGTTCCCATCCCACCCATGGATAAGCCGGTGATGTAGATTTTCTTTTTGTCAATGCCTTCTTCCGCAGCAATCTTTTTTACCAATGCTATAGCATTTTTTAAGGGCTCAGTTTCAGCGCGCGTGTAGTCAAAATCAAACGCATAAGGCGACTTTTTGCGATCAATAATTACACTGCTCCAGTAACTTTCGGCTGCACATTGCGGAAAGATGACAATCGCTTGATAGTTCGTTCGGTTTTCTTTGGTAAGAAAAAGTTTTGCGCCATGCGTCAATTGTTTTTCATTGTCATCGCCACGCTCACCGGCACCGTGCAGGAAAAGGATTAACGGATATTTTTTCTCTTTGCTATAGTTCTCGGGATAAAGAATCCGGTAGGGCAAAAGCTGGCCTGTTGCAGCCGTGTAGGTTCTTTTTTCGAATGCGCTCAGATCTTGTGAATAAAGAGTTTGGGTGTGGAAAAGAAAGACAATGAGACTGGCTACTAATTTTCTGATTCCCATAATGTGTTTTAGTTAATGATAAAAAAAGGCGTCTGACCATTTTTATCCGGTCAGACGCCTGATTTGCTGATAGCATCGGAATTATCCGTTTGCTTTCTTTGCTTTTTTCTCAGCCCGCTTTTCCTTCAATGTTTTTGTGGGCTTTTTCTTCTCATCTTTTTTGCGATCCATTCCTTTTGACATAGCTGTAAAGTTTTAATAGTATAAAAGTAATAAAAATTTTCATTGACTTGAACTACCCTGGCATCAAAAGACTTTTGAGGTATCACCGGGTTAACTTACTCAATACTTTAATACTGCCGTCAATCACCCCATTATGCCCGGTGTCCAATATTTCAAATTGATAATCCCTTACATGACGAAGTAGCCGCTGCATATTTTCTGTTGTGATGATTTTGTCATGCTTACCTACAATCAACGTAAGCCGTATGGAATGCTTAAGTAGTAAGGCAGCAATTTCTTTCATGTCAAATTTCAAATGCCGAAACACCACCCACGAATTATAAACGCGTTCACGTTTTTCCTGTGTATCCATCTGCGACCGGGCAAAGCGGAGTAACCCATTATCTACTACCTGTAGGGAGTGAAGAACTGAAGTAAGGGCATGCAGCCGGCCCGGTTTCAGGATCATACTTTTAAAAAACCTACGCAAAACAAGGGGGTAGGTGGCCAGGCTATACCAGAAATTTGTTTTGATGCCATCGGGTGCAAGCAGAAAAAGTTGATCGATCCGGGATGGAAAAAGTTCAAGGGTTGCCAGTGCAAACTTACCCCCTAAGCTGAATCCTAAGACACTGAACCGTTCGATTTTATTTTCAGCTAAGAACTCGGTCATAATTTCTAACCATTCTTTTTTTTCCAGAGCCACTTCACCTTGGTTCCACTCACTACTTCCATGAAAGAAAAGATCAATGGCGTAAAGGGTATACGGTTCCTCTAGCGTGTGGGTGAGATCGTTAAAGATTTGTTTGTTCTGCCCAAAGCCATGGAATAGTAATAATGCTTTTTCTCCGTGCCCGGATTTATGATAGGTAAGGGTAGAGTTTTTGTACTTAACTAAGAAGTGCATGCTGGATTTAAAAATAGAGAAATAAATGTGATTGCTGAAGTAGCCTGGGTAGTGCAGCGAGATGAACATAATAATTCCTGACATCCTTAAATTCCCCTAAAAATTCTCTCAGATAATCACTAATTTAACGTTCATTCAATTGAAACCATGAGCAATCTCAATCTAAAAGCCCAAGCAGAAAGCACCTTTGATGCTATTGTAGTAGGATCCGGCATCAGCGGTGGCTGGGCAGCCAAGGAACTTTGTGAGAAGGGTTTAAAAACACTAGTGCTTGAGCGCGGCCCCATGGTAGAACACATTAAAGATTACACTACCGCTACCCTGGCCCCGTGGGAGTTTGCGCACCGCAATGTGGTGAGTGAAAAGATGCGGAAGGAACAACACATTCAGGTGCGAGGCTTTTGTAATGAACATAACAGTCACTTCTTTGTAAATGATCTGGAGCATCCCTATAATCAGGTAAAGCCCTACGATTGGATTCGTGGCTATCATGTAGGCGGAAGAAGTCTTACGTGGGGTCGCCAATGTTACCGGTGGAGTGATCTTGATTTTGAAGCCAATGCCAAAGATGGTCATGGTGTGGATTGGCCCATTCGTTATAAAGACATTGCCCCATGGTATAGTTATGTGGAAAAGTTTGTAGGAGTAAGTGGCTCCATAGAGGGCTTACCGCAGTTGCCCGATGGTGAATTTCTTCCCCCGATGGAAATGAATTGCCTGGAACAACCTCTCGCAGGTAGTATTAGTAAAACGTTTAACGATCGAAAAATGATTATCGGTCGTGTTGCTAATCTCACACGAGGATTAAATCAACGCGGTCCCTGTCAATTTCGCAATGCCTGCGATCGGGGGTGTCCTTTCTCTGGATATTTCAGCAGTAATAGTGCAACCCTGCCGGCAGCAAAAGCTACCGGCAATCTTACGATTCGTCCTGATTCGGTAGTAGCAGAAGTACTCTATGATAAGGAGACAAAACGTGCTACCGGTGTGCGCGTGATTGATGCGAATACTATGCAGTCGGAAGAATATTATGCTAAAATTATTTTTCTGAATGCTTCTACCTTAGGTTCTACGTTTATATTACTCAACTCTATTTCAGAGGTGTTTCCCAACGGTATGGGTAATCAAAGCGGTCAGCTGGGTCATAACCTGATGGACCATCATTATCATGTTGGCGCTGTTGGCTCGCATGATGGTTTTAAAGACAACTATTTTTCGGGTCGCAGAGCCAATGGTATTTATGTTCCACGTTTCAGAAACGTGGATGAAAAGACAAAGCGTAATGATTACGTGCGGGGCTTTGGGTATCAGGGTGGGGCGTCCAGAGGACAATTCAATGGTTCAGATAAAATAGGAGCTGCATTAAAAGAAGAAGCGGCCAGTTTGGGAGACTGGGGCATGTGGTTGGGTGCGTGGGGTGAGCAACTCCCTGACTACGATAATAAGGTTTCCTTAAGCAAAGAGAAAAAAGACAAGTGGGGTTTGCCGTTACTTGATATTGATTGTGAATTTAAAGAAAACGAATACGCCATGCGTAAGGATATGATGAACAGCGCAGCCGAAATGTTGGAGAGTGCGGGCATGAAAAACATCTCAACGTTCGATGACGATAAAGCCTATCCGGGCTTGTGTATTCATGAAATGGGAACAGCTCGTATGGGAAAAGACCCAAAAACTTCCGTGTTGAATAAATGGAATCAAGTGCATGCAGTGAAGAATGTATTTGTAACAGACGGAGCGTGTATGACATCTTCTGCTAACCAAAATCCTTCTATTACGTACATGGCACTTACTGCTCGCGCTACCGACTATGCGGTGGCTGAGTTGAAGAAAGGAAACCTGTAGGAATTACGAGTTTGGATTGCCGAATTACGAATCATTGTTAACGAATCTTTGTGCCTTAGCGCCTGCCTTTGCCTGCTCCGCTAACTAGCGGAGCAGGCAGGTCTTTGCGGTTTAATTTTAAACTATTTTCACCTTTGATAAAATAATCCGTTAGCACTTACCGTCTATGGAGGCATAATGCTTCGATGGTACTATGGATCTGGCCATGCAAGAGATAAAACAAAACACTTTCCTGAAGGAAAAGGACAAACTGCTGGGATTTATCCGGAGCCGGGTGTCTACTGTGGAAGAGGCGGAGGATATCCTTCAGGATGTGTTTTATCAGTTTATTTCAGGTTTTCAAACCATCGAGTCGCTGGATAGGGTTACCTCCTGGTTGTATAGTGTTGCGCGCAATAAAATCATTGATCGCTATCGCAGGGATGCCAGCCGACCCAAACGCACAGACTTTGAGTTGCTTTCAGGTACTGATGATGATGCACCCTTGACGTTGCAAGAGATTTTACCGGACCTGGATAATACACCTGAAGCAACGCTATTAAGGGAAGCGATTTGGGATGAAGTTACCGATGCCCTGGCCGAATTGCCCGCTGATCAGCGTGAAATTTTTATTCTCAATGAACTGGAGGAAAAAAGTTTTCGTGAGATCGCAGATGAAACGGGAGTTTCCATCAACACCTTGTTATCGCGCAAACGCTACGCCATCATGGCATTAAGAAAGCGATTACAAAGTTTTTATGATGATGTGGTGGGATGACGGGCAATCAGACGCGTAAACGAAATAGAGTAAGAGTAAAAAATTAAAATATTGATGTTATGAAACGTGGTATGTGGGTTGGAAAAATTATAATGATCGCCTTGATAGGTGTCTGCATCGCCTTTGGCTTTGTGATAGGTACCATGTATTTGTGGAATTGGCTGGTACCTGAGTTATTTAGTGGCCCGGTCATCAACTTCTGGCAAGCTCTGGGCTTGTTAGCGTTGTCAAAAATATTCTTTTGGAGTTTTGGAAGCAGATGTAATTGTCATGGCAACCATGCGGGTGGACCGTGGAAAAGCTATTGGAAAGATAAGTGGAGTAATATGGCACCTGAAGATCGAGAGCGGTTTAAGCAGAAAATGAAAGAGAAGTGGTGTTATAAACCGGAGGACAAGCCAACCAGTAATTCAGGCACTTCAAACGGTTGAGGAAACAATTCAGGAAAATAATCCGAACTTTTTTCTAAAAACCCCGAACAATAACCAAAAAGAGGCGTTGAAGGAAACTGTGGAAACTTTGGTAAAGTGTATAGTTTCCATAGTTTTGCACCCCTTATGGAAGAAATAGAAACAAGAGAGAAGATTCTGGAAGGCGCGGAAGCACTTTTTATGAAGTATGGAATACGCAGCGTAACCATGGACGATATTGCCCGACACTTGTCGGTATCAAAAAAAACTCTGTACCAACATTTTGCAGATAAAGACGAATTAGTCTTTAAAATATCAGAACAATACCTGGAGCGTAGTTTTCGGAAGTATGAAGAAATCGAGGTGGGTTCAAAAAACTCGATCGAAGAATTAAGTAATATTTCAGTGTGCATGAAGCATGATATGGAGAACCTGAATCCTTCCATGTTGTATGATTTGCAGAAGTACCACCCCAAAGCCTGGAGCTTGTATAATGAACATAAAGTAAAGGTTATCAGTCAGTCGGTGGTTCGTAACATCAAACAAGGTATTGCCGATGGTTACTTCCGGGCAGACATCAACCCGGATATAATGGCTCTCACCCGGTTGATACTGATTGAAGCTGCCTTCAATCCGGAATTGTTTCCAAAAGACCGATTCAATTTTGTAGAGGTGCAAACCCAATTATTTGATTTTTTCGTTCATGGACTTTGCACCGAGAAAGGAAAAAAATTATATCAGAAATACAAAGAACCACATCATCAACCCTCAATCCTATAATATGAAACCCATTTACAAATCAGCTGTCCTGCTGTTCCTGATCTTATACCTTTTTTCACAAAGGATGCAAGCACAAACATCGGTCCGAGTTTTTTCATTGCAAGATTGTATTGATTTTGCAATCGAGAACAATCCTAATTTGAAAAATGCCCGGGAGGCCATTTCTTCTTCGGAGGCTCGTGTTGGGGAAATACTTGCTACCGGGTTACCGCAGATCAATGCTTCTGCTAATCTTACAGATAACTATATCATACCAACTTCATTTCTTCCAGCGGCTGTATTTGACCCGAACGCAGGCCCCGATGACTTTGTGGGTGTAAAATTTGGGACCAAATACACAGGGAATGCATCTATTAATTTGGAACAAATGATTTTCAATGGTTCTTACTTTGTTGGGCTGAAAGCTAGTAAGACTTATACTGAACTATCACGTAAGGATTTAATTAAAACTGAGACCGATGTAGTAGCGGCCATTAAGAAAGCCTATTATTCAGTTTTAGTTAGTAAAGAGCGAGCTGAGTTAGTTGATAAAAACTTTCAACGTCTTGATTCTTTATTAAAGCAAACCAAAGCCCAATACGAAAATGGCTTTGTGGAAAAGATTGATGTTAACCGCATTCAGGTTCAGTATAATAACATTATTAATGCAAGCAAGAGTTCATCGATTGCACTTGAGATAAGTTATAACCTGCTGAAATTTCAGATGGGCTTGCCGGTTTCTGAATCACTATCCTTATCCGATAATCTGGAGAGTATCAAGTTTCAGGTTTTGGACGAGGATTTTAAGAAAGATTTTCAGTATACGAATCGAATAGAATATAATCAGTTGCAGATCAATCGTGCTTTAGTTGAATTAGATATAAAAAATACTCGCTCACAATACTTACCAACCATTGACCTGTTTGGAAATTATGGAGCTAGTTACGGAACTTCCGCATTCAATAGTTTCATTCAATTTGGCCCTAACTGGCGATCACTCGGCTCTGTTGGTCTTCGTGCCAATCTTCCCATTTTTGATGGCCTGCGTAAAAGCAAACTAGTTCAGCAAAAAAAATCGCAGTTGATACAACTTGACAATTCACTTGACCTGACGAAAAATCAGATTGATCTTGAACAGGAACAAGCGAGCATGACTTTTGAAAGTCATATTGAAACACTGAAGACACAGCGTGAGAATATGCTCCTATCCAAAGAGGTTTATGATGTTACCGTAATCAAATACCAGCAAGGTGTTGGTTCAAACCTGGAAGTTATTGATGCTGATGCCTCTTATAAAGAAGCGCAAACCAATTATTTCGCGGCTCTTTATGATACCCTGATTGCTTCCGTTGAATTAGAAAAATCATATGGTAAACTATTAATTAAATAATCACTATGAAATCCACCATCTCTATGAAATATATATACTTCCTCACCTCATTGACTATGCTCGGGGCATGCAGTCATCCTGCCAGCGACCTTGAAACAAAAAAGCAAGAGCTTGAATTGGCCCGAAATGAAATGATTTCTTTGAAAGAAAAAATCGGAAACCTGGAGAAGGAAATTGTTGCTATTGATCCATCGTTCGCCAGAAACAATAATGCGGTATTGATTTCCACCTGGGCATTGGAAGCAAAACCTTTTGAACATTATGTGGATGTGCGAGGCTCCGTGGAGTCACGTAAAAATGTTTCTTTAAGCGCTATGTCAGGGGGTAAAATTGAAAAGGTCTTAGTGAGTGAAGGACAACAGGTAAGCGCAGGGCAAGTACTTATTGTGTTGGAAGCAGACATTCTTCGTAATTCCATTAAAGAATTAAATACCTCGCTTGAGTTAGCTAAAACGGTGTATGAGAAGCAAGCCAAATTGTGGGAGCAGAAGATAGGTTCTGAAATTCAGTATTTGCAGGCAAAAAATAACAAAGAATCCTTGGAGCGTAAACTGGCTACCATGAATTCACAACTCGATCAGATGATTATTAAGGCTCCTTTTTCAGGTGCGATCGACAAGGTAGAAGCTTTGGTGGGTGAAATGGCTTCGCCTGGTTTACCCTTAGTTCGAATGGTTAACCCGAATGACATGTATGTGAAGGCGGATGTGTCAGAAGATTTTATAGGTAAGCTTAAGAAGAACGATAAAGTGGAAGTTTACTTTCCAGCCTTCGACAAAAGAGTGAAAAGTAATATTTTGTCTGTGGGTCAGGTAATCAATGCCGAAAATAGAACCTTCCGGATTGAAGCTAACTTAAATTCTGCGTTGGCGGCTAAGCCCAATCAGGTGGTGGTAATTTCATTGCGTGACTATGTTAACCCCAACGTATTTCAGGTTCCAACAAAAATAATACAACGTGATAATCAGGGGCAGTTTTTGTTTGTTATCGATAACAAGGAGAATGCACTTCTGGCTCGTAAAGTTTACATAGAGCCAGGTATGTCGCACGGAAATGTGACTGAAGTCTTGAAAGGGTTGGATGGCAGCGAGCAGATTGTTTATGAAGGTTTCCGTGAAGTAACGGAAGGAGCTGAACTGAAGATAGCTGCAAGCACAGAGAAAGTAGCAAGTAATTAATTTGAGATAAGAATATAACCTAGACTAGCATGAGTCAATTAAAGAATACATCAGGTAAAGAACTTAAGGTTGATAAAGAATTTTGGCTTACCAGTTTTGCGTTGAAGAACGGCACGATGGTTATGTTCCTGGCCGCCATGTTCGTGGTCATGGGTATTATTACCTATGTCGCCTTACCAAAAGACAGTTATCCTGAAATAAAGCAACCTATCGTTTACATTGGAACAGCCTATCCGGGAAATTCTCCGGTGGATATGGAGAACCTGGTAACTCGACCTATTGAGAAAGAAATTAATTCTATTTCTGAGGTTGATAATATTAAATCCACTTCGGTACAGGATTTTTCTACAATTATTGTTGAGTTCGACCCAAAGATTACCATTGAAGAGGCCCTCACGAAAGTAAAGGATGCCGTAGACAAAGCGAAACCAGAGCTACCGGATGACTTACCTCAGGATCCGAATGCCTTTGAAATTAACTTCTCTGAATTTCCCATCATGAACATTAACTTGTCGGGAAACTATTCTTTAGAGGAGCTAAAAGAGTTTGGTGAATACCTGGAAGACGAGATTGAAAAAATTTCTGAGATTTCAAAAGTAGAGATTCGAGGCATTGATGATAAGGAAGTTAAAATCAAGGTTGACCCGTATGAGTTGGAGGCGCGCAAACTCAACTTTGCTGATATAGAAAACGCAATCACGGCTGAAAATGTAACCATGTCAGGCGGAAATATTTTAGATGCCGGTGTGCGAAGAACGATTCGTGTTGTAGGAGAGTTTGTTGACCCCTCGGATCTAGAGGATATTGTTATCAAAAATGAGAAGGGTAATATTGTTTATCTGCGTGATGTAGCCGAAGTAGAATTTGACTACATCGAAAAGCAAAGCTATGCCCGTCTTCGCAAAGAACCGGTAGTTATGGTAGACGTAATCAAGCGAAGTGGCGAGAACTTGCTACTAGCAACAGATCAAATTAAAGCAATTCTGGACGAGGCGAAGGCTGATGTTTTTCCGCAGGATCTGAAAGTAACCATTACAAATGATCAGTCTTCAGTAACAAAGGAGATGGTAAGCAGCCTGGAGAATAATATTATTTCAGGTGTGATTGTGGTGGTGATTATTCTGTTGTTATTCATCGGAACCCGAAATGCATTGTTTGTTGGGATGGCGATCCCGCTATCCATGTTTATTACCTTCATTGTGTTAAGCGCTCTGGGCTATAACATTAATATGATGGTGCTCTTTGGTTTGATTATGGCCCTGGGAATGTTGGTAGACAATGGAATTGTGGTGGTGGAAAATATCTATCGATTACGATCTGAGGGTTACTCTATGTGGGATAGCACCCGGTTAGGGGTAGGAGAAGTGGCGGTGCCGATTATTTCATCAACGGCAACAACATTGGCAGCATTTATTCCCCTTATGCTTTGGCCTGGTATCATGGGTCAGTTCATGAAATATCTTCCCATTACACTTATTATTTCATTGAGTGCCTCGTTGTTTGTTGCCTTGGTCATCAACCCGGTATTCATCGTGCGCTTTATGAAACTAGAGAATGAAATTGTAACGAATCATAAAGGCATCTGGCGAAATGTAATCATCGCTGGTGCATTGGGAATTTTATTTTTGGTCTTTAAGATTTATTGGCTAGGCAACCTGCTCATCTTTTTTGGCTTGCTCACCTTGTTAAATGTTTACCTTCTTGTTCCTGCCGCGAAAAAATTTCAAGCTACCGTGTTGCCCTGGATTGAAAATCTTTATGAAAGTACCATTAGGTTCTCATTGGCAGGTTGGCGCCCAGCAATGATCTTTAGTGGCACGTTCCTGTTGCTAATTATTTCAATTTCCTTGCTTTTCATTTTCCCACCCAAGGTTCTTTTCTTTCCAGAGAATACGCCAAAGTATGTTAATGTATTTATTGAATATCCTGTTGGTGGCGACATTGAAGAGACAAATCAGTTTGCCAAAAGAATAGAAGACCAGGTAATCGAAATTATCAAACCCTATGAAAAGGCAGTTGAATCCGTAGTAGCCAACGTGGGTGCTGGTACCGGTGATCCGATGGATATGTCGAGCATTGGGCAAGCAGAATCGCCTAACAAAGCTCGTATTACGGTAAACTTTGTAGATTTTAAATATCGCGATGGCATTAATACAAGCGAAGTTCTGGATCAAATCCGTGAAGGTATCGGTGGTTATCCTGGTGTTTCGGTTACAGTTGATAAAAATGCCGATGGACCACCAACGGGTAAACCAATTACCATTGAAGTGATTGGTGAGGAACTAGAACCGTTGATTGCACTTTCGGAGCAAATGAAAACGTATATCAATGAATCCGGAATACAAGGTATCGAAAAACTCAAGCTGGATATTGAAACAGGTAAACCCGAATTGCTGGTAAATATTGATCGTGAAAAAGCCAGGCGATTTGGGCTGTCGACCTATTCGGTGGCCAATGAAGTGCGCACCTCTTTGTTTGGAAAAGAAATTACCAAATTCAAGCAAGGTGAAGATGATTATAAAGTGCAATTGCGTTTGGATGATAAGTACCGTTACAGCGTAGATGCTTTAATGAATAAGAGTGTTACGTTTCGGGATCAGACAAATGGAAAAATTTCTCAGGTTCCTATCTCATCGATTGCAAAAGCTGAACTGAGCTCTACGTATGGCTCTATCAAACGCAAGGACATGAAACGTCAGATCACCATTTCTTCTAATGTGTTGGGTGGTTATAACGCAACGATTATTAATGGACAGATACAAAAAATATTGGCTGACTTTCCGATGCCAGTAGGGTATAGTTATAAGTTTGGTGGTGAACAGGAGAAGCAAGCCAAGGAAATGGGTTTCCTTTCCCAAGCGCTTATGTTGGCGGTGTTTATTATCTTTTTAATTATCGTTGCTCAATTCAATAAACTCACCTCTCCGCTTATCATCATGACCTCGGTATTGTTCAGCACGATTGGAGTATTCTTTGGTCTGATTATTTTTCAGATGGAATTTGTGGTGATCATGACCATGGTAGGTATTATTTCGTTGGCCGGTATAGTTGTTAATAATGCAATAGTTTTGCTTGATTTCGTGGAGTTAAAAAAACGTAGAAAACGCGAAGAGCTGGATACGGATTTAACCTTTGACGAGGTGAGGCAGTCTATTATTGAGGCTGGCAAAACCCGTCTACGCCCCGTGTTGCTCACGGCCATTACAACCGTGCTAGGACTAATACCACTCGCTATAGGTATCAACTTTGACTTTTTAAAGTTCTTTGGAAGTTATGATCCCGATTTCTATATGGGAGGGGATAGTGTTATGTTTTGGGCTCCACTTTCCTGGACAATTATCTTTGGATTGATTTTCGCTACGTTCTTAACATTAGTCGTTGTTCCAGTAATGTATCTGTTGTCAGAACGATTCTTATTCTGGATAAATCGCAAAACAGGAGTAAATTTGAGATCTACGAATTAACATGAACTAAAAACTATAGAAAGTCGTCTTCTAATCTTGTAAGACGACTTTTGCTTTTATGAGTAATAGACTTATGGTAGCTTTTCTTTTTATAATCGCTTTTCTTCTGATCGATATCTATGTCTTTCAGGCAGTTTTGTCTGTAAGTAAAAGTTGGACACCCCTCTGGAAAGCTGTTGCGCAGTATGGATTTTGGATTCCAACTGTTATATGTATTGCTGCCCTGTTGTGGTGGACAGCTACTGATCCCTACAAGGTTGGTTCGGGTATGCGCAACTGGATTTTGACGGCTCTCTTTGCTACCTATTTTTCAAAACTATTCGGAGTATTCTTTCTACTTATTGATGATGTTCAGCGGTTGGTGCGTTGGGTTGCACAAGCGTTAGGTAAGAAAGATGTTAATCCTATAGCGGGTGAAGTAATTTCACGCTCACAGTTTCTCACGCAAACCGCACTGGTTGCAACGGCTATTCCTTTTGGCACGATGGTTTTTGGTATTGTATCAGGTGCTCATGATTATCGGATAAAGAGGGTATCACTTAAGTTGCCTAATCTTCCTACTTCTTTTGATGGAATTAAAATCGCTCAGGTTTCTGATATTCATAGCGGAAGTTTCTTTAACAAAACTGCAGTTAAGGGCGGTGTGGAAATGGTAATGAAAGAAAAACCCGATCTGATATTTTTCACGGGTGATCTGGTGAATAATGAAGCAAATGAAGTTAAGGAATATATCAATGTGTTTAATAAGCTACGCGCACCGCTAGGCGTCTATTCTGTAACCGGCAATCACGATTACGGAGATTATAAAAACTGGTCCTCCCAAGAAGTCAAAGAACAAAATTTCAAAGATTTGATGGAAGCACATCGCTTACTGGGTTTTGATTTATTGATGAATGAACATCGCTATATAAAACAAGGTGGTGAGAAATTGGCAATCCTCGGTATCGAAAACTGGGGCGCGGGTAGATTCGCGAAATACGGAAAATTGGATCAGGCTTATGCGGGTACAGAAGCACCGGTTAAAATTTTACTATCTCATGATCCCAGCCATTGGGATGCGCAGGTGAGACCAAATTACAAAGATATTGATCTAATGCTTTCGGGTCATACGCACGGTTTTCAATTTGGTGTAGAGATTGGTGATTTTAAGTGGAGCCCGTCACAATATGCCTATAAACAATGGGCTGGATTATACCAGGAAGGGAATCAGAATCTATATGTCAATCGTGGCTTTGGCTATTTGGGCTATCCCGGTCGGGTAGGGATGCCACCGGAACTTACCATTCTGGAATTGAAACGTGCCTGAGTTTCTAAAGGGTGATCCGAAAAGTTCGCGAAGCCAGGTATTATCAAATTTCCTGAAGACTTTTTCTATTCTCCATCCACATTTTATATGCAATGCTTGTACTAACATCGTTTCAAAGCCGTAATTTTGAATTAAAACCTCAAAATTCTGATTATGGCAATTCAATGGAGTGGAGTTTTCCCGGCACTTACCACCAAGTTTACTTCTGATGATAAACTGGATTTTCCTTTGTTTGAAAAAAACCTGAAAGCTCAATTGGATGCAGGCGTGGAAGGAGTGATTCTTGGAGGCACCCTCGGTGAAGCCAGCGTGTTGAGCAACGAGGAGAAATTTGATCTCGTAAAATTTACGGTTGAAAAAGTGGCGGGCAAAGTTCCTGTCGTGATGAATATTGCAGAGGGCAGCACCCGGGAGGCCGTTGCGCTCGCGCGCGAAGCAGAAAAATGCGGTGCTAAGGGTTTAATGATGTTACCGCCCATGCGGTATAAATCCGATCACCGCGAAACGGTAGCATACTTCAAATCGGTAGCGGAGTCAAGCAGTTTACCAATCATGATTTACAATAATCCAATTGACTATAAAATTGAAGTGACCCTCGACATGTTTGGTGAGTTGGCAGCCAACAAGAATATTCAAGCAGTGAAAGAATCGACTCGCGATGTGAGCAACGTAACACGTATGATCAACCGTTTTGGCGATCGTTTTAAAATTCTTTGTGGGGTAGATACCATCGCGATGGAAGAACTCATGCTAGGTGCTAATGGCTGGGTGGCCGGATTAGTCTGCGCGTTTCCGAAAGAGACTGTGGCAGTCTATAAATTAACGAAAGCGAATAAGATAGCCGAAGCGCTAAAAATTTACCGATGGTTTCTGCCGCTGTTGGAATTGGATATTCATCCTAAGTTGGTGCAGTATATTAAACTTGCTGAGCAGGAAGTGGGCATTGGGTCGGAGAATGTGCGTGCGCCACGGCTTGTTTTGGAAGGGGACGAGAGGGAGCGGATCTTAAAAATTATCCGTACAGGAATTGTTTCGAGGCCTAAATTGTAATTCGTTTCTGGTCTCTGGCTGCTCGCAACTGGTTTACGAGTAACCAGAAGCCAGCGACCAGCAACATTGATAGATTGAATATGAAAGTAAAGAATAGTTTCGTTGAAGATATAAATGGTGTGCTGCAACATGCTCAGCTTGCGTTTCTTTCTTACAAGAATTTTCCTGGAAAGAAGAAAGCAGAATTTCTTCGCGCTATTGCAGATGAGATCGATGCCCTGGGTCAGCAATTGGTGTCGACTGCTATGCGCGAGACCAATCTGCCCGAGGTACGCATCATCAATGAGCGTGGTCGCACCACAGGTCATTGTCGCATGTTTGCGGATTTAGTAGAGAATGGATCGTGGGTAGATGCACGAGTTGATACAGCTATTCCCGACCGTGCGCCTGCACCTAAACCTGACATTCGTAAAATGCTGGTGCCCATCGGGCCCGTGGTTGTGTTTGGAGCTGCTAATTTCCCATTGGCATATTCAACCGCTGGTGGCGATACTGCCTCTGCACTTGCTGCAGGTTGTCCCGTTATTGTGAAAGCACATCCAGCCCATGCCGAGACGTCTGAATTTATCGCGGGTGCTATTTATAAAGCCATCGAAAAAACCGGCATGCCTCAAGGGGTATTTCAACACGTGCATGGTGCAAATTTTGAAGTGGGACAAGCTTTGGTGAAACATCCATTTACCAAGGCAGTTGGATTCACCGGATCATTAGCAGGAGGCAAGGCCTTGTTTGATTTGGCCAATCAACGTTCCGAACCAATTCCTGTCTTTGCTGAGATGAGCAGCATCAATCCGGTTATTTTATTGCCTGAAACATTACAACGCGATGCGGAAAAAACAGCCGTAGGTTTAGCAGGATCAATAACACTTGGTGTTGGACAGTTTTGTACCAACCCGGGCTTGATCATAGCTGTAGAGGGGGAAGGATTAGATCGGTTTATAAAAGCTTTGTCTACCGAAATTCAAAAGACAATGCCGGGTACCATGTTGCACGAGGGTATTGCGGATAATTATTCAAAAAAATTAACCCAGACACTTGCACAAAAAGGAGTGAAGGTGGAAGGGCAATCTTCTGCAGAAGGGAATTCTTCTCAAGGAAGACCTCACGTTGCCTCTGTAACTGGGGAAGAATTTATGAGAAATCCCTCTTTGGCCGAAGAAGTATTTGGTCCATTTTCATTGATTGTCCGTTGCAAAAGCAATGATGAGTTACATGCTGTAATCAATCGCATTCATGGGCAATTAACAGTTACCGTCATTTCTGAAGAAATTGAGTTAGTAAAGTATTCCAGTCTAATTAACATGTTGATTGAGAAAGCCGGACGTTTGATTGTGAATGGAGTTCCAACGGGTGTTGAAGTTTGTCCTTCCATGCAACATGGCGGCCCGTATCCGGCTACTACGGATTCACGTTTCTCTGCCGTTGGTACGGATGCTATCAAACGGTTTGCCCGTCCGGTTGCATTCCAGAATTTTCCTGAGTCACTCTTACCGGAGGAATTAAAGACCGCAAATCCACTTGGGATATGGAGGCTGTATAATAGTGAATTTAAAAAGTAGTTCCTGATTTCTAGTTACTAGCAACTAGAAGCCAGTGACCAGTAACGGGTATTTTGAGTAAAACAAATTGTATTTTATAAACAGTGAATAAATCAGGAACATTCAAGTGCATCGATGCCCACACCTGCGGAAATCCAGTACGCGTTGTAGCAGAGGGTGGCCCTCCATTGGAAGGTAAAAATATGAGTGAGAAGCGTCAGCACTTTTTGCGTGAATATGATTGGATACGCAAAGGTCTTATGTTTGAGCCTCGCGGTCATGATATGATGAGTGGTAGTATTTTGTATCCACCCTCTGATCCGGCTAACGATATCGGTATTCTGTTTATTGAAACCAGCGGTTGTTTACCTATGTGCGGCCACGGCACGATTGGCACGGTGACAATTGCTATCGAAGAAGGCCTGGTAATTCCGAAAACTCATGGCGTTTTAAATCTGGAGGTTCCTGCAGGATTGGTTCGTGTTGAATACAAGCAGGAAGGAAAAAAAATAAAGTCAGTCAAGATCACCAATGTAAAGGCTTACCTCGCTGCAGAGAATATCACAGCCGAATGTCCAGATCTGGGTGAGCTTACACTCGATGTTTCTTATGGTGGAAATTTTTATGCTATCGTTGATCCTCAACCAAATTTCCCAGGACTAGAAAATTATACAGCCGATCAATTGATTAGTTGGAGCCGAGAGCTCAGAAAAAATATTAATAAAAAATATCAATTCGTTCACCCTGAGAATCCAACAATCAATGGTTGTAGTCATATTCTCTGGGCCGGTAAAGTAATTGACCCGACCTCAACTGCCCGCAATGCAGTATTCTATGGTGATAAAGCAATTGATCGTTCTCCTTGCGGCACAGGAACTTCAGCGCGCCTGGCACAATGGTATGCCAAAGGAAAATTGAAGAAGGGAGAGAATTTTATTCACGAAAGTATTATTGGATCAAAGTTCATCGGTCGTATCGAAGAGGTGACTGAATTAAACGGTAAACCAGCCATCATACCCAGTGTAGAAGGTTGGGCGAAGATCTATGGCTATAATACAATCAAGATTGATCCGGACGATGATCCGTATGCGTATGGGTTTCAGGTAATCTAACCACATAGAAACATAGGTTACATAGATGGATTAAATTCTATGAGATCTATGTGCCTATGTGTTGAAAAAGTAAATACATGAAGGTAGCAATCATAGGTGGAGGCATCATCGGACTAAGCTCTGCATATTATTTAACACAGGCAGGACATCAGGTGACAATCATCGATCAAAGTGATTTAAAAGACGGTTGCTCGTTTGGCAATGCGGGTATGATTGTGCCTAGTCATATCATTCCATTGGCTGCACCCGGTATGATCTCCAAAGGTATCCGCTGGATGTTTGATTCAACGAGTCCGTTTTATGTGAAGCCTCGATTGAGTGGCGATTTGATTAAATGGGGCTATCAGTTTTATAAACATGCTACCAAGGAACATGTAAACAAATCAATTCCTGCGCTAAAGGAATTGAGTTTGTTAAGTAAAGCTCATTATCAGCAACTCGCCAAAGAACTTCCTTTTGAATTTGGCTATCATGAGCAGGGTCTTTTAATGCTCTATCAAACGAAAGAAACAGAGCACGAAGAAGCCGAAACAGCAGTCATTGCGAACGATCATGGAATTGAAGCTCGGATTTTATCACCGGAGGAAGTACAAAAGCTGGAGCCGGATGTTAAGGTAAATGTTCGTGGTGGAGTTTATTTTCCAGGCGATGCACACATCACGCCACAAGCGTTGGTAACTCAGTTGATAAAATATCTGAAAGACAAAGGCGTCCCATTTCTTACAAATACAACAGTTACGGATTTTGATGTTGAACATGGAAAAATAAAATCATTTCGAACGAGTTCGGGTGAACATACTTTTGATGAAGTAATAATTGCCACAGGCTCGTGGTCAGGACAGGTGGCATCTAAATTGAAAATCTCCTTGCCTATGCAAGCCGGCAAAGGGTATAGTTTTACACTACAGAATGTGGAAAAGAATATTCGTATCCCTTCCATTTTTCTGGAAGCAAGGGTAGCAATTACTCCTATGGGTACAACACTTCGGTTTGGCGGAACCATGGAAATTACCGGAGTGGATCATGGCATCAGTATGAATCGGGTGAAGGGTATTGTCGATTCCATCCCACGTTATTATCCAGAAATGAAAGTAGCGTTGCCAAAGGTAGAAGAGATCTGGCATGGCTTGCGACCTTGTTCACCCGATGGGTTGCCGTATATCGGGCGTTCGAAAAAAATTTCAAATCTGATTTATGCCACGGGCCATTCTATGATGGGATTAAGCCTGGGGCCGGGCACGGGTAAATTGATTTCTGAAATTGTAGGTGGAAATCAAACATCTATTTCATTGGATGCATTTACTCCAGAGCGGTTTGCGTAGGCTCATAACTAAATTTTCAAATCACTAAGCTATTTAGCACCTAATAGGTTCCTTGCGAAGCGAATAGGTTGATGGCAGTAGCCGGTTAAATAACACATTCATGGATAACCAAATAGTTTAAAAACAAAGTGCTAACTTGGACTTCGAATCACCTTAACCATGAAGTTAGCTCTACCACTATTCTTCCTTGCACTACTTTTACTTTTTGCCTGTTCAACGTCTGAACAAGAACGAGGCGCGGGGTTATACTCACAAACATCCGGACTTCCCGCCATTGATGGGAAACCCGAATACCTGGCAACGCCTTTCGTTACGGCTGGAGATCGCGTTTATCTTGTAGGCAATCAGGATGGCTCTTTTCCCGATTTAGGTTGGCATGTAACCGGAGAAATGGGCGGAATCTGGGATCATCCCATCAAATTGATGGATGGTTTCTCGGTGGCGCTTACCAGTAAACGAAATGACAAACCCTATTGCCTTGACAAAGCTGATATCTTCACCAATTATCCCGTGGGCAATCGCCATAATTACACCTGGAATGAGGAGAGCATTGGCATTGACCGGTTTCAGTTTGTGCCAGATGGCGTTGAAGGATTGGTTATTGAGTTTCGCATAGTAAATGAATCAACAGAACTTAAAGAAATTGTATTTTCCTTCACCGGCATGACCGACCTTCGACCCACGTGGTTAGGTGAACGCACCAAAATGTTAGATAGTGAAGATGAAATATTTTATGATTCTACGTTGTCAGCGGTTATAGCCAAAGACAAAAATAATCCCTGGTACACGGCCTTCGGCTCAACCTTACCGGTTGAATTTACTGATGCTCCGAATGTGTGCTCACCTACATCCCGCAAAGGGTTAGGCAAGAACGGCACACTTACGTTTTCTTTGAGTTTAAAAGCTAAAGAAGAAAAGATTATTCCGATTTACATAGCAGGATCTTATCAATCTGAAGCTGCGTTGCGAGCCACTTACACTCAGTTGAAAAATGAAAGCGTAGCTCAACTTACAGCTAAAGTTAAGCGCTTCAAAGAAATTGATAACACGTCTACGCTTATTGTCGCTGATAAAAATCTTGAAGAGATGTATACGTGGTTAAAGTATAATACCGATTGGCTTGTACGCAATGTTCCAGAACAGGGGCGGGGCGTTTCTGCTGGCTTGCCGGACTATCCCTGGTGGTTTGGTGGTGACATGGTGTATACCTTGCAAGGGGTGTTGGCAACGGGGGATCACGCGCTCGCTAAAAGTTCCATTCAATTGTTAAGTTCGATCTCACAAAAAACGAATGGAAATGGACGCATCATCCACGAAGTTTCTACTAATGGGGCTGTGTTTAACCCCGGGAACGTAAATGAAACCGCACAATATATTACTCTGTTAAAATTTTATGTGGATTGGACCGGTGATACCGAATTGATTAAACAGCTTTTTCCAGAAGTAAAAAAGGGAATTACCTGGCTGGTTGATGAAATGGATCCTGATGGTAATGGATATCCAAATGGAAACGGCATGATGGAAATACCAGGACTGGATACAGAAATGGTGGATGTGGCCGTGTATACTCAACAGGCACTGGCCAGTGCATCAACGTTGGCCAGTATAGTAGGTGATAGTGTGTTGGCTAAACAATATCAAAAATCAGCAGATGAGTTGAAAACAAAAATTAATACTGAATGGTGGAATGAGCAGGATCAATCTTTTGGAGATTTCCGGGGTACCGTTGCGGAAGCAAAACCGATTCTGGCAGCCGCTCTTATTCGTGCCGATACTTTAGGTAAACCCTGGGCAGTAGCCGAGTTAAAAGCAACACAAAAGAATCTTTCCCGGTATGGTGCCAGTCAGCATGTACCGTTTGTGGTGTATCATAATTGGGTAGTGAATACACCCATGGAAACCGGAGTAGCTGATCTGGAAAAGGGTAAGGCCGCATTGGAAACAGCTAAAAAATATGAGAACCCGTTTGGTGTGTATGTTACGGGTATTGACCGAACCGAAGAAGTTGACAGTGTGGTATTAAAGTCACGGAAGAAAACATTTTCCTATATAGGTGCGGTGATGACCTTGCCTACAGGTGTACAGGCCATTGCCGCTGCGAAATATGGAACTCCAGACGAATCGTTAGGTTATATTCAAAAACTGCAACAATCATTTAGTTATGCGTTGCCTGGTTCCATGTATGAAGTCTCGCCCGACTTTGGCATGGTAACACAGGCCTGGAACATTTACGGAGTGGCGGTGCCTATCATTCAACATTTTTTTGGCATCGAGCCGCAGGCCTATAACAAGACCATTTTTCTTTCGCCAAAGATGCCTGCTTCATGGAAAGAGGCTGCTATCGAACGCGTGAAGGTGGGGAATAACGCGCTAAGTGTGAAGGTTACTCAACAAGAAGATCATGTTGAATATCGTATCCAACAAACACAGCCGGATTGGACCGTGAAATTTAATGTTGACAAGGCTACGAAAGTGATTGTGAATAAAAAAGAAGTGGATAGTATGACAATTACGGGCGGAGAACTAACTCTTAGTGGATCAGAAATACTACTACAAATTTATTGAGTAATGTTTTTGTTAGTTTGATGGATGGATCTTAATGTAGTACTTAATTGCCGGGCTTCACTAATGATTTCGGTGGGATAATCTGATAGCTCTAATAGTTTAATTGCATTTCTTGTTTTCAACTGACCCGATTTAATTTTGTGGTCAAAATGAAGTTCATCGTGTTCAATGGTTTCTGTAAAGTGGTATAAATCATATTCACCCTTAAGCATATCTGCCAACTCAATATCATGCGTGGACACAACTACTATATTGTTATGGCGATTTAAATAGGAGAGTATTGCTTTGGCGGCTGAAATTCGTTCAATTGTATTGGTGCCTTTAAACACTTCGTCTAACACAAATAAATTTTGATTCGCTTGCTTTGCCTCTCTTATCAGGGATCCCATTATGTGTACCTCTTGGAAATAGTAACTTTTACCTTCAAATAAGTTGTCATCAATTCGTATGGATGAAAACTGTTTAACCATCGGTGTACTATATTCATCCGCAAAGCAAGTGTAGATTGTTTGTGCCAGTATTGAATTTATAGCCAGGGTTCTTAAAAAAGTAGACTTGCCCGACATGTTGGAGCCCGTTATTAAAATGCTTTTGTTATTTATTGAAAGGTCATTTTTAACACAATCATTAATCAGCGGATGATAGATGTTCCGAGTATGTAATTGTTTTGATGTGGGAACAAAGTATGGGATACAAGTCTTTTCCTTTCCCGCCCTTAACGAGGCTATTGAAATTGAACTATCAATATTTCCAACATAGTTGAAAAGGACTTGGATAGATGATTTTTTATTTTCCAATTCTTTTGTTATTCTATAGAGAGTAAATACTTCTATTAATAGAATCGCCTTTATCAACTCAGTCAGATAGGTTCCTATTACGCTTAATTCTCCTTGAATCCCGCTGCCATTGTCAAAGTTTATAAGGATTACTTTTTGCTGAAATGACTTAAGACTTGAGATACTATCATCAACGGATTTGTCATAGAATGAGTCACCCCTTTTAAGCAATACTTTTGATACGTTAATCAGATTATTCAATTGGGGAAATGACCTAAGAAATTGAAACGTGTTGTTTTTATTCCAATAATGTAAAAACATATTTAATACTATGGGAATAATGAGAACTATCAGCAATACTGGAACTTTAAATGATAGCATTACTAAACATGCAACGATAAAAATATCCAATAGGAGAAGGTTAAACCATTTTGGTTTCTCCAATAGTTTATCCTTCATTAAGGAAGTAATGTAGTAAGCTCCGGTGTTATTAAGTTTGAGAAGGTCTAACTGAAATCCTTCTCGCAGTCGTTCGTCTTTGGAAAATATGTTAACAAGCCTTTCTGATGTGTCACTAGCGTTATTGGTGGGTTCTAGTAGCTTTTTATAGAGGAATTGCTGGCCCACTTTGCTGGTAGTTCTATCAATAAATGCAAAGAGCCCGTGGAGGTCAATGTCTTCAATTGTTTGCTCAGTCAGTCTGTGAAACTTGTTTTCGTTTACTGTGTTTGCATAATGGCAGATGCTATCAAAATCAAATGATTCATTTTTAGGTTTACCCCAGGCAGCTCGAATTTCTTCAATTTTCTTTTTAGTCCTGTTCTTGTTAGCATGATGGATAACAAGAATTACTATTATGATGCCTATTAATCCAAAAATGAGATACTCCATCTTATCAAAGAGGATCGGTTAGATACTTCTCTATAAATTTAAGTGATCTTTTAAAGTGAGAAAAGGCATACGCCATTACCCCTAAAAAACAAAAATGCTCCCCGATCAAATCGAGGAGCATTACAAATTCCTATTTCAATCCGATTAATAATCTTTGTTGAAATCACCTCTGCGGAAGCCACCGCCACCACCGCGGTTTCCACCACGGCTGCCACCGCCACTACCTTCTTCGCGAGGGCGAGCTTCGTTAACAACCAGGTTCTTTCCAAGGAAATCGAATCCGTTCAATTCATTGATAGCATTACGGCCAGCGGTGTCATCGGCCATTTCAATAAATCCAAAGCCACGGCTGCGCTGTGTTACTTTGTCCATGATGATCTTCGCAGAGCTTACTTCACCGTACTCGGCAAATAACTGCTTCAATTGTTCCTCGGATGCCTTCCAGGGAATGTTGGCTACATAAATGTTCATTTTTGTTTTTGAAATTAAGTGATAAATGTTCTTGCTAACTTAGTAATGCCTTCCAATAAGATCACGATTAGTGGAGTACTTTCAGGTGGGATTAATTCATTAACGATTCAAAGGTAATGGTTTTTTTGAATTATCATCAAAATCACCCTTAAAACAGCATTTTTAATCAGTCTTTTGCTTACATTTTTCTTACATCGGGTGTTCGGTCATGAACTTTTGAAGGCTTTTGAGCGCATTATCGCTGATTTTGTTGTGTAAAAAGGGTGACCAGCCCAGCAGTGTGCCCACAGTGCCCAACGCCATTCTGCTCCAACGCCACAGATCAAACTCATCATGATGGTCAAAGATTAGCCCGTCTTTAAGGGTAAAGGAAGCTTTTATCTTGTTGTTTACCCTTCGACCGGTTTTCGAAAAGGTATAGCTGGCTTCCCATCGGCAACTGCCTTTGTCTCCCTTTACCTCAACTCCATTGAAACTCAACTCAAAGTCTTTCGCATTGAGGCACAACATGTGCCACATCGCCCTGGCTTCCTTACTGTTCAGAGTGCGAAAAGCAGGGTCGTAAAAAGTAACCTCTGGGTGATAGCAACTGTGCATGGTTTTCCAATCGCGCTGTTGAAATGCAGTGTAGAATTTTGTTATCAGGTCGGAGTGATTCATATTTTTTTCCGTTGGTGGAACAATTCATCCTTCAGCCCGGCATTGCTTTCGGGGCCAAACAAATTCAGGTATCTTAGCCTACATCATTCATGAAAGCTAACTGAAAAGACATGAAAATAAAACAACTAATCCTCGGAGTAATTGTAGCGGGTATCAGCTTTCTGGCCGCAGGGCAGTCATTTAACAACTTGCCTGTCACTACTCAAAAACCTCCTTTGCATGCTAAACATTGGATGGCTATCACGGGCAAACCGTTGGCTGCCACTGCTGGCGCTATGATATTTAGCAAAGGCGGTAATGCAGTGGATGCCTCGTGCGCCATGCTGGCTGCTACCTGCACTATGTTTGATGTGCTAAGCTGGGGTGGAGAAACACAAGCGTTGATCTACAATCCAAAAACCAAAAAAGTTATCGCCATTAATGCCTTGGGTGTAGCACCTACGGGAGCGACTGCCGATTTCTTTAAAAGCAAAGGCATGAATTATCCGCCTCAATACGGACCATTGGCTGCGGTTACGCCCGGCACACCAGGTGGCTTGATGGTGATGTTGGCTGAATATGGTACGATGAGTTTGAAGGATGTACTGGCACCGGCTATGCAACTGGCCGATGGTTATCCGATCGAAGCGCAAACAGCCAATAGCTTTGAGCGCGAAAAAGAAAGAATCAAGCAATGGCCGTATTCAAAAGCTGTGTTCTTGCCGCATCTGGGTGAGAAGCGCGAAGCGCCTGTTGCCGGGGAAATTTTTAAGCAAACTGATCTGTTACAAACACTTCAAAAACTGGTGGACACCGAACAACAAGCATTGAAGAAAGGCAAGTCGCGCAAAGACGCCATCTACGCTGCCAATGATCGTTTCTACAAAGGTGATATTGCCAAAGAGATTGCACGCGGAGCGCAAGAGCAGGGAGGATTGATTACCGAACAAGATCTTGCCAATTGGAAAGTAATCACCGAAGAACCGTTGATGGTAAACTACAAAGGCATTGATGTTTACAAAATGCAACAATGGACGCAAGGTCCGGTGTTGTTGCAGGCCCTAAACATGCTGGAGAATTTAGATTTGAAAGCGATGGGTTTCAATTCGGCCCGCTATATCCATACGTTATATCAGGTGATGAACCTTACGTTTGCCGACCGCGATTTTTATTATGGTGATCCCTACTTCGCACCCGAAGAACCAATGAAAGGATTGTTATCCAAAGATTACGCAAAGGAGCGGCTGAAGGCCATCAATTGGGAACGTAACAATCCGAAAGCTATGCCCGGTGATCCCTATCCCTTTGAAGGAAAAGTGAATCCCTATAAAGATTATCTGAAAGAAGCCTCGCGTGATACGTACACGTCACCGCTTTCGGAGGATTATCTCAATCAGGTTTTTTTGGGCACCACTTCTGTGGAAGCTGCGGATAAAGAAGGGTGGGTGGTTTCTATTACACCCAGTGGTGGTTGGAACCCCGCTTGCATTGCCGGCAAAACAGGTATTGGTATGAGCCAGCGCATGCAAAGTTTTGTTACAAACCCAAAGGAGAATCCATACAATATTGTGGAACCAGGCAAACGGCCCCGGGTAACACTCACACCCACCTTAGCACTAAAAGATGGAAAACCGTTTTTATCTTTTGCCGTGCAGGGTGGCGACACACAAGATCAAAATCTGTTACAGTTTTTTCTGAATATTGTTGAGTTTGGAATGACTGTGCAGGAGGCTACGGAAGCGCCAAATATTAATAGCGATCAGCTGTGGTTATCCTTAGGAGGTGAAGACCGAAAGCCTAAAGCCGGAAATCTTTTGTTACACGATAGCACACCACCGTATGTGCGTAAACAATTACAAGGAATGGGTTACCGCATGCGGTTTGACGATCGCACCAGCGGGCCTATCAATGCAATTTATTTCGATTGGGAACACGGCAGTTTCTGGGGTGGGTCCAGCAACCATGGCGAGGATTATGGAATTGGATGGTGATTTTTTAAAAGTAAGCAGTTGGCAAAGCGAATTAAACAAATTGAATTTTTGCCTACTGCCCTTTACTTACTGCTTATAGTTGAATCAAAAAATAGGAAATAAATCAATAACGGTTACTTGCCTACTGCTGACTTACTAATAAGCTCTATCAACCGTACCCGATCCGTACACTTTTTTTGTAACGTTCTTTGTATTGCCTTTGTGCTTTATTGAGCCACTGCCCAATACAACTGCATCTAGTGTTGCGGCTGCCGTAATTTCGCAGATGCCTGAACCGCTGATTTTAACTTTGGCCGTTTCAAGTTCACAAGAGAAAGCATTCAGGCTACCACTGCCACTCATGATAATATCGTTGGTGCTTGCATAACCTTTTAGGGTCACGTTGCCGGAGCCACTTATCTCGGTCTTTAGATTATTACCTTTTAAATCCAGTTCAATGCCCCCGCTACCTGAAACGGCCAGACTCATGTAATCCGAGGCAATTGAATTTTCAGAAATGATTTTTCCACCACCGTTTACCTGCAACTCATTAATATTTTTTACGCTCACCATAATCTTCATGGTAGGCTTTACTTTAATATCATCAATCTTAGCCCAGATGCTTTTGTTGGGGCTGTCAGGCTTGCGTTCTACGTTTACCAACAGCACTCCATTTTCTACTTTCACTGTGGTTAGCTCCCAGATTTCGGTCAGGGCTTCCACCGTAACTTCCTGCTTGTTGGTTTGCTTTACGTACACGGTATAGTTCGAATTAACATAAATGCTTTTGAACTCGGGTAGTTCCAATGTCTTCTTGGTTGTTTGTGCAAAGGTGAAGGAAGCGATGGAAAGGAGAACCAGCGAAAAGAGTATGATTACGAAGATGAAATTAATTTTTCTCATGGAAGGGGTCAGATTAGAGTTACAAACTGCAAAGCTTTAAGCACAGCGAAGGAACCAATTCGACAAAATTACACCCTAAACGATAGAAAGACTAAACTGGGGTTAAACTAAACTAACGATGTTATTTTTTTCTGAAAATGTAACGGAAAACGAATACAAATAGGGCCAAACCGATACAAATCATGAAGAGTACGGTAGGTGTGATGAGTTTTACAGCATGCATGTTTTATAGGTTAAATGCGAATTCGCGTCTGAAATCTAAGATCATTTTTGATATTTCCCTCAATTGTTTCACTTCCTGATCCAATCGTATCCCGATCAGTATAACGTTGGTAGGCCCATCGCAGCCAGACATCAATCTTCCTTGACACCGAATATTGAAGTAAGATATAGTTGCGCACACCCACTCCGGAATAAGGTGGGAATGAGAATGCGAGCCACACATCTTTTTCGTAGACATAGAGACGGTTATCGTAACTATCGGTATCAATTAATGCATAACGGCCGCTAACAGAAAACTTACGATGGCTCCAGGTGATGTCTTGAAGGATAACCATGCCACGGGTTGCCGTTGAGCCTAGTTCATAGGTGTTAAACTGCGCCCGGGTGCGAAGGGTTAGTTGAGGTATGATAAGATAGTCGATATTAATCCAATAGTTGCGTCTCACACCCGGGGCTGTCAGGTAGGTATTACTTTCTGTTGAAAGATTGCGAACCTTACTTTCTTCTGACGCCTGGATGAACATAATAATATTTCGGGAAGGTTTATAATTTGCCCGCAGCAACCATTCATGACCCTGCGAGGGTGTGTAACTTCGATACCGTAACCAGGGAAACTGAAACAAATCGAAATAGCCAGAGAAGGAATAAATTTTATTCACGGTATACTTCCAACCCCAGTATAGTCCACGCTCATTCTGGGGTGCAGAACTTTCGGCTAATGCGTTGCTATAGAAACTTTGATAATTGCGGGCAAAGTTTCTATAGTGCACCGAAACATCGAGCGAAGCAGTAAGACTTCCGATAATGCCGGCACTCACGGCTGTGCCTTGCGTAAAGGTATGTGCAGTTTCACTGAAGAATGTAAAATTCCGATACGTGTAATTAAGAAAGATACTTCCATTGGTATTCTGTTCGCCCTGAAAGTAAAATTGGTTGTAAACGGTTGGCGATTTTACGATTGGGGAATTAAACTGAGTATGATGCAGAACTAATCCGGCATCCAGGGTTTTATATTTATAGTTGATTACCCCTGCCAAATTTTTTTCCTGTAGTGAGCTACGATTTGCTATTTCGCTGGGCGTACGATGTAGTCCGGTATCGTCAAGCGATGAAATCGTGTTGACCTCCAACACTGAGTCCGATTGAAGCGTACCATCCCGCCAACGGGAAGAGAACATGCCGTGGATGATAATTCTCTTATGGACTGCATAAGAAACTGCTGCGCCCCGAAAGTATCCAGCTTCGTACAAAGAAGTATAGGGCATAAATCCAATGTTGGGTCTTCGGATGGTGGTTACTGCTTCAGCACTTTTACCAATCCCGAAGGCAGAACCTAAAATTAATCCCTGACCAAACTGGGCCTGGTAATCTCCGGCAATCAGATTTTTGATTTTTCCCTTGTTTAAAATTTGAGCGTGGAACGAAATAAAATCGGGCCCATATTGTTTTTGCGAAGGTGCCCAACGGGGTTTTTCACCGGCATCTTTTTCAGTAGTAAATCCAAGACTAAAATCTCCTGGTCGACTCGTTCGAAAACGAGTATAGATTCTGTCTGGCGAACCCGCGTATTGACTGGCGGGTGGGGTGTCTGCTTTATATCCTCTTTTTTCTTCCAGCGTTCGATCGATGCGAAAGATCAGGTAGTTGTTATTTTCATTGAGCATACGATTTAAAAATGATCGGTTAAGTCCCGTAGTGGGATCCGAAACCGTAATGAAGGGAATCAGTTTATTAAAGGTATCTCTGCTAATACCGGGCACATTCTGTAATTCGTAGACAGATAAAATTTTTCCGGTCTCATTCCTATAATCGAGTAATGCTTGAATTTGGATCTCGCTAAGAAAAAATAATGATTGAAGTTGTTCTTTGGTTACCAGATTTAAGTCGACCGGGTTAGATAGCAATTGGGCGAGGTTCTCATAAAGATCTTCGTAGTTGAAGTCTTCATCCTGAGTGGCCAGAATTTCATCTACCAGTCTTTGAAGATCAACTTCTCTTTTGGGAGTTATTTGCGCTGAAAGAGCAAAGGATACTACTACCAACGAAAGGAAAATAATACCTTTCATTTCTTCTCAGTTCGACTAATCCTATAACATGCGGAGGCCTGATGACTTGCACCTGTCAACGAATTGAATTGGATTGCATAGTCGGCATGAAGATTTTTCTTACGCATTCCAATTCCAAAAAATCCGGTTTGAGGTTTCAGGTTGAATCCTGTGCGGAAGAAAAATTTTTCTTTGAAGGAATACTCTAGCCCTGTTCGCCATGTGGCAGCATAGTCGAGGTCTTTATCCAACTCTGTCGTAATGAGAATATTTTCAAGTGGTTTGAAGGTTAGACCGGCTGTTAGTTTTGTTGGCAATCGCTCCGATTGATAATCATTGGACATGGATGCCTGATTTAAGTTAGTGATGTAAGCGCCTATTGAAAGCTTATCGGTAAGTTGGGCTATGCCACCAAAGTCAAGACTAAATGCATGGTTGGTGCCAAAACCTTCTGCCCGGTATTGAATGTAATTTACTTTAGCGCCCAGCGAAGCAATGCCAAATTTATTTCCAAAGCCGGCAGAAATAATTTGTTCACTGTAGAGATCATCACCAAAACGAAATGCGCCCAGCGAGGCAACACCCCATCGGATAGGGCTATTGAAAGCAAATGCCATTCGGTTGGCGTTGGTTAATTGAGCCCGGATTTCATAAGCCACGGCTGTGCTAAGGAAATCTTGCGAGCCAATGCCCCCCACATTGTTAAATAATGCCCATTCATCAGCAAGTCCAGACGAGGCATAACCCATTCCGGCAGCTCGCGCTCCCATCAGTGTGGAGATACTCTGGGCATTAGTTACTTTTGTTATAACCAGAACAAATAAAAGACTGATTAATCGTGCCACGGGTAATGGTTGTTATATCTAAGTTAAAATATTTGATTGAAATAATTCTACTGTCAGGACTCTTGTTTTTTGCCAAAGGAGCATCTGCTCAGGAGCAAAAGGAATACTATGCTACGGGGGAACTACGTGGTATGGGGTTGATGCTTGGGGAACTTAAAGTAGGAGAATGGAAATATTTCTACCCGAATGGGATGAAGAATGCTATTGAGAATTATTCCGATGGAAGATTGCATGGAAGTGTTTTTTATTTTTATCCAAACGAAATTTTACAAGGCAAGGAAACCTGGCGTAAAGGAAGTTTGGTGGATTCAGCATGGTACTATCATCCCAACGGAACTTTGCATAGGAAAGGGATTTATGCAAATAGTGAATATGCCGGATTATGGGTACACTTTTTTGAGACTGGATTAAAAGAACGTGAGGTAACGTATGATAGGGGTCAACCGAATGGACCGACTAAGGTATTTAACGAACAGGGTGTTCTTTTTCAGGAAGGTTTTTATAATAATGGATTGGAATCCGGAGACTGGAAATTTTATACTGCCACGGGCCAACTGGAATTTATAGGTCAGTATAGGGATGGTAAACCTGCGGGGGTGTGGTATCAGTTTGTAAATGGTAAGAAGAAGGTGTACGAACGTTACTAAAATTCTTTTTTCATGTGAAAAAAGAATCCCTGTGTTTTCTCCCGAGTAAAAGTGTATTCAAATCGGAGAACGGCATCATAAGCAGTTACAATATCAATTCCGGCACCGGCACCCGCCAAAAGCCGATTTGATAACCGTGTATTTAACTCCAGATTTTGATAGTATGGGTAGTTTTCGACATAGCCTAAATCGACATAACTTTTAAGATAGATGGTGAGTGGGAAGTAGCGGAATTGTTCGATCGGCATTTGATCGAGATCCCACGTACGTGAAAAGATTCGTTTTCGAAATGTAGTCTTATTAAGGAAAAACATGGGCCCTTCGATAACATAAACTTCATACCCTTTTACAAGTTGTCTTCGATAGCCGAGTGCACTGAACAGAGAGTAAGGCTGATCGGAACGTGTACTCATATACACCGAACTAAAGTTAGAGAGATAGAAATATTTTGTGAGGTCGAAGAACCGGGCATAGGTAAGGTTGGCTTCCCACTGATTAACATTGCCGGTGCCAAACCCCAGGCCAGATTTTTGTGCAAAGGCTGTGATATGGTAACCTTTCAACGGATAGGCCACGACATCTCGATGCTCGGAATTAAAGGTATATGTTAACGCTCCAAAAATTTGCCGCACACCGCCATTACTATAATAGTTTGGATTTAACACCGCAATGGTATCGACTATATGATTGTTTTGATAGGTGTAGTTGAACGAATGAGTTTCATAAAATGATTTACGAAAAGTGTAGGTGACGCCAAATCCATTTCTCGTTCTCAATGTCGTTCTGCCTTCTTCAAAAACAAGTTTATGATCCTCCGTAAAGTAGGCAAGATTTTTCGGCTCTCCGTAATTGAAATCGAAAATCAGCCCGTGCTTCTGTTTGCGATCAATATAGGGAATGCGATAACTTAATTCAAATTGCCGGGTAAAACCAAATTGTGCAGTGAAGCGAAGGGTTTCGTTACGCCCGCGAAAATTATATTGGTATAGGCGAAGACCGTAATTAACCCGTCTGAAATCGTGATTATAGTTTTGCCACCATTCATTAAAGTTGCGGTCAGAAAGTTCAAAGATCGGAACCGGAAACGTGTACCAACGCTCATTAACTTCAATCAGCAGGTCCACCTGTTGACGGGTAATTTCAAGCCAACGAACCGTAACTGTATTAAATAGCCGAAGGTTATAGATTTTTTGCTGGTCCTGCTTCAGTACTTTGTTAATGCGTTGGGTACTGATTGTATCCCCTGGATTCAGGCTCAACTCGCGTGAAATAATTCGTTCACGGGTAATTTTATTGCCGATGATTATTACCCGGTTTACCGTAACTAAACGATTGGTTAGTGTATCGCTAGTGGGCCCTATAACCGTATCAACCGGTAGCGGTTGCGCTGTAAAACTTAGAATACCAATGATCAATGCCCACATGCCTGTACGTTACCAGTTCTTCATTGAAATTCTTAATCCGAAGTGCGCGTAGTTTTTTGTTGATTACGGTAAGACCAAATCAAAATCACGACCCCCACAAGAAACAAGGGAATGCTTAAAATCTGTCCCATATTAATGGGTAGGTCATTTTCGAAGTCAACCTGATTTTTCTTCAGAAATTCATAGGCAAATCGAAGGCTCCATAGCAGAATCATAAACACACCAAAGATTCTTCCTGGCGGAAGATCGGCTTTGTGTTTTTTCCACATTAGAAATAAGATTATAAAAAGAATTACACAGGAGATGGATTCATATAATTGTGCCGGGTGACGGGCAATACCCACCGTGCTGACGCGCGCAGCCAGATTACCATGAGGGTCTACATCGACCTGATAATTTAATGGTGTGTTGCGAGGTTCATCCACAAACTCATCGTAATAACTTAGATAGTGCTTTACATCGCCCTGAAGAAACGTGGTGGCCTCCGCCTGGCTAGCACCTTTCTTAAAAATGATGTAGATGTTGATGGGCATTCGGCCATTAGCCCCTTCAGGCAAGGATGTATCTTTTTCAACGGAAATGTATTCGACTGGATTGTTCCCACCTTTGCTTTCCATAATGCCATCCGTAATATGATTAATAAAAACCACGCTCATGGAATTACTGGAAGGGAGTCCAATAATTTCAGAATTAAAGAAGTTACCGAGGCGTATCAAAGCACCTGTTAAGGCTACAACAATCACGATGCGATCCAGCACTTGAATATAATTTTGACCTGGTTTTTTTTTGCGACTGTAAAGCCACAATGCAAACAGAATTCCAAAGGCACCACCATGACTTGCCAATCCGGTAAAGCCGGTGACACGGAATGGAGAAAACTCGAACGGTAAAAGGATACTGAGAGGACTGGTGACAAAAAGTTCAGGCTGATAGAATATCACATGGCCCAGTCGTGCTCCAAGAATGGTTGCCACTACCATGTAAATAGTAAGGGTATCTACATCTTTTTCGGGCTTTCCTTCTTGGCGGTATATATAGTAAAGGACTTGCTGGCTGATTAAAAAGCCAAGCGCAAACAATAAGCCATACCAGCGCAAGGCAAATGAACCAAACGAGAATATTTCAGAGCTTCCGTTCCAGATTATGTAACTAACCATAGTAAAAATATATAAGATGCCTGCTTTAGGCTAAGGTTTAATTGGCAAATATAAGGACTAAAGCCTAATGCCCAAGGGACCGTTATAATCCGTCCAGTTCTTCAAGTTCATGTCTGAAATTTCCTGTCAAAATAGGGAAGCGACACCAACTTCGTGGGTCGACATTAATTTCATCCAAATGAAAGGAGGGCGCCAATCGCTCTCGTTTCCACTGGTTGGCAGCCCATAATCGGAAGAATTTTTTTATGTATTCTTTTAGCTGGAGAGGGGCAATGGATTGAGAGGGTTTACTACTTAGTAGATGATAAACTTCAACGGGAGATTTGCGATCCCGAATTGCCAGGTCTTCAATTTCAACAAGAACGGAATAAGGCATTAAATCTTTTTCATCGGTCTGGGCCCGGTCAGCAGGTCTCAATTCTGCTGTAGGTGTAAGGTTGTTCACATAAGAAAGGCCTGGGTAATTCAATTCTTTTTCAGCCCATTTTAACCATTGCAGAATAAAGGGTTTATCTATGCCTGCAATGGGAGCCAGGCTGCCACTTGTATCGCCATCCATCGTAGCGTAACCAACATCACCTTCACTGCGGTTGGAGGTTGTTAGCAGCACAGCTTGCTTTATGTTAGCAAGTAACCAGATGATGGGTGAGCGTGTTCTCGCCTGAATATTTTGCTTAGCGATGTCATCTTTTTCCCAGGTTAATTTTCTACCCAGTGCTTTTTCTACCTTCTCTTCATACGAATTTACTTCGTCATCAATAGTCCAATGATGAAATCCAGCGCCAATGGAATGGGAAAGTTCTCGTGCGGCTACCAGGGTTGCTTCCGATGAATTTTTTGTTCCTTGATACGCACATGTTAACAGTGCACCAACAGCTTCTTTTTTATCATGTGTTAGTGGTATGCCGATACTACCGCAAAATTTTTCCCATCCAAGATCCTGTGAAGCCCGGTTAACCATTTCGGCAATAAGAATAGCACACAAAGATGAGTCTGCACCTCCGCTCAAACTTAGCACATAACCTTTCGCTTTGCTTTTCCTCAGATAATCAAACAACGCAAGTGAGGTGGCTTTAATAAATTCTTCGTTCGTTTCCCTAACATCTGTGATTGGGTGAATTTGAGTTTTGGCAGGGGTTTCAAAACACATATCACACCACAGCAGGTTAAAGGGTTTTATGGAAAGTCTATCATTCACACGAATCAGTTTTCCTTGCTGACCAAAAATGATATCGCCATCGTAAATCATACGACCCGCTTCATTCCCCAATAAATTCACAAAAAGGTAAACACAATTGAATGCTTGCGAACCATCAATTACCACTTCACGCTCTCGCAATAAACTTTTGCTCATGGCAAAGTGACTTGCGCTTGGATTTATAATAAGATCTACCCCCCGTTGAGCAAGCCGATAACCCGGCCTTTTTTCTTTTCGCCAGGCATCCTCGCAAATTTCGAAACCAAACTTTATGCCGTGAGCCTCAAACATCAGGTCACCGGCACGAATGGTTTCTCCGGCAAGACTAATTTCTTTTTCTTGACCTGCGGGCCACGCATCAAACCAACGGGGCTCGTAATGAACACCATCGCGGGCAAGATTTTGTTTTAGCGTAACGCCAATAATTTTTTTATTTTGAATCACGCAAACCCCATTGTAAGTAATGCCATCGAAGCGAACTGGCATACCCACACAAACGGTAATGGCATCGCAATGCGGAATTATTAGCTGAAGGTAGTGGCTGGCTTTTTGACTCAGCCAATCGCTAAGAAACAAATCTTCGCAACCATAACCCGTGAGGCTTAGTTCTGGAAAACAAAGAATGAGGACGTTTTGTGCTTTGGCTTCCTCGATGGCGGAGATGATGTTGTTTACATTATTCGTCCAATCCAAAGGAGTTTGATTTACCGTAGCTCCGCCAATTCTCAAAATCTTACTCATTTGGCTATATATTTAAAAGCAAACAGGTTTTTTCGGACGCATCCTGTTCGGCTTTCTTCTTGGTAAAACCAAATCCTAGCCCATAGGTTTGCTCGCCAATGATTACTTGTGCAGAAAACTCCTTACTATTTTTCCCTTTCTTTACATCGGTTACTTCAAAGCGAATGTCTTTCCCGTTGCGTTGTGCCCATTCAATCACTTTACTTTTATGATTTGAGTTAGAGTTAACGACAACTTCCAGGTCAAAGTATGGTCCGATAAGTTTATCAATGACAAACTTACGGGTGCGCAAATAACCTTTATCGAGGTAGATAGCCCCCACCAGTGCTTCCAGTGTATTGCCCAGGATTACCTGATGAAGTTGAGCATTCTTATGATCAAACTGCACAATCGCGGCAACGCCCACCTTACGGGCAAGATGATTAAGTGATTCGCGATTAACGATGCGCGATCGGATTTCGGTAAGAAAACCTTCGTCTTTAAAAGGGTATTTTTTGAAGAGATAATCCGCAACGGCAGCTCCTAAAATAGCATCCCCCAAGTATTCCAATCGTTCATTGGATTCGCGAAAGCCATCTTTTTCTTTTGATCGTGAACTGTGCAGCGTGGCGAGTTTATACAACGCCAGGTTAGCTGGGGCAAATCCTGCAATCGTCTTAATGGCCGTTACTAGTTTCTTATCCTCTTTTGAATTTCTTTTCTTTAAAGTAAGTAAGTTCCACACAAGTAGGGGGTCTTACTCAACTTTCTTAAGGATGACGGATGCATTGTGGCCACCAAAGCCAAACGTATTGCTGAGAGCAATTTTAACTTCTTTTTTCTGAGCCTTATTAAAAGTCAGATTTAATCTGGGATCAAGGCCGTCATCATCTGTAAAGTGGTTGATGGTAGGAGCAACAATGCCTTCTTTGATGGCAAGAATGCAGGCAAGTGCTTCAATGGCACCGGCTGCACCCAATAGATGGCCGGTCATAGATTTGGTAGAGCTGATATTCATCTTATAAGCTTGCTCACCAAACACAGATTGGATGGCTTTGATCTCGCCTATATCGCCTAAAGGAGTAGATGTGCCATGCGTGTTGATGTAGTCGACTTCTTCTGGTTTAATGCCCGCTTCCGCCAAAGCATTTTTCATTACTTTGGTAATGCCGGCACCTTCAGGATGTGGGGCCGTGATATGATAGGCATCAGCTGTAAGGCCGCCACCTATAACCTCGGCATAAATTTTTGCGCCTCTTTTTTTGGCGTGCTCATATTCCTCAAGAATCAACGCTCCGGCTCCTTCGCCCAAAACAAAACCATCGCGGTCTTTATCATATGGACGGGAGGCTGTTTCTGGCGAATCATTTCTTTCCGATAAAGCTTTCATGGCATTGAAACCACCTACACCGGCTTCGCAAACTGCTGCTTCCGAACCACCTGTTACGATTACATCTGCTTTCCCTAATTTAATGTAGGTGTAAGCATCATAGATGGCATTGGTAGAGGATGCGCAGGCTGATACAGTTACAAAGTTTGGTCCGCGAAAGCCGTACTTGATGGAGATATGACCCGCACTCAGGTCAGCAATCATCTTGGGGATGAAGAAAGGATTGAATCGGGGTGTACCATCACCTTTGGCAAAGGATTTTACTTCCTCCTGAAAAGTGAACAACCCTCCGATGCCAGAACCCCAAATAACCCCAACGCGATCGGGATCAAGCTCTGGTAGCGGAAGGTTGGAATCTAATATTGCTTCATCAGCCACCACCATAGCATACTGCGCGAACGGATCCATTTTGCGGCCTTCTTTGCGGTCCATGTGGTCTTCAAAGTTGAAGCCTTTGACCTCGCACGCAAACTTGGTTCTAAAGAGAGTAGCATCGAATCGGGTTATTGGGGCAGCGCCACTTTTTCCGGCTTTCAAACCTTCCCAATACTGTTGAAGGTTGTTTCCGATTGGGGTTAATGCACCTGCACCTGTAACTACTACTCGTTTAAATGTCATACAATACGTTAGTGGAGCAAAACTGACAATTATTTCTTAACGTTCTCCTCGAGGTAAGAAATCGCCTGGCCAACTGTAGCGATGTTTTCGGCCTGGTCGTCAGGAATAGAGATATTGAATTCCTTTTCGAATTCCATAATCAATTCTACGGTATCCAGAGAGTCAGCTCCCAAATCGTTGGTAAAGCTTGCTTCCGGAGTAACTTCAGATTCTTCCACGCCAAGTTTGTCGATGATGATCTGTTTTACTTTTTGTGCGATTTCAGACATGTTTATAAAGGTTTAGAGTATTCAAAAATCTGTGCAAATAAAGAGATTTGGTGCAATATTGTCAAACTTTTTAGAGACTAGAGGGTTTTTATCAATTTACCAGAATGAAGAAAAAGCGGCTTGAAATCGAATATAGCTTTGATTTTGAGTTATTAGGCATCATTTCATCCGCCAAGGGTTATAAACTAGCCTGGGATATTAATGCGACCTTATCATCCCGACTTATAAAGCAAAAAGATTTGACAATACAATTAAAAAATAAACAGCTAGCGTCCCATTCATACTATTCTTTTGAGAATGAAGTGAATACCCTAAAACTGTTTCGAAATAAGCCTAATGAGCCAGAGTTGACTAAAAATCTGTTGGTACCAGAATTCCCTCACTATGACTACATTATCTTAACCAGAGGTGAGGAACATCAAAACAGCAATCGATTGCAGGAACTCTTGCGTAATAATTCTTCCATCGAATTGGTCGCTTTCATACCTTTGGACGCTTTAAAATCGAAGGATAACTTTATTTTCTAAC
This sequence comes from Cyclobacteriaceae bacterium, assembly GCA_041736555.1. Classification (GTDB taxonomy): domain Bacteria; phylum Bacteroidota; class Bacteroidia; order Cytophagales; family Cyclobacteriaceae; genus ELB16-189. The sequence goes on from JBGSTJ010000033.1 coordinate 56,758, forward strand.
CTATCTAATGGAACGCATCTCGTACAACAAAACCAAAATTGTAGCTACTGTAGGCCCGGCCTCAAACAATAAAGACATGCTTCGCGCCCTCGCCAAAGAGGGCGTTGACGTTTTCCGGCTCAATTTCTCACACGGAAAGCATGAAGACCACCTTAAAGTGATCAACTATGTGCGGGAGATAAACGAAGAATTGGGAACTCATATTGCCCTCCTACAGGATTTGCAAGGGCCCAAAATCAGAGTTAACGAAATGGAACCTGGCATTGAAATCAAGGCGGGCGATACAATAACAATTACCACTAAGGAGGTTCTGGGAAATCAGGAGTTAGTGAGCACTTCTTATGAAGGTCTGCCTAAAGATGTAAAGGCAGGCGACATGATACTCATTGATGATGGCAAAATCGAATTAAGAGTACGCGAGGTGCGTGGTGTAGAAGTGGTGTGTACAATTGTGTATGGTGGCCCACTGAAATCGAGGAAGGGCATCAACCTCCCATTCTCTAAAGTTTCAGCGCCCTCACTTACTGACAAAGATTATGAAGATCTGGAATTTGGTTTGAAGAACAACGTAGATTGGGTGGCTCTATCCTTTGTTAGAAAGGCCACGGATATCGAGATTCTGAGGGCCGTAATTGACCGCCATAAGTCAACCACAAGGATTGTTGCCAAAATTGAAAAACCTGAAGCACTTGAAAATATCGATGCTATTATTGAAGCAACTGATGCGGTAATGGTTGCCCGTGGCGATCTGGGTGTGGAAATCTGGATGGAAGAGGTACCCATGGTTCAAAAGATGCTTGTCGAGAAATGCAACAACGCTTCCAAACCTGTAATCGTTGCCACCCAGATGATGGAGAGCATGATTGAAAACCCACGACCCACCCGCGCAGAAACCAATGACGTGGCCAACGCGGTGCTTGATGGGGCAGATGCTCTTATGCTTTCTGCAGAAACAGCTGCAGGAAAATACCCAATTGAAGTTATCCGCAGCATGGTGCGTACGATTGGATCGGTTGAAAAGCAGGGAAATATTTATTACCGATTCCGTGAAGTTGATCCTGAATCGGATAACTATTTTAATGATAGTTTGATACTTACAGCGTGTAAACTTGCGAAGGAAGTAAATGCAACAGCTATTGTGGGCATGACCCAGTTGGGCTATGCCGCTTACAAAGCTTCATCGCACAGGCCGAACGCAAACATTTTTGCTTTCACCAGCAACGATAGTATTCTTAACACCATGAACTTGGTGTGGGCAACCAAAGCGTATCATTATGATAAGGCTGCATCAACCGATGAGACGATCTCAGATGTTGAAAAAATCCTAAAACGGGATGGTCATGTTAAAAGTGGTGACATTTTCATTATTCTGGCCAGCATGCCAATTCAGGAGCGAGGCCGCTCTAATATGATTAAAGTGCATGTGGTGAGTTAGAGTTAAGATTTTAAAGAGGCCGTCTCAAAAGTCTACTTGTCATCGCGGGCATTGACCCGCGATCCCAGATTTGTGAGGTAGAATGAGATTCCGGCTCAAAGCCTGCCTTTGCCGGAGCTGCTACGCGCAGGCAGGGCCGGAATGACATTTCATTTTAAAATGACTTTTGAGGCGGCCTCTTTTTTTTTATTAAAGCTTCGGCTCTACCATCATCACACTTTCCCTCTCTACCACCACAGCTCCGGCCGGATCACCCTTACGCTTGCGTACGAATTTTTTTGGTGTGTAACAGACCGGGCACAGTGAATCTGTTTTACGTTTTGAATTATAGGCGGCCAGTTGTGCTGCGCGTTCGATAACATCTTTGGGAAAATTTTTACCAGACTGGTGTTTAATAAGTACATGCGAACCAGCCACATCTTTAGCATGGAGCCATAAGTCTTCTTTGTACGAATGCTTCAAGGTCAGTTCGTCATTCTTCTCGGCATTTCGGCCTACCCAAATCTTAAAGCCTTTAAATTCAAATTCGTGGTAGGGAAGGGGTTCAGTTTTTTTATTGTTTTTGACAGTGTGTTGTAGCGTTGTATTACTTCGCAGTGATTTGAGATTATCAGTTTCATTCAGAGCGAGCAACGAAATATTTAATTTGTCAAGTTCGGCTTCTTTTGAATGGATGGACTCTTTCAGTTTGTTGATTTCAATCTGTTGGTTTTTAGATTTCCGATAAAACACTTCTGCATTTTGCTGTGGGTTAAGGTCGGGTTTCAATTTGATTGCCACGGGCTTGTTATCATAAAAACTCTCCAAACTAACTTCACTCGTTCCGGTTTTTATTTCATGCATGTGAGCCATGATCAGATCACCCCAGATCTGGTAATGTTGATCATTCACCAGTTCGTCAAGTTTCTGTTGATTTTTTAACATGTAATTTTTGCCGGCTTTGATTTTAGTCTCAAGATTTTTTCGAAGAAAAGCCTTCTCGGAATGTAAAGCATTTTTGACAGAGCTGGCAGAAAAGAATTCGTTAATAGCCGGAATGGCTTGCTGGAAGGTATTCAATACCTTACCTAGTGGCAGCAATGAAAAATTTACTTCACTATTTAATTCAGTAACGTAATAAATAGGTGATTCCAATTGATTTCTGATCTCCAACAATTCTTTCCATTGACGATCAGGGGATAATTGATTAAAGCCTTGTTCGTGCCAATAGTGCCAAACCAATTTGCCGAACGTGAAATATAAAGTTGAAAGTTGCTGGATATGCAGATCAAATTGTTCGCGGCTAAAGTCGATTTTACGATCTAATGAATCTGTTGATATGTTCAGATCAGCTGTAAGATGGTTTCGGAAAAGAGCTATGGCAATTCCCTTTTGAAGTAGAATTATATTCGATCTGTTGCCGTGCATTTTAAATAGGAGTTGATTAGAATCCTCCAGTTCCAAAGCGAAACTTCGTTCGTTATCAAATTGACTTATACCCAGAACTTTTTTCATGAGGACTTCATTGAACAAATCAACACTGTTTTTGCGTGCGCGGTTAAAGTTTTCCGGAAACGAGAGACAACAGAACTGCGCCAACAAACTTGCTTTTATAAAGAAAGACCTATTGCCATTATTAAATTCAATGATTAATTCTTCTTTGTTCTGACTAAAGCACGAAACCAGGGTAAAGCCAACAATATTCCCGGTTAGTTGGGCACTTAGTTGACGAAGGAAATAGTAATTGGTATGCACAATCAGAGTACGATGGATAAACCATCATACGCCAAAGCTACAGAAATTGGAAGCTCCTTTTCGATTGTTTTGTGTAAGCCCAGTTTATGGCTGATGTGTATAAAATAGGTTTGTTTGGCCCCGACTTTTTTTGCCACTTCAATGGCTTCTTCCAGGTTGAAGTGAGATAAATGCTTTTCCCGTTGTAGCGCATTGAGCACCAGCACCCGGGTTCCCTTCAATTTTTCATACGTACTTTCGGGGATTTGATTAGCATCGGTGATGTAACTCAAATCATGAATGCGAAAGCCGGTGACTGGCATTTTGTAATGCAGGACGGGTAGTGGGGTAATTTTTACATCATGAATGGAGAATTCCTCTTCGGTGATTTCACGCAGGTCTATTTGTGGCGTGCCGGGATACTTATACTTTTCAAAAGCATAATAAAACTCTACTTCGAGTTGACGAAGTACGGAGGTTGTACCATAAACGGGCATATCAATTTTCTGTAAATAATTAAATGCCCGCACATCATCAAGTCCTGCAATATGGTCTTTGTGCCCATGGGTGAAAAGAATGGCATCCAGCTTCTTAACTTGTTCGCGCAACATTTGTTGACGAAAGTCTGGCCCGGTATCAATCACCAGGTTGGTATTGTCAACTGCTATGTGGAGGGATGTCCTTAAGCGTTTGTCGCGATAATCAAGGGAACTGCAAACCTCACACTCGCACCCAATAACCGGTACTCCCTGCGAGGTGCCTGTGCCAAGAAAGGTGACAGTCATAGCCACCGGCTTAATGCTTTACTTCTGCCTGAACAAGTTCTTCGTAAAGTTTCAGACTTTTTTCTGAGAAACGTGTGGTATCCAGTTCAAGGTTTTTCAGGATGTCAAGCAGCGCATTTATTTTTCCTTCCATGGTGAAGAACTTATTGACAATCATTATCTTCTGCTCCTTCAATAGGCAATAGCCGGACTTGAAATTTCCTTTCTCATACCTGAGAATGTAATCCGACTCGGCAATGAGATCTTCCAGTTTAGTGAGAAATTGGTTGGTGTACTTTATCATTCGTAGTGGCGAATTTTTCAGCTGCAAGATAGGGATTTTAACGTAGAGTCAACAGGCTTTAAGCACAAGTGGGCAGTAGGGAAAATTATGCCTAAAGGTTACGACTAATGACTATTTTTAACCGTGAAATCAAAGAGGCTTATTGTGGTAGTAGGTCCAACCGCGGTTGGAAAAACCGAGGTTGCGATTCGCCTGGCGGAGCATTATAATACTGAGATTATATCCGCTGATTCGCGCCAGATTTTTAAAGAACTGGAAATTGGTACGGCAAAGCCAACAACTGAAGAATTAGCGCGCATCCATCACCACTTTGTCAATACACATTCTATCACGGAGGACTTTGATGCCGGAGAATATGGTCGGAAAGCACTTGATTGTATCCATCAATTATTTAATACTCACAATACGTTGATTTTGTGTGGCGGCTCTGGGCTCTACATCAAATCAGTTCTGGAAGGATTTGACGAGATGCCAGAAATACCAGCCGGCATCAGGGAAAAAATTGTGGAAGAATTTAAATCTCATGGTCTTTTGTGGCTACAGAAGGAAGTAGAAGCTGCCGATCCGGATTATTATGCTGATGTGGATAGTAAAAATCCGCAACGGCTCATGCGGGCTTTGGAACTTTATCGTGTTGCAAATATTCCTGTGAAGCAACTCAGGAAAAGAAAAAAGATAGAGCATTCGTTTGAGGTTATAAAAATTGGGTTGGAGGTCAACCGCGAGGAACTTTATGAACGAATTGACAGCCGCATGGATCGGATGATTGAGATGGGTTTATTTAAGGAGGCGGATAAGTTTTATCCACAAAGAGTATTAAATGCGTTGCAAACGGTGGGCTATCGTGAAATTTTTGGATGCCTTGAAGGACAATATGATAAGGAGGAAGCCATTCGGTTGTTGAAAAGAAACTCCCGCAGGTATGCAAAGCGACAACTCACGTGGTTTAAAAAGGATCAACAAATCAAGTGGTTCCAACCTGATCAAGTTGATCAAGTCATCCAGTATATTGATCATAAAAATTTGTAAGTTTTGCTTACTGCATATTGCCCACTTCTTACTTTTACTGTCCAATGAAAAAGCGCGTGCTCATCATCACTTACTATTGGCCCCCGTCAGGCGGGAGCGGTGTGCAGCGATGGCTAAAGTTTGTAAAGTACCTGGTTAGGGCTGGGTGGGAGCCTTATGTGTTTACTCCAGAGAATCCATCCTACACCATCCATGATCATTCCTTGTTGAAAGATATACCCGATTCTGTTGAGGTTGTTAAGTTTCCTATTTGGGAGCCCTATCAATTATTTTTCAAAATAGCATCCTTATTCGGAAGTAAGAATCTTCAGCAAACTGATTTTGTTTCTACTGATAAGAAGTCTTTTATTAAACGTGTCAGTGGCTGGATTCGTGGCAATTTTTTTATACCCGATGCTCGTGTATGCTGGATAAAACCATCGGCAAACTACTTACATGATTTTGTTATTCGAAATCAGATTGACAAGATTATCACAACGGGTCCACCACATAGTGTGCATTTAATCGGTTTACGATTAAAGCATTGGAATCCAGCTCTACGCTGGATTGCAGATTTCAGGGATCCTTGGAGCGAATGGGATTTACTGGATACATTTTCATTGACCGCGATTGCACGAAAAATGCACGTATCGCAGGAACGTAAGGTATTGCAAAGATCTGATGTAGTGCTTACCGTTACACCTTTTTATGTTGAGCGGTTTAAAGCGTTGGGAGCGAACCACGTTGAGTTAATTACCAATGGCTTTGATGAAGATGATTTTGTAGATATTGATCATGGCCGAACAACAAAATTTACAATCCGACATATTGGGGGTATGGATGAATTGAGGGATCCACGACCGATTATGCAAGCCATCAAAGAACTTTATCTGGAGAATGAGAATTTCCGTGCTGATATTGTTATCGAGTTTGTGGGTTCGGTCAATAGTTCTTTTCGATTGTTTGTTGAACAGGATACTATACTCAAGCAGATCGTGCAGTTCAGAAATCATATTCCCCATAATGAATTACTCAACGTATACGGTAAGACCGATGTGTTGTTACTTGTGCTGGCGCATCAGTCAATAGCAGTTGGTAATTTGCCTGGAAAATTATTTGAATACCTGGCTTCCGGAAAGCCGATCTTGGGAGTTGGAGCTGTGGATGGAGATGCAGCCGAGATCTTGCGACAAACCAGGGCTGGTGTAATCAAAGACAGGATTGATGCGGAGGGAATTAAGTTGCAGGTAAAGAAATATTATGAGCGATGGAAATCAGGTAAGGTTCATGAAAGTAACAACATTCACATGTATTCCAGAAAGCTCTTAACGGATAAGCTGATTTCTATTTTGGAGCAACTATAGTTTCTTGTTGATTTAATATCTTTTGTGAGATTACTTCCTGATTACCAGTTGAAGTCCTTTTCTAAATAATTCATTAGCCTCGGTAGAAACTTTTGCAACTAATATTAGTGTTGAAAAGACCAACGTAATCACGCTCGACCTGAAAATAATATCCAAAATTGTACTGTCGGCTTTAAATAAAACAGCACTGATAAACATCGTGATGGATGCAATAACAATCACTTTCACGGTAGCTATATCAAATGGCTGAATTTTATATTTCATATAGATAAAAACATATTTGGTTGCGTTAAAAGCAACCATGGCAAAGGCCGCCCCCCAAGCTGCTCCTTCAATCCCAAATCGTGGTATCAAAATATTATTTGAAATAATAATCAAAGCAGCGAGAATTAATATCAGAACGATGTTGAATTTATAATATTTGGAGAGCACGATAATCTCACTACTGGGACCAAACAACATATCAAAAAGTTTGGCACCACCAATAATGATCACCACCCATTTTCCTGCGCCATAATGCGATCCGTTGGGCATCAGGGTAAATAGATTGTCAAGATTACTCCATACGCCAATTACTAAAAGGGATCCAATAATAAATTGATTGATTGAAGTTTTGCGATAAAGCGAGGCAACTTCCGATAAATCATTGCGCTCGAAAGCTCGCGAGATCAAGGGCATCGCAATCTGGCTTAACGCCCGTTTCGGAATTTCGATTACAGTAGCCATATAAAACGAAGTAGTATAAATAGCATTCATACTAAATCCTAACATGGCGGAAACCATCATGCTGTCAATTTTTCCTATGAGTATCATTCCAGCCATCCCGGCAAAGCTTAAGAGACTATACTTGAATAACTCTGGAAATTTGGTTTTATCCAGGATATTGAAATTAGTTTGTAGTGTTATTTCACCTTGTTGCCATAGGTAAAATAATAATATGAATAGCCAGAGTAAATAACCAAGCACAGATCCAATGATAAACTGATTAAAGGTTATGACATCACCGAAATAAAGAAGCACCAATACCGAAAGAAATAAGCGCGCCATTACTTCCCGCAACAGATTGGGGACAACAGTTTTTAAAAGTGAACGGGAAAAAGCTTCGAGAACGGCAATCATCACCAACACCAGTGTGAGCCAAAGTATTAAGGAGATATATTGAATAATTTCTTTAGCGTTGTCCTGAAAATAAGCGAGGAGCGGGGTTTCAAAAAATTTAAAGATGAGAAAGAAAGCGGCAAACCCGGCCAACACCATCAGTGCCATTAGTGTAATAAACGTGTGCGAAGATTTTTGATCTTTGACGAGTTGTGGATAAAACCGGAAAATACTTTGAGTGAGACCGAACTGTGCGAACGGGGTGAAAAGTATCGCGGCATCTTGTATAGTTCGGAATAACCCTATCTGTTCAGGCAATAAGTATTTTGGATACAGGTACAGTAGATTGACATAGCCAATAACTACACCCGCATAAGAAATGATAGACGAATAAATACTTTGGCGAATTACGATACCCATCTAGGAGATAAAGTTTTGGTAGTTATCTGGTGTGATTAGAGAAAATTCACTTTCAGGATAAGCCTTTGTGAACGTTACTGATGGCTTTGCAGTTTTATTCGTACCCCACTTAAATTCAAATGTGAAAAGTTTACCATCGCGATCTTCGATGTAATCAATTTCCTGTTGTTGTTTTGTTCTCCAAAAAAACCGGTTGCACCAAATATTATTGTATTGAACAAATTTTAGCCGTTCGCTAAGAAGAAAATTTTCCCACAGCGCACCTGTATCTTTACGCAACTCAAGCGGCTGAAAATTGGCAATAATGGCATTGCGAACACCATTGTCATAGAAATATATCTTACGGCTTTTCTTTAACTCATTTCTAAGATTTCTGCTAAACGAAGGAAGCCTATAAACTACCATGGTTTTTTCCAATAAATCGATGTATCTACTTACGGTCATAGGGTCAGATTTAACCAGATCAGCAAGTTCATTATAACTAACCTCTGAACCAATTTGCAGACTCAAGGCTTGAAGAATTTTTTCAATTACTTCAGGTTTTCGTACGTCCCGAAAAGAAAATAGATCTTTATATAGATAACTGTCGGTCAGATTCTTTAAGACTTCTTTTTCTCTACCTGGATGATTGATTACATCGGGATACATTCCGAAAATAAGTCGATTACTTAATTGTCTCTTTTCTTCCAGCGCTGAATGATGACCGATCATTTCCTGAACGGAAAGTGGATACATAATGAATTCCCATTTTCTTCCGGTTAAAGGCTCGTTGATCTCATTGGCTAACTCTAATGCTGAAGACCCCGAAACTATTAGTTGAACATTTTCAATTTGATCAATAATTAATTTTAAACTGATGCCGATATTTTTTACCCGTTGGGCTTCATCTATGATTACCAGTTCATGAGCACCAATCAGTGTTTTTAGCTCGCTCGATGTTTTGTTTTGTAGCCAGGCACGCATATCAGGCTCATCGCAGTTAATGATAAGTGCCCTTTTGAAGTGAGATTTGGCCAATTTTTCTAAAAGAGTTGTCTTTCCGACTTGCCTGGGCCCGATTAAGATGACTGCCTTTCTTGACCCCAAATGGGCTTTTATGGTTTTTTCAAGTATTCGGTGGATCATAATCTATGAAAGTTATAACTTTTTTCGATTATGATCCGCACAAAGTAACTCTTGAAATGAGCAATTCGGAAATTGATTAAAGCTGCGGATCAGCTAAAATCAATTTTTTTTACAAGTTTAATCGAGAGAGGAAATTACCGTTTCGCTTCAACGATGTAATATCTCGGTGTAAATAATCGAAGCATTGGCCTCACACCAAACACACCAACAGATGAAGTCCATTTTTCTTTGCGGATAATTTTCCATCCAGCTTTCTCTAACAGCCAATCAAATTGCCAGTCTTCAAATTCATGATAGTGCCTGTCCCACGGATTTGTTTTATGGCGATACGCTTTCGTAAACCAGAGTGAAAGTGGAATGCTTGCAAAAAGATGATTCGCGGGAATAGCCCGGAGCACGCCCAGAGGATTTAATAAGTGTTCAAAAATTTCAAAGGCAGTAGCTGCATCGGTTATCTGTGATGAAACACTTTCCGGATGATCATCAAGGTCTTCACCTGTTGTATTGATTACCTGATAGCCTTCCTGCATCATAATTTTTGAAAACGGATTTTCCACCCCAATATCCAGAATCGATTTTCCAGCTGGCAAACTTTGCTTAATAAAACGAAGTGTTTTTTCATACCGCGTCCGTAAGGTTTTATTCTTCAGATCATATAAATCAGTAGAGTCCATTTATAACATTTGATAAAGATTAATCAACTTCTTCTGATCGTGCTCCCAATTAATGTCTTCTTCTAGGGTAACACGTTTACCGTTGTTCCCCAACTTTTTGCTTAATGAAGAATCATTATACAGCATAAGAACTTTCTCAGCAAAGTCGCGGCTGTTACCGGCCTCGAACACCAAACCAGATTGATATTTTTCAACCAATCTTTTTAAAGGCGTACTGGAACTTACCAACAGAGGCTTACCGGTCATCATACCCTGAAAAAGTTTGTGCGGCACCGTGTTATCCGTATGTCCATTGGATTGGTGAGGAATAACATTCACATCGGCCAACGACATATAAGAATAAAATTTAGAAAAAGGCTGATACCCAAAGAAGTGAACATTTTGCAAACTGTGGCTGCGCACTAATTTTTGAAGACTGTTCATTACCGAGGCGCTACCAAATCCAACAACAGCAAGTTGAATCTGTGGCTGATCTTTCAGGTATTGCATTCCCTCGATAGCGACATCCACCCCACGATGTGGTCCGATGCCACCTGAATACGTTATAATGAATTTGTCTCTTAATGAACTGTAAACGGAAGTATCTAAAGCCTGCCTGATAAACGCCTGGTCTTCTGAGTTTGTGATAACAGTAATTTTATTTTCATCTGCATTGTGCTCATTAATTAGCCGTTGCTTCATTTCATCAACTACAGCAATGATGTGATCGCTTTCGAGGCATGCTTTTTTTTCAAATTTTGTCCAGCGTTCAGGATTCATGAAGAGAGAGTTCTTAATACGAACTATCGGATTCTTCTTCCACGTAAACCAGGTGCGTAAGGCTTCCGGGTAATTTTCGTGCATATCTGCGATTACCTTAAAACCAGATTCTGCCCGTAAATGTAACGCTGTTCCCACCAGGGGCAGGTCATGAATGTGAACGTAATCGAACTTTTCGGTGCGATGTAATTTTTTAATTGCCGATTTGAAAACGGGATGTACGAATAGTAAAGACATGATCACATCCCAAAAAGCAAGTTGATAATTGTTTTTACCGGCATCAATGCGATGGACTTTTATCCCTTCTACTGCCTGCATAGCTTCTTGCCCCTTTTTTCGCAAACACAACAAATGGATTTCAAAGCCTGCTTTTATTAATGCTTCAGTTTCCTTTTTAACCCGGATGTCGGCCGGATAAGGAGCATTCAAGAGCATTAAAATCTTTTTTTGCACTCGTAAAGTTTTAATTTATCGCAAAGAAAGAGAATTTTGCCACCCGAATCACGCAACTATGAAAATAACACTGATTGCAGGGGCCCGGCCCAACTTTATGAAAATTGCCCCCATCATCAGGGCTATTGAAAATGCCCAGCAATCGGGTAAAGTTATTGATTATCGTCTCGTTCATACAGGGCAACACTACGATGACAAGCTTAGTAAAATCTTCTTTGAGCAACTCGAAATTCCTGAACCCCATGTTAATCTGGGGGCTGGGTCGGGCACGCAAGCCGAGCAAACTGCCCGCATAATGGTTGAGTTTGAAAAAGATCTAATAACAAATCCTACAGATTTGGTTGTTGTAGTGGGTGATGTTACCTCCACCATGGCCTGTACAATTGTGGCCAAAAAGCTCAATACAAAAGTAGCTCATGTGGAAGGTGGCATTCGTTCCTTTGATATGGCTATGCCGGAGGAAATCAACCGGATTGTGACCGACTCGCTGGCCGATTATTTCTTTACAACCTCAGCTGTTGCCAACCATAACCTGCGCAAAGGTGGTGTAGGGGAGGAACAGATTTTTTTTGTGGGCAATACAATGATTGACACGCTGTTAACTCAATTGCCGAAAACAAAAAAGCCTGAAAGGTGGGGGGAGTGGAAGGTGAAATCAAAAGACTACATTGTATTGACCCTACACCGGCCCTCCAATGTGGATGATGCTGATAAGTTTGGTAACTGGATGAAAGTAATTGATGCGGTTGGGTTACCGGTTATTTTTCCGGTTCATCCACGCACACAAAAAAACTTCTCCAAATTGGTTGACAAACCACGCAATATCATTGCCTGCGATCCTCTCAGCTATCTTGAATTCATCTACTTAATTAAAGAATCGAAGGCAGTGATTACAGATTCAGGTGGCGTGCAGGAAGAGACCACTGTGCTGGGGGTTCCTTGCCTTACATTGAGAAATAATACCGAACGGCCTGAAACCGTAACAACCGGAACTAACGAAATGATTGGTGACAATTTTGTGGCCCTTAGTGAAGCACTGAAAAATTTGAATGCAGGAAAGTGGAAGCAAGGTGCAATTCCTGAGTTGTGGGATGGAAGGACCGCAGAACGAATTGTTTCAGCCCTGTTACAATTATTTTGACTTTACCTTGTCGGGATTAACCTTCAGAAAGGATTCCCACGATTTGCTTTTGTTTTTAAGCGCCCCATTCTGATAATGATGACATACGGCAACAGCCAACGCATCCGAAGCGTCAAGCAATTTTGGCATTTCTTTAATGCTGAAAATCTGCATCAGCATTTTAGCAACTTGTTCTTTGGACGCGTTTCCATTTCCTGTTACGGCTTGCTTCACTTTTTTTGGTGCGTATTCGGTAATGGGCACTTCGCGATAAAGAGCTGCAGCCATGGCTACACCTTGTGCGCGACCCAACTTCAGCATCGATTGAACATTCTTTCCGAAGAAAGGTGCTTCCAGGGCCACTTCATCCGGGTTAAATTCATCGACCAACGTTAACACGCGGTCGAAAATCTTTTTTAGCTTTAGTTCGTGAGCCCCGTATTTACCCAATTGAATTACGCCAAACTGCAAAAGTGTGACTTTGCTCAATTGCACGATAATGATAGCATACCCCATCACATTGGTGCCAGGATCCAGGCCAAGAATTATCTTTTCCTTCACTACTTTTTTATCAACTTTGCTCACAGCCCAAACTTACAGAGAAACAGGCAATGCTGATTTATCTTCTACTAATCTTTAGCCTTTATTTTGTTTTTCTGATTCTGTTAACGGTAGGATGGTATGAAGCCATCGGGCAATCTGCGGATGCAACAGAGAGCAGATTTATTTCCATTGTTGTTGCTGTGCGCAATGAAGAGAAAACCTTGCCGGTGCTGATGACAAGCCTTGCAACGCAGCAATATGATCTGAATCAATTCGAAGTGATTTTGGTTAATGATCACTCAACCGATCAAACATCAACTTTACTTCTGGATTTGCAGCGAAAATATCCGGAGCTAAAAATCAAAACAACCCTTTCATCCGGTATCGGTAAAAAGCGTGCATTAACAGAGGGAATTCAACTGGCTAAAGGTGAAATTATATTCACCACAGACGCTGATTGCAAGTTATCACCCCATTGGATCTCAGGAATGATGGCATCATTCGGCACTACCACTACCATGGTTGTTGGAGCTGTAAAGATTGAACCGGATTTTACATTTTTCTCTGAACTTCAGGCTTTGGAATTTGGCAGTGTAATGGGTTCCGGAATTTCTTTGTTAGCATGGAATGCACCGGTAATGTGTAATGGTGCAAATCTCGCTTTCCGTAAGCAAGTATTTGAGACTGTTCATGGGTACGAAGGCAATTTTGAGATACCTTCTGGTGACGATGAATTTCTGATGCGAAAAATTGAACATAGTTTTCCGGGCACTATTAGGTTTGCGTCTCGAAAGGAATGTGTGGTGGCTACCCAACCCGCTATTTCAATCAGGCAATTCTATTCTCAGCGTTTGCGGTGGGCCGGAAAATGGAAAGCAAACGAATCGATCTTCGCCAAATCACTGGCCGTTTTTGTATTACTGGTGCAAATCAGTTGGTTAGTTATGTTGGCATTATTGATTTCCAAATTTAAAGTATCCGACCTTGTGGGTTTAATCACCATCAAATTACTATTGGAAGGACTTTTTCTTAGGGTTGTATCCGGATATCTGCAACTAAGATTTAATATTCTCGCATTTTGTGTGTTGCAAGTAGTGTACCCTGTTTATGTGATCTTTACCGGAATTTCTTCACGGTTTATTACCTACCGATGGAAGGATCGCGAAGTTTCTCTTTCGCGTTAAGAGTTTGTTAATAGCATGCGTCTTGATCATTTATTCTTATTTTTACTCTGAATAAGCTATGAATGAGATAGAATTAAAGAAGCAGATTGAACGGAAGGAATTGGAACTCAATTCCTTGCTAGAAATTACCCAGTCAATCAATAATAACGTTCCCGAGGAATCGTTATACAAGATTTTTAACTTCACTTTACGCTCTAACATGAATATTAAGAAGTTAGGGCTCTTCGTTTTGGATGAAGTATGGAATTGCAAGGTCAACTTTGGTACAAAAACTAATTTTCAAAAACTTAAACTTGACGACCGGTTTAAGCTCATCAAAAATATCCATCGCATGGATGAATTTGAAGAGTGCGAGTTTCATGAATTTGACATGGTGATACCGGTGGCGCATAAATCGGATACACTGGCGTTAATTTTCGTGGGTGGTTTAAACATTCATAACAATCATGACCGGGACGAAAGTATCAAGTTTATTCAGGCACTCAGTAACATTATTATCGTTGCCATCGAGAACAAGAAGCTGGCCCGTAAACAACTGGAACAGGAAGCCTTCAGAAAGGAATTGGAAATTGCCAGCGATGTGCAACAATTTCTATTCCCGGAAAGACTGCCCTTTACGGAGCGCCTAAAAATGGAAGCCAGTTACCTGCCACACGATCTGGTGGGTGGTGATTATTATGATTACATACCCATTAATAAAAATCAATTTTTGATTTGCGTGGCGGATGTAAGTGGCAAGGGTATTCCTGCTGCTCTTATGATGTCTAACTTTCAGGCTTCGTTGCGTACGTTGTTGCGTCAAACTCCCAATCTGAAAGAAATTGTTGAAGCTCTCAACTATCAGGTTGCTGAAAATACTAAAGGCGAAAAATTCATTACTTTTTTTGGAGCCATATATGATCTTAGTTTGAAGACAATGGTGTATGTAAACGCAGGGCATAATCCACCTGTATTAATGGACAAGAAGCACGGTGTTCGCTTACTGGAAGAAGGCTCGACCGTTTTAGGAGCAATGAATCCACTTCCATTTATGAATGAGGGGTTTATTACTGAGCTGGATGACTTTACGCTCTTTATGTATACGGATGGGCTTACAGAAACTGTAAATGAAGCAGGTCAGGAATTCGGACTTCAATCAATATTGGATTATTTTGAGAAGAATAAACAGAAAGACATTAAAACTATTCACCAGGATATCATTGTTAATCTCGATGGCTTTAAGGGCCGTAATGGCTATCGCGATGATATCACCATGCTCACGTGTCGGGTTGAATGATTTTATTCGAAGTTTTGAGTTTCAAGGTTTGAAATGATCCCTTTTCGCACTCCATTTTTTCTTCCCACACTTTTTCCGGATTTGGTTTGGAGGATACCAACACAAGAAAAACAAATTTTTCTCACGTTTGATGACGGCCCGATATCTGGTCCTACTGAGTTTGTTTTAGACGCATTAGAAAAGTATAAAGCTAAAGCAACCTTCTTTTGCATAGGCGATAACGTGCGAAAGTATCCGATAATTTTTACTCAACTTTCAATGGCCGGCCATGCAATTGGTAATCATACATTCAATCATATAAAGGGTTGGAATCACTCTACGAAAGACTATATAGATAATATTGAGTTGTGCAAAAGCCAATTTCAATCTATTCAGCCGAATTTATCAGGCAGCCTGCCGCTTTTCCGTCCCCCGTATGGACGTATTACTACAGGTCAGATCAAAGCATTAAAGGACAAATACAAGATTATTATGTGGGATGTTCTCACGCAAGATTATCTAAGTTCAATGTCAAAGGAGAGGTGTCTGGCAGGCGCTATTCAAGCTACCCGTTCCGGATCTATAGTTGTATTTCATGATAGTTTGAGAGCTGAAAAGAACCTGACCTATGCGCTACCCCGATATCTCGAACACTTTTCAAATCTGGGTTTTGTTTTCAATGCGCTTTGATGGCTGGATCCTGTTCTGATACCTTTGCAGGATGCCCACACAAAAGCATGTAGTAGTAGCTGTTCTTGATTGGGGTCTGGGTCATGCCACACGGTGTGTACCGATAATACAGGAATTGTTAAGCCAAAATTGTAAGGTGACCCTTGCCGGGAATGGGCAATCACTTAAATTACTGAAACAGGAATTTCCCCTGCTTGAGTTTCAGGAGTTGCCGTCATACAACGTTTCCTATTCGGTCTCAATGCCCTTTTTGTTGAAAATCTTTTTACAACTTCCAAAATTCCTACATGTAATCAGAGCAGAACATAACGAGATAAATAAATTGGTTTCCCAAAGAAGTGTAGACGTTGTTATTTCAGATAATCGATACGGATGTTGGTCAACACAAGTTCCTTCGGTGCTAATCACGCATCAGGTAAATATTATTATGCCACCCGTGTTGTCATGGTTGAGCTTCGGGATCAATTACTTTAATCATAAATTCATCAAACGATTTAATCTATGTTGGGTACCTGATTTTGAAAGCGATCAAATTACAGGCAGACTTACAATCCCGGGAAAATTAAACATTCGTTTTATCGGCATGCTCTCACGATTTGAGCGGAATGAAAATATTTCAGTCGATCCGGATCTGATTGTTGGCTTGGTATCGGGCCCGGAACCACAGAGGCAGATTTTAGAATCGATGCTGGAAAGACAGATGGTTAATCATGTTGGAAAAGGCATTCTTGTTCGGGGAATTCCGAATGGGGCGGAAAGAAAACACGCCAGGATTAAATTTATCAACCACTTACCAGCGCGGGAATTAGGTGAGCTGATTCAAAAGGCCAACATCATTATCACGCGAAGTGGGTACAGCACAATAATGGATCTGGTCAGGTTAGGAAAAAAAAATGTAGTCTTTATCCCAACGCCTGGCCAATCTGAACAAGAATACCTGGCCGAAACGTTGCACAAGAAGCGAATAGCCTTAGGCCAATCCCAGTCGGATTTTGATTTAGTTTCAGCTCTTAATAAGGTAAAGAACTATACCGGTTTTGAAGGCATCCAACAGCAGACTAATTTGCTTCCTAATGCAATTGTTGAATTGCTTGAAATTAAACGGAAACAATGACAGATAATTGGATCGATACACACGCTCATATTTATTCGCCCGAATTCGATTTGGATAGAGATGATGTGCTGAGTCATTGCACCGACATAGGCGTTAAGAAAATTTACATGCCCAATGTTGATCATACCTCCATCGATGCCATGCTGGAATTGGAAACCAAACGACCTGCCCAATGCATCGCCATGATGGGACTTCATCCGTGCTCCGTGAAAAAGGATTTTGAACAGGAACTTTATAGGGTTGAAGAATGGCTTTCTAAAAGGAAGTTTGCCGCGGTAGGCGAAATGGGAACTGACTTATATTGGGATAAAACATTTTGGGAGCAACAAAAGGAAGCTTTCCGAATACAAGTTGCCTGGGCAAAAAGGGATGAGTTACCCATTGTCATTCATTGCCGTGAATCCATGGATGAAACGATTGAATTATTAACACCCTTATTGGATGGAAAGTTGAAGGGAGTCTTTCATTGCTTTTCTGGTACCTTTGACCAGGCAAAGAAAATCTCATCCATGGGTTTTTATTTGGGATTGGGTGGAGTTTCGACTTTTAAGAATGGAGGTCTTGATCAAGTAATTCCAGATCTGGAGTTGGAGAACATTGTACTTGAGACAGACAGTCCTTACCTCGCACCGGTGCCGCATCGAGGCAAAAGAAATACTCCTGAGTATATTCCCTTAATTGCGAAAAAGGTATCTGAACTTAAAAAGATAACGGTTGAGGAATTAATGAGCATAACTACGGCTAACGCATTACGATTATTTAATCAAGTATGAGTTACAAAAGAATCAGCATCAATACGGCACAGCCGGCAAAAGCTAAATCCCGGGTGATGATCATCTATACGGGTGGAACCTTTGGGATGACCTATGATTCAGAAGGAGTATTGATTCCATTTGATTTCTCATTGATTCTAGAACAGTTGCCCACACTTCGCAATTTATTTCTTGACATTACAGTTATTTCATTTGACCAACCTGTTGATTCTTCTAACATACAACCGGTGCACTGGCAAATGATAGCGGAGATAATATTTGAAAATTACTCAGATCAGGATGGCTTCGTTGTATTACACGGCACGGATACGATGGCCTTCACTGCTTCAGCGATTAGTTTCATGTTGCCCGGTTTAGCCAAGCCAGTCATTTTTACAGGTGCACAGCTCCCTATAAGTGAACCACGGTCGGATGCCCGGGAAAATCTTATTACCGCGCTGGAAATAGCTTCAGTAAAAGCAGAGGGCATACCGGTAGTGCCCGAAGTTTGTATTTATTTTGATTATGAACTTTTGAGAGGAAGTCGCTCCAAGAAAGTAGAGAGTATGCATTTCGATGCATTTAAGTCTGAAAATTATCCTTCCCTTGCTAAAGCAGGTGTTAAGATTGATTATAACTATGCGGCCATTCGCAACCTCAGCGATCAGAAAATTGGGTGCTTTAAAAATTTTGATTCAAACATTTCCATTTTGAAATTATATCCAGGCATTAACAAACAGATGGTAGACGCTATCCTCCAAACTGTGGGATTAAAGGCACTTGTTCTGGAAACCTTCGGATCGGGGAATGCACCGTCTTTGCCGTGGTTTATCGAAAGTTTAAAAAAGGCCATTGCACGAGGCGTTTTAATCCTCAATATCTCTCAATGCCCAGGAGGCATGGTGCTACAAGGCAGATATGAAACCAGCAAGTCATTATCAGAAATTGGTGTAATTAGTGGTGGTGATATGACGATGGAGGCAGCAGTCACTAAGTTAATGATTCTGCTGGGTGAGTTTGGAGTTGAAAAGACACGAGAATTAATCAATAAGCCAATGGTTGGCGAGATAAGTTGAACAATGAACCAACCTTTTTAAAATTGGTCTGCCAAGCGAAGTTGTAGAAGGGGACTGCGCTGAAGCTTCGTCAGCTAATGGGTTCTATTTTTTTTAGTACGGCTTTACCAGAACCTGTATTGAAATATTGCTCAAGTTCCCTTGCCTTCGTTTCAGTTTTTACTGCCACATCAGCCTGAATCTCAATTAGGAGTGTAAGGTTTTGTTGATAAAGATTTCAAATCATTGTGTTCTTGAAGCCTTCGATTCAGATCACTGGTAGAGCCTATGTAAATGAACTCCGAGCTTAGGCTTTTTAAGAATGTAAACCAACTACATGTTTTCACAAATAGGATTGACCTGCCAAACGAAGCAATAGCGAGGGATGAGCGTGGCTAGCGCAGTTTGGCGGAGAGGGCGGCTGACTGCGCTGAAGCTTCGTCAGCTAAAGGATTCTATTTTTTAGTATGGCTTTACCCGATCCTGTTTTGAAATATTGCTCAAGCTCCCTTGCCTTCTTTTCAGTTTTCACAGCCACATAAGCTTGAATTTCAAAAGGTGCGTGAGGTTTTGTTGATTTCGATTTAAGATCATTATGTTCCTGAAGCCTTCGACTTAAATCATTGGTGGAGCCAATGTAAAAGAACTCCGAGTTTTTACTTTTAAGAATGTAAACAAACCACATACCTTAAAGATGATAGGCTGGCCAAACGAAGCTATAGCAAGGAATGTGCGTGGCTAGCGCAGTTTGGCGGAGAGGGCGGGATTCGAACCCGCGATACCCTTTCAGGTATACACACTTTCCAGGCGTGCTCCTTCAACCACTCGGACACCTCTCCAAAAAAGCCCACAAAGAAATGGATTAATATTTCTATTACAAAGGCTGGTCAGGTTCATTAGGGAAGAACGGTTCGGATAAATGGCCTAAACAAAATCAAATATTGTGTGACTAACGGACGTAATTTGAATTCTATGGCAGAAAGCAGGAAACTACAAATAGAATTTTAGTTTTTTTTTCAATTTCTTGTTTAGGATTGATCAAAACCTTTAAATTTGGCCACTTCAAGTTATCTAAACCTTAAACCATGAAAAAATTACTTACGATTCTCGCTTTTCTGGGGGTATTAACATTTGGTGCCTCCCCAACCTACGCACAAGACTCTACAGATGTTGCGACAGAACAAGTTCAAGCCCCTGCGGAAATTGAAACTGTTGCCGAAGATGAGTCAATGGCAGAAGAAGAACAAGGTTTCCATCAGCAGATTAAAGAGAAGTTTATTGAAGGAGGTCCAAGTTTCATGTGGCCAATCCTTATTTGTTTGATTTTGGGTTTGGCTATTTCTATTGAGAGAATCATTACCCTAAACCTGGCAACAACAAACACAAAGAAGTTGTTAGCACAAATTGAAGATGCTCTGGCTCGTGGTGGCATCGAAGCTGCCAAAGATGTTACCAAGAATACCAAAGGACCGGTGGCGTCTATATTCACACAAGGCTTGTTGAGATCGTCAGAAGGAATCGAAATGGTTGAAAAATCAATTGTTGCTTATGGTGGTGTGGAAATGGCCCGTCTGGAAAGAGGATTAATTTGGGTTTCATTGTTCATTTCACTCGGGCCCATGCTTGGATTCTTTGGTACTGTAATTGGAATGGTGAATGCATTTGACGCGATTGAAGCAGCCGGTGATATTTCTCCTCAGGTTGTTGCGGGTGGTATGAAAACTGCCTTGATCACTACCGTAGGTGGTTTGATTGTGGGTATGGTGCTTCAAACTCTCTACAATTATCTGGTTTCAAAAATTGATAGTCTGGTTAATGCGATGGAAGATGCCTCTATCACACTAGTTGACATTTTGGTTAAGCATAAGTTATCTAAATAAGAATTATATGAACGCAATGGACTTTGGGCTATATGCCGCATACGTATTCTTTGGGGTAGCGGTGGTTGCGGCCATTTTGCTGCCACTAGTTAATGCACTTAAAGCACCTGCCGCGCTGGTGAAGTCTTTGGCGGGATTTGCAGGATTAGCCGTGGTTTTCATTATTGCCTATGTGCTATCCGGTTCCGAAGTAACAACAAAAGCAGCCGCTGCTGGCGTTAATGCTTCCTCATCAAAACTAATTGGCGCAGGACTAACGATGTTTTACATCGTTTTTGTGATTGCTGCTGTTGGTGTAGTAGTTTCCGAAATAAATAAAGTTTTTAAATAAATGGCGCGCTCCACACCAGAAATTCCAAATGCATCGATGGCGGATATCGCCTTCTTGTTGCTAACATTCTTTCTGGTTACGACTACCATGCCGAACAATCGGGGTCTTAGCATTGCATTACCTCCACCACCGGAGGCAACCCCTCCTGAAGATGTAAAAATTCAGGAGCGAAATATGTTTAAGATTCAGATTAACTCATCCGATGCTTTGCTTATTGAAGGCGAACCTCGGGAGGATATTCGTAATCTAAAAGAAGAGATCAAGACATTTGTACTAAATAATGGTCGAGACCCGGCAAGTTCGGATAGCCCGGAAAAAGCGATTGTTTCATTTAAGACTGACCGGGGTACTAGTCACAGAAGATTTATAGAACTTCTTGACATTATTCAGGGTGCCTATTATGATCTATACGCGGAGCAGGCAGGTGTTTCTAATCAAAAATTTAGAGATGCAGCCTCAGACTTGTCCGTACCTGAGAACAAAGCAATTTATGAAAAGGGTAGGGCAGGTATTCCACTTAATATATCAATTGCTGATCCTACTAAAGTAGGTAACTAAAAAAGCTATATGGCAAAATTTAAGAAAAAAACGGAGGTCAGTCAGAATATTCCAACTTCCTCCATGCCTGATGTGGTATTCATGTTGTTGTTTTTCTTCATGGTAACAACGGAATTGAGGAAGACTTCTATTGAAGTGAAACAACAAATTCCAAAGGCTACCCAGCTCAGAAAGTTGATGAGAAAGTCTTTAGTAACTAATCTTTATATTGGTGAGCCGATTAAGGCACAGCAGTTTGGCAAAGAGCCAAAGATTCAAGCTGATGATGTTTTCATCGATACAAAAGATATCATACGCTGGGTGAATGAGCAGAAAGCAAAACTTGAAGAAGTAGAACGCGATCAGCTAACCGTTTCATTGAAGGTGGATCGGGATGCTAAACGCGGAATAATTTCTGATGTTGAAACAGAGTTAAGGAAGGCCAATGCCCGAAAAATTCTATACTCGACATTGGAAGATAACGAACAAAATAGATAATCAAATTCATGGTTCAATGAATAGCCTTCCAATAAAACTGGAAGGCTATTTATTTTTATGACTACGCTAACAATCCCTCATAGTAAGTCGAAAATTATAAATGCCTGGTGTATGTACGACTGGGCCAATTCGGTTTACAACCTGGTAATTACCACTACGTTCTTTCCCATATATTTTGCGGGAATTACCAAATCTGCATTTGGTGAAAATTCAGTTCCGCTGCTTGGACGTACGTTCAAGAACACATCACTTTATGACTATTCTCTTGCAGTCGCCTATCTAAGTATTGCGATATTACTTCCTATTCTTTCTTCCGTTGCTGACTCCCGCGGCAACAAGAAAAAATTTATGAAGTTCTTTTGTTATTTGGGAGGTATCTCATGCATGGGATTGTTTTGGTTTAAAGGGCCACAACCAAACGTTTTACTGGGGGTGGGGTGCTTTATTCTCGCGGCAATTGGTTTTGTGGGCAGCCTCGTCTTTTATAATTCTTATCTTCCTGAGATTGCCGAACCTGAAGAAAGAGATTGGATAAGCGCGCGCGGGTTTTCAATGGGTTATGCAGGAAGTGTTCTGTTGCAACTGGTTGGTTTTGGACTCGTACTATATTTCACTGGCCAGGGAGATCAAACTTCCGGGCCTCGCTACACATTTCTGCTGGTGGGCCTTTGGTGGATAGGGTTTGCACAAATAACTTTTGCCTATTTACCCAATAATAAACCTCCACAAGCCAAGCGATTACAAGCTGTACTGAAGGATGGCTTTATCGAAC
Source organism: Cyclobacteriaceae bacterium (assembly GCA_041736555.1). GTDB lineage: Bacteria > Bacteroidota > Bacteroidia > Cytophagales > Cyclobacteriaceae > ELB16-189. The sequence continues at coordinate 79,606 of JBGSTJ010000033.1, forward strand.
TTAAAAAAGTTTGGGACCAGGTAAAGCGGATGAAGTTATTGAAGTGGTTTCTGGTTGCCTTCTTCCTTTACAGTATGGGTGTACAAACGGTTATGCTGGCCGCTACATTATTTGGCAGTCACGTGCTGGGTTTGCCGGATAAAAAATTAATAATAACCGTGGTTTTGATTCAGTTAATTGCCATTCCCGGTGCAATGCTAATGTCTTTTTTATCGGGTAAGCTTGGTAACATTTGGGTATTGATGGGAGTTGTATTTTTCTGGATACTGGTTTGTCTGGCAGCATACTTTGTGGCCCTGCAACGCGAGGCGGGTACCAATGTTGAGTTTCATTTCTATGGATTGGCACTTGCGGTGGGTCTTGTGATGGGCGGAATTCAATCTCTTAGTCGAAGCACGTACAGCAAATTGATGCCTGAAACAAAAGATACGGCTTCATTTTTTAGTTTTTATGATGTAACCGAAAAGATCGCCATTGTGATTGGCATTTTTACCTTTGGCTACATTGATGAACTTTTTGGAATGAAAAATTCTGTATTAATGCTGATTGTTTTTTTTGTTCTGGGCCTGGCAGCTTTATGTGTAGCCAAGACGCACGATAGTAAGATGATACGAAAAAAACAAAGTACTAATAGAGCAGGTGTTTGACAGTAATCCCATTATTGATTAATTGCTTCAGCGATTCAATTCCTATCTTCAAGTGAAGATCAACATAGCTGGTAGTTACTACTTTATCACTCGCTTCTGTTTTTATACCATCTACAACCATAGGCTGATCAGACACCAACAGCAACGCGCCTGCGGGAATTTCGTTGAAGAAGGCTGTCGAGAATATGGTGGCTGTTTCCATATCAATGGCCATGGCCCGAATCTTTCGAAGATATTCTTTGAAGTGTTCGTCCCACTCCCAAACTCTTCGGTTGGTGGTGTATACAGTTCCGGTCCAATAGTCCTGATTGTTGTCGCGAATGGTGGTGGAGATAGCTTTTTGTAAAGCAAATGCAGGTAACGCTGGCACCTCGGCAGGAAAATAGTCATTGGAAGTTCCTTCGCCACGAATAGCAGCAATAGGAAGAATAAAATCCCCTAGGTCATTTTTCTTTTTAAGCCCGCCACATTTGCCTAAAAACAAAACTGCTTCCGGCTTGATGGCCGAAAGGCAATCCACTATAGTGGCTGCATTTGGGCTGCCCATACCAAAATTGATAATGGTAATGCCCCCGAAAGTGGCACTTCGCATGGCACGATCAGCACCATGAACTTCTACATTATTCCATTCGGCAAACTTCTTAACGTAATTGTCGAAGTTGGTCAGTAGAATATATTTACCGAAATCATCCAGTTTTAGGCCCGTGTAGCGGGGCAACCAATTTTCAACAATTTCCTGTTTTGTTTTCATACAAGCTATTTACCTATTTTTAGGCATGTTCAAATTAAATCTTCCTGAATACAATCCTACATTGAGGAAAGAGGAAGGCAAAGTATGGATTTTTGACATTATCCGAAAGAAGTATATCGTACTAACCCCGGAAGAGTGGGTGCGCCAGCATTTTATACATTATTTGATTCATCATCTTCAATATCCTAAATCACTTTTTCGGGTGGAGAGTAGCCTAACGTATAACAAACTTCAAAAAAGGTCAGATATAGTAATCCATAATCGATTGGGAAAACCATGGATGTTGATTGAATGCAAATCTCCTTCAATAAAATTAACCCAAAAAGCTTTTAATCAAGTGGCTGTTTATAACATGACGATTGGTGCACGTTATGTGGCAGTTACCAATGGCATGGCTCAGTTTTGTTTCGAAGCCGTGGAGGCAGCTGGCACGACAGTAAAGTTTTTGGAATCCTTTCCTGAGTTCAAATGAAAAAAGCCTCGCTCAGGAGGCTTTCATAACATGAGGTATATTTCTTTAATTCAAAACTTCCTTCACATCTACATACGGAAGATTAAATGAATCGGCTACCGCCTTGTACACCACTTTACCGCCAACAACATTTAATCCCTTTTGCAAATCTTCATGGTCTTTGCATGCTTTTTTCCAACCCATATTGGCAAGTTTTAAGGCATAGGGTAGGGTAGCATTCGTAAGTGCCAAGGTTGATGTATATGGCACAGCTCCCGGCATATTGGCCACGCAATAGTGTACTATATCATCAATGATGTAAGTAGGATCTTCGTGTGTAGTTGGCTTGCAGGTTTCAATACATCCACCCTGATCGACTGCAACATCTACCAACACAGTACCGGGTCTCATCGTTTTGAGCATATCTCGGGTAATTAACTTGGGTGCTTTGGCACCAGGAATCAAAACCCCGCCCACGATTAAATCGTGTGTCTTAACCAGTTCGCGTAAAACATAATCATTAGACGCCATGGTATGCACATTCTTTGGCATAACATCATCGAGGTAACGGAGACGATTGAGGTTTACATCTGTAATAATTACATCAGCACCCATGCCGGCCGCAATTTTGGCAGCATTGCTTCCTACCACACCACCACCCAAGATCAAAACTTTGGCAGGCATAACTCCGGGAACACCACCTAGCAATATACCTCTTCCTTTTAATGGTTTCTCAAGATACTTTGCTCCTTCCTGAATGGCCATGCGGCCCGCTACTTCTGACATCGGGATGAGCAAGGGCAAACTTCTATCAGGACGTTCAACTGTTTCATAAGCCAGACACACAGCCCCCGTTTTAATCATGGCATGAGCCAATGGTTCGTAAGATGCAAAATGGAAATAGGTAAATACCAATTGATCTTTTTTAATCAAACCATATTCTTGTTCAATCGGCTCTTTCACCTTAATGATCATTTCAGCAATGCTAAATACATCTTCTGCTTTGGGAAGAATCTTGGCTCCGGCTCCCATGTATTCTTCATCACTAAAGCCACTGCCTTCGCCAGCTTTGGTTTGCACATATACGGTATGCCCTTTTCGCACAAACTCCTGAGTGCCTGCGGGGGTAACAGCTACCCGGTTTTCATTATTCTTAATTTCTTTGGGAACTCCGATTATCATAATAGTGGATTTTTATTTTAGCAATTTGATATTGATTTTAGGGTCGCGAGGGATCTTAAAACCACCGCAAAGATAGCATTCGGACACGATTGCGGGAGTTGTTTTGTTACATTTTGATAGAATATGAATCACCAATCAACCTATGCGTTTTACGGCTCGTTAAGGCGGGGCATGAGATTGTACAAGCAGTTTAATCCAAATCTCGTGTATCAGTTTAGTATGTGGCTGCCAGGCTATGAATTATTTTCTCTGGGCGAGTATCCGTGCGCGGTTAAGTCCACCAATCCTCAAAATAAAATAGTGGTTGAAATTATGCAGATAACCGACCCAATTATTGAGAAGGAGATCTTTCAAATTGAAATGAATGCCGATTATTATTACACAGACATTTTCATTCATAGCAAACCAATTGGAATTTTTCTCTATGAAAAGGCAGCAAATTATCCGCCTGTACACCATGGAGACTGGGTGAGATTCTTCGGACATTGAGTGAAATCGCAGTATTTTCTATGGTAAAAATTTTTGCTTTGATGCCTCCTTCGTTTTTCCCTATTTTTGACAATCACCAACCTATTTAATGTGAGCCAATCAAAGACAATGGTTAGTGGATTATCCGCAAAAAAGATTTCTGCACTGCTGGCAGATTATAAGTTAGCATGTGAAAGTCGCGAAGCCAGTATCCTGGGTCGTAAGGAAGTCTTTATGGGCAAAGCGAAGTTTGGCATTTTCGGTGACGGAAAAGAATTGGCTCAACTTGCTATGGCCAAAGTGTTTCGTAACGGTGATCATCGCGCAGGCTATTATCGCGATCAAACATTTATGCTTGCGATTGGCGAACTTACGTTGAAGGAATATTTCGCGCAGTTATATGCACATCCAGATGTAGCAGCAGATCCTGCTTCAGCAGGCCGCCTGATGAACGGGCATTTTGCAACGCGTATGATTGATGATACCGGGGCTTTTAAAAATCTGGCTCAATTAAAGAACAGTAGTTCTGATATTTCTCCAACCGCAGGCCAAATGCCGAGACTGGTTGGATTAGCCTACGCATCCAAACTTTTTAAGAATAATCCAGCCCTTGCTGGCTTTAAAGATCTAAGTAATCAAGGGAATGAAATCGCATTTGGTACCATAGGTAATGCGTCTACTTCGGAAGGAATGTTTTTCGAAGCGATTAACGCTGCCGGAGTTTTGCAAGTGCCGATGCTAATGTCTGTGTGGGATGATGATTATGGAATTTCAGTCCCTAAAGAATACCAGACAACCAAAGGAAGTATCTCAAAGATATTAGCTGGTTTTCAGCGCACCAGTACGGAAAAAGGATTTGAAATTTTTACTGTCCGTGGGTGGGATTATCAGGCGCTTCTACAGACTTACGAAAACGCTGAAAGGATATGCCGGGAAGAGCATGTGCCAGTACTTGTTCATGTTATTGAAATGACCCAGCCACAAGGTCATTCAACCTCTGGTTCACATGAACGCTATAAACCCAAAGAAAGACTTGCCTGGGAGACAGAGCATGATTGTATTCGCAAGCTCCGGCAATGGATTTTAGAAAATGGAGTTTCGTCACCTGAAGAATTAATTGACATAGAAAAGGAAGCAAAGGCAACCGCGAAATCCGCTAAAGAACTAGCCTGGAAAGCTTTCAATGAAGATATTCAGCAGGATCAAAAGTTGTTGGAGCAAATCTTAGAAAGTGCTACATCCGAGCATGCTGAGATTGGGAAGCTCTTGAAAGAACTGAAAAAGACAATCAATCCGCTTCGGTTAGATTCTATGCGTGCTGCCCGGAAAGCCATAAGAGTATTGCGCGATAATTCGTCTCAATCCCGGCTGGACCTGTTAGAGTGGATTCATAAGAATGAACTGGCGAATGAAGATCGGTATAGTTCTTTTTTGCACAGCACTTCAGAATGGTCTGCCAGTAAAGTAGAAAAAATAGAGGCTGTTTACTCTGATAAATCTTCGCTGGTGGATGGGCGGGAAGTATTGCAAGCTTGTTTTAGAGAAGCATTGAAGCGTGATCCACGGGTACTTGCGTTTGGAGAAGATGTTGGTAAGATCGGAGATGTTAATCAGGGGTTTGCAGGCTTACAGGAAAAGTTCGGTGAACTACGGGTTACAGATACCGGAATTCGGGAGTGTACAATTATTGGTCAAGGCATAGGAGCAGCACTGCGTGGCTTACGACCCATTGCAGAGATTCAATACCTCGATTATCTGCTATATGCCATTCAGATAATGTCTGATGACCTGGCTTGTCTTCAGTATCGCACCAAAGGAGGTCAGAAGGCACCACTAATCATACGCACCCGTGGTCATAGACTTGAAGGTGTTTGGCATGCCGGTTCTCCTATGGGAATGATTTTGCATGCTATTCGTGGAATTCTTGTGTTGGTTCCTCGCGATATGACACAAGCTGCGGGATTCTACAATACCATGTTACAATCGGATGATCCCGCTTTGATTATCGAATGTTTGAATGGGTATCGATTGAAAGAGAAATTACCCGATAATATTGGCGAGTTTACGGTGCCTGTGGGTGCGCCTGAAGTGTTGAGAGAGGGAAGCGATATAACCATTGTAACTTACGGATCAATGTGCCGCATTGTGATGGAAGCAGCGGGTGATCTGGAATCAGCAGGAATTTCCTGCGAGGTAATTGATGTACAATCCTTGCTTCCTTTTGATGTTAACCACACTATTGTGGAATCTGTAAAGAAAACAAATCGGGTAATTTTTGCGGATGAAGATGTGCCCGGTGGTGCGACTGCATTTATGATGCAGCAAGTGCTGGAGGTTCAACAAGCCTATCAATACCTGGACGCAACCCCCAGGACTATCACAGCAAAAGAACATCGTCCGGCTTATGGCTCGGATGGAGATTATTTTTCTAAACCTAATCCGGAGGATGTGTTCGATACTGTGTATGCATTAATGAATGAAGCGGAACCACTTCGCTATCCCAGGATTTACTAAGACCTATAGCTATAGGGTAAACTCAGGTGTTTCGATTATGTTGCTCTTGTTAAGAGCGCGATCTTTTATTTGAATTCGGAGCTTTAATGTTTTAATGCTGAACAGTGCTTTAAAACCTAAGGATCCCATGCTGTACTTTAAATTTCCCTCGAGCGGTGAGCCTGGTTTGTCTGTGAAAAGAATAGGGAATCTACCATCAAAGGAAATTCCGCAATTCGGATACGTAAATTCCTTAGTCCAATCAAATTCTTCAAATGTTCCGTTAGAAGGATTCTTTACTAAAAAATCTACCGTGATGTTATAGTGGTCAGGATTCAATTCAAAATAAAGCGTATCAATTACATTGTCATCGTTGCGAACTTCCCAATTGATACAATTGAAAGGTTTAATGAATTCTGGTAAAGAGCTAAAGTCAGGATCGGTTCTTTTATCCTTGTAGGTAACTAGATTTCCGTCAGATTTTCTAAAGTAGAATTTGTTATTATAGCACACGGTTTCACTTACACAACTTTGTTCACTGGGGTCCAATCCCAGATCGCCATCGCCATCCTTAAAGGATATTACCAGGATCAGTGAATCTGCCTCTGCATCGAATCCGGATCCGTATTCTTTAAATTCAATGCTTTCAAATTCAATCTGTGGTTGTATTGCGTATTCGGGTGGATCAAAACAAGCGCTCAACCCAACAGAAACAATCAAAAACAACAGAAGCCCTCTTATCAATCTCATTTTCTACCTTTAGCCTTCGTAAAGTAAACAACGCTTGGACACATTCAAAAGTTTTAGGGACACTTTGTATTCCGTAAACGAAGAGAACTTTGAGGATATTGCGCTACGGTTATTCCGATTTCAGGCGAAAAATAACCTTGTCTACAATCAATATCTTCAATATTTAAAGTGTCCGGTAGAGGAAATAACTTCCATCGATAAGATTCCTTTTTTACCAATCGGATTTTTTAAATCCCATAAAGTAAAAACCGGAGAATGGCTGCCGCAGATTGAATTTACAAGCAGTGGAACAACGGGAACTGCCACCAGCCGACATGCAGTTAATGATCTTTCGTTTTATCTGAATCTTTCTGAACACATCTTTAAACAGTTCTATGGCCCTGCAGACCAATTTCACTTCTTAGCATTGCTGCCATCTTACCTGGAACGAACAGGATCGTCCCTGATCGCTATGATGGAACATTTGATTCGGCAAAGCAAATCGGCTCATTCAGGATTCTATTTGCACAACCAGGCAGATTTGGTAAACAAGCTGAATACGCTGAAAGGTACAGATCGAAAAGTAATCCTGTGGGGAGTTTCGTTTGCGTTGCTTGATCTGGCGGAGGCATATGAGCTGGATTTGAAGGATTGTATCGTGCTCGAAACAGGTGGAATGAAGGGCAGGAGAAAGGAGTGGATACGGGAAGAGCTACACCTTTTTCTCTCCAAACGGTTTAACATTCCTGCCGTACAATCTGAATACGGAATGACAGAACTTATGTCGCAGGCTTACTCAAAAGGGGGAGGTTACTATCAGTGCCCGCCCTGGATGAAGTTGCTGGTCAGAGATATCAATGACCCGTTTTTGGTCGTTGAAAGCAAAGTGGGGGGGATAAATGTTATTGATCTTGCAAATTTCCATTCCTGCGCCTTTATTGAAACCCAGGATTTAGGCCGGATAGATCAAAATGGTAGTTTTGAGGTACTTGGAAGGATTGATAATACTGATGTGAGGGGTTGTAATTTATTAGTTGGGTAGTCGTTTTATTCGCCAAAGTGCATTTTGTAAATATTAAATTTGTAGGAATCCAAAAGATTGATATTTTTGTTTTTTATAAAGCCACTAATATGAAGAAAATCTTAGCTTTTGTTGCACTTCTAGCGTTTCTGACCTCTTGCAGCCAGTATACTTGCCCCACGTATAGCAAGAAAGAGGTGAAGAAAAACGTATCTGAGAGTCGGATTTAATCCAATTACAGGTATTTTTTCACTTCGGAAGGTCCGATTGGTCCTTCGCTCATAATTACAAGCCTTTCTATTACGTTTCTCAATTCCCGGATATTTCCCGTCCAGTTATTTTTTTGAAGTAACTCGATAGCCTCCTTCTTTATTTCCTTCTTTTTTGATCCATATTCAGCCGCGATAACATCCAAAAATTTATCGACTAACAAGGGTATATCATCCGTCCGGTCATTCAATGAAGGGACTTTGACAACGATTACTGAAAGACGATGATACAAATCTTCACGAAAGCGATTTTCGGTGATTTCCTTTTTAAGGTCTTTGTTGGTGGCAGCAAGTACCCGAACATTAACAGAAATATCTTTGTCGCCCCCTACCCGGGTTATTTTGTTTTCCTGTAAGGCACGTAAAACTTTGGCTTGCGCAGCTAAACTCATATCCCCAATCTCATCAAGAAAGATTGTGCCTCCTTCTGCTTGCTCAAATTTTCCAATGCGTTGTTTGATGGCCGATGTGAATGATCCTTTTTCATGACCAAATAGTTCGCTTTCAATTAGCTCCGATGGAATAGCAGCACAATTTACTTCCACAAACTGGCCATTGAGGCGTGAGCTTTTCTCATGCAGTTGGCGCGCTACCAATTCTTTGCCTGATCCGTTGGGCCCGGTAATTAGAACGCGAGCATCCGTAGGGGCAACCTTTTCAATCATTTCCTTTACTTCTTGTAAGGACTTTGAGTTGCCGATGATCTCAAATTTTTGAGATATTTTTTTCTTCAGGGTTTTCGTTTCCGTAACAAGACTATTTTTATCAAGCGCATTCCGCAGCGTTATTAATAGTCTGTTGAGGTCAGGTGGCTTTTGCAGGAAATCGTAGGCACCTAGCTTCGTTGCGTCCACAGCAATTTCAGTTGTGCCATGCGCGGAGATCATAATAAATGTGGAGGCAATGCCTTTTGCTTTTGCTTGTTGCAATACTTCCATGCCATCCATCTTTGGCATTTTTATGTCGCAGAACACAACATCATAGTGATCATTTTCAAGTTTCGAAAGTCCTTCTGCGCCATCTTTGGCTTCGTCTACTTCCAGTTTTAACTCTTTCTGGTCTTTGAGAATGTCTTTCAATACGGCACGGATGCTCGCTTCGTCTTCGATGAGTAATACTTTGGGCACAGGTTTTAAAATTTAGATCTGATATTATTTAGATGTAGAATAAAAATAATGCAAGCCTATAAGCCGGGTTCTGTTCCCTGACGGAACCGTCAGGGTGCCTATCATTTATCTAGCCCTGACGTTGCCATCAGGATCGAGCAGCCTACCCAACCCCGATGGATTGCCGAAGCAATCTTTCGAACGAGCAGTTCTTGATCGGGGCCTATTTGGCCTTTCAACTCGTAAGGTTTACCATGCCTTTGATGTCACCATCAAAGCGGTGGGCTCTTACCCCGCCTTTTCACCTTTTCCCTCGCCTAAGGCGAGAGTAGTTTGTTTTCTGTGGCACTATCTGTTCCCTCGCCTAAGGCGAGAGACCTTCCTGTTAGGAAGTACGATGCTCTTTGTTGCCCGGACTTTCCTCCCTTCAGTCAAAGACGAAAGAGCGATAAGCCGGCTTGCATTAATGCAAATTTACGTACTTAAACTGAGAATGGGACGGTGAATCTAGTGGATATCCGAATCTGTGAGCTTTAATTCATATTGGTCCGCCAGGTTGGCTACCTCTTGCAGCATCTCTATAATGGTTCCTTCCGATATTGTGTCCAGAGCAGTCACAGATTCAACCTGCAAATAATTTTCAGAGATCACAAAACGACAGTAATTAAAAAAGGCAGATTGCTCCAGTAACATTTTATAATCCAATCGCGAATTTACCGCGCATACTTTTGAATTTAGCGTAACAAGACTTCGGTTATAAAGCTCATTTTTCTTGATGGTGCCGATAACCGTTTGAAAACGATTCCCGGAAACAGGAACGATAATGATGGAGTGATCGGAATCGTATTCAGTAAACTGACCGCCAATTTGATCAGCATATTTTTTCATGAATGCGGTTAGGTCCATAAGACTGGGGTTTAGGTTTTCGAAATTAATAAAGGAAGGCTATTAATGGAAGAGTTCAGAAATAAAAGAAGTGACCTTTTACCTTGCCATTTGAAAACTCCAGCGTGGGGGCTGGCAGTTTAATCATGTTCGCAAGGTAAATCAATGTATTCACCGCTTTGGACCGCGATTTTATTGCAGTGAGATCAAAATCAACCCCGATAAAAAATTGCCGGTATGGATGAAGACCATTCGCAAGATTATCTTCATCATTGGCATAAAGCATGCCTTCGGCACCATAGCCCATAGAAATATTAAGCCACTTTGGAAATCTGATAAACTTATCGATATCGGCCGATAACCAATAGGTTTGGCCGTTGTAATCCTTAATCATCTCTTCCAAAAGTCCAGAGCCCAAGGTCTCAGGTCGTTGTGGGGCATAGTCTGTGCGATGAAAGGAGAATTTGGGATAGAGTCTGGTTTCACTCCACAGCGCCTGCTGGCCCAGGTAAAAACCCGAACCTAATGCATTGGCAAGCAGATCACTTGCCGAAGCGCCATAGCCTTCCGAAAAGCCATCAAGCACTTCGATGGAAGACATCACTGCAAAACTTGCGATAGCTCCGGCAAGATCAGATTTCTTTTTTGAAACCCCGCTCCACTGCAGCGAACGTGAACCGATGGAAGATATCTGAAAAGCAGAATAGAAATGCCCCACTTTATCCATTTGCTTCCACTCACCGGCATCGTTAAAAAATTGAAATGACTGACGATCATATTGACTATACCAGACTGAATTGAGGCCAATCATAGTTGCGGTATAGGCAACGGCTGATCCAATAATAACTGTCTTTAATCTTATTGGATTGACCGTTGGTAACGAATCATTTACCTGGGAAAAACCAGGGAAAGAAATGATAACGAACACGAGCGTCAGGGCTGCACCTTGAAGTCTACACCTAAAATTGTGTGAGGAGCATCCACTACTGTGTTCCATCCTCTTCTGGTAACGCGTCCTCATTAATAGGATTATCCAGCATTTCTTTTCTCCTTCTATCCCTCGCCATATGCAAGAGATCTTTTAATTGATTAAAGCTCTGGGTATGTAGCAAGCTCACACCGGTGGTTACAGCAGTTTGTGTTCCAAGTGTATTGTTAATCTGGCTATAGTTGGATCGGCTATACATTTTTACCTTAAATTTTCCATCCGCGGTAAGAACGTAATCCACCGTCCAATCTCCCAGCATATTGGCTATATCCGAACGATTGTATTCGTTATTAAAGGTGCCATCGCGCGTTACCCGCAGTCGGCCATTCAGAAATGAATAGGAGAGCCTCAACTGAAAGGTATTGAAGGCTTCATTATCCAACGTGCCAAGATCTAAATCAATCTCTAAATTTTGGTCTACCTGCGTTAGCCAATAACTTAATTGATTGGAAAGAAGCTCACTGACACTGTTGGAAATAGAACCACTGGTGCTAAAGGCATCCGGAGGTGAAAACCTTCGCAGAATAAGTAAACTAAACACCTGGCGATTCAATTCTTGTTCATCGAGTTTAGCCTTAAAAGCTTTAAACGCAAAGTCAAGTTGAACCAGCGTTCCGTCATCGGTAGTAATATTATCGGGTAAATTATTTGCCACGATATCAAATACTATTTGGGGCGAAAGCATGGGCCCATCTAATTTTAACTGTACCTCGACAGGATATTTTCTGCGAACCTGAGGGGAGGAGACAACCGTTTCGGTTTGATTGGGGATGATCGGTCCCAGGGAAGCCATCTGTCGGTAACTTGCCGTTAGATTCAGAACCCCCGCATAAGGGTCGCCATACCAACTGATGCGACTGCCTTTGGTAATGCTGAATTCTTTATTGATGATGTCAAACAATGTAAAATTGTAATAACCCTGTTCGAATTCATAAAGTCCAAACATGTTAAACTCCCCCTTGGTATCAATTTGCAATTTGATATCACCGTAGCCATATCCACGAACAATATCACCAGCTTTGATATCAAAAATGATTTCTGTATACGCGTCCGGAGTTATATCCAGGTTCAGGTCCAGAATAATTCCAGAAGGATCTTGCGATACAGGTTTTTTCTTTTTTTCCTGCGCAATATTTTGAAGTGTATCATTAAAGTGAATGAACGAGATGAAATCACTTTTCTCCACGGACTCGGAGCCACTGATGGGGATATATATCCGGGTGCCTTTGGACGTACGGGCAGTCGCTGATATTTTCATATTAGAGAGCGGCCCAAACATGTTTAGATTGCCTGTTGCGTTGGCTTGTCCATAAAACAAGCTATTGTCTTTTGATGTGGTATTCAAGGTTTGAAAATTGGTAAAGGCCGCGTCCAGGTTTATTCTGAATTTGGTATAGTTGCGGTGAGTGAGGTAGCCATCCAGATAACCTTGGTTTTTGAGCCTGTCATACAAGGTAAAATCCTTAAAAATGATTTGATTATGATTCATGGCGAGTGTGCCATCAAAAGTATAGAGGGTTCGTAAATAGTCGATCATGATCTGACCACGATCGATTTTACCTTCACCCTGAATCAGAGGCTGCGCAAACGTGCCGTTAATCTCATACGTTCCCGAAAGGTTGCCGTCCATTTGCGAGAAAATACCCTGTAAAAAGGGTTCAATCAATTTGATGTTGGTCTCCTCTAATTTGGCAGTCAGATTAAGTGGACTTTTCTCTTTTGGATTGTAATAACCATTTACCGTTAATGTTCTCTTCTCCAGGCGATCGATAAAAAACTCAATATCAAATAATCTTTTATCACGGTTCCAGATGTTGGTGCCGGTTAGATCACCCACCAGGAACTTATCAACCACAAGTTCTTTTATGGTTATATCATTTTGAAGAAAGAAATCCTGATAAACATCTTTAACATCAACCTGGCCATTAACTACACCACCCAAGGAGGTAGTAATAATCGAATTTAAAATACTTAAATCCAGGTTATCTAAAGCCAGACTCAGCGTTTGTTCGGGATCCTGCGAGATTCTACCTTCCAACAGAACCGATTCTTCGTTATTAAATAATTTCAAATTATGAATTTGCCATTCCTTATTTTTTATTAAGCTATAATTTTGTGGACTGATGAGCCATATTTTATCCAACAGTTGAAATTTTGTAGGGAGTATCTTTATACGCGTGCTGTCTGTCAGGAAATCAATTTCCGATTGCAACCGAACATAATTTGTTGAGCCTTCCTGATCCAATTCAATATTTAAATCGATATGATTTTTATTCCAGATGGCTTCAGAAAAAAAATCCTTAACAACAAAAGCTTTGCTAAACTCTTGCCTTTTAGAGTCGATGGTAAGCATGGCCAATACGGTTGTGCTATCTCGGATCTTAGAACCGGAAAACTCAATTTGATTGCTGATGAAGTTTTTACCCTGGTAGGTAACTGTATCGATTTGTGTAAACGCCTGCAGAAGGGAGGTATACCCATTGGAGAAGTTACCTTCTATGGCAGTTCCACTCGAAAGATGTAAGTCCAGATTAAATAAATCCAGGAGCGGGTTAATATCCAATAGTGTAATGGCAAAATCAGCTTCATACTGTTGTGTAGTGGTGGACTTGCTGGCATAATAGGCCATTGTTTCTTCGTTGTTATTTTTAACATTAAGCTGAAACTCTTTCACCAACTTCTGAATGTCCTGAAACAAAGTAGAGTAAAAAAAGTCACCTGTTAAATCCGCGCTCGCGAAAGCACTTCGCACATGTAAGTTGCGGATATCGTCCTGTAGAAATGAATTTACAGAAATTGAATCTATGGCGAGTGATCGGTCTTTATATTCAAGGTAAGCGTTTCGCAAAAGTATTTTTCCAAACAAACTATCCAATTGAAGTCCTTTGGTGTTAATGTTTGCTGAAGCGCTAAGAAACACATGCTCGCGGGTAAAGCCGATGGGTTTTGTGAATAAGGTGTCAAGTTGAGCTTCTATGTTAATAAGCTCCTGACCTTGACGAATATTGATTGAGCCGATCGCGGTTAGTTTTAAGTTAGGGTCGTTAATGGATAATGCTCCACTAAAAAGTTCCTTGGCAAACCGGGCATCGGTAGCAATATTGACGTAGTCGTAAAATCGGATTCCAATGGAATTAATTTTTCCAATCAAACTAAAATCCGCTGTTTCCTGGGTGAGGCCCTTACCATTTATTTTTCCATTCAAAGTTACTTTTTGAAATGTCATGGTGTCGCGGAGTAAAATACCCAAATCGAATTTGTTCAGATTCAAGTTGCCGCTGTAGGTTGATTGTTCTACAAACGTTGTGTCTATTTTTAAGTTTATATCAGATTTTATTTGCCCAAACTGCCCGCGGAAATCTCCATTGGCAACAAAGTCATTGACGAACCCGGTAAATTTTCCCGTCAACCGAAATCTTCCAAGGTGCGACAGCCGTTCAAATATTTTATTGGGAAAAAGAAAATCAAGATTATGGATGTCGATATCTCCTTCTTTTACATTCAGATTGATAAAAGTTTCACTGAGGGAAGGCAATCCATCCATTTGAAGGCTCCCTTTCATTTTGGTGTTGCCCAGTACTACATCCATATTTTGGTAAGTGAAGCGAGAGACTTTTCCTGCAATCGTACCGTTGAGATAGATGGGTAGGGGTAAAGGTTTTGTTCCGGGAGTAAACAAAACAAGGTCTTGCGGACTGAGTATTGTATTACGGAGTTTGGCTTTAATGTTAACTCGATTGTTAAAGTCATTCATATCTACCATCCTTTGGTAGTTAAAAATAAGGGTATCCGTAATTAGACTTTCACCAACCTTAGCATTTAAGCCTAAAAACTCCATCGAGGTCTGAGAGATTCTGAAGAAGGTTGAAAAGTTGTGGATAGGAAGGCCACAGTTTTTTTCTTCTGCTATCAATGTATTCAGTTTAAACTGAATCGTATCGCCTATCACTTTGAAGTTACCCGCCTCCGCTTCGTCAATATGAATTAGGATGTGATTATAATCAAAGGCATTCTTCAATGAATCTTTTAACGGGTCGTCCAATCTGAAATTTGTATTGTGAATCACAATTTCACCGATATTAACTTTGGCTGAACCTGCCTGGCCTTGCCCTGACGACAGTTGTTTATTGATTTCGTTAATAAAAAGGTTAATATTAAAATCACGTGTGGAATCTGCTTCAAAGATTTTTACCAGATTCACACTTCCTTGTTCAAGGGTAACACCATCGATATTGATTTCTTTGCTTTGAAAAAGAGTTGAAAGACTGAAATTAATCTGAAGCCGATCTATTTCAATCATCTTATGATGAGCCGGATCTTCAATAGTTAGCCCGTTAATTTCAAGGCGATCATACCAAATCAGGTAAAGCCGATCATACCGGATGTTGAAGCCTGAAAGTTCGGAGAATTTAGAGGTAAGCCTCTCGGCCAGATTTTGCTGTACTTGTGGGATCTGAAAAAGTCCGAAGCTCAATACCGCAAATAACAGTACAAAATAGACTCCGTACAGCAGAATATTCTTGAGCCATTTAAAAACACGAATTTTGATAACTTGCAGTTTCATTTGCTAAAAATGCAGCCTGTAATTCTTGCCATCGAGTCGTCCTGTGATGAAACTTCTGCTTCGGTTATACAACATGGCAAGGTACTTAATAATGTAATTGCCTCACAAACAGTGCACCAGAAATATGGCGGAGTAGTGCCCGAGCTGGCTTCCCGTGCACACCAACAACAGATTCTGCATGTCGTTAACGAAGCGCTGACTTCTTCCAGTATCTCAACGGCCTCGTTAAATGCAATTGCTTTTACCCGTGGCCCGGGATTGCTAGGTTCATTACTGGTGGGGGTGTCATTTGCAAAAGGTATGGCATTGGGGCTGGGCATTCCATTAATTGAAGTAAACCACATGGAGGCGCATGTGTTGGCTCATTTTATTTCGGATCTAAAGCCTGCCTTTCCTTTTCTTTGCTTAACGGTAAGTGGCGGACATACACAACTGGTTTTAGTAGAAGATTTCCTTCGGATGCACGTAATTGGAGAAACACGTGATGATGCCGTGGGCGAGGCATTCGACAAAGCAGCCAAGATGATGGGGTTTCCTTATCCGGGCGGACCATTAATTGATCAATATGCCCAATTGGGTAACAGCCATGCCTTTCAATTTCCGCATACGTCAATTCCGGCTCTGAATTTTTCGTTTAGCGGAATCAAAACTGCATTCCTATATTTTCTGCGCGATCAGAAGTTGATTAATCCCAACTTTGTTGAAAACAGACGGAACGATATTTGCGCCAGCTTACAAAAGCATTTGATTGGAATGTTGATGCAAAAATTAAAAAAGGCAAGTGACGAAACCGGAATAAAACAGATTGCGATTGCCGGAGGTGTTGCTGCCAACTCCGAATTGCGAAGAACTTTGCTGGAGTATTCCAAAAAATATTCCTGGAGAACCTTTATTCCTGATTTTCAATATTGCACCGATAACGCAGCGATGATTGCCATAGCAGCCCATTATAAGTTTCTCGAAAAAAAGTTTAGTCGGTTGGATGTTGCTCCACTGGCAAACCTTTCTATAGGCGATTAATATGAAATTGATCTTTATCCCAGGCGATAGGAAAGTGTATACCAAACGTGTCAGTGAGGCAGATGTGGCAGCTTTTCATGGTGAGATTTTGCATCCTGTTTATTCTACTTTTGCTTTGGCGCGGGATTTTGAATGGTCCTCACGATTATTTTTTATTGAAATGAAGGAAGATGATGAAGAGGGCGTGGGCACCTTCCTGACTATTGAACATAAAAATCCGGCACGTGTAGGAGATGAAGTATCCATAACGGCTACGGTTGAGTCCATACAGAATAATGAGTTAATTTGTAACATTGAGGCTGTTTGTGGAATTCGGTTGATTGCCTCGGGTAAGACAGGTCAAAAAATGCTCAAGAAGAAAAAGTTAAGTAGTTTGTTTAATCACCCCTACAAGTAGGTATTTACCCATGGCAGAAAAGAGGTTTTCGAGCGATATTAATATTCGTAACAAGCAGGCCACATTTCAGTATGAGTTACTGGATAAATACATTGCGGGTATTGCTTTGCGTGGAACCGAAATTAAATCGATCCGTGAGGGAAAGGTGAATTTACAAGATGGATATTGTTACTTTAGCAATGGTGAAATATTTGCACGAGGTATTAATATCACGCCTTATGCACAGGGCACTCATTATAATCATGAAGCAGCCCGCGAACGGAAACTTTTATTAAAGAAAACGGAGTTAAAAAAACTGGAATCAAAAGTGGAGGAAAAAGGGTTGTCGTTAATTCCGATTCGTATTTTTATCAATGATCGTGGGCTGGCTAAACTGGAGATTGCCCTGGCTCGTGGAAAGAAAACACATGATAAGCGCGAAGGGATTAAAGAACGTGACATAAAAAGGGAATTGAGCAGAATTAAAATCGGTTAATCATTTTTGCATGGACGTATTAGGCTATGGAGTTTGCAGATTGTCTCTGGTTTCGGTTCGCCATGCCCCGCAAGAACATGCCCCCTTGACTACGCAATTATTGTTTGGTGATCATTATGAGGTATTAAATGTTCCCGATCACAAGGATTGGGTTTTTATCCGAATTCATTTTGATGGTTCGGAGGGATGGATACAGGCGGAGCAGCACCATGGCATTACACACGAATATTTCGAGCAAATCAATCATGCTAATTTTAAAATCACCACAGATTTAACCTGCAGTATTCTCTTTAAGAAAAGCCCATTAACTATTCTCATCGGAAGTATTGTGCCCATTTCAAATTCAGAGCTCTTTAAACTGGAAGAACAATTTGCCTTCAATGGGGAATCTAAAAGTCTGGGTCAAAAACGAGAGTATGAATTTTTAAAATCAATCGCACTCAAATATTTAAATGCCCCCTACCTGGCGGGAGGCAAAAGTCCATTTGGAATTGATGCGGCTGGATTTGTTCAGATGGTATTTAAGATTGCCGGCTTTATGTTGCCCCGTTATTGTGATCGACAGATTACAGAAGGAAAAAAAGTAACCTCTCTGGACGATTGTTGTGCCGGTGATATTGCTTTCTTTAAAGGTCAATCTGGGAGTGAAATGCATGCTGGCATTGTGTTGAACGATCAAAAGATTATTCATTGCAATGGGAGAGTGCGTATCGATCATCTGATGGAAGTGGGAATTTTGCGTGCTGAATCGAAAATTTATACCCACTCTTTAATTGAGATTAGGCGAATTCTTACCCTGCCCTGAATAATTCCATTTTTAAACTACTGGCTGGGAATTGGTTGTCTTGATAAACCCAAACTTTGGGGTTATCTTTCACTTTATGAACAATCGGGTTTTGGTCCTTAATCAAGATGACAGTCCGTTGATGGTGTGTTCCGTACAGCGAGCTTTTGTATTGGTTTACCTAAACAAAAGTGAACTCGTACGCCCGGCCAACGGGTATCGGATTAATTCCGTTACCCAATCATTTCCGATGCCTTCCGTGATCCGATTAAACCGGTATGTAAATGCACCTTATAAAGGTGTAAGTCTTACCCGTCAGAATGTTTTTAAACGCGATAATTTTGAATGCCAATATTGTGGCACGCGCAGAGATTTAACCCTGGATCATGTTGTTCCAAGTTCACGGAGTGGCACCCACACCTGGACGAACCTGGTTACCGCGTGTAAAAAGTGCAATGCAAAAAAAGGCGACTTCACACCAGATGAAGCCCAAATGATTTTAAAGCGCAAGCCCTATAAGCCTTCCTATGCGCTTTTCCTGAACGATAACAATAGTTCGCATACTGAGTGGGATGATTTTTTGAATAACTAATTTCGAATTACAAAAGCCTCAAAAGCTTAGGGTAAACGTAGTCCTTACATCAGGTTCTGATTTCACGCTCAATGAACCATTGTGCATTTGCATGATTTGTCGTGAGAGCGCAAGACCAATTCCAGATCCTGTTTTCTTAGTAGTGAAAAACGGGATAAATACCCGCTCGATTGCCTCTGGAATGATGCCCGGACCGTTATCAGTTACAGAGATAAGAACCCGATTATCCGCATAGGTTCCTTTTAATTCAATTTTTGCATTGATGGAATGATCCAATGCCTCCATGGCGTTCTTGATCAGATTAATTAAAACCTGTTCAATCATTTCCTGATCTGCATCTATGGTCAGGTACTCCGAATCGCATTGGTATCTGAATTGAATAGTTGTTTTCTTTAGTTCTGGTTTTAGTAGCTGAGCCACTTTTTCCAGGAGATCAGCAACCCGGATGCGTTGAATTTTTGGCTGTGGCAATGAAGTGTATTCGCGATAGGCATCAATAAATTTGATAAGTCCTTTGCTTCGGCTCTCAATGGTTGTTAAACCTTCCCGCAAATCTTCAGCGCCTTCTGTTTTTAACTCATAATGGTGCTCTTTTTTTGTGAGGTCATGATCCAGAATTTCCCGCAAGGTGGAGGTAAGGGAAGAAATGGGAGTAATGGAATTCATGATTTCATGCCGCAATACACGGGTGAGGTTTTGCCAGGCTTCCAGTTCTTGTTTCTGAAGTTCAGTTTGAATGTTTTGTAGCGTAACTAATTTTACCGTATTACCACGGATACGCAGTTCGGTAGCTTGTAACGTCAATAAAAACTCATTCCCTGATTTATAAAGTGTACTTTTTCCAGACTGCACCTCCATCAGCGCTTTGTACAAATTGGGGTTTCTGTCTTTCAGCTCGTTCACATTTTTCATGTTGATGATACCGACAAAACGTTTGGCAATAGGATTCATCAATTGTACACGACCATCCGGATCGAATGAAAGGATACCCGTGCGCACCTGTTGAACAATCGTATTGAGATATTGCCAATGTTCTTCTTTTTCTGTTCTTGCTTTTCGAAATGCTTCCAATACTTCATTAAAAGCAGTATTCAGCTCGCGGAAGCTCTTTCCTAACTTATTGTCGTTGGCAAATCCGGAAATGAAGTCAGAGTACTTTACGGATTCCAGAAAGCGGGTAAGCTTGCGATTGGTTTGTGAAGTGAAGCGAAAAAGTTCGGCCAATTGCCCAATAATAATGAATGCCATCAGGCCAGCCGCAAAAATCATATTCGGCTTACTGACCATGAATACAAAAAGTGACACCGTAAGTCCCAGCAACACTACCCGCAACGCAACCCGAAACCGAAAATCGTTAAACATACTAATTAGTCAATTTGTTGATTTGAAGATTTGAAAATACTGGGTTTACACGATTGGTCAGTTTGAAAAAAAACCAATTCTCAAATTGTGTCATTTTCAAATTTTCAAATTTAGAGCCCATGTTTCTCCAGTCTCCGGTATAGCGAAGATCGGGTGAGTCCTAATTCGGCTGCAGCCTGAGTGATGTTGCCGTTATACTTTTTCAGAACCTTACGAATCAGAAGTTTTTCAACTTCATCCAGATTGAATTGATCGAGATTTATTTGTTGATCACTTTCTTTGGGAGACTGAACCGAAAAATTGAAATCTTCAGGTTGCAATACTGAAGAGTTGCTGAGGATGATTGCGCGCTCCAGAGAATGTTGTAATTCGCGAATATTGCCTGGCCAGGGATGTTTCGTCATCCGGGTCATGGCGCCTTCACTGATTTTGGTGATGGACTTTCCGTATTTGCCCGCGTAAAATTTAAGAAAATGATGAGCCAGTAATGGAATATCTTCGATCCGATCCCGCAAAGGGGGAATCTCAATTTCAATTGTGTTTATACGATAAAGTAAATCCTGACGAAACCGGTTTTCTTTCACCATATCGTAAAGCGGCAGGTTGGTGGCGCATATCAATCGCAAATCAATTTGTGTATCCTTATTGGATCCCACGCGACTAACTTTTTTATTTTGAATGGCAGTAAGAAGTTTCGCCTGTAACGGCATCGAGAGATTGCCGATTTCATCTAAAAATAGTGTACCCTGATTGGCCAATTCAAACCGACCGGCACGGTCTTCCTTGGCATCAGTAAACGCACCTTTCTTATGACCGAATAATTCGCTTTCAAATAGCGTTTCCGTGATCGAACCCAGATCAACACCAACGAACGATTCATTTTTTCGGGCTGAGTTACGGTGAATGGCCCGTGCGATCATTTCTTTTCCCGTTCCGTTTTCTCCTAAAATCAAAACATTGGCATCCGTTTGTGCCACCCGTTCAATGGTTTGAAAAATACGTTGCATTGCCTGGCTTTGGCCAATGATGTCGCTGTATTTTTCATTGATGGATTGGTTGATTTCCTGATTCTTGTTCTTCAGGGTTTGCACCTGATCGCGCGATTCGCGCAAGCGCATGGATGAATAAATAGTAGCCAGCAGCTTTTCATTTTCCCAGGGTTTTAAAACAAAATCGGTGGCTCCGGCTTTAATGGCTTTGACTGCCATTTGCACATCGCCATACGCTGTTATCAAAACCACTACTGCGGATGGATCGATACTCAAGATTCTTTCCAGCCAATAATATCCTTCACTGCCACTGCTCACATCTTTGGTAAAATTCATGTCCAGCAAAATGATATCATAATCTTCATTGCCCATCAGGGAAGGCAAGGCTTCCGGGTTTTTCTCAATATCTACCTGCGCAACATGACGCTTGAGGTACATTTTTGCAGCTTTCAATAAATCTTCGTTGTCGTCAACGATCAGGATTTTGCCATGTTTGGTTTCAGACATAGTAAATGGATTCAGTTTTTTTGGCTATCCGCTAGTGGCCTGCCTACCGGTCAGGCAGGCAATATTAATACCTAACTCGAGATCTGCATTATTTGAATGAATTCGCATAACAGTCATTTCAAAGATAGTAACTCTTGTCCGCAATCGGACAATCTCGTTCATATGTGAACTAGAAATAAATCAAATTCCGGTGAAAAGGCATCTTTTATCGGTTAAACCCCGTTGGCACGCTTGTTGGCAAGTGCATGAAGGATTTAAGAAAATACTATTTCATTCTGAGTTTTAAACAGTACTATGGATAAGAAGATCGCAAAGAAGACCTGGACCTTGAAGCGAATTGCAACCTATGGCGGAATTGCCTTGCTTGTATTTTTTATAGCCTATCAATTCATTTTTGCCGATCGCAGATCAACCTTTAAAACGGATAAAGACAAACTCACAATTTCCACAGTGGCACGTGGCGAGTTTAAAGAATTTATTCCTCAAACCGGTACAGTAGAACCCAGTCGCACAGTTTATCTCGATGCCATTGAAGGCGGTAATATAAAACGTATTGTAAGTGAAAGTGGTAAGATGCTGAAACAAGGCGATGTTATTCTGGAACTCACAAATCTCAACCGCGAGCTTACCGTGCTGCAGCAAGAAGCTTCCTTCAATGAAAGTATTAACAGGGCGCGCGAGACCAAGTTGAATATTATGCGCAATGACCTGGATCAACGTCAACAGTTGGCTTTAATTGAAAACCAGTTACAGATTCTTGAGCCTCAGTATAACCGCCAAAAGCAACTGTATGAAAAGAAATTGATTGCCAAGCAGGAATTTGAACAAACGGAGGCAAACTACAAATATAACCTAGAGAGAAAACGAATCACGTATGAAGTGTATAAGAATGATTCTATCGACCGGATTCGTCAGTTGAAGTTTACAGCTGAGTCTGAACAAAAAATGATGATAAGTTTGAATGGTTTATCTAAAATTCTGGATAACCTGGTGATTCGGGCTCCTATTGATGGACAACTTTCTACGCCCCATTGGGAGATTGGTCAATCCGTACAGCAAGGTCAGCGTATGGGCCAGGTAGATATTGTAGGGAGTTATAAAGTGCGCGTGCCCATTGACGAATTATACTTACCAAAAATTTCAGTTGGATTGCCGGCTTCAACAAGTTTTGCGGGCAAGGACTATCGATTGGTGATCAACTATATCTATCCAACTATTCAGAACGGAAGATTTGAAGTAGATATGGACTTTGATGGACCTACTCCCGAAGGAATACGGAGAGGACAATCGTTGCGCTTGCGTATTGAACTAGGGCAAGCAAGTGAAGAATTGCTCTTGCCTGTAGGCGGTTTTTATAAAGACACGGGTGGCAACTGGGTGTTTGTTTTGGATAGCGATAATAAAGCGGTGCGCAGAAATATAAAACTGGGCCGGAAGAATACAGAAAATTTTGAAGTGCTGGAAGGTTTGCAGCCTGGCGATCGGGTAATTACTTCATCCTATGAGAATTTTGGCAACAACGAGGTGTTAATACTCAATTAATGCAACTATTTATAAAAACTGGCGTCTAATACAAAGAATAATATTTTTGAAGAAAGTAACCTTTGAAGAAAAATTAAGTAATTCCTTAAAACTATATCTCCACTAACCTCATCTAACAATTAAACCGCACCGGTTATGATCAAACTAAAAAATCTTGAAAAAGTCTATACGACAGAAGAAGTAGAAACCACCGCCCTTAACAATATTAATCTTGAAATTAAGGATGGTGAATTTGTGGCCATCATGGGTCCATCGGGTTGTGGTAAATCCACCTTGCTAAATATTCTTGGTTTGCTCGATAATCCATCGGGTGGCGAATATCATTTTGGTGAACATGAAGTTGCCAAATATTCTGAACGCCAACGCGCACAATTGCGCAAAGGATCTATTGGTTTTGTATTTCAGAGCTTTAACCTTATTGATGAGCTTACCGTATTTGAAAACGTAGAACTTCCTTTGCTTTATTTGAAGGTGCCCTCTGATGAGCGTAAGAAAAGGGTAGAAGAAGTATTGGAACGCATGAATATCATGCATAGAAGAAACCACTTCCCTCAACAATTATCAGGTGGTCAGCAGCAGCGTGTTGCCATCTCGCGTGCTATTGTAGCAAAACCCAAAGTGATTCTGGCCGATGAACCTACAGGAAATTTGGATTCGGCCAATGGCGAGGAAGTGATGAAACTGTTATCTCAACTCAATGAAGAAGGTACTACCATTGTGATGGTAACTCACTCACCGTACGATGCAAATTATGCGCATCGGATTATCAACCTCTTCGATGGAAAAGTCGTTACAGAGAACATCAAAGAGCAGTTTCATGTTTAATTTGATTTAAGATTTCAGGGAAGCACTTTCCTGATTCGTTCTTCATAGTTTAGGTTTAGGTTAGAATATAAGCCCGTTCTGTTTTCAGGATGGGCTTATTTCTTTTTCTGGAAGTTCGAACAAAATTGAACAGTCATGTACATTTTTGAACGATGCTTAAATATACCGTTCAAGGCCAACAGCTCTTTTCTTACCAGATTGCACAATAACTTAGTGCAGTAAATGGTTGGCATATTTCTTGGGATTCGCCATGCAACCTTAAGCATTGTTATCCGTCTTTGTCACTATAATCTGCCCTCATGATCAAAAACTACTTGCTTATCACCCTCCGAAGTCTTTCGAAGAATAAGGTCTTTATCCTTATTAATATTTTCGGCATGGGTATCGCCATTGCGTGTTGTATTGTAGCTTATTTTAACTATGATTATAACAAGAGCTTCGATTCTTACCATGTCAATGCACCTACCATCTATCGGGTCAACTCGGTCCGAGAATTTCAAAACGACCTGACAACTTTTGGATATGTGCCGATTGCATTAGGAAATGCAATCAAACAGAATATTCAAGAGGTTGATGCAGTGATACGGTATTCACCCGGAGGCGCAAATTTTCGTATTGGTGAAGAGCTTTTTAATAGTGAACTGACCTTTATTGATCCTGCTTTTTTTGAGTCGTTTACATTTGAATTTATTGAGGGCTCGGGTTCGTTGAACAATAAAAATCAAATAATTATTAGTGAGAAACTCGCAGAGAAATATTTTGGTGCTGAAAAGGCATTAGGACGGCCCATTACCCAGTTATTAAATAGTGGAAAAATGAAGGAGTATTCCATCATCGGAGTATTTAAACTGCCACCTCCCAATACGAGTTTTGATAGTGAAACTTATGTGCACTTTGATAATCAATTTGATCAGCAAACAATTGATTTTAATGAAAATAGCTGGCGATACAGGAGTACACTCTTTGTCCAGATAAAAAATCCTGATCGTGTTACCTCTATTCAGGAACTCATTAAGCCGTATGTCGAGAACAATAATAAGATCCGCGAAGATTTTATCATTCGCCAATTTGAGCTTCAACCCTTTGTGGGCATGGCCGTAAACGATAGTTATAATGAAGTGCCTGGGGTCTGGACACGTGATAGCTCCCCCCTGGCCGCTGTTGTGGGCATCGGTGTGATGGGGATTTTTGTTTTGCTGATTGCTTGCTTCAACCTGACAAACACAGCTGTGGCAATATCATCCCGAAGACTTAAGGAAATCGGAATCAGAAAGGTGATGGGTAGCAATCGTACGAGTTTGATAATTCAGTTTATCGGGGAGACCACTTTGATATGTTTAGTTGCATTGTTGCTCGGTGTCCTCATAGCAGAAGCGTTACTGATCCCCGCTTTTAATAAGTTGTGGCCAGACCTAAAATTGATAACGGATTACTTCGGAAAGCCTGATTTCCTGATTTTCATGGCTATCACATTATTATTTACAAGCCTGGTGGCCGGAGGATATCCTGCTTTATATGTTAGTCACTTTCAACCCATCAGCATTTTAAAAGGTAAACTGAAATTTGGCGGAACAAATTATTTTACCAGAGTCTTGTTGACGTTACAGTTTGGAATTTCGCTCATCGCTATAGTATCCAGTTTTGCTTTTACGGAAAATGCAAAATTTCAGCGTGAATTGGATTTAGGATTTAATAAAGAGGGTTTGGTTTTCACCTATGTCAGCAATCGATCGGAGTACGAAACATATCGTAATGTTTTAGTGGAGAATCCGGAAATAATTTCCATTGCTGCATCTGAGCACCACATTTATTCAAATGCATACAATGATCCGATCAAACATGGTGGAAAAGAGATTGAAGTAGACATCATGAATGTGGGTGACGATTATCTAAATACGGTAGGACTTACTTTACTAGAAGGCAGGGAGTTTGAAAAGGATTCAGAAACGGATCGCAAGGAATCAGTAATCATTACGAAGGGACTGGCACGCAAGTTAGAGTTGAATAGCCCCATTGGAGCTGAGTTAGTCTGGATGGATACCGTTAAGTTTTACGTTGTAGGTGTTATCAAGGACATCTACAACCGCGGAGTCTGGGATCAGATGGAGCCTGTTATGTTGCGATATGGCTCAAAGGATAAAGTGAATCACATTTTGGTGAAAGTACCAACCGAAAAATTGGCCACCATTAATCAGTTTATGGAAGCCAAATGGAAAGAATTGTTTCCAAACAAAACATATAATGGTCGTTTTATGGATGAGGGTATTGTGGAGGCAAATACCGTTAATAATAACATTGTTGTAATGTTCATTTTTCTTGGAATTGTGGCACTCTTACTTTCTGCTACTGGCCTGTTTACACTGGTTTCGTTAAATATTATTAAAAAGCTCAAAGAAATTGGCGTGCGAAAAGTATTGGGCGCCTCATTCGGTAATATTTCCAGAGTTGTCAATACTGAATTTGTAATAATTCTTTCAATCGCTTCTGTACTGGGTGTTGTTGCAGGATCCTGGATGTCTGCCATGCTCATGGATAGTATTTGGGATTATTATCAGGAAGCCACGGTCATGACCTTGGTCTTTTCCGTAGCTATCATGTTTTTTGCTTCGGTGTTGTCGATTGGTTATAAAATTTACAAAACAGCAAATCTAAATCCGGCCCATGTACTTCGGGATGAATAGTAATATCCTTTAGGCTGGCTGTAACAATTTTATAAGTACCTGCGTCTAAGACTTAACTGTACTTCTCTGATTTGAAGGACTTGATGCAACCTGTCATATTAGCTATGCATCTTAATTTATAAATTATATAGCCATGTTGAAAAATTACTATAGAGTTGCGATCCGCAACATCCTAAAGTACAAATTGTTTTCAGCCATCAATATTCTGGGAATGACCATCGGGATCACTTCTAGTTTGATGATTGTACTGTATGTGTCGCATGAGTTGAGCTACGATAGGTTTCATGAGGATGCAGACCGGATTTATCAGGTTGGGCTGCACGGTAAAATTGGTGGCCAGGACATTCGGGTATCCAACACATGCCCGCCTATGGCGCAAGCGCTGGTTGCAGATATTCCAGAAGTTGAGTCGGCCATGCGCATTGCGACTATGTTTGGTCAGCCGGTTGTGCGCCATGGAGAAAAAATATTTTCAGAAGAGAACATCTTTTATGTTGACTCTAATTTTTTTGAATTCTTCAGTTATCGATTAAGGGAAGGCGATATCAAAACGGTATTACGAGAACCCAATACCGTAGTGCTTACCGAACGTATGGCCATCAAGTATTTTGGAGATACCAATCCGGTTGGAGGATTGTTGGTGATTGGAAATGAAAATAAAACATTCAAGGTAACCGGGGTAGCTGAAAATCCGCCTACCAATTCCCATTTCGACTATGATATGTTGGTATCAGCGGTATCCGATGACAATCTGAAAGGTGGTGGCATTTGGTTAAATAACTTTATGTTTACCTATTTCAAAACGCAGCCAGGTACCGATGTTGCTCAGGTAGAAGAAAAGTTTATTGCCCTAGTTGAAAAATACATTGGTCCGGAACTGGAGCGATTTATGGGAACCACGCTAAAACAGATGCAGGATGCAGGCGGAGCCTATGGCTATTTTGCTACCAATGTTCAGGATATTCATTTGCACTCGACAACACAAGGAGACCTTCAGCCGGGTGGAAATATTATGTATGTATATTTCTTTAGCGGAATTGGATTATTTATCATCGTCATTGCCTGTATTAATTTCATGAACCTCTCAACGGCCCGTTCTGCTGGAAGAGCCAAGGAAGTAGGATTGCGTAAGGCGCTGGGATCCTTGCGAGGGCAAATGGTTGGTCAGTTTATGTCTGAATCTATTCTTTATAGCGTAGCTGCCGTTGTACTTGCTTTGGTCGCTTGTTATTTGCTGTTGCCCTACTTTAATATTTTGGCAGGGAAGGAATTGGGCATGGAAACTTTTCAGGCTCCGTGGTTTATATTGGGTATTGTTGCACTTACTTTTTTTGTTGGAATTGTTTCGGGTATATACCCTGCATTTTATTTAACATCGTTTAGCGCTGTAGAAGTATTGAAAGGGAAAGTAAGGGCTGGGGCAAAAAGCAAAGGTATCCGAAGCGCGTTGGTCGTGTTTCAATTCGGTCTCTCAATCTTTCTGATCATTTTTACAGTAGTGGTTTTCCAACAGATTCAATATTTGCAGAATAAAAATCTTGGTATTGATAAGAATAATGTGTTGGTGATAAACAATGCAGGTCGCCTCGGTAATAATAAAGAGACTTTTCGTAATGCACTTGCCCAGCAAACTGGTATTACTAAAATCAGTTACACCAATAATACCTTTCCGGGTGTAAATAGTACAACCGTTTTTAAGACAGCCCGATCCGAGCAAGACCACATCATGGGTGTATATTTTGCCGATTATGACCATCAGGATGTTCTCAAATTTGAATTGACGGCAGGCCGTTATTTTTCAAAAGAGTTTGCTTCCGATTCACTGGCCATCTTGTTAAATGAAGCAGCGGCAAAAGAATTTGGTTTTGAAAATCCTGTGGGGGAGGAAGTGCTCTATAATAACAATGGCGCTACCTTTAATAAATATAAAGTCATTGGTGTAGTTAAGAATTTTAATTTTGAATCTTTCAAGGATCAGGTAAGACCCTTATCAATTTTGCTTACTCAAAACGCGAATAACTTGTTGATACGATATGAAGGCAGCCCAACCACATTAATCGCCAACGTAGAAAAATTGTGGAAGGAACAGTCTGCCAGCGAACCATTTGAATATTCCTTTCTGGATGAAAATTTTGATCGCTTGTTTAGGGCCGAGCAGCGTATGGGACAATTGTTCAGTGTGTTCTCCGGGTTAGCAATCTTTATCGCTTCGCTCGGGTTATTTGCGCTTGCAGCATTTACTTCAGAGCAACGTACCAAGGAGATCGGTATTCGTAAGTCAATGGGAGCATCTGTATTCAGCCTTTCCATATTACTGTCGGGAGAATTTACCAAACTGGTGGTAATTGCCTTTATACCGGCAGCGGTGTTGGCGTGGTACGTAGCCGATGTCTGGTTAAATGGATTTGCTTATCGGATCCAGATTAATCCTTTAGTATTTGTTCTGAGTGGATTGGTTGCGATTGTTATTGCCTGGCTTACGGTAAGTTATCAATCCATAAAAGCGGCTGCTGCAAATCCGGTCGATTCTTTACGATACGAATAGACCACTGATCAAAAACAGGTAAGACTCGTATTAGATCGCTATTAATTCTGCTTTCTCTTGGGTAATTTACTTCTCCAATGTAATACCCATGAGAAAGCTTTTTTTATTCCTCTGCCTTAGTAGTTTTTTTCAATTCTTGCACGGACAGTCATATGACCCTAAACTCTTTTCCAAACTAAACTTTCGGTTTATTGGTCCTGATGGCAACCGAATGATTTCAGTGGTGGGCGAGCCCGGCAATCCAAACGTCTCGTATTCCGGTGCTGCTTCTGGAGGCATCTGGAAAACGGAAGATGCTGGTATTACCTGGAAATCTGTTTTCGATAGCACAGAAGATTCTTCTATTGGTGCATTAGCGATAGCACCTTCAGCACGTAAACAAGTTTGGGCCGGTACCGGTGAAACGTTTTTGATTCGTCCTGCCCATGCTGTAGGCAACGGAGTTTATAAAACATCTGATGCAGGTAAAACCTGGAAGAACATGGGACTCGAAAAAACTTTTCGCATCAGTAGGGTGATTGTGCATCCAACAGATACAAACACGGTGTATGTTGCTTCCATGGGTCACACGCATGGACCGCAACAAGAGCGTGGGGTTTATAAAACAATTGATGGAGGAAAAACCTGGGAGCGCATTTTATTTGTTAACGAAAACACAGGATGCTCAGACATGAGCATCGATCCAAAAAATCCAGAAACAGTTTTCGCGGCCATGTGGCAGGTAGATATACGTACCTGGAATTTAAGTAGCGGTGGTGAGGGGAGTGGTATCTATCGCAGTAAAGATGGTGGCAAAACATGGGAGCCTTTGCGAAATGGGTTAGAAAGTGGCCTGGGTCATCCTGTCGGGAAAACTTCGGTGGATGTTTCATATACCAATCCCAAGAGGGTGTATGCATTGGTGGAAGATAAAGAACCAAGACTTTATAGATCGGATGATGGCGGTGACAGTTGGATGCTGATGCAAAAAGATCATTCGATGGGACAGCGGGCAGGATATTACACACGGCTTCGCGTTTCAACGGCCAATGAAGATGAGGTCTATACCATTTGTGTTGGGATCAAAAAATCTATGGATGGTGGCAAGTCGTTCCTTAAGGATTTTAATCAGTGGGCCCCCGGTGGCGATAATCACGATATGTGGTTTGATCCCACAGATGGAAATCGAATTTTAAGTGCACATGATGGCTGTTTGAATATGACCTACAATGGTGGCAAAACCTGGCGCAACATTAATTTGCCCATCGCCCAGATGTATCACGTTGCCGTGGATGACCGGATTCCTTATTGGGTTTATGGCAACCGACAGGATGCATGGTCTTATCGCGGCCCGAGTAGATATTTAGGGGGCTGGAATATTCCGCTGGGAGCATGGCATGGAGTAGGTGGGTGTGAAAGTGGTTTTGCCCAACCAGATCCCTTCGATAATAATATTGTATGGTCGGGATGTTATGATGGTGGGCTCGATATTTTTGATCTTACTACGATGCATTCACGGGATGTGCGCGTGTGGCCACAAACACAAATAGGTGCAGCACCTGCTGATGCCAAATATCGTTGGCATTGGAATTTTCCTATGGTGTTGTCGAAACATACAAAGGGCAGGGTTTGGGTTGGCAGCCAGTATGTGCATGAAACAAACAACGGTGGCCAGGGCTGGCAGGTGATCAGTCCTGACCTCACCACCAACGATAAATCACATCAGCAAAATTCTGGCGGCATGGCCAGCGACAACCTGATGACCTGGGATGGGAGTACACTTTTTTCTATGGCCGAATCACCTGTGAAAGCTGGGGTACTTTGGACGGGCAGCAATGATGGTCTCGTGCATGTTTCGCAAGACGGAGGTGCAACCTGGACCAACGTCTCGGCTAATATTCCTGGTTTACCGCAATGGGGAACAATCCGACATATCGATGCATCATACTTTGATGCCGCTACTTGTTACATCGCAGTCGATGCACATTACGTAGGTGATTTTGGTACCTATGTTTATAAGACCACTGATTTTGGTACAACATGGAAACGACTGGAAATTAATTTACCTCCCAACAATTCAAATTTTGTTAATCAGATAAAAGAAGATCCTGACAAGCAAGGTTTGTTATGGTTAGGAACGGAGAAGTCACTTTACTTTTCACCCGATGACGGTAAAAACTGGGTTCATCTTAAAAATAATTTGCCACCGGTGCCGATTTTTGGAATTGAAATCCAACGCAACTTCAAAGACCTGGTAATCGCTACTTATGGGCGAGGTATTTATATTCTGGATGATATTACCCCGATCCGCGAATTCACAGAACAAATTCAGAACTCAGAAGCACATTTATTTTCAAATCGAAAAGCGTATCGTTTTCAATCGACCAACGGAATCAAAACAGACAATAGTTATGTGTCAGGAAGAAATCCACCGGATGGGGCTGATATAAATTATTATCTGAAAGAAAAATCAAAAGGACTGGTTGAAATTATTGTACTGAATGCGCGGAATGAAACGGTAAGAACAATGAAGGGCACCAACGAAGCAGGTGTAAATAGAGTCTGGTGGGACTTGCGTTTGCAGCCGTATGAGTTTCCAAAATTGAGAGCACAACCAAAAGGCAAAGAGTGGGTGAAGTTGGATGAGAAAGGAGAACGTGAGCTGTTCATATTTGATTTGGATATTGGCCCCGGTCAAACTCCTCCGTTGGTGCATCCGGGTATCTACACGATTGTATTAAAAGTGAATAACAAGGAGTACAAGCAAACACTCATGGTAGTAAAAGACCCTAATACAACAGGCACCGATGCTGACATACTGAAGCAATATAATTTTGGTATCCGGTTGTATAGCGCAACCCTCACAACTTTGAAACTGATCGATGAGATGGAGAGAATGCGGGCAAAGTTGCTTGCCCAGACGAAAGATAAAAAAGCGCCCGCTTTGGAAGCTAAAATCTATGAATTGGAATCACAACTGCATGATGTTCACGCCACCGGGGCCCGTATGGATATTTTTCGCAATCCACCCCAGGTGTTGGAACGGCTATTGGCTATGGCTAAGGAAAGTCAAATTGCCAGTGCGGACGCTCCACCCACCGACCAACAGCTGGAAGTGTTTGGAATTGTTAGTGGCAAGCTTGCTGAGGTGCAAAGTCAGTTTGAGTTGCTTCGAAAATCCCCTGATTTGAGGCGAATTGAAGGGAAATGAGATTCCAATGTTAAGTTTTTTTAACCTCTTGGTAATACAGCCATAACCTTATATTTTGGAAGTCTAAATTACAGGTTATGGAAAAATTAGTAGTTAAAGGAAAAAAGGAAATTAAGATGCTTTTGGTGGATTCTTTGCACCAAACCGTTCAGGCTCTGGGGATTACCAAATCAAAAAAGAAATCCAACAAACTGATTGAAAAATCAGCGAAACGACTGGCTGTTGTTGTGGCAACTCAAATGAAAAAGGAGTTGAAGAAGATTAAAAACGTAAAAATCAGGAAGGAGAAGAAAGTTAAGCCTGTAGAGTTAGAGACTGCGTAATGAATATAAAGATCTTATCGTAAGGGGGCTTTGAGCCCCTTTCTTTTTTGCAGGTATTCGAATAGGGAAACATTCATCAACAACAACAGCATCCCATAAAAAGTATCTTCCACAGGAATCGTTAGCATTCTGATTCCCAGATTTTCAGCATCGTTATACCACACAACCTGTTCTTCAATACCAGTGCCAGTGAGAATGCCATTAGTAAGGAAAAAGGGTATCAGGATAAAAAGAAAAGCTACATAAAACTTTCCGAGATAATCTGATTTCCAAACCCAGCGATGTAAGTTTAAAAAAGCGGACGCAAGGATAAACGTTACTGAGGTGTACCACCGATCGAAGAAAATGACACCAAGCAAAAACAGAAGCGCAGCCAGTATATCTGTAATTAGATTTTGTTGCTTTATATCCATGCGCCAACTCATCAGATAATTCACAGCTTCATAGGTAAACACGCAGGCATAGGGAATGCAGATGAAAAACAGAATCTCTTCTATCGGGAGGGAGCCAATATATAGGCCTGTCAGGTAACGAGGATTAAAACCCCACACGCCCATGTGCGTGAACCATTCATCCCAAACAACGAAGAAGATGGCAGGCAAAAGAATTGCCAGCCACAGATATTTCCACTTCTTCGAGAAATTATATTTAGCATAGAAACTGAATAAGAACGGAAACAGAATCGAGAAGAAATCGATGGCGAGATAAAGGTACTTCTGTTCCAAGGTATTTTCTTAAGACTTTTACTTGAGGCTACTGTGTTTCCTGTCGTTTCTCCTTCATAGTGAAATTCTTGGGCTCAAATTTTTTCGGAGCATATAAAAATCCAAAGGCTTCACAATTTTCTTTGGTATGTTTTGCATGATGGATATAATGTGCATGAATCATGCGTTGTAAATATTTACTTCTTTTGGCGGGTCTCCATTTAATACGCTGGTGCACAATGATGTCATGAAAAACGAGATAAAATAATCCATAACAAAATATGCCCAAGGCTACAGCAAACAAGTATGGGCTCGGATAAATGGAGGTTGAAATAACAAACAGCGCAATCGAGGGAACGCTGAACACAACGGCAAAGAGATCATTTTTTTCGACTGTGTGGTCATGCACCGTATGGTGCGATTTATGCCACGTCCATAAAAAACCATGCATGATATACTTGTGCGAGAACCAGGCCACAAACTCCCAAAACAAAAAAGTACCAATGGTTATAAAGGCACAAATTAAAATTACTGTCCAGTCCATATCCATTACTTATCTCTTCTAAAATATTCTTCCAGCACCTTAAACCGGTGCTCAAAAATACGATTTACTTCGCGCCATACAAAAAGAGCATGGGCTAGTCGGCCCAGTAAACCGAGCGGGATTGCATAATTAACTTCATCTGTCATTTCTACACCGCCAGGCACTTCCTTAAAGTGGTGCTGATGGTGCCAGAGTGCATACGGACCGAAGCGTTGTTCGTCAATAAAATGGGATGGCTCTTTTACCTGCGTAATTTCGGTTACCCAATGGACCTTAATGCCGGGCAGGATGCTTACATGATACCGGATGATTTGCCCGGCATAAGCCTTATCTCCTCCGGAGATGTACAGAATTTTAAAACCCATATGTTCCGGTGTTATTTTGGAGAGATTCTTTGGTGTTGAGAAAAACTCCCAGGCTTCCGGTAGTGAAATGGGGAGAAATTGCTTGCGGGTGAGATTATAAATTTTCATTCAATCTCCAAACAACGGACGAGTCAAAGAGTTCTGGACTTAAATTAAATTAATTGTAATGGCACGCCTGTCAGATAAGAGTTTTAAATCTGATGTAAAATTCTCATTTTTAGAAACTATCCAGCTACTATGAAGTTCGCCATCGGATTCGTCATTCTTCTTGTCCTGGCCTCAGGAATTTTCTTATCAAGTTGTCAGGACAATACTTCTTCAGCGTTCCGTTCAGATTCCGTAGACTTCAACCTTCACATCCGCCCCATTTTATCCGACCGGTGTTTTAAATGCCATGGGCCCGATGCCAATCAGCGCAAAGCAAACCTACGACTGGATACACGTGAAGGAGCTTTGGCTGCCCTAAAGGATAATCCATCTGCACACGTTATTGTGCCGGGGAATGCCGACCAATCGGAGGTATTCTTACGGGTATCAACATCGGATACATCGCTAGTAATGCCACCGCCAAATTCTAATTTATCGCTGACTAAAAAAGAGATAGACTTAATTGAAAAATGGATTGAGCAAGGTGCGAAGTATAAGCCACACTGGGCCTTTATACCTCCGGTGAAGTCACTACTTCCACGAGTGAATGAACAATGGGTATCGAATGAAATTGATCAGTTTATACTGGCAAGAATGGACGCTTCCGGATTAAAACCGAATGAAGCGGCTGACCGCGAGCGCTTATTAAAAAGAGCTAGCCTGGATATTACCGGGCTGCCGCCTTCTCTCGAAATGCAAAATCGTTTCTTGGAAGATCAGTCTGAAGATGCCTATGAAAAAATAGTTGATGAGTTGCTATCACAACCTCAGTATGGCGAACGCATGGCCGTGTATTGGATGGACGTTGCGCGTTATGCTGACTCGCACGGTTATCAGGATGACGGGCTTCGCACCATGTGGCCGTGGCGCGATTGGGTGATTCATGCTTTCAATAAAAATTATCCCTACGATCAGTTTGTTACCTGGCAGTTAGCTGGCGACCAATTACCCAATCCTACCAAAGAACAATTACTGGCCACGGGATTTAACCGAAATCATAAAATCACGCAGGAGGGTGGGATTATTGATGAAGAATACAGAGTTGAATATGTAACCGATCGAACTAACACCTTTGGAAAAGCTTTTTTGGCACTCACGTTTGAGTGTGCCCATTGCCATGATCATAAGTATGATCCTATCTCGCAAAAAGATTATTACCGGACTTTTGCATTCTTTAATCGCGTTCCT
Source organism: Cyclobacteriaceae bacterium (assembly GCA_041736555.1). Taxonomy (GTDB): domain Bacteria; phylum Bacteroidota; class Bacteroidia; order Cytophagales; family Cyclobacteriaceae; genus ELB16-189. The sequence continues at coordinate 115,340 of JBGSTJ010000033.1, forward strand.
GAAAAAGGATTGGTGGGCGATATTCAATTAGCTTCGCTTGCCGATCCTCCGAAAATAAAAATTACCACTGAAGAAATTAATAGTATCCTCACTTTTATTAATAAGAAAGATACCACCCTGGTGGAAGTAATGGTGATGAAAGATACAACGTGGAAGAGGCCAACGTATGTGCTTACACGTGGTGCGTATGATGCCCACGGTGAAGTGGTGGACATTGGTTTGCCACCGGATATTTTGCCTTACGATTCCACCTTGTATGGAACCAATCGGTTAGGACTTGCGCGGTGGTTGTTTGATAAAAAGAATCCATTGACAGCGCGGGTGTTTGTTAACCGCATGTGGCAGGAATTTTTTGGCCGAGGTCTTGTTAAAACCAGTGGCGACTTTGGGATGCAGGGCGAGATGCCCTCGCACCCGGAATTACTCGATTGGCTGGCAGTTGATTTCAGAGACCACGGTTGGGATGTAAAGCGATTGATAAAGCAGATAGTTACTTCTTCAACGTATAAACAGTCTTCTGCGATAAGCAAAGAAAAGTTAGCCACGGACCCCGATAATATTTTATTGTCGCGCGGCCCGCGCACTCGTTTAACCGCTGAAGGTGTGCGTGATCTTGCATTGGCAAGTAGTGGCTTGTTGGTGAATGAAATTGGTGGCCCCAGTGTAAAAGTATATCAGCCGAAAGGTATTTGGGAATCTTCTACGTCTGGTCGCGGGGTACTAGCCCGTTACGTGCAGGATCATGGGGAGAAATTATATCGCAGGGGACTTTACTCCTTCATTAAACGAACGGTGCCGCCTCCAGGTATGCTGGTGTTTGACGGCAGTAATCGCGATCAATGTGAAGTAACTCGAATGAGAACAAATACTCCGTTGCAAGCCTTGGTGATGTTAAACGAACCGTTAATGCTTGAAGCCGCGCGGGTGTTTGCAGAACGATTGATGATAGAACAATCAAGTGTTGAAGAAAAAATTAGGAAAGCATTTCAGTCTATTGTGTGTAGACAGCCAAAAAGCGATGAGCTAAAAATGTTGCTTCAGTATTTTGAAGAAGAGAAATCAGGGTTTAAACAATTTCCTGAAAAAGCAAAGAGTTTTATCTCAGCTGGAGAGTATCCGCATGTGAAAATCAACGATGTAATAACAGTAGCTGCTTTGATGCAGGTGATACAAACGATTTATAATCTGGATGAGGCGATTACTAAAACATAATTAGGAGGGTTGACCAAAAAGTCAATCTGTCATCGCTGCCTGTGAGCCGCGATCCCGAGGAGTACGCACAATTTCGGGATTCCGGGTCAAGCCCGGAATGACACTTCGATTGATATTTTGACTTTTTGGTCAGCCTCAACTGTAAAAAAAATATGAGTAAAGAATTTATTGATCATCGACTGCATGTTACCCGCAGGCACTTTTTAGGAAAAGTGAGTTTGGGGTTAGGCTCTGTTGCGTTGGGTTCTTTGCTGATTCCGGATCTGTTCTCGAAATCAGAAGGACCAACACAAACTCTTGGCCTTCCGCATTTTGCCCCCAAGGCAAAACGCATTATTTATCTTTTTCAAAACGGAGCTCCCTCGCAGTTAGAAAGTTTCGATTACAAACCCATGCTCAATAAAATGGTAGGTGAAGAACTTCCGACCTCTATCCGCATGGGGCAACGCTTAACCGGCATGACCTCTGGCCAGGCTAAGTTTCCTTTGGTGGGATCCCACTTTAAATTCAGTCAGTATGGAAAGTCGGGGGCGTGGGTGAGCGAGCTTTTCCCTAACATCGCGAAAGTAGTTGATGATTTATGCATTGTTAAGTCGATGCATACCGAAGCAATCAATCACGATCCTGCGCTTACGTTTATGCAAACCGGTGCCCAACAAGGCAACCGTCCCAGTATGGGTGCCTGGATGAGTTATGGGTTGGGCAGTGAAAATAAAAATCTTCCTGCTTATTGTGTGTTGTTATCACGAGGTCGCGGCAACGGTCAGGGTGTTTACTCAAAACTCTGGACGAACGGTTTTCTCGACAGCGTGCATCAAGGTGTTCAGTTCAGCAGCAGTGAAGAACGGGTGTTGTACTTGAAAGATCCCGAAGGTCGTGATCGTGCAGACCGCAGAAAGATGCTTGACAATCTTGCGCAATTGAATGATCTGAACTATCAGGAGTTTGGTGACCCTGAAATCCAGACCCGCGTGCAGCAATATGAAATGGCTTATCGTATGCAGACTGCAGTGCCCGAATTAACAGACCTCACCAAAGAACCGGACAGCATTGTAAAAATGTATGGAGCAGATTGTTTGGTACCCGGTACCTATGCAGCCAATTGTTTGCTGGCGCGAAAACTTTCTGAAGCCGGTGTTCGCTTTGTCCAGTTATATCATCAGGGTTGGGATCAGCATGGTAATATGGTAGGAGAGATGCCGTTGCAGGCACAAGATGTGGATCGTTCTACGGCAGCGTTGATCATGGATTTAAAACAACGCGGCCTTCTCGATGAAACGTTAGTGATCTGGGGAGGTGAGTTTGGCCGCACCAATTATTGTCAGGGCGATTTATCAAAGGAGAATTATGGCCGTGATCATCATCCACGATGTTATACCATCTGGATGGCAGGTGGTGGTGTAAAGCCGGGCATCGTCTACGGAGAATCTGACGAATTTGGATATAATATTATTAAGGACCCCGTGCACGTAAATGATTTTCATGCTACAGTTATGCATTTGATGGGACTCAATCATGAACAATTAACCTACAAACATTTGGGCAGGCGCTATCGGCTTACTGATGTAGCGGGTAAAGTGGTGGAGGGAATTTTGGCGTAAGATATTTGAGTGAACTTGAAATGAAGAATGATATATTTTAGATCCGTTGGAATGATGCCAAAGGTTTTATACTCGACTGAGGGGAAGGTGAAATATATCATCCCTAAAGGGATTTTTGTAGAGGTTGCAAGTTTATTACCAATATATCGTCCCTACGGGACTATGGATAATTGATATATTGGTTAAAGTCCTTTTAGGGACGGCATATTGGTAGAAGTAGAAGAAGAATAATTAATTATGGAGTCCCTTTAGGGACGGCATCTTGGTAGAAAAAAAATCAAGTTAATTGTGGAGTCCCGTAGGGACGAAATATTTTAGAAATTTAGAAAGCATGCCCAACACATACACACAGATTCATATTCAAGCCGTTTTTGCGGTAAAGTATCGATTATCCGTTATACAAAAAGATTGGAAAGACGAATTATACAAATATATAACGGGAATTATTCAGCAGCATGGGCATAAGTTGCTAATTATTAATGGTGTAGAAGATCATGTTCATGTATTCTTTGGAATGCGCCCTACTCAATCACTTTCTGATTTAATGCAGGATATAAAGGGAAACTCGTCTAAATGGATTAATGAGAAAAAATTTGTTTCATCTCATTTTGGATGGCAATCAGGTTTTGGAGCGTTTTCGTACAGTAAGGCCCAGATATCGAATGTAATCAAATACATAGAGAATCAGGAAATTCATCATACCAGGCAAACATTTTTAGATGAGTATCGTGAACTTTTAAATCAGTTTGATATAGAGTATGATGAACGATATATTTTTAAACCATTGGAATGATGCCCATGACTAAAGGTGCTGTGAATATATCATCCCTAAAGGGATTATGATGGTTTTGTTGTTAGTGATTTTACCAATATATAGTCCCTACGGGACTTCACTAAAGTAAAAGCATTATGTCTCGATAGCCCTTAATATTTCAAGAAAGTATATTGTATTCATAAAGTTCAGCGAGGAAGGCAGGTTAGAGAGATTGAGTTCAAAATTAAAAGTAAAGTGAAGCAAGTGCGAAAAGTAAGAATAGAGTTAGTGAAGGTTATAGTTTTAAACATCATTCTGTTTCTGCAGGTCCTGCTTGTATTTCTGTTTTTTTTTGAGGACCGGATTGAGTTGCCTGCCTTGCTACAAGCGGTTGGCAGAATACATCCCCTCATACTTCATCTACCCATTGGAGTTTTGGTTTTTCTGGTCGTACTACTTTTTTTTAGAAAAGAATTTAGAAGAAAATCGTTTGAAAGAATTGTATTTCTCTGTTTGATTCTGATTTCCATTACCGCTTCCTTAAGTGCCTTGTTTGGTTTGTTTCTTTCCTTACAAGGGGATTACGGAGAAGAAGGTATCTGGCAACATAAGATAGGTGGTATTGTTCTTAGTTTCCTCTGTTACTTTCTTCTGATCGCCTTTAATTCAATAAAAAGAAGTAAGGTAATATTTTATTCAGGGGTTGGTATTACCATAGCGGCTCTGTTGTTTACGGGCCACTCGGGTTCCATGATTACACACGGTGAAAATTTTGTGCTGGAACCTCTGATGAACAAACAGAAAGAAGCACTCTCGGCAGAAACTGCTTCGCTTTATAAATTCGCTGTGGAGCCGGTGTTAGTGAAAAAATGTTTTAGCTGTCACAATGAAAAGAAGAGTAAGGGTGGGTTGGTGATGACATCGGTTGCTGAGTTTAAACAGGGTGGAGAAGAAGGTGTGGAGTGGGAAGCGGGAAATCCCGGAGCAAGCCGACTCATTCAATATATTCATTTACCAATGGAGGATGATTTGCATATGCCGCCTGATGGAAAAACGCAATTGACACCGGAGGAGATTTTTATTCTTGAAGCCTGGATTCAGGCTGGTGCAGATTTTGAAAAGAAGCTAGCTGAATATTCAGAAACTGATACGATTCGGAAATGGGTTTCGGCCCGGGTTAATTCACCTGTTAGAATTAAAGAGGAGATAGCCTACACTTTCAAACCGGTATCTCAAGAAGTTATCGACAAGTTAAATACTCCGTTCCGCACCATTTTTCCCTTGTATCAAAACAGTCCCGCCCTACAAGCTGATTTTTTTGTGCGAGAATCATTTCAATCTTCTTCACTTGAAGAATTGAAGGAAATAAAAGAACAACTTGTTATCTTGAATCTTTCCAAAATGCCGATCACAGATGAGCAACTCAAAATTATCGGTCAATTTCCCAACCTGGAAAAACTGAATTTGAATTTCACAGATGTAAAAGGCACTGGCTTGTCAGCATTAAAATCGTTGAGCAAGCTTGCATCGGTTTCACTTGCCGGTACTGCTATTGGGAATGATGAGATTCAGTCAATCATTTCCGCCCCATCCTTACGCGAACTATTTATCTGGAATACTAAAATATCAGAAACCGAAGCGGTGGCACTACAGAATCAATATCCCCAGGTAAAGGTAACTTCGACCTTGTTTAATGATTCGAGCACGTTGCAGCTAAGCAAACCTATTTTGGTAAATGAAGGCATTTTGAAAAACGGTGAGGCGCTACAGTTGAAGCACTCTATGCCCGGTGTAGTGATACGTTACTCGCTGGATGGAAGTATGCCCGATAGTAGTTCAAATACAATCTATTCGAAGCCCATCGTGGTAAATGAAACTGTTAAGCTAAAAGCACTAGCCTGCAAAGAAGGCTGGTATTGCAGCGGGCTGTTGGAGGCTACCTGCTATGTAGATGGGTACAAGCCAAGCTCGGTTACATTATTGAAACCAGCCGACAAACAATATCCGGGTGAAGGCGCGAGCACATTAACCGATGGACGAAAAGGATTTACAGATGTGTTGAAGGAGCCATCCTGGCTGGGGTTTCGTGAAAATAATTTTGAGGCCGGCTTTGACTTTGGAACTAATCCGCCTACACTCTCAAAAGTTGTGCTGAGTTATGCTGATAATTTGGGCGGATATGTCTTCCCGCCCACAGAAGTAGAAGTATGGGGTGGAAGCAGTGTGCAGGATTTAAAACTACTCCGCTCAATAAAAGTTGAAGAACCTTTAGGGTACCGACCACAGCGAATGGAGGCTCTTGCCGTTTCCTTTGATTTGGGTACCCATCTCTATTATAAAATTATCGCAAAGCCAGTCAGTAAACTTCCGCCCTGGCATGGTGGCAAAGGACAAAAGGGTTGGTTCTTTGTTGATGAAGTGTTTTTTTATTGAGACAGCCTCTCCGAATTCATTTGGCCATTATAATTCCCTTCGCCATCCTGGGGAAGATAAGCCAGTGAAAGGGGAGTACTAAATACCAATATACCCGACCCCACAAGCCGAGCGGTTGAAAGGTTGCCGTCTGAACTAGTGTCTTCTTGCCATCCACCTCTTTGATCTTAAATTCCAGCCACGCTTCTCCGGGCAATTTCATTTCAGCATATAATAGTAATCGCATGTTTTCTTTATCAGCGATAAGCACCCGCCAGAAGTCAAGCGCATCGCCAGGTTTTAAGTCTGTTTCACTTCTTCGACCTCTTCGTAAACCCACGCCACCTGCAATTTTATCGATAACACCTCGCATTTGCCAGAGCCAGTTGCCGAAGTACCACCCTTGTTCGCCACCAATGCGCCAGATGTTTTCAACTACCTCGGTTTTATTTCTTTCAAAGGGTATTATTCGTTTGTCCGTTAGCACCCCATGTTCCGGAACCTGTACATTATCCAGAAAGTTATTTCTCATTGTATCCGATGAAATAGAATCCTTCCAACTGGAGATCACATGTTTCTGACTGATTTTTTCAAAGGCTAATTGTAATGCTTCGTTATAACGAAGGATTTTTACCGTAACAATTTGTTGAATGCGGGTGTCTTTGCAGATCACTTCGTTTTTCATGCTGGCTACCAGCGTGCGGGCGAGCGAATAAGACGTGGAGGTTACAAAATACAACCACAATGATGAAAGCTTAGGCGAAAGCACGGGTACAGTGATGATCCATCTTTTAAGGTTTCTAACCTTTGCATATCCGAGCAACATTTCTTTATAGGTAAGAATATCTGCTCCTCCAATGTCAAAAGACAGATTGAATGCATCTGGTTTCATTAACACACCATGCAAGTAATCAATTACATTGCGGATGCCAATAGGTTGGCAACGGGTTTTTAACCACTTGGGTGCGATCATCACGGGAAGTTTTTCTACCAGGTCCCGAATGATTTCGAAGGAAGCACTGCCAGAGCCAATAATGATAGCAGCTCTTAAAACAGTAGCTGGCACGGTGCCGGATATGATGATATCTTCTACATTTTTTCGTGAAAGCAGGTGGTTGGATAGATCAGAGTCATTCACAATACCACTCAGGTAAATAACATGCCTGGCGGTGCTCCTATTCACCATTGTAACAAAGTTTTTTGCAGACTCAGCCTCGATGGTTGCAAAGTCTTTGTACGATGAACTCATCGAATGCACAAGGTAATAGGCCGCATCATAATTTGATGGTACTTGATGTAAGGAAGCAACCTGATTCAGATCTCCTTCTACTACGGTAATTTGCTTTTGATGGGCATTCGAAAAATCATCCCAATCAAATCTACGCTTATCACGTACAAGACAAATTACCTCGTGACCATCCTCTAATAAAACAGGAAGTAATCTTCTGCCGATGTAGCCAGTGGAGCCGGTGAGGAGTATCTTCATTTATTGAATGTCTTGCTACGTATGTCTTAGGCCTCACTATTACTTAATGCTTCTTTATACACTTTCAAAACCCGATCTCTTGCAATTTTGTGATCAACAATCGGTTTGGGGTAATCTTCCGTTCCCTGTTCAGGAACCCATTTTTTTATATACTTCAATTCGGGATCAAACTTCTCTGTTTGTAAGGTAGGATTAAATACGCGGAAGTACGGGGCCGCATCACAACCTGAGCTGGCAGCCCATTGCCATCCGCCATTATTGGCGGCTAAATCAAAGTCTAACAATTTCTTTGCGAAGTAAGCTTCGCCCCAGCGCCAGTCGATGAGTAGATGTTTCGTAAGAAAACTGGCCACAATCATCCGCACGCGGTTGTGCATAAATCCTGTGGTGTTTAGTTCGCGCATACCAGCATCTACAAGAGGATACCCGGTTTGGCCTTCGCACCAGGCTATAAATTCTTTTTCATTGTTGCGCCATTGAATTTGATCGTAAGCCGATTTGAAAGCTTTTTTCTCTACTTCCGGAAAATGCCAAAGTATCATATGATAGAAATCGCGCCAGATCAGTTCGTTCAGCCACACTTCATTTTTTTTCTGGGCAAGTTGCGCCAGCTTGCGAATACTTACTGTACCAAAGCGCAAGTGTACACTCAATTTGGTTGTTCCTTCGATAGCCGGAAAATTTCTTTGCTGATCGTATTTCTCTACAATGGATTGTTTTATAACCCTCTCCGGGAATGGTAAACCGGTTGATTCAAATCCAAGATCTTGAATCGAGGGTAAAGGAATTGCTTTTATTTTCTTGAATGAATCAAAATGATTTTCAGTTGGATAACTTTTCAGCTGTGATGGTGTGAGCAACGATTTCCACTTGCGACTGTAGGGCGTGAATACGGTGTAGGGTTTGCCATCGTCTTTGGTGACTTCCGCTTTTTCAAAGATCACCTGATCTTTGAAGGTTTTAAAATCAGCACCAGATTTTGCGAGAATATTTTTTACTTGCTCATCACGCTTTCTTGCATAAGGCTCGTAATCATGATTGGTGTAAACGGCTTTTAGTTTTAACAACTTAAAGATTTCAATGGGATCGCCATGAAAGACAATCATCGAACTTCCAACTTCTTCCAGTTGCTGTTGCATCACCGAGAGTGAGTGGTGAATGAATTCTACTCTTCGATCGGCTTTATCTTCTAACTTGTCGAGAATGGTGGTGTCGAAAATAAAGATGGGAACTAATTCTTTATTTTCCTTCAGCGCATGGAAGAGTCCGGCATTGTCTTGCAACCGAAGATCTCTTCTGAACCAGAAAACTGTGGAAGAAGAGTCGATGACCGAACTATTTTCCTGCTTGAAGCGCTTCAATTTCTTTTTCGAGTTGATCGATGGCAGCCATTTTTACGGCATACAATTTCAAATCACCAGAGCGCTGTACGTGCATGGCTTCTTCCAGCAGTTTTTTGCGTTTGGCTTCCAGCTTTTTGACGGGGTCGGATTTTAAGAATGAGAACATACTGTAGTAACAATAGATTCTTAGTTTAGTTTAAAGAATTTACATGCCAATATGCAAGCAGTCTGACCGCTTCTTAGTTGTCATGGTTAACCGTAATCACCACATTTCCTGTTTTTTGCCCGGTTTCCACATAGCGGGTAGCCTCCAAAACTTGTTCCAGTGGATAATATCGATCTATGACAGGTGTAAACTTTTTGGTTTCTACCAGTTCCTTTAAGAATTCAACATCCTTTTTGCTGATGGTGGGTAGAGGAAACAATACCTTTTTACCTCCCAGCAGCGGAGTAATAAGCGCCAGAAAGGGATTTTGCGACATATACCCAAGTTCGGTGGACATATAAATGCCTCCCTTTTTAAGCAACGGTTTACATTTTCCGAAAGAACTTTTTCCTACGGCATCAAAGACAACATCAAATTTGGTATCCAATTTTGTAAAGTCTTGCTGAGTGTAATCAATTACCTGATGCGCGCCCAATGATTTCACCAGGTCAACATTTTGGGTATTACACACGGCTGTTACTTCTGCTCCAAAGTAATTAATTAACTGCACGGCTGCAGAACCGATTGCCCCTGTGGCTCCATTGACTAATACTTTTTGTCCGCTCGTTATTTTAGCAGCCCTGATATCGCATAAGGCGTAATGTCCGCCTTCCGTAATAGGAGCTGCTTCCTCATAGGTGATGGATGCGGGCATCGTGGTGATGGCAGCACCTTCGGCCATTACCATGTATTGCGCATTAGCACCAAAGGTTGAGTCGTTATAACCAAACACTTTATCGCCCGGTTTAAAACTTTTAACTTCTTTACCCACGGCTTCAATCTCTCCGGCAAATTCGTTACCCAGGGTTTGATTGTTGGGCTTGAACAGCCCACTAAAAAATCGACTGATAAAATATTCGGCACTTCTGAAGCCGCAGTCGGTTCGGTTTACGGTGGTGGCATGCACTTTTATAAGTACTTCATTAGTTTTTGGTGTAGGCTTCGGTATCTCTTGTAGCTGAAGCACTTCGGGCGGACCGTATTGCGTGTGGATGATGGCTTTCATGTTGGTATTTTTACTCCCTCAATTTCCGTTCATATTCCCGTTCTTTTGCAGCATCAATAGAATCGAGCTCGGTATCTTCTTCGAAGGTTATTTCATTTTCATACTTAATGGAAAATGAAAGATTTTCTTCACCTACTGTTTTGAATAAGGAAATTAGATTGTTTGATAAAGAACGAATTACGAAAGCCATTCCGTTGCCTATACCAATATGGCCGTTTATGGTAAACCCCGATACTTTAAATGAATCGGGCCTTCCTTTTGTCCACTTGGTGCCGGCATAAATGTGGTCAGCGCGCTTCACCCAATCTAAAAGAAAATCGGAGATAGCTTTATGATGCAGTGTATTTGCAGTGGCTGTAGGTGGAACGATCATAATAATTCTAATAAATCTTTTTCCCTTCATAAATTTCTGACTACGTGAAGAAATAAAGGCCTGCCAACCGGATGATTCTGTAAGTCTATTTTTTAAAAAGTTCTGATAGGGACTGTACTGAACATAGAAGTACAGGAAATAAAGCGATGCTACTATGGTACATGACAATATTAGATAGGGGAGTGTTTCCCATGTAGTCATTTCATATTTTTGTCGAAGCGCGCTGAATACACTTATACAAAGTGCGATACTGACAGTAAGGGCCATTTTAGCTAAATATTCACCATTCATTAACTGGATGAATAATTTAAAATTACCAGGGTTGGATTGCGATGCGGGTGGATTCGATTCTGTTTTCTTTTTTTGAGAGTTTCGGGCAATTGATTTTTTTATGGCTTCATCTTTATGCATGACTCAGGTTGTTATAGATTTTCAATTTATCAATTTTTTATCTTGTTACGCTATGGGTTCATACTGAAAAAATCTCTTGTAGAAGAGGTGGGAAGAAATCACCAATAAAGCTACAGCCATAACCCATATAAGTTTGCTTAACACTAACATAAAGCAACCGAGAAATAGCCAAAAGAGATACGTTAAAAATTGATCGGGGTCGCGGTTGAGTTTAAACAGGTAGGTATGGATGGCGACAAGAAAGGCACTTGAAAAAACCGGTAACAGGATAAATTGTAGTAAAGAAAGACCTCTCCCGATACTGCCAGTTAAAAATAACAGCTCAGGAACCATTATCATTGCATATAGAAGCAAGTAAGAAAAGAAAGTTTTTGTAACCGGGATAGGAAGATTTCGAGTCCAACCTAATGAATGATCTTCAAACGTTTTCAGTTTCTGAACGAGGTAGGTATGCGAGAGCAAGGCAAACAACCATGTGATACCCACAATACGAAAGTCATCGCCTGCTTCCAAGGTTTCCTTTACAATATAAATCAGCACTAATGAAAACAATTTGCTGAGCAGAAGTGCTAATTTTTCTTCTTTGACAAGATAGCCCGCGTAAATACCTACCTGCGTTTGTTGATACGGCAACATAATGGCGGGCACTTTAATGAATGGGGCAACATGGCGTTTGCGGATTGAATGATTAAGTACCCAGGCATTCATCAACCCTAAGGCCAATTGAAAAACAAAAGTCAAAGCCAGCACGCCATAAAACCCTTGTTGAATGCCAACCACATAGATAGCAATCGTATAAAGGAAAACCGGCAAAAGGGTAATAAAGCTGATGATAAGAAAATATAAAAAACTTTGCGTTGATGGAAGTAGCGCCAGCAAGTTTAGAAATGAATACGAATCGTCACCCGAAGTTTTAAGCAAGAAGTGTAAGGACTTGAGTTGATAGAGCAACCAGATTACAAATACCACCGTTAAGAATATTCCTGAACTCAACATTCCATAGATTAACGAGGTATGATAAAATACAATCTGTGTGGACTCTACAATGCCGAACATAAGAAAGAACACAAAGAACAACAGTCCTGCGTGATTTTTATAGAAGGGCATCACTAGCGCCTTGATCATCAGATGAAGAATGGCTTTCATGATGCAACAAATTGTGCCGTCTGATTTTCCACCACAATTTTCCCATCGGGCTTAAACTGATCTTCCTGAAAAGGTTGATGTGAGCTTAACAAAAAAGAAGTACCCGAAATTTGTCGTTCTTTTATCAGCGAGAATAATGTTGGCAGAAAGCTATCTTCCAAGGTGATCAATGGCTCGTCAAGGAGAATGAGTTTTGTATCTCCGATAAAGGCGAGCAGCAATGAAAGTTTTTTAGTCATGCCACTAGAATAGGTGCCGACAGGGTAACCCAGGAAACTCTGGATGCCAAAGTAATCCAACAGTGATTTAATTGATTCGACTTTTGCTTGCCGGGTCTTTTGCACAAAACGAATAAGATCCCACCCGGTAACAAACCCCGGAAATACTGGTTCGGCTTCCGCAAAGGAAACCTGGTGCCGGTAGGTCATGGGATTTTTAATCAGATCAATACTATTAAGTAGTACCGAACCTTCGAAGGGGTTGATGCCTGCGATAATTTTCATCAGCGTGGTTTTACCCGAGCCATTGTTCCCTTTTATCCAATAGACTCCATCGGGGATGCTGAGTTGTGGAATCTCCAGAATAACACGCGAGCCGTAGGCCTTTTTAAGATGGGTGAGTTGCAGCATAGAAGTTTGGCGTACGAATAATACGTAAAGTTTTTGATAGGGTTCGAGCAATTATTGCCTTTTGAAAGGCCAGAAACCGGGATTAAATTTTATCTTTAAAGTTACAGCACACTGTTCCTTCAGCAACCGAAAAGATGCTGTGTGCATTGACAACAGCCGGATGAAAAAGAAAAAATTGCCACCAGCCAAAAAGAAAGTGCTAGCCACAAGCAAGGCATCAGCTACTGCATCCTTTGAAAAGAGCAGAGCCTTGCAAAATTCAAAAATGAAAATCTCTAAAAAGCTGGATACAGAAATACTCAATGTGTATAATGACGGTTGGGAAGCATATATGCGGGGCGATTTAAAAACACATGCAGCTTGCCTGAGTAGTGATTTTAAAATTATTGGCACTACCCAAGGGGAGCAATTCAATAGTAAAAAGGCCTGGTTAGCCTTCTGCAAAAAAACAATTCACCAGGTAGTGGGTGTTGCACAAATGCGAAATCGGAAGATTAAGCTCGAAGCGGTTGGTAATGGTGTAATGGTGTTAGAGAATTCAGACATCTATGTGCACATTGAAGGCAAGTGGCAGTTTTACTCAAAGCTAAGAGTTACCGCTTTAATGCGGAAGGAAAAATCAGGATGGAAGTATGTACACCAGCACGGCTCACTACCTGATACGCGTGCCAACGAAGACGAAACGATTGCAACTGAACAGATTAAAAAAGAAAACCAGCAATTGCGCGAAGCTGTTAAAAGGCGCACGATTGAACTGGAAAATAAAACCCGCGAACTGGAAATGGAAGCAGCCATGGAAAAAGTGCGGGCACGTTCGCTGGCCATGCAAAAACCCGAAGAGCTGGTAGAAGTGGCCGAGGTGTTGCGCAATGAAATGGGCGTGTTGGGTGTTGAAGAATTAGAGACGAGTTCGATTTACATTATTGACGATAACAAAGAAACCATCGAGTGTTGGTATGCCATCAAAGACATCCGTGGCAAGAATAAAAAACTAGTCACCGACCACATGTCGCTTTGCCTAGAGGAAACCTGGGTCGGTCGTCAGATGAAAAAGTTTCACCGCTCCAAAGAGACTAAAGCATCTATTGTGATGAAGGGTGAAAACCGTAAAGAATGGATCAACTATTGTGCGGAGAAGTCTTCTGTATTGCATGGCTATTATGGTGGCGATATTCCCGAGCGTACCTATCACTTACTAAAATTCTCTAACGGGTTTATGGGCGCAGCTTCACCCGCAGCAATCTCAGTGGAAAGTTGGGATTTGTTGCAGCGGGCTACATCGGTATTTTCATTTGCCTACACCCGCTTTCTCGATCTGCAGAAAGCAGAAGCCCAGGCACGGGAAGCGCAGATTGAAGCAGCGTTGGAAAGAGTAAGGGCGCAGACCATGGCCATGCACAACAGCGAGGATGTAGGGAAGTGTATAGTAAAGATGTTCAGTGAACTCACTGCCTTAGGGGTACATGAAGGTACTCGCTTTGGTATCGGCATCCTGAACCACGACAACGAAAACATTCAACTTTGGACGGCTCGTAAGGATGGGGAGGAAGTCAACATGCATATCGGCAGCCTGGATATGAATTGGCATCCTCTGCTTCAAAGTGCCCGCAAGGCTTGGAAAGAGCAGGTTCCTCTCCACAAGTATGTGTTGGAGGGTGAGGATTTGTTGGATTATTATCAAATGCTTAATAACGCACCTGATTATAAAATTCAGATACCGATTGAAAAATTACCCAAAAAAGAAATTCAACACTGTTTCATATTTGAGCATGGATTCTTTTATGCGTTCACTCCCCGTGAATTTCAACCCGATTTAATTCACATTACACAACGATTCAGTTTGCAGTTTGGCCAAACCTACCAAAGGTATTTGGATTTGGTAAAAGCAGAAGCCCAGACAAGGGAAGCGCAGATCAACCTGGCTGTAGAACGGGTAAGAGCAAAAGCGTTGGCCATGCATAGATCTGAAGAAATTATTGAAGTGGTTGCCAAACTGAAGGATGAAGTCATGGACTTGAATATTCCTGATGTGGTTGCAACAACCATTTTTTTACGCGAAGGTAAAGATCAGGTCAGAATGTGGGATTTAAGTACGGTTCAAAAACGTGATGGAGGCTTTGAACTGTCGTTGGACATTCCATTTAAATTAAAAGAAAAAGACCCACATTTATATGTTAAACGCGTGTGGGAGAATCCCCAAAACTATTGTGTAGAAATACAAGATCAAAAAGGGTTTGCCAGATATATTGCCTGGCTTCGTGAGCATGACAAAAACCAGGTAGCTGACGAACTTAAAGCCTATGCTGAATCAGGCCTGATACACCGTATATACCATGCAGCCAAAAAATTAAATAGTGGCAAGTTGGTCATCGATTTAATGGACCCACCTTCAGCAGAAATAGAAACGATTTTGACCAAAATGGGTGCTGCATTTGATCTGGCGTATAAACGTTTTGAAGATATCCAAAAAGCCGAAGCGCAGGCAAGGGAATCTCAAATTCAATTGGCATTGGAACGAGTTCGTGCCAGAACTATGGCGATGCATATCAGTAGTGAGCTCAAGGAGGTAGTTTCCAATTTATACAAACAACTGGATACGCTTGGACTTGCTGAGTGGGGATGCGCTATCATGATATTCGATGAAAATCTAAATCGTATAGAATACTGGGTGGCCGAAGCCACCGGTGCCACGCTTCCAAGTTGTTATTATGTGGAGGGGCAAAAACATCCGGTATATAAAAAGCTTTGGCAACAGTGGAAGAATCAAGCGCCTGTACAAACGTTGCATCACACCGGTAAAGTAAAACGGGACTTTGACAAGTATTGGTTAAATGAAACCGATTTTAAAGGGTTGCCAAAGGAAGTCAAGGACTCTGTAATCCATGAACATGAGGTGTATTTAAATTTCATAAGCATGCGCCATGGATTAATAAACGCAGCTGGGTATCAACAGCTACCCGATGATAAGCTGGAAATTATAATGCGCTTCGCCAAAGTATTCGAACAAACCTACACCCGCTTCCTCGATCTCCAAAAAGCAGAAACCCAGGCGCGGGAAGCACAAATTGAAGCGGCTTTAGAGCGGGTAAGATCCAGAACTATGGCCATGCAGAAAAGTCAAGAACTAGCTGAAGTTTCACTCACATTGTTCGAACAGGTTGAACAACTTGGTATCAAGACCTGGGCAACCGGTTTTAATGTTTGGTTGGAAGACGATACATCTTACATCGATTGGGTAGTTAACAGTGCAAGCGGAAAATTTTTAGAACCCTACAAAGTTGATCTCACCGCTCATCCTTCCTTTATGGAGATAAGTAGCGCTAAAAAACAAGGAGATGATTTTTTTGTACATGAAACTGAAGGTGAAACATTAGAGGAACTTTATCGCCTCCTTTCCCAGATGGCGAAAACTCAATTTGAGGATATTGTTAAAGCAGGTTTTCAACTCCCTGAACATCAATTTAATCACTATGTGTTTGGTTCTAAGGTGAGCCTGATGTTTATAACCTTCGATCCTTGTCCTGAAGCTCATGATATTTTCAAACGCTTCGGAAAAGTCTTCGAACAAACCTATACCCGCTTTCTAGATCTCCAAAAAGCAGAAGCGCAAGCAAGAGAATCTCAGATTGAAGCGGCATTAGAAAGAGTGCGAAGCCGAACCATGGCCATGCATCATAGTAAGGAACTAAGTGAGGTGGCGGTTTTACTGCATCAGGAGATAAGTGCCCTTGGTACTACCCCTTTTTTAAGCTGTGGTTATGTAGAGATCGATCATCAAGAAAAAATTCAACGGACCTGGATGACCAGCATAGATGGTAGTGAAATGGAAGAGGCTTTACTGCCCCTAACCGGTGATCCTCTTGTTGACAAACGTTACAAATCGTGGAAGAAGCAAGAGCCGATATTCCATCAATCGTTGGCTGATAAGGCGTTAGCTAACCATTTTGAGTTTGTTATTCCATACTTTAAATCCAAAGAGAGGGAAATTTTAGTTCTTAATAAATTTCCTTCAACTGTACATTTTTACTGCGCAAATTTTCCACAAGGATATCTCCATATTTTATCCGGAATAGCTTTGACAAGGGAAGAAGAACAACTCCTTGTTCGGTTTACGACTGTTTTTGAAATGACCTATAAACGCTTCCTCGACCTTCAAAAAGCAGAAGCCCAGGCAAGGGAATCACAAATCCAGCTTTCATTAGAAAGAGTTCGCGCGCGCGCGATGGCTATGCACAAAAGTGAAGAGTTGAGCGAGGTTGCGACTTTACTACATAAGGAGCTTAGGAGTCTGGCTTTTGCCTATCCATTTTTTAACTGTGGATACGTGGAAGTGGATGAAAAAAATAAGACCCAACATGGGTGGATGACAACACCGAACGGGGATTTTTTGGAACAATTTAGTCTTCCATTAGTGGGCGATGGTGTGCTTCAAACCCGATATGATGCATGGAAGCGAAAGACACCCGTATTCTGCCAGAAGGTAGGCGGTTCAGAATTAGAAAATCATATCGACTTTGCTACTCCGAATTTTGGGGCTGAGGGTATGGTTAAGATGGTCAGAACTGAATTCCCAGATCCAGTCTTTTTTAGCTGTGGAAATTTTTCAAATGGTTATCTCCACGTTGTTACAGGAACGCAAATAACTGCCTCAGAGGAGTTACTGCTGGCCCGATTCACGCAAGCTTTTGAGATGACGTATAATCGTTTTCTCGACCTTCAAAAAGCCGAAGCACAAGCGAGAGAAGCACAGATAGAGGCGGCATTGGAACGAGTGCGGGCGGCATCCATGGCCATGCACAAAAGTGAAGAACTGAAGAAAGTCGCCAGTGCGGTATTCAGGCAATTGAAAGAGCTGAATATAGAAATGAATACAGCCAGTATACTTCTTTTGTCAGAGCACAACGCAGATTTGAATGTCTGGATTGGAATGGAAGCGGACAAGGATTATAGTACAACAAGCATTCATGTACCCGAATTTGATTACTATCTTTTTCCTGAATTTAATTCGGAAATTAAAAACAGGAAGCCCCTTATTACAAAATCATATACTTATGAAGAAAAAAATAAGCTCTGGAATTATCTTTTTGAATATTCTGATTTTAAAACAATTCCGGATGAAAGAAAAAAATTTATTCTGGATGCTGAATCATATACCATTTCAGTAGCATTACTTAAAAATACAGGAATACAACTTATTCGATATAGTAGCCTACCCTTTTCAGAAAAAGAAAACGAGACACTTCAACGTTTTTGTAAAGTTTTTGAACAAGCCTACACCCGCTTTCTCGACCTTCAAAAAGCAGAAGCGCAGACAAGGGAAGCTCAGATAGAAGCAGCCCTGGAACGGGTAAGGGCGCAGGCTATGGCTATGCATCAAACAGAAGATTTGGGTAAAACTATCATGGCGTATTATGAGCAGTTGGATAGCCTGATCGATTCAACCATTGTGCGCTGCGGTGCCGGACTGCTTAACAACGAGAACACCATCGCTGAAATGTCCACCGCAAGCAAGTCGCCAGAAGGCGAGACCTATTATGTGAAAGGCACCATCGATATGCAAGGACATCCGCTCCTTGATAATACGTATGACCATTGGCTGAAGCAGAAGGAATACTATCATGTGTTGCGAGGAAATGAAATTAAAGAATACTATCAGTACATCACGAATCAGGTTGCTATTCCTGAAAATAAAGGGCATGACGAATTGTATTTTTATTTCCCGATGTTCACCGAAGGATCGTTTTATGTGGTGACGAGCAAAGCTGTACCGGAAGATGAGTTGCAAATTTTCCGCAGATTCAGTTCTGTATTAAGCTTAACCTACAGGCGATTTAATGATTTGCAAAAAGCAGAAGCCCAGGCAAGAGAAGCACAGATTGAAGCTGCTCTTGAAAGGGTTAGATCCCGCACCATGGCGATGCACCAAAGCTCTGAACTCTCGGATGCCGGTAACTTGCTTTTTCATCAATTGCGGGAACTGGGAATTGAGGCCGAAACCAGTTGGCTGTGGTTTATCGATGTAGAAGAGAACGAAGTTGAAATCTGGACAACCCATGAAAATAAATTAGCCAAACCAATTCGAATAGACCCGGTTAAATTACGTACCGTTCAGCAGGAAGTTGAAGCTTGGAAGAATGAGGTGCCTTCTGTCAAGTTAAAAATTCTAGGATCCGAAGCAGTTAGGGCCATTAAAGATTTTTTTGGGATTGAAATTAATTACCAGGAAGATTCAGAGCATTTTCACTTACTCCAGATACGCCATGATTATGGATTCCTTGGTTTGGGCACTTGGAAAGAGGCTTCAGAAAACGAGATTAAATTATACTCCCGTTTTGCCAAGGTATTCGAACAAACCTACACCCGTTTCCTCGACCTTCAAAAAGCAGAAGCACAGGCAAGGGAGGCTCAGATTGAAGCGGCATTGGAGCGCGTGCGCGGAAAGGCAATGGCCATGCATAGTTCAGAAGACCTGACGATTACCATGAAGACATTTTATCATGAGCTGGAATTATTCAGCATTACCCCCAGAAGATGTGGTATTGGTTTGATCGATAAGGAAACGCGCATTACTGAACTCTCTACCGTGAATTCGACCGAAGCCGGCCAATCCATTGATGTGATTGGCCGATTAAAAATGACTGGCCATGCGGTACTGGAGCGCATCTTTACTAATTGGTTGTCGCAAAAAGAGTATCATCCTGTTTTACGAGGCAATGAGATAAAAGAATACAATCAACTAATAAGACCTCAGATACCCATTCCAGAATCTGCTAATGACGCCATCCAATATGGTTATTTCTTTTACTTTGATGAAGGAGGTGTATACGCCTGGACGGAAAAGGAATTGAATGAAGATGAATTAAAGATTTACCGCAGATTTACAACGGTTCTCAGTCTTACCTACAAGCGTTACAAAGATTTAAAAGATGCAGAAGCGCGCGAGAAAGAAGCAATTAAACAAGCAGCACTGGATCGTGTGCGTGCTGACATCGCCTCTATGCGCAGCACTGCAGACCTGGATCGCATCACACCTTTAATCTGGAAAGAGCTGACAACACTGGGTATTCCTTTCATCCGCTGTGGTGTTTTTATAATGGATGAAAAGGAAAATAAAGTACACAGCTATTTATCAACACCAGATGGTAAGGCCATTGCTGCATTCCATACCCCAATGGATAATTCAGGAAGTCTTGCTGGTGCTATTGATAGCTGGAAACAGCAGAAAGTATTTGTTACCAAATGGGTAGAGACCGATTTTCAAATACAGGCTACACTTTTGCTGGAGCAAGGTTCCATCACTTCGCGCGAACAATATTTAAATACCATTCCTAAAGAAGGTTTTCATCTTCACTTTTTACCTTTCAGACAGGGCATGCTATATGTAGGAAGTAATGACCAGCTTCAATCTGATGTGCTTCGATTAGTGCAATCATTGGCCGAAGCTTTTTCGGTTGCCTATGCGCGTTATGAAGATTTTAACAAACTCGAATCGGCCAAGGAACAAATTGAAAAAACGTTAACAGATCTGAAGCAGACTCAAACACAATTGATTCAATCTGAGAAGATGGCTTCGTTGGGCGAGCTTACCGCGGGCATTGCCCATGAAATTCAGAATCCATTAAACTTCGTAAACAACTTTAGTGAAGTCAGTACTGAGTTGGTTACTGAGTTAAAAGCGGAAAGGTTAAAAGTTGAAAGTGAGCGCGACAAAGATTTAGAAGAAGAGTTGCTAACTGATATTTTCAAGAACCTTGAAAAAATAAACCATCACGGCAAACGCGCAGGCGATATT
>JBGSTJ010000011.1:0-37033 GCA_041736555.1 Cyclobacteriaceae bacterium
AATTTACAAGCAATCACAGGTTCGATTGCAATTTACTTAGGCTTTCGGTATTGGATTCAACCAAAAGTATCAAAACTTTCAATTCACGAAGCACTATTGCCATTTGTGTTCTTAAATACCTTTCGGTATTTGGGATTATCATTTATGGCAAAGGAGCAATTCTATGACGGCTTTCCGACCGATTTTTAACCACAGTAGGTCTTTGGGATTTGACGACTGCAATTTTAGCCATAATCACAACCGTTGCATTAAGGACTAAATGGAAATTTGCAATTCCTTTGGTTTGGATTTTCAACATAGTTGGATTTGCCGATTTAGTTACTGCATTCCCACAATTTTTTGGATTAAAACTCTATAACCACAATTTGGGTTTTATTTGGTTAACTTTCATTACCTATGGTTTGGCAGCTTTTATGAGCCACATTTATATTTTTTACAGACTCGTTTCAAACCTCAAGCAGAAATAGAACCATCCAATCCGCACACACTTTGTCAGGCCACGCATGCAGCACCTCCAAAGCCAGTCAAAGGGTGTGCTCAGTACCTTGTAAGTGGAGAAAGTTGTCAATGAAAAATGCCCCACTGCGCGCATATGAATAATGAAGAGTGACCATTCACGCAGAGTTCTCGGAACGAGTAACTCTGCGAAGAAATGAAGCAATGCAAAAGTGCCTGCCTCTTCCACTCACCACTCAGACCACAAATTAGTGACTGATTAAAAAGGTGGGGATTCACTGAACTGTTTTTCTAATTATAAAAATTTAATTATTATTTACCTGGTTTAATACAAAGCCTCGCAGAAATAAAGGGACCATTTTCTAAGCTTAAATCAATGTCATCACTTCCAATCAGCTCAAAGTCGTATGTTCGTCTTGCAGCAATCCCTGCAAAGAGTTCGAATATGAAAGGCCCAGCAATTCGATACTGAAATTCAGGTCCAAGTCTTACTCGTGAGAATCGAACTAAGTCCACTTCAATTCCATTAAATGATTCATTGTTCAGATTATACTGACTCCCATTTACATCTATTTTAAAACCATAAGAGAAGGGTTTTGTGTAATTCCACATCGTTTTCACAACAAAGGGTAAGTTGACTTCCAACTTCATTTTAGCACCTGCCCGTGTCATACCCAAGGATGGTAAAATCAAAGGTTTACCGAACCTGGAAGTGCTGATAACTCCTAAACTATAGGTAAACTGCTCACTCACTTGGTTTCTAAATAGAACTCCACCCTGCATCAAAAAATTATCTCCGGAAAAACTACCTGGCTCATCTGTGGTGGAAATAGCGGGAAAAGCACTAGCAATCAATTGTCTATTCTTAGATAAATTAAAAACGCCTGCAAGGCGCAGGCCAAGAAAAAAGAGATCATCACCCGACTGTCGATCAGCACTTTCGGGAACTACCAGCCGATAGGTTGCTCCGGCCAGGAAAGTCCATTTTTCTTTCTGAAGAACTGGTATCAAAAGAGAAACTTGATATTCTGAGATATTAGCTTCGATACTATCCATTTTGGTAACAGAGGCATTAGGATACCTTGCATATTCCACTTCCAGCAACTCAAATTCCTGACCTATGCAATTACTAAATACTGCTAGTAAGAGGACTGTCCCAAGTAGTTGATTCATTCATACAGGGTTTTTCTACGGGGACTATTACGCAACACCTGAATCATCCTCTCTTTCTGATCTTGCGTAAATAGATTCATACATTGATCCTCGGTGTAATCCATATAATTTTCAATCATATCCCTTGAGCCACATGAAAAGTGTTCATCGCAAGTGTAATTTGCATCATCAGACGGAGGTGTGTCATTACAAAAGTCATCTACGGAGCAATCACCATCTCCCCAAATGTGTCGCAACCCAAGCCAGTGTCCCACTTCATGGGTAAGCGTTCTACCCAGACTATAAGTCGTGTTTAAGTCAGGAAAATTTCCTTTTTCTGAACTTCCGAAGTATTGAAACCCAATCACCACACCGTCTGTATCTGCAGGGCCTTCATTTTCATTAAGACCGGGAAGACCTGAATTAGATGGGAACTGAGCATAACCCAAAAGATTTCTGCCGATAAACCCACCAAAGTTCACTGTCCAGATATTGAAATAGCGATTGGGATCCCAAATAGTCGCTGGCTTAAGTATTTCGTCAACAGTGGTTGCAAAACCCGTTGGCCATACCGGAAGTACACCATCGAACCGATGAATCCCCGGTTCAGGCAGGAGTTTACCATCTGGATCTCGCTCTGCGAGGTAGAACTCTATTTGCGTGTCAACTCCGATGGAATTATCGCCATTCGTTCCAGCTTTTTTTCGAAAATCCTCGTTGAGTACTTCAATCTGTGACTGAACTTGCGCTTCAGAAATGTTGGGCCCAGTTCCGACTTCTTGGCCGTTATGCACTACATGTACCACAACGGGTATCCTATAAATGGTGACTTCCGGTTCCGAATCATCTGAACAAGAAGATAATTGGAACACTGCAAAAAGTAGAATGGAACTCCAAAGATTCTTAAATGTCATTTTTTATTAATATTTATCGTCAAGTTTAATTTCGAAATGTTAATAAAAAACTACCGGGTGATCTGTGTAACCTCACCTGTCTTTAGATCAATTTCATATAAGAAGTCGAATTCGGATACATCCAGTAATCCAATGTTGACACTAGTAATGGTGATGGTACCCGTTGCCGAACTCTCCTCACCAGAAGTTGAAACAATATTATGAGCTACGCTAAGTGAGCCACTTAGAAAATCACCATCCGCGTTGATCAGTAGATCTTCTGACAAAATTTCCATGGTACTGGAAAAAGTATTCTCGTCACCAACTTTAAATATTTCAGTACCCTCATAATCATACCTTCCATCGAGAATATAGTTATCCCCATTATCTAAAAATGACCATATACTTTCGGCCGAGCTTTCCACATCAAGTCGAATCAGTTCGGCACTTCGCTGTATAGTATATTCATAACTTAGGCTAACGAATTCATCCGATTCATTGCACACCACCTCAGCTGAGATCGCATAGTCAATTTCGAAAGTTCGTACGCCTACGGTTTCTTGCTCTGTTAGCGATTCGTTCCTGGTATATCCACACTCTTCCTCAACTTCCTCCAATAGAACATCTATATCATACGCAAAACCACCATCCTCTTCACTGAGGGCTGATCCTATGATTTCTGCAAAGTCCTCCTCAGTAACTTCGTTAGAGGTGGGGTCATTTTCAGAATCGCATGAATTGAAAACTGTGAGTCCTGCCAGAGCAAGGACAACTAGCATGATTTTTTTATTAAATATTTTCATATGACTGTTTTTCTGCAAAGAAAAGTGGGTTACGATCACCCAGATTGAGAAAAGTTCCTGAAGTGTAAAATATAGAAGCTGAAGTAACTTATTTACTGCCGAATTTTTCGTGCGCCTACCTACTTTTAATCTTGGCCTGATATCAATTGTAAAGATCCATTCAGGGAAATTGTATAAATGAATTTTTCAATGATTTGAATATCCAGTTAAAGAACTAGCGCACCTTCATATCCAGCAATCCATATTTCCCATTTGAAACTTAACTTGGAAAGATGATCCGGATAATTGGTATGATTTCGCATCTCCAAAAATTTGGCATTTGGATAATGCCGTCCGACCTCTAACCGTCCTATTTCTATCCCTATTCTACTTGCAAACTCCTGTTGACTAAATTTCTCTTTAGGAATATTGAGTTCATAGATGAATTCAGTATTGCCCAAGATATATGATAAACCAACCTGTGAAATGGAGTCCTTCATGACATACCCTTCTTGCCCGTTTAATCCTCTTATGTAAGCAATATTCTTGATCCTGTTTAGTCTTGCCTTACAAATTTCTATTGTTTTAGTCTCCTCCCAAAAAGTAAAAAGTTGTTGAGGTGTAGAAAAATATCTCTCTTCAAAAAAACCAATAGGATAATTAACAATGGTCTGGTTCTTTTTTTCACCACCGATCTTTACCGTTAGGCCAAAAGCCAGTATTCTGGCTTGAACATTTTTACTTCGGGTTTTAAGTTTGATAGTATAGCGATCTCTGTCCTCATAGATCGAATATTCCAATGATTCGCCTTCTTTCTCTATTGCCCGCCAATCTTGACGATTGTTAGAATTATCAACAGTCTGATCTCTTAGGAGGATCGATGGACTACACGAACTTATTACCAGGATTAGCAGAACAGACCATACTGTTTGTCTTACTATCAACATTCGTCTTAAATGGATTTTCATGCTATTATTGTTACTATCAATTCAACAGACGACCATCACCTAGTTCCAGTATCCTGTCACTCTTTTGCGCAAACTCATCGTCATGCGTAACCGCAATAATGGTTTGGCCTCTTTCGGCTGCTAGCTGGCGAAAAATATCAAACACGATATCTGTATTTTTCGAATCCAGATTGCCGGTAGGTTCATCACCCATAATAACGGCCGGCTGGTTGATCAAAGCCCGTGCTATGGCTACCCTTTGTTGTTGTCCTCCGGAAAGTTTATTGCTTGACTTCAAAGCCTGAGCTTCAAGCCCAAGCATCTTCAAATTTGCAAACGCATCCTCTCGAATTTCCTCATGCGATTTTCTCCCTAATTTAAGCGCTGGAAGCATCACGTTGTCCAAGGCTGTAAACTCCGGCAGCAGGTAATGAAATTGGAAAACAAATCCAATGTGGGCATTTCGAAAGGCTGCTAACTGATTTTGGGTTCGGCCCGTGAGGCATTCACCGTTTATAGTTATCTCACCCGTATAATCCGTATCCATAGTAGATAAAAGATAGAGCAGGGTTGATTTTCCAGACCCCGATTTACCAATCATAGATAAGAACTCTCCCTTTTTCACGTCAAACGAAATCTCCTTCAACACCTGGAAGGTCTCCGGTTCGTGAAAATATTTGCTAATTGATCGGGCCGATAGTGCAATTTCTTGATTCATCCTCTTATAATTTCTACAGGGTCCACACGTGAAGCTTTTTTGGCAGGTAGATACCCTGCTACAAACGTTGTGATCAATCCAAAAATAAATGCCAGGACGTAGTCTTGTGCATTGTATACCATGGGTAGTGTATCTAGTGTTGCCACACGAAATGGTACATAGCTTACCAATACAGAAACTAAGTAACCAAAAATGATCCCTACTATTCCACCAATCACCCCAATAATAACGGACTGAACCAGGAATATTTGTACAATGTCTGACCCATCAAAACCCATGGCTTTGAGAATGGCGATCTCCTTTATTTTTTCATTCACAGTCATATTCATAATGTTAAAAATGCCAAAACCAGCAACCAGCAGTATGGTGAGTGAAACAGCTATCGCAATGATATCCCTTAAGTCATTTCCAGCTTGAAGTTGACCGTTAGACTCATTCCAGGTCTCCACCTTATAGTCCACTTTAGGGGTAAGTTCAGCGGCCACTTCGCTTGCCTTGTTATAGTTCTTGATGTTTACCTGAATATCCGTGACATAGCCCTGATTTTTGGAAATCAACTGTCTTGCTGAGCTGATGCGGACATAACCTTTGGTATTGTCCACCCCAGCAATAGTTGTTTTGATGATTCCGATGATCTTAAAATTACGACTTGCGCCATCAGCAGTGATAACGGTTACATTGTCATCCAGCGTCAGACTTAATTTCTGTGCAAGGCCTGAGCCCAATACTACTCCATCGCCTCGATCTTCCAAATTGCTCCAGTTGCCGTGCGTAATATATTGCTCGGTGCCAAACAGGGCGCTTTCCTGTTTCACATCAATACCTGATAAAACTCCGTTGAGTTTTGTAGCACCATTTCTAAAGAACACATTGACATTGACCTGGCGAGTAATGCCGGTAATAGCTGGATTATCTTCAATGGCGGTGATAACCTTTGCTGAATTTTTTATTCCTTCTGTATATTGGATCACTTTGGCATTTCTAAGATTTACCAGTTTATCATCTCCGTATTGTTTTTGTAAAAGATTTGTATTGTCTTCTGGTAGATCATTGTAGATATGAATATGCGCCAGTGTGCTAAAGGCCAGCTCTGTCTGCGTGTCATTAACACCAGTCATAAACCCATTCATAAAAATGTACATGGATATCCCGAAGGTTACGCTGAGGATTGCCACTAAGGTTTGTTTTACCCTTGACGTAAGGTGAGCACGGGATATCTTAAGATTTGTTACACGGCTCATGGCTTTATCATCTGTTTAATAAGCCTTGATTCATCAAGCCCGGAAATAATTTCAACCCAATCACTATTGCGGATACCTACTTTTACAAATGCTTTTTCTCCATTTTTATAGACAACACTATCACCCGGTAGGAGATAATTGCTAGGGATGACCAGAGCATTTGCTTTTTGATCAATGATAATGTTTGCCTGCAGCTGTGTGTTAACATAAAGCTTAGGTGCTTCTACAAATGCTGCTTCACAAATAAAAGATTGTTGCTGTTCATCAAAAGCTGGATAGATCTTAGAAATCCTGGCATTCAGTAATTCGTCAGTTCGGGTATTCAGCGAGATGGTAGTTAGCTGTCCTTCTCTAATCCTGTCTATATCCTCCTCGGCAATAAACAATTTAACTAATGGCTTTCCGCCTCCGATTCTCGCAATGGTTTCTCCTCTTCTTACCAGATCGCCCTGATTCTTATAAACTTGTAACACCGTACCGTTAATAAAAGAGGTGAGATAATAATCACTACTGTTCTCCTTTTGAATATTGAGTTGCGCTTCTGCATTTTTCAAGTTAAGCCTTAGTTTTTCCACCAGATCGCTCAGCGACTTTTGAAGGATATCAACCTGTCGGCTGGAGTTTTCATATTGCATCTTGGCACGCTCAAATTCCTGCTGCGACACAGCTCCAGTCTTAGACAAGTTCTGATAACGCCTGTAATTGGCACTATCTATTTCTAGTTGCGCTTTAGCCTGATCGATTTGCAAACGAAGTTGACTCTGTTGTGGTGAGTTTTCCTTCATATTCTGCAGAGCGTCCTGATAGTTGGCCTGTGCGCTAGACAACTGCTCGTTTTGTACCTCGCTGGAGAGCTGAAACAACGGCATCCCGGCATTTACGGAATCACCCTCTTGAATATTTGCAGTCACCAGGTAGCCTTCACTGTTTGCCGTTACCTGATATTCATTTTCCATAATGATGTGTCCGCTGGCAAATACAGCATCTACGATGGCTACCTGCCGGGCACTAGTGGTCTCTGGAGCATTGCAGGAGCTAAGCATGGCCGAAAGGCTATAACAAAGCGATAGGTATAGTATATTTTTCATTGCTGTTGTATTCTTGGAATAATTTGACTGTAATAGGAATAAGTATTTAAGAGCGTATTTAAAAAGATATTTTCAGCGTCCACGTAATCTTCAAAGGCATAGAGATAGCGATCCAGGCTGATCAAACCCTCTGAATATTTTTGTAGGGTCAGTCGTTCGTTTTGTTCATAGAGTTGGAATGCCTCTACGGCAAGTTGTGTATTTCTAAGACTCGTATGATACTCCTCAATCAGCCGGACATCGTGCAAACGGCTTTCAAGATTTATTTTAGTTAGCTCGTTTTCAGCCCGTTCTAAATCCAACTTACTTGCCTTTAGTTTATTAGAGTTAGAGAAACCCGTGAATACGGGAATAGAGAGATTAAGGCCCAGATAACTGTAATTTGACCAGGCGCTATTACCAAAATCAATCCCGAATTCTTCCCTGAATTGCTGTTTACCATAATAGCCGTACAAAGAAAGCTTAGGAACAAACATGGATTTTTGAATGTTCGCCTGGTTTTGTGCTTGCTGTTGATTCAGACCGGCTAGTCTGATATTCTCATCTGGTTTCAACTCACTGACAGTATACATGGGAGGTAGTTTATATCGGAAATTTTCCATAACCTTTAATGAATCTACTTCACTCAGGCCCAGCAACCGCTTGAGTTCGTTGTAACTATTCTTATAAAGTTGCCTGCTGTTATTAAGATTTTGCTTTGTAACGTTGGAATTGATCCTTGCTTGGTTCACAGCAATTGCATCCAATATGCCTTCTCTGAATTTCTGTTCGCTGATGAATGCGATGCTATCCGCTATTTCCAAATCCTTCTCAGCTAAGGCTATGGCTCGCTGGGAAATCAACATGGAATAATAGTTGAAGTTTACCTGCTGATCAAGTATTTCAAGGTAAGCGTCTTGCTGAACTTCCGCAGCTTCATATGTCAGCTTAGCCATCTTCACCTTTAAAGTAGATTGCCAGTCTATGAGACTCATATTTAAAGTGATGCCCGCATTGTAAGCGTAATTCTGTCCAAATTGCGCATTCACTGTGCTGCCTGGCTGACCAAACAATTCACCTGGCACGGGGGTGGTGGGCAGCTCAAAATTCGTTTGCCCACCGAAGCTGCCGGTAACATTAGGTAAGTATGCTGCCCTTGAAGCCTTAACATCATAACTGCTTTTTTCCACATTGAGCATATAGCTCTTTAGATCAGGGTTTCGTGTTCTCTTCAGCTTCAGAAGCTCTTTCAAAGAAGCCACCTCAACCAAAGTAGTTTCGCTTTGAGCACCCGCACTAGTGCAAATGATCATAAAGAACAAAAGCATGATCTGCTTATTAAACGTCTTGTTTATTTTTTTTTTCATCGCACTTTATTTCCTTTTCCAATTATGAACTGTAATGTAAGAGTCGAAGTAATTCCACCGGGAGAAAGTATGCCTCCCATAGTCTCGGAATTGGACGCATGTAGATAGCCAATATTAAAGTTAACCATAAAGCCCGGGGAGAGCCTATGGGTAAGACCTAATAAGGCATTGCCATAGTTATAAGTCCTGATTAGTCGGGTGGTATTTTGGAATTGACCTTGCCCAGAAGTAAATCCACCTTCTCCACCTTCCGCTACAGCTTTTATTTTCCCCAGCTTAAGACCAGCATATAACCTTGTAAAGGGTGCGACATTGAAAAAATATTTCGCGCCAATGCCCCCGTTAAGCATGGCTCCTCCGCTGCCGCTGCCGTCTGCCCGGATGCCATTATTGCCGAAAGAAATATTGTCGATATTCTTCTCTTTGCGTAGCGGTAAAATGTCAAAAGCCAGAGAAACTTGCAGCCGTGAAGTGATAAAATATCCTGCCTCCAAACCAAAAAATGATCTCCTACTGGCAAAATCAGTGAAGGTGATGATGTCAGGATTGTTTGCAAGATTAGCTTCAGTTATAAATCGTTGACCATATGATGGACCGATAGTCCACCGCTTATTATAAACATGTTTGAGGGAATCAAAAATCTTAGGCCTTTTCTCCGTTAAAGCAATTGCTTTTTCTGCTTCAGCGAATGGCACATGCCAAGTGTCCTGAGCAGACAAACTGCCCGCTGTTATTAATAAGACAAGTAATAATGCAGTCCTTCTCATTAGATCAATGTTTCAGCTTACAGGGTTGATCGTGTCCAAATTTGCTGGCGTGTAAACCCTCGGTAAGATATGTTTAGCTCTAGCTTGTCCATTCCTTGAGCTACTAATACAACATCCATTTTCAATCCTCGCTTGGGAGCATAGAGTTTACCGTACCACTTACCACTTCGGTATTGAAGATCCTCTAACATATCTATCCCCATAAGCTGACGATTTTGTAAATTCTTATTGGGGTTATTTCGGTCTGTGACGGGGTTCCCATTTTTGTCAAAGGATTGATCCAACCAAACTATTTTTCCAAAGTATCTATCATCCCTTTGGTAAATTTCAATTTTACTGTTCCCTTCTTCTGTTAGCCAAATCCCTTCGATTGATTCTTGTGCATATGCCTCAAATGCCGATATCACTACAAAGATTGTCGCGATTGCTTTATTCATTTTTAATTGAATTTTTGATTGATCAAAATAACGCTAGATGCTTTCACTTTAGAACACTGAGGTTGCTGAAGCAGTCGAATCACATACTGAACCTTTCTTAAATGGACTAAATGAGAAACCAATCCATTCGCTCTTCAGGGTTATCTGCCAGGCAAGTTGATTTTCCATTTAGATTGATCGCATGGCTCTAGCTTATCGGGAAAAAGCTCGCTGTGGAACAGGTAGGTAGATAAAGGGCAGTGATGATGACGCTGCTTTCTCATGCTACGAGTGGGTCCGGGTGGTTAGCCTAGGCAGGCAGGTCGGTTAATTAGGCCCACCTTGAACATGTGAAAAGTAACAAAGGTATCAGCCGGTAAAAAGTTTATGTTTGACTTTCTATAGTCAAAATCAATAGTCTGCCCACCGTTTAAAGTCAGTAGCTTTTTCTTTACTGATGATGATCGGTGAAGGTGGTTCAGGGTGAACCTTAAGCAATAAGCGCCCGGTAAAGTATGGTTCAATTTCTTCTATAGCCGATCGTGCAACCAGGTATTGCCGGTTAGCCCTATAAAACAAAGCCGGGTCCAATTGCTTCTCTAGTTCATCAAGAAAAAACTCGATGACATATTCTTTTTGGTCTTTCTTTCGCAAGAATAGCCCCCTTTCCTTTACATAAATATAAGCTACATCAGACACGTCTACCATGTGCATTTTTTGCTTAAAATCGACAAGGAAACTCGAGCGGTAAGTGTCCGGCTTAAATTCCCGTGCCAGGGTCATCAATTGATGCATATAATTTTGACGGTTGTAATCTTTATAGGATGCCAGATAATGATTGATGGCTTTTTCCAGTTCTGTCGGATCTATCGGTTTAAGCAGATAATCCAATCCTTTCACTTTAAACGCTTGCAACGCATAGTCATCGTAAGCAGTAGTGAAGATCACCGGCATTTTAATTTCTTCATGTTTGAAAATCTCGAAACTAAGACCATCTGTAAGATGTATGTCCATAAATATCAAGTCTGCTTCATGTCCTGACCGAACCCATTCAATAACACCTTGCACACTATTTACAACATCTATGACATCAAACCTGAACGGTAGCTTTTCTAACTCCTTCAAAAGCCTCTTTACGGCAATATCTTCATCTTCCACGATAAGAATCTTTATCATGAGGCTCATGTCTGTTTCTTTTTTAATGGTAAAATCACTCTAAACATATCTTTATCCATACCATACTCAATAGGAGCCACTAACAATGAAAACCGCTTCTGTAAATTTACAAGACCAAGACCCTCACTGTGTAAAACAAATGGTTTGGGATTGATATTATTCTGTATTACTATACTGTCGTTAGTCTCAAATACCTCTATATGAAGAGGGTTCTCGGTGGTGGCCTTGTTGTGCTTCACTGCATTTTCGATCAACAGTTGTAAAGAAAGTGGGGGGATCAGCACTTTACGCATTTCATCCGGTATATTCACAGTGAGATGGACCGCCCCATTAAACCGGATTTTCAATAACTCCCAATAATCATTTAAAAATGTAAGTTCATTCTCCAGAAAAACAAAATCTCGTCTGCTGCTTTGCAAAACCACCCTGTACAGATTAGAGAATACCCTGACAAATCCAACAGCTTTTTTTTGATCCTCCTCAATCAAATCAATTAGTGTGTTTAGACTGTTGAATAAAAAATGCGGGTTGATCTGCTGCTTAACAGTTTCCAATTCAGACTTAAGCTTCTCTGTCTGAAGCAAGAGGTTTTGCGCATAAAGGGATTCTTGCTTTTTGGTAATTCTCAATGTTTGTTGGAATACTGCGAAGATCAAAGAACCCATAGTTAGCCTAGTCGCCACAACCCATATGGGTACGGTTGAAGAGAGGCTTATGCCTGTTGGCAAAAGGTAATAATCTAAAACTACAAAAAGGGTAATGTAAAGAAGATTGATCAGCACAATTGTCGGTTTAACCAGTTTGTCCTTCCCAACTCTCGAAATGAACCAGTTGGGGTCCTTGAATAGGTAGTCATTTAAGCGCCATATTGAGTACAAGAAGAAGACAACAACCAGGTATTTTGGAAATGCTTTTAGCATATCAAGGTCACCCCTGTTACTTATAATACTGAGTCCCGGCAGCAGCAAGGATAGGATAATGGGTAATAATCTTTCAATTCTATTCATATCTCAACAAGCATATAAATAAATCAGTTAAATCAGAATTAATCTTTGTACAAACCGTCAATTCGACCTTTCAGGCATCAAATTTAGGTATTGAAACATTTAAGTAAATTTTGCCTTCTAATCCAAGTAGGCTATTTGATTCAACCTTTCAGACACATAGTGACCACAAGCAAAATAAAAACTCCATGCTATAAAAGTAAAAGTCGCAAAGAGGAAAAAGTTATTATCCTAAATCGCACCAATGCAAATGCCACACATGCCGACATACACCAAAGCCTTTGCATCCGTGCTCAGAATTCCCAAGGGCGGGTACTACACACAACAAAAGGACGTCCCAAAAATCAAAGAAAAATATCTAAAATAACATTTCCCAATACGGGAACTTTAGCTTACCTTTGACAAAATATTAATACTTGAGAGTAATTGCTAAAAAGGTACTCCGAGAGTTTTGGACTAAACATTCGGAATGTGAACAACAACTTAAATCATGGTATCGAGAAGCTGAAAAAAGTGGATGGAAAAATACCAATGAAATCAAAAAGGAGTATCCGACAGCAAGCATTCTTGGGGACAATAGAGTTGTTTTCAATATAAAGGGCAACAACTACCGACTAATTGTTAAAATTAATTTCCACTATCAAATGATGTGGATAAGATTTGTTGGGACTCATAAAGAATACGACAGGATTGACGCGAATAAAATTTGACGACTATGAACTTAAAACCAATAAAGACAAAAAAGGACTACCAACAAGCGTTGGACAGACTTGAGTTAATTTTTGACGCTAAAAATGGAACTAAAGAAGGAGACGAACTTGAGATATTGGGGATATTGATTGACCAATACGAAAACGAACATTTCCCAATTGACTTACCTGACCCAATTGAGGCAATAAAATTCAGAATGGAACAACTTGGATATACTCAGACTGATTTGGCAAAGGTCGTTGGACTGAAGAGCAGAGCGAGTGAAATACTAAGCAAAAAGAGAAAGCTATCGTTGGACATGATTAGACAACTTCACGAAAAGCTAAATATTCCAACTGATGTTTTAATTCAAGCATACTAGACGACACGAACCGCCAACAAAATGTTTATACAACTAAACTAATTTTTCACTACTTCGAACCAGCAACAACGGCCGGAGCATTTTCCTTAGGATAGATTTTCACATACGACAACTTATAGGTGATGGTTTTTCTCCGTTGCATCTCGGAATACTCTCCATCAATCATATCCGGCAGGGAAGGGGCCATAGAAAAATCGCGTGACGATCCATCCGGTTCTATATGTTTATAGATGAATGCTTCGCCTCCGGAGAGAGAACTCATTTCACCCACAATCGGATAGGTATTCGCTGACCGAAAGCTTAATGAGACTTCAATAAAATCACGCTGGCTGCCAGGCCAATCTTTCAGAATGGCCACACGTGCATAATTATCCTTGCGTTCAACCACCTTTACTTTCAATTGCCCGGAAAGGAAAGCCTTGCTCGTTTTTGTAATGACACAGGATACGGAATAGATCCCTTCAAACTTTGTGAAACTGGTTGTTTCCTTACCAAAATATCGGTGCATCAAGTCTTCAAAATCAACTTCCTGATAATGTGATTTCTTAAATAAAGACTTTGATTTTTGTTGCGCGAACACAGCCTGCGAAAGAAGAAGCAGGCATATAAATACAAGTGATTTTGGTACCATGGCCACAGCAATTAGACAGGTTAAATGTAGCTAAAAAGTTAATCTGTTAGAATGATAATCAGCATGGTATTTACGCCATTTTTGGGGTAATTCTTCTAAAACACTTCATTTTACGCGTTTGGGCTTATACGATCTGGCAAGCCCCTCCGGCACAAGCCGCTTCCGCTTTATGATCGGTTTCATCATCCGTTTCATAAACTGCCGTGAGGTCAATAGACTTCAGGCTTTTCTCCAACTGTTTAAATTGTTCTTCTGTGATATCTTCGAACGGTGCCTGTTTGTAATTTCCGGTATCGAAGGGCAGCACGCTCAATCCATTGTAGGATGCTTTGTTGTTCCACATCCATTCACCTACCTGGGGCCAGTCGCCATCCGGTATAGAAACGGTAGCCGAAACATTATTGGCATTACTGCCTCTGCGGAATCCGTTACGCACCCATTCGGTATTAAATTTTTTAATGCGCTCTAATAAATCAAGTGTGCTTTCTGTTCGCAGGATACTGCCAGCCGGAGCTTTTTGAGGGACACAAATAATGGCCTGTTTGCTATTTAACAGATCCTCTTCCAGTAGCTCTGGATGGGTGATTCGTAGGTATTCATACAAGGCCTCATTTTTTCCGATGCGGACCCGTCTGATGTAAAAGTCATTATGCCAGGCGTGAATCCCTGACGATGTTCCCAGCACAAGCGATGAAGTTCCAGAGGGTTTAATTGTTGTGCACCGCGCAGCGAATTGAATCCCAATCACTGAGGAAGTTTCAAGGTTAACCTGTTTCACTTCCTGAGCGGTTTCGTTCAGGTCGAGCGCAAACACTTTTCCACTGGCAATGCCCGTCATACCTACACCAATCAACGCATCTTGTTCGGTGGTTGTCTTCCACACTTCACGCAGGTAATGAAAATTGGTGAAGCCGGCCTGCAGGGTTCCGAGATAGGAAGCTACACGGGAGCGGGCATTCAGCTCATCCTGAGATGCTACGTCTGAAACATTAACTTCACACAGGTTGCAAAACTGGAAAGGGCGAAGAGCAATTTCGCAGCAAGGGTTGGTACCCCAATCGGTATCGTTGGTGAAATAGAATCCCGGTTCACCGGAACCCGAGAGTTCGATTTTCTTCCACAGGTCAAAGAATTCGTTTCGCGAGATTCCATCGCGTTGCAGCACCACTGAATTGTTGGCGCGACCGCGTTGTTCATTCAACTCCCACCAGTTGCCGTACTTACAGGTCAGCATCTCTTCATCGCCATGCGAAAAAAGTGAGATCATGGCCGACCTGCGGATGCCACCCGCCAACACTGCATTAGCGAGATAACACATCAGATCATGGCATTCGAGTGGAGTAAGTTTTTCTCCATTATGTTTGCGATCGAGTAAGGCCTGCACGTGTGCTATGCATAATTTCAGGGGTTCAGGACCGGGTGCTTTACCACCCGCGGTTACCAGGCGAGCGCCTTTCGGGCGAATGTCAGAATAATCGAAGTCTGGAATGTATTCGCTGATGCCGAAGTATCCTTTCAATAATACTTTCACGGCATCCGCCCAGCCCTCCAGACTGTCGCCCACTAAAAACCTGCGATGTTTAAGAGCTTTGTGTATGGGCGGTAATTTTTCTACATGATGATATTGTACGGAATACCCGACACCTGTACCGCCCAGTAATAAAAACATGGTTTCAGAAAATGCACGGATATCATCCACCGGCAGATAAGCGCAATTATAAATTCTTGAGTTGTTGCGCGCGATAGCGGTGCCTGCAAACTGCATGGCGCGCATGGAGGGAAGTACTTTCTTTTGTCGCACCCAACGCATCGCATCTTCAATCTCAAGACTTTGATGCGGATATTTCTCCGTCATCATATGTTGGTAACGGGTGCAGATTTCATCCCACGTTTCCCTGCGTTTTAGTTCAGGCAGGTAGCGGGCGTATTTCATATAAACGATAATGTCGCTGAGGATGTGCTGGTTAAGTTCCATAGTGGTGTAGAGTTTAAAAAGTAAATGCGTTCGAACAGGAACCAAGTATCCGAACTTTCATTTTTGAATTCTATGATCTTGATCAGGAATGAGTAGAAAAGTTGAAAGCTTAAAGCTTAAAGTAAAAAGCTCAAAGCTGAAAGCTTAAAGTAAAAAGCTCAAAGCTTAAAGCAAAAGGTAGCTTTAAACTTTGAACTTTAAACTTTCGACTTTAAGCTTTTTTGCTTTCCGCTTATTTTATTTCCCAAAAGCTTCCACCCAACAACAGACTCTCGAGGTTTCCGATTCCTTTTGTTTCTACCTCCTGTTGAATTTGTTCTACAACCCGGTCTTCATAAGAAGTGCGATCATCCAGATTTTGTAAGGTGCCCATGGGGCGAGGTAGCGTTTCAGAATATGTCATATTGGCAAGTATAAATGCCAGGGTAGAATCTTTCTCGTTGTGTACTAACACATCGTTAATGCTGTTACCAGCTGCTGTTAAGTCGATTATAGTTGGGGTGAAACCTTCCAGTTTGATTCCCATGTTTTTATTCTTACCAAAAACCAACGGCTTGTCATGTTCCAGCCACACCGTATGGTCTTCACGTGATTCGGCATTGGTGTAAAGATCAAAGGCACCATCATTAAAGATCCGGCAATTGGTATAGATCTCAACAAAAGAGAATCCTTTATGCTGAGAAGCTTTCAACAACAACTGTTGTAATTGTGCGCGGTCTTTATCATGACCTCGGGCTACAAAGGTTGCGCTGGCACCTAATGCAAGTGCTACGGGATTAAAGGGATCATCCAAGGCACCGAGGGGTGATGATTTGGTAATTTGTCCGCGATGTGAAGTAGGCGAGTACTGACCTTTTGTTAAAGAATACACTTCGTTGTTGAACATCAATACATTCATGTCAACATTTCTGCGACACGCATGAATAAAATGATTGCCACCGATACTCATGTTATCGCCATCACCGGTCACTACCCAAACACTTAAATCGGGTCGGGCAATTTTCAATCCACTGGCAATGGGCAAGGCTCTTCCGTGAATACCATGGAAGCCATAGGTATCCATGTAGTAAGGAAAGCGACCCGAACATCCAATGCCGGAGATGAATACAATTTTTTCTTTGGGAACTCCCAGTTCGGGCATAAGCCTTTGTGCAGGAGACAGTACTGAAATAGCCCCGCAACCGGCACACCACCGTACGTCTACATCGGGCTTAAAGTCTTTGCTGGTGTAATTCGTATCTCCGCTGTGCGGCTTTTCAAGCATTTCATCTATAATTGTTTTCATGTGTTAATAATTGTTTTTTAATGGTCACATGGAATTCGCATTTTGAGACTTGCCCTTTATATCTGGTATGGTATTAATCGCGTTGGGTATAGTCTGGTTTATGCTCATTTCATAGTTTTCTTTTTATAAGTCCACAGGAAGATCTTCTCTTTTATTGGCCGGCCATTTTTTAATGTCGCGCATGGAGATCAGTGTCAAGAGTTTTTCTTCCAGTTCTATTGCTTTAAAAGGTTTGCCTTGCACTTTATTAATGCCCATGACGCGTTTTACATATTTAGCTTGAATCAAACTCTTTAACTGACCTAAATTCAATTCAGGGATTACTATTCGATCGAATTTATGAAGCACGTCTCCCAGATTTTTAGGGAAGGGATTCAGGTACCGAAGGTGTGCATAGGAAATGTTATGTCCCTGTGCCTGCAGATGTTCTACCGCAGTCTTGGCAGCTCCGTAAGTACTGCCCCAACTGAGAAGTAAGAGATCACCTTCCTGCTCGCCCATTACTTCTAATTCCGGAATGTCATTAGCTATGCCATCTATTTTTTTCTGCCGCAGTTCCACCATTTTTTGGTGATTCATCGGATCGTGGCTTACCACACCACTGCCATCTTCTTTTTCCAATCCACCAATACGATGTTCCATGCCTTGCATGCCCGGTATCGCCCATTGCCGTGCTAGTGTTTCCGGATTCCGTAAGTAAGGTTTGAACGTAGCGGCATCTTGTGCAAAATGTGGGGCAATCTCCGGGAGCTTGTCGATCTCCGGAATGCGCCAGGGTTCAGAAGCCTGGCCGATGTAACCATCCGTAAGCAACATTACCGGAGTCATGTACTTCAGTGCAATGCGTGCGGCTTCCAGCGTCATGTCGAAACAATCAGCTGAACTGGCTGCGGCCAATACTGGCATAGGTGCTTCACCATGTCGACCGTACATGGCCTGCATCAAATCACTTTGTTCTGTTTTTGTAGGCAAACCCGTACTGGGTCCGGCTCGCATTACATTTACGATGATCAAGGGCAACTCAGTCATGATGGCAAGACCAATCGCTTCTGTTTTTAATGATAGTCCCGGTCCACTTGTAGTAGTTACGGCAAGACTTCCACCAAAGGCAGCCCCGATGGCGCTGGTAATACCAGCAATTTCATCTTCAGCCTGTAAATGTTTGACGCCATATTTTTTATAGCCTGAGATAGCATGCAAAATATCGGTGGCCGGGGTGATGGGATAAGAGCCCAGGAACAATGGTAAGTGTGCTTTGGTTGCTGCCACCACCAAACCCAAGGCTACAGCCTGATTGCCGGTGATGCTGCGATACTTGCCGGGAGGCAATTCCGATTTATCAATGATATATTGTTTTCTGAAATCCGGATGCTTCTCGGCAAAGTTCCAACCGCCTTGCAAGGCATGCACGTTGGCCATGATCACATCTTCTTTGCCTTTAAACTTTTTGTTAATCCAGTTTACGGTGGCTTCGAGCGGTCGGTTGAACAACCAATAAGTGATACCAAGCGCAAAGATGTTGCGTGTTTTTTGTACAAGTTTGGAAGGTGTATCCACTTCAATGAAAGCCTTCTTCAACTCCTTGTTCATTTCAATCGGGAATACATTGAACCTGGCAAGGCTTCCATCCTCTAAAGGATTCTTTGCATACCCCGCGAGTTTTAAATTCCGGTCGTCAAAGCCTTCGGCATTAACAATAATGATACCCTGCTCGCGTACATGTGCAAGATTGACTTTAAGGCTGGCAGCATTCATGGCCACTAACACATCCACAAAGTCACCGGAAGTGTGAATGTTTTTTGATCCGAAGTGCACCTGGAATGCACTCACGCCATAGAGTGTTCCTTCAGGAGCGCGGATTTCGGAAGGATAATCAGGGAAGGTATTTACTTCGTTGCCGGCAAAACCTGCGGTGTCACTAAATTGCGTACCTATCAGTTGCATGCCGTCTCCACTGTCACCCGCAAAGCGTACAGTTACTTCTTCGAGGTGTTCTATTAATTTATCCATGGCGTTTCGGTTAGTAATTTCAGTATATAATTTTCCGAAATTCCCGTTCTTCAATCTATGACCTAAGTCAGGTTTATAGATGATAAATACCAATAACCCGGGGGTGATCAAGCTCAGGAATGGAGGTGAAAATCCTACCTTATTCTCACTTTAAAGACAGCAATCGGTCCTCAAGACTTGATATTTAAGATTTTATGCCTATTTTTAATAGCCTATCCTTCTTGTCTATGAAAGGCTTATCTGTAGCTGGCAGAATTTTTATCCTGTTCCTGGCAGTCAGTGGCATTCGCTGTGCTGCCCCTTCAATTCTCACGACTACTATTCCCACATTCCCGATTTATCCATTTGATCCTGCGCCTTCCGCTATTGTGGTAGCGAACGCGTTTGATGTAAGCAAGAGCAAATACAGAGACAATAAAGAAAAGCAATTTACTATGTTGCTTAACCATGCCGTTCGGCATACGGCTAACCAAATTGAAAAACAGTCCGACTCATATGCTTTTTTTGAAGAAGGCCTTCTTATTTCATCAGCAGCAGGTGACAGCAGTTTGCGAATATTAATGAATGCCCACAATGCCAGCCATGCCATTCTGCTTACATCTTTTAATGCATACTTTGAACAGACTGATGTGGTGGTTACACAATCTGAAGAGGGAAGCAAGAATCGGGAAGCTTTTTATGATATCATTGTCGAAATCAGGTATTTATTTCGAGATCATTCAAAACCGATATATGATACTCTAATCAGTGTGCGCAAGTTTCATAGTTCTCGCTCCGTACTCAGCGGATTACTGGCAGCGGGTCCTAATATCGTTTCAAATTCGGAAGAAGCAGTTGGAGGTGTACAGGCCAATGTAGAATTATACCTCAGAAGTTTTTTTCCCGGCACCGATACAAGGTCTCGTTTTTTGTTTGTTACTGAAGATTTCAAAACGGTGGGTGCTGCCCTTAAGAAATGGGATCACAAGCTTGCTTTTGAGCTTTCGGAGGAGTTGTCCACTTCCAGCGATAACTTAATTGCCGCCAAGGCCTATTACAATTGTGCTGTGTTCTTAGAACATGAAAGTAAGTATGAGTCTGCTAAAATTTATCTGCAAGAGTCATTGAAGAAGAAATTTCTACGCGAAGCTGAGATGATGTTTCTCGACTACGTAAATATCAAGTGAGTTGTAGTACTTTATTCAGAACCCTTATCCTTTCCCAACGAGATTTTATAATTTTCAGGCGTTCCCGTAAGTTTTAGGTTGAGAAACCGTACGCGCTTGGATTCATTCCGGTATTGTATCTCATCATCACCGGCAGGTTGGTTGTCTTTATCAAAGAGTTTGGTCTTACCTACTTGTGTAACCAATTGCCAGGGAATGCGCAGGTAATACTCCATGTTCATATTCATGTCTTGTTTACCTGAAATTTCAACAAATCCCAGTGTTGAATTGATCGTCATTTTCGGAATGGACAAGATGCCTTTATTAAGTTCCAATTGGTTACTGAGTGTATCAAATAAAACGCGGCTCAGATTTTTATCCTTAAAAAATTCCGAGAGTGCATCCAAAGCGGCATAATGTTCTAACCGGCCTTGTGTTACTTCTACATCCAGTTTAATTTCCGAGTCGTCTATAATAGGAACTAAATCAGCATGCATGTGAACCTTGCCGGTAACTTTACCACTTAGTTTACCATGCAGATTTTCAGAAACAAGATGATCCTGGCCAAAATTTTCAAACTTAAAAAGTAATTTATCCAGATCCACTTTCTCCAGCGTCATGACCGGACTGAAATAGATTTTATTCCGGTCTGAGCCATTAAAATATCCTTTTAAATGAATGTTACCACCAGCTGCCGCCAGGGACAGCGTGTCTACATAGATGAAATGATTTTTCTGTGTGCGTGCCTTCGCATAAAAGTCATCGATCAGATACCGATGGTAGTTCAGTTTCTTAATATCAAAATCAAACGACATATTGGTGAAGGGAAGATCGTAGATATTAAAACCCGCTTCATGATCTCCGGGTTTGGTCGTGCCGGATGCCGGGGGCGGTGTGTAGTTGAACAATTCGTCAAAGTCTAACTGGGGTGCACTGAGCGAAAAGTAATTATCTCTTTTCCTGGTGGCTTCGTCTTTACCCAGATAATAATTCAGGTTTGCGCTAAATTCACTTTTACCCAGTTTTCCACGTAGGTTTTCGACAACAAGATGTTCGTTTTCGTAATGAACACGACCTGAAAACTTTTCGAACCGCATCGGATGAATTTTCATCTGGGCTTGCACCTGATCCATGAATACATCAGCTGATTGTAAACCTTTGTTAAAATGCAGATCGGCAAACCCATGTACTTTTAAATCCCGGAACTCTTCATGACGGTAATCCTGCGGAACATAATTTTCACCTTTGTAAGAGAACAAATCTTCTAACTTCAAAAGAGTCGAGGTTAGATTGAATTCGATCTTTGTATCGCCCAACGGATCATCATTA
The DNA here is from genome assembly GCA_041736555.1 of Cyclobacteriaceae bacterium. Taxonomy (GTDB): domain Bacteria; phylum Bacteroidota; class Bacteroidia; order Cytophagales; family Cyclobacteriaceae; genus ELB16-189. The sequence goes on from JBGSTJ010000011.1 coordinate 21,434, forward strand.
AACCAAAGGTCATAGTTCTTTAGCCTGCCGGTGAAATGAAAATCACTTGCATCAATCATACCGGTGAAGTCAACAACCCGAAAATCATGTTCATCCACAAACATATCAACATGAAAATCATGAAGCTTATGCGGATAATGGGTAAGCTGAGCATATAGGTCTTCGATAAAAAATTCACCAATGGGTAAGGTAGGCGATTCGGTAAACGCTTTGGCCGTGCTGGTGAACTTCAACTTCAGGCTCATATTTTTAACCTGCTCATCGAAGGGTTTATGATTAATCGTATCGTTAGACGTAAGTTGTTTAACATCCAGCAGGGTTGACCGAATAGTCATATCGGCTGTAACCGGAATAGAAGTGTGATGCAGGATAGCGGGCAAGTCGCTTATATTGGCACGAATTGAAATATCAGAATCTCCCACCTTCACATCAAACTGCTCAATGACTGCGGCATGTCCATCCATGCTAGCCTTGATATCAATATTATGAACCGGGAGATGATAGGCAGGTAATCGGAAGCTAAGATTCTTTACTTCCAGTTCTGTAAAGTAGGATTCATTCAACTTTTCAATACTTTTTTCCGGTTGCTGCAGGTCGATGATATCATGAAAGTTCATCGTCAATGCAACATGACCTGTTAATTCCTGAATATCGGTGATGTTAAGAAACTTCGATAGGAAATCAAGATCAAATTCGGACCGAAGTTTCATATCAATTTCGGGCGCCAGAAAATTCTTAACAGAAAGATTACCACTGAAAATGCCTGCTTCAGGTTTGCCACTGAAGTCGATTAACGAAAACTCCATCGTGGATGCATTGCCGGAAGCCCCGGTTGTAAAGTGACCTTTGAAATAGAGCTCGTCTAGTTTTTTAAGTGAGGTTTTATTGCTGAAAAATGCATCTTCACACCCAAAGTCAGCGACCACTAAGGGGTTATGTCCATTGATTGATTTTCCTTTCATGGATGCACTAAAGAAAATTTTACCGGCATTTTCATAGCGCTCTAAGGCAGAAGCAAGTTCTTCCGGGGCAAATGCCATGAAGAGATTGAAGTTAGGCTTGTTGCCATTAAATCGGATGTCCATGTTCATGTCATCATCCGCATCGATCGTACCTTCCATTTTAAAAGATGCTTTTTCCAGCGTTACTTCAGAGGGTTGTATCATCAATAGTTTCTTATCAACCACATAGTCGAGTTGAGTTACCATACTGATGTGCTTATGTCTGATAAAGGTTGTATCACCATTCATCACCACGTTTAACATAAACCGACTATCGAGAGAAAACAAAATGTGATTGTCGCTGCTTTTAAATTTTGATTTCGCCTCGTCTATGTAGGTCTCCAGAAGAATATTATTCTCCTCATTGAATTTGAGCAAGTCAATATTGGTAAGTTGGATCAACTTGATGTCCATATGAAACTCTTCCCCGGCATCTTCAATTTCCTTTTTATTCGTTAGCGCATTGGCAATATTGAAACTGCCATCAGTATGTTGAACCAGTTTGATGGTTCCATTGGATAATTTCAGAGATTTAACCTCCATCGACCCGACCAGGATTGTCCATAGGTCAAAGCCCAGGTAAACATCACGAACATCGACAAGAGGCTCTGTTAAGTTACTTTTATCTTCATACACTTTTACTTGCTCCAGATCGATGGATACGTAGGGAAAATTGGCAAAGGGGGAGATGTGGCTGTCCTCAATCACTACGGACCCTGTAAAGTCTTCATTCAGGGTAGAGATTAATTCCTGTACGATGTCATCTTGTTTCCAATAGATAACGGCTACCAGGAGCACAAAGCCCATCACCGGTGTAGCGATCCCGATCAAAATAATTCGCTTCCACACTTTTTTCCGATAGGTCATAGTATACTATGTATACGTACAAAATTAATAAGTTAGTGCAGACCTCAAAGAGAAATCGGTTGAACCAAGAGTTTAATTTCTTGACGTTAAAATTAGCATCCCAATGCAAGAAGAGATTAATCGTCTACAATTTTTCCGTAGTCAATAAATAATTCTTCTCCGCTTGCGATGTCGCGGATGGCTTCGAAATAATCACCTTCCTGAATAGAAATGACATTGGGATTATCGGAATGATTCAGGAATAGGGAAAGATCTACCTTCTTAAACCCGTGATCCGGTGCAAAATAATTTTCCGCATCGTACAGGCAATAGTTTTCTACCAATAGCTTAGCATGTGGCGGCAAGAGTTCTACTTCCGCTTTGGCGAGTTTGATCCAGTTTTCCTGTTTGTCTGGTTTACTAAACATCTCGCGGCAACCGCGGGGAATATTCTGAATGGCAAAGACACCAATGCCTGCAATGGGTGAAGGTTTGATCATGACGTAGGTGTGATTTGTTAATTCATGCAGGAGTTTTTTCTTCATGCGTTGGTAATCTTTGCACAAAGTAAGGGAATCCTTAATGTTAATAATATAGTGAACTGATTTATTGCTTTATGATTACCAAAATAAAAAAGTCGTGCTACCGAATTATTGGTAGCACGACTTAACATTAATTTCTTATAGTCAATTTCCTCTTCGCTTCTGTGGATTTGATCCGCCACTACTTCCGCCACCTGAACGCTGGCCACCCTCATTACCAGAGGATTGCTTTCTCTCTACTTGTGGTGCAGAACGTTGCGCACCTCCGGAATTTTCATTCGATTGCCTTCTTTCAAGTTGAGGAGCCGTACGTTGGCTGCCCGAATTTCCGGATTCCCTTCTTTCAAACTGAGGCGATGAACGCTGCACACTACGGGTTTCAGAATTTGATCTGAGCTGTTGCTGACGTGCGAGGTTCGAATTATCCGAATTGGACCTGCTTCTTGTTTCATCACGTTGCACTTCGCGGGTGTTTCGCTCCATCACTGAGGGTCTGTTCACATCCTGAGTAGAACGATTTCTGAAGGTTGACTCTTCACGCGTAGTTAATGAACCGCTGCGTTCTGTGTTAGACCTATTTCTATCAACTACACTTCTATTGCTTTCAACACGTTGTCTTTCGTTTACAACTGATCTCGAATTATTGCTGCGCTGATCTATTTCGGACCTGGAAGCCGTGTTATTGCGCTGATAGTCTCTTACCTGTCGATCATTATCGCGGCCCCTCGTATACCCGGAAGCACTTCTTGAACGGTAGGTTGTAATCTGTGAATGATGTCTGTTATAGACTACCACCGAAGTACTGCGATAGGGCCTGTATATCTCGTGCGCATATCGGATGCGTGGAGTATAACAGATGTTATAATAAGGACGGTACCGATCCCAGCGTGGGTAATAGTGTATGTAAGCAATTGGTCTCCATGGGCTCCACCAGATAGGACGATAACTCCAGTGCCAGGGCGAAATCCAGGGATCATAATAAGGTCCATAAACATATTGAACCGAGGGCCATGACCACACATTCACTACGGAGCGAGCTGTACTTGTGCCCGCGTTGATTCGGACTTCCTGGGTAGGCTCAATGATCGTTTCAATACCATAGATGTCAGCATCTCCTGTAATCTGCAAAACAGCTTTGCCGTTGGCTAATTTCTCCAGCGCAATCACAGCAATATCCTGGCTTTCATATTGTGAGATGACTGCCTGAAGAATAAATGTATGTACCGCACCCTTATTGCGATCGATTACGCGGATATAATCAATGTCGCCATCGCCATTCAGGTCGAGGTTGTTTACCTCGGCATCCGCTGAATTGAGCAACCGTTCAAATTCCTCCGGAGAGGATGACTTTTTAAACAGCTCAAGGGCACCTTCCAGACTGAAGTTGTCACCCGGCACCTCTTCCTGATACTGCTGTGCGTACAGCGCTGTTCCTCCCACCATCAGAAGAAACAACATCATGATCCTGTTTCTCGTTTTCATATGCATTTTGTTTAACCTGTTATACGTAGGGATATGCAATGTGTATACCAGTATGGAGGTAATGGCATAACTACCACTCAAAATGACTTATGGGGTCCCCAAATCAAAGTGCAATAATATTTGTGGCGGGTTATTGATTAAAAAGTTTTTAGATAGGATCGGGAAAATCTCCCTTTATGCTGCGACAGAGCACATTAACATATCAATAACAAAATCAGAGTTTGTGTGTTAAACAAGGGGTTCGAAATTTGTGGCTTATGGTATAAAACTAGCTTAAGAGACTTGTTGTTTTACTTAAGTTAATATTTGATTCGCATATTTTTTAATAGGATAAACTAGTAGCATGAAGATTTCACGGTTCTATTTCATGACAATTTTTTGTACAGTATTTGGTTGCGCGCATGTTTTTGCGCAATCTAGTACTGGTTCTTTTACGATCACGGGAAAAGTTACGGATGAAGCCAAACAGACTGTGCCGTTTGTACAAGTGGCGCTTTTTGTTGACGGTAAAACCGAACCCGAAACCTTTACGGTAGCGGAACCGGATGGCAGCTTTATCCTGAAGGCAGAGGCTGGCACTTACATCCTCCGGTTTTTTATGGTGGGTTATGGTAATAAGGAAATTCCTGAGCTGAAGGTGACCCGCAACGTATCCCTTGGTGAGGTTGTATTAGAAGAGGAAAGTGAACAATTAGATGCCGTGGTGGTGCAAGCCACAAGACCTATGACAAGCACCAATGTGGAAGGTCTAGTTATCAACCCGGGATTAAACCTGTCTAACTTAGGTGGTACGTTACTTGATATTCTCCGCAATACTCCCTCCATTCGGGTAAGCGATGATGGTGGCATTTCCTTGCGTGGAAGTTCGAGTACGAATGTCTTGATCAATGGAAGGAACTCCTCGTTAACTCGCAACCTGGATCGAATCCCGGCAAGCGCAGTGGAACAGATTAAAGTAATCAACAATCCCAATGCACGCTATGATGCAGAGGCGGAGGGTGGTATTATTGATATTATCCTTAAGAAAGGCGATGATATTGGAACCCATGTAAGTGTAGATGCCTTGTACGGTACCCGAGGCCGAATGAATACCGGTACACAAATTAATCATCGGACCATCAATCTGAATTTATACGGAGGCTATAACCTGAGAAGGTGGCGCGATGTGGGCTATAGAAGTGTGGACCGGGTAATATTTGGTGATGGCAATACTCTGAATCAGAAAACAGCTACGAGTCGCGAAAACCTGGGTCATACTTTTAATTATGGAGCCGATTATTATTTCGGTAAAAATGTTTTGAGTTATGAAGGCGTATTCAACACAAGCCTTGATCAACAATCGAATAATTTATATTCCCGGCTTGCGGATATCAATACCGATCAACTGTTGCTGGAATATGTACGAACCAATGATGAATCGGAAACGGATGATGGCATGGATAACGCCCTCATCTATGAGCGTACATTTGATGACAAAGCACGGTCATTTAAATTCACGGCCAGTCAATCTTACACGAATCAATTCAAAACACAAAACATAGACATCTTCCGGGATAGTTCCTCTCCGGATCCTGCGGGATTAGATGCGCAAGAGCAGGCCTTAATCGATGAAAAGCGATATACGTATATACTTCAGTCTGATTATGTCCATCCTTTACAAAACCAGATGAAACTGGAAACGGGCTTGAAATCGAATATCCGAAACTTTAGCTACGACTATAACTATGCCAGGAAGAATGATCCTGCTGAAGGGTTTATTGAAGACCCTGCCATCAGCAATCAATTTGATTACAAGGACCGCGTTCATGCAGGGTATTTGATTTTATCCAAAGCATCCGATAAACTGGATGTAACGGCCGGTGTGCGGGGCGAGTACACCACACTCGATCTGTATCAGTATAACACGGAAGAAAGCAACCAACAGAACTATTTTAATTTGTTTCCGAGTTTGCAGGTACTTTACAAATTCGCTCCGAAAAACGGAGTAAAATTTACCTATAGCCGTAGGATTGAACGACCCACTGCCTGGAGGTTAAACCCATTCCCTGATATTACAGATTCTTTGAATGTAAGACGAGGTAACCCAAATCTTCAGCCGGAAATGATTAACTCGATTGAGGTGGGCCATGTGTATGAAGGCGATAAATCCAGTTTCACAACGAATTTATTTTACAGGCAAACTCAGGGTGAATTGGATTTTATTACGTTCGTAGAGAATGGCATCTCTTATTCTCAGCCTGAAAATCTGAATACTTCCGAGTCGTATGGATTTGAAATTATTGGTGTTGCGGAGCTAACTCCGTGGTGGAGTGTAAGCGGCAACCTGACCGGGTTCAGGCTCAGAGTAGATGGGTCAAACCTTGGGGAAGAATTTGTAAACAATGGCCTGGCGTTGAATACCAAAGTAACCTCAGATTTTAAGTTGCCTTTCAATTTAAGTCTTCAGTTCATTTTTAATTACGACTCGCCTGAAATAGAAGCTCAGGGTCGGGATCTTGAGCAGTATTATCTGGATGCCAGCTTGCAGAAAAGCTTTTTCAAAAACAAAGGCAGCTTGTCTGTAAGTATGCGCGATGTGTTTGATACACGCAGATTTGCTGGTAATAGCCTGACGAATACGTTTTCACAAACATTCTATGCCAAACGTGAAACCCAGATTGTTTTGGTAAGTGCCCGCTATAACTTTTGATTAATCCCTTTAACGGAAATTGATTATTCGCTCTCGCTGCCGATCAAAGTGTTTATCTTTGTGGGCTAATGTCATTTCATGATTAACACTACCGAGGGCGAAGAAAGGGAATATCTGGAACAGATTAAGGAGACGCTGTTGCGGGCAATCAGACGTGCCGATGACAACGTGAAGCAGCAGTCTGAAGAGCTTCGGCAAAAGAAAGAATACATGTACGAGCATCAGTCGGGCATGGATGAAGCGGATAAAGTCTCAGCCGGACAGTCTGTTAACAGAATGGCTTCTGTCGGAGAGGGTGCAGTATCACGAAAGCGAAAGTTGATGAAGCTAATCTCTTCTCCTTACTTTGGTCGCATTGACTTTATTACAAGCAACGAACGAACCGCTATTTACATTGGGATTTATACTTTTTTTGACGAGCTGCAAAAAGTAAATCTTGTTTATGACTGGCGGGCGCCAATCTCTTCCATGTTTTATGATTTTGAGTTGGGCGAAGCCTGGTATCAAACTCCTTCTGGCAAGATACACGGTGAGATTGCCCTGAAGCGCCAATATAAAATCCGCGAAGGTAAGATGGAGTTCATGATTGAGAATGGGGTGAACATTCACGATGAGGTGTTGCAGCAGGAACTCAGCAAGTCGGCTGACGATAAAATGAAAAATATTGTTGCCACCATTCAGCGAGATCAGAATGCTGTGATCCGCAATGAGTCTGCCTCCGTCATGATTATCCAGGGTGTGGCAGGTTCCGGCAAAACATCCATTGCGCTGCATCGCATTGCTTTTTTGTTATACAGGTTTCGGGATGAAATCCGGTCCAAAGACATTCTCATTCTTTCACCAAACAAAGTATTTTCTGATTACATCAGCAATGTGTTGCCCGAGTTGGGTGAAGAGTATATCCCACAGACGGGGATAGAAGAACTGGCTACTGATCTGCTGGAAAATAAATATCCCTTTCAGACTTTCTTTCAACAGGTAGCTCATTTGTTGGAGAAGTCTGATGCTGCCTACATTGAACGGATTCGCTTTAAAGCTTCGTTTGAATTTTTAGGTCAGCTTAATCGTTATCTCATTTACATCGAGAACAACTATTTTACATTTACAGAATTGCGTGTGGGTAATGCCGTAATTCCGTTCCCGTTTATTCAGGAAAGGTTCCGAGCTTATCACCGCATTCCTTTATTAAAGCGCTTCCCGGAAGTGATTAAGGATGTGCAGAATCACATGCGTAACCAGGTACAACGAAAACTCTCCGGTCATGAGAAATCAAAAATCGGGGAAGCTATACCGTGTATGTTTAAAATGCGGAATGTATTCGACTTGTATCAGGATTTTTATGTGTGGCTCGGTAAACCTGAAATGTTTCGCCTTATGGAAGGCGGAACGATGGAGTATGCTGATGTTTTTCCATTGATTTATTTTACGATGCGGCTGGAAGGTTTTCAATCCTACGATCACGTAAAACATCTGTTGATAGACGAGATGCAGGATTACACTCCCGTGCAGTATGCGGTATTGTCTCGGTTGTTTACCTGCAAGAAAACGATTTTGGGTGATGTAGGTCAGACTGTCAATCCCTACAGCGCATCATCTGCCGAAGGCATTGAAGAAGTATTTCCGCAGGCCGAGATTGTGAAGTTGCTGAGAAGCTACCGATCCACCTTCGAGATCACAAAATTTGCACAGCAAATCTCCAGCAACCCTGATGTGATTGCTATGGAACGACATGGCAGGGCACCCGAGGTAAAGGGGTTCGCCAGTAATAAAGAAGAACTTGAAGATATCAGTGAAATACTTTCAGCATTCAAAGACTCGAAATATCAATCCATGGGAATTCTTTGTAAAACTGATGAACAAGCGCAATTTGTTTTTGAAGTGTTAAAGGAAAAGCACCGGGCACATTTGATTACTGCCGACAGTACATCCTTTTATGAAGGAGTAATTATTACTACCGCGCACCTTGCCAAAGGCCTTGAGTTTGATGAAGTGATTATTCCGTTCACATCGGCACGTAACTATCACACTGCAGTAGACAAGAGCATGTTATACATTGCCTGCACGCGTGCTATGCATCAGCTTACCCTTACCTTTTCAGGAGAGTGCACAAAATTCATCAAATAGAAAGGGTCGAAGGTTGAACACGTATTTAATTTGATTTTGTGATTACTTTTTTAGCTGCAGGTATCCGCTCACTATTTTATTATCACTTCGGTCCGGAAATTCCAATTGGTAAAAATAGGTTCCGCTGGGAAGCTCCTTACCATTTTTTCCTACACCGGTGAATGGATTGGTCACATTGTCGTAATCTTTAGCTTCGAAAACCAAATCGCCCCAACGGTTAAAAATCTTTAATGTGTTATTACGGGTCTCTGGTGCAAAATCAATATTCTCAATGCGGAAGTATTTATTTACCTCATCGCCATTAGCGGAGATTCCATTATAGATAATTAGCTCCGAACAAGTCTGTGTATTTATGATTACTGCCGCTGAGGGCAAACTCTGACATCCATTGGCATCGGTAACTTGCACGGTAAAAGAACCTGCCTGTGTTACTGTAATTTGTTCAGTAGTTTCCGAGGTAGACCATAGATATTGACTAAATCCTATCGGAGCTGAAAGATTGACACTCTCTGATTTTTCAGGACAGATCGTAGTATTGCCAGTAATCGTAATGAGTGGCTGGGCCGGCAGCGGAAGTAGGGTGGCTATTACTTCTATGCGTGGGCTCTCACCGGTAAATGATTTAATGGAAACGTAATAGCTTGTGGTAACAGTAAGACTGGGTGTTATAAATGAATCATTCGCATTATTTTGCAAGGCTATCCCGCCAGCCGGGGCTGCGTACCAGGCGTAGGTTTGAGTTGGTGCTGCACCACTGGCCTGCAGGGTAACAACACCTGTTCCGCAACGTTGGGCATTTGTTACTACCGGAGGATTTAAGAGTTCACTGAATATGGCAGAGATATTCTGATCACTTGCCAGGTTAATTATGAGTGGATTGTCCGTACTTGCGATGTCGCCTTGCCAGCCAGCAAAGATCCACCCGGCAGCAGGCACAGCTGTAACTTCCACTTGCTGCACGCCTTCATAGCGTTGCTGGTTCGGAGTTTTTTGTATGATACCTTGTCCTTCAGCAGCAACTACTAAATTGTAATATGGGCCACCACATAACCGCGTAGTGATCGTATTGTCTGATTTATCAAATTCTTCGGGTGCGCTATCGCGGATTTCTGCGTATAGTTGATATGTCTTGTCTAATACGAGCCAATCTGTTTGCACGGTTATACCTCCTTTTCCAGCTACGGTAATTGTTTTGATGTCTATTGGTATGGTATCATTGGTGGTTATATAAAAGAAATGCACGGATGCAGTTGCTTCGAGATCACCGCCATTCGTAACGAACGCGGTCAATACAATATCGTCACCATCATTAGGGCATGGTATATCGGATTCCAGGTTAGTGAAAAATAAATTGGGTGCCTGTCCCACCACGAGTGAACGGGTTGCTTCATTGTTTGATTTACTTGTTTCCGTCAGTTCATTATCCGGATCGAGGATAGTACGAATTACCCGAATGCCGGCTGTCGCACTTTGATAGGAGGTAGGTACTTCCACCGTGCCATCTTCTCCGGCTGGCACAGATGCTATAGTTACATCCGGGCCTATGGGTACATCATCAACTAATACGCGGGCTTTAAAAGATCCGGTGGCACCAATGCCAATGTTGTCATAAGAAAGGAAAATAGTAATGGGTTCGTTTACATCCGGATTGATTTTGCTGGGCGAAATATATTCCGATACGATGCGAAGATCGGGGGCCGGCACCCGCACTGTAATATTTGTTTTATATTCATTATTATTCTCGCGGCATTCGGTGTAGGCATTGAGTTCATCCACTACAACTTTAAGTTCAAATGTACCCACCTGATCAAATAAATGGGGGATAGAAACGGATTGCGAATTGGCACCATTTACAGGTCCCAGAGAGGGCAACGTAGTCGTTGCAATTTTAACATTGTCGATAAAGAAAGATACCGGCACGTTGGTAGCGGTAAATATTCCTAAATTAGAAATACTTGCTGTCAGGTTTTGAACAGTATTCACATAGAAATTACCACTCCACACTCCGCCTCCTGGATTTACTTGTAAGTCAACGCACAAAGGTATCTGGGTCACGTTATCACTCTTGGTGGATTCTGTTTTAGCATTTTCCGGATCCAGTTTTATGCGGAACAAATGATCGCCATCGCTTTGCAGATTTGTAGTGAGCGTAGTGGAAAGCACATCCCCCGGAGCCATGTTGCTGTTAATGGTGCGTATTTCACTACGGGTTATACCTGCTTCTATCACAATCAGTTCCAGATTAAATGGGGCGTTAAGAAGTACTGGTCCGTTATTACGGTAGTTCATTTGCAAATCGAAATTTGAACCTGCCGGTGGGAGTACAGGTGTAATTGAAATATCCTGGAACTGAACATTTAAATTAGGATACTGCGGAGGTGGTGGTTGATGCCGAACTGTTTTCGAAAACTCGTTATTGGTTTCACGATACTCGTCTACACTGCCTGAACCAATAGGTTCATCAACAAGAATGGCGACAATATGATCATTCAAATCTGCAAAGGTATGGGTCACCTGAAAAGTTTGGCCGGCACACGTATTTAAAGATGGAACTGATTGTGTGGCTACCAATATCCCATCAACATAAACATTCACATTAAAAGCGTCTACTGCATTTACGCCACCGATGTTATCTACCCGTACGGAAAATGTGAAAGGATTGAGCATATTCACTGATCCGGCTATGCTTTGATTCGTGCTATTAACGGGTGTAAGATCAGGTTTGTTGGGAAGTACTCTTAACGAAGTAGCGGCTCCGTTATTGATTTTTGATTTTTCAATCACCTGGTTGTTTACATCGGCACTGCTTTGAAACAGACAGCTGTTGGCATTGAAGCAATCTCCGATATTACTGGTAACTGCATCAAACGTATAGGTAAGGGATTCTCCAGGAGCCAGCGAAGCAATGGTGTGTTCACCCAGCACTTGTTCGCAACTGAAATAACGAAATACAAAATTGGTAGCTACAAGTTCGCCATTGTTGCTGATAGTAGCTGTTCCGGTTACTGGTTCGCCCGGAAGAATGGTATTCTTGCTGAGTGAAATAGTGGTTGTAAGATCAGGTAGTGGTGGGGCGGGTAATACAGTAATTGTGACCGGACCTTGATAGCCTGTCAGCGTATAGTCTGTTACCTCCATAGTTAGTTGATAAGTTCCTGCAACAGAAGGAGCTTGAATAGAGAGCTGATAGGTACCGTCTGCCTGGGTGGTTGTTTGTGCCTGAGCACCACCCGTAATTCTTGCGATCACAGTCGCGCCTGCTACATCAGGATCTACGCCTGGGTCAATGCCAAAATATTGCGCTTGACCGGAAATTGAAACACTTTGACCAACTTGCAAGGATACTGGTGTAATGGTGGTTGCACCAACATTAATTCCTCCGGGTAAAACGTAATCGCCTGCAATTATGGGACGGATCGCAAAATTATTTAATTCATTATCTTCATTGAGAACGTTCGTCTCATCCAATACTACCTTTACAGGATAAAATCCGGAAGCAATAAAACTTTGATCCCATTGCAAGGTGATAGAGGATTGCGGATTTATCTGGGATACGGTTTGTGTAAACACTTTCACATCCTCGATGTAGGCAGAGACTACAAAATTTTCTGCCAGAAAATCAGACGTATTCCGGATGCGGGTGTAAATCTTAATGGGTTCATTGATGGCCGGATTGGATTTACTGAATGAGATGTCATTGGCAAAGATTGCCACATCCAGTAAATCATTCGATACAAAAGGCTGCGCTATAAAAGTTGAGTTTGCACTGCAACCATCTGTACTGTTGGCCACAATCCGCGAGCGCCAGTTAATTTGATCTGATAAATTGGTAATACTAACACGATATTCTTTGCCGTCCGTTACATCCGTGTCAGCGGGATCAGCCTCCGTCATCACGCGGATGAGATCCAATGGATCAGTTGCCTGCCCATTGCTGTTTGCATCAAGTTCTACGCGAGGATAACCCGTAGCAGGTAAGTTGCCATTGGCATCGGTATAAACCATTCTGAATTCAAAAACTTCATCAGAGCCACCTTGCAGAGGATTAACAAACGATGTAGTGAACCCGGTATCATTTGTAAAGCTTAGAACAGGAATTTCTTTCACTGTTACGATTACTGATTTTGTTTCCGAACAACCATTGACGTTTGTAATCACTACACTGTAAGTTGTTGTAACAAGTGGTGAAACTGTGATGGCAGCGGATGTGGCTCCTGTGTTCCATAAATATTGCGTACCACCGGTTGCAGTCAAAGTCTGCGAGGTGCCTTTACAAATGGTAACATTGCTGGTTAATGTTGTAATCAGATCAGGAAAGTGTGTGATTGTTGCTTCCAGTTGATCGTTTGCAGTATTCTCATCATCCGTTAAAATAATATAGGCTTTTATTGTGTACGCCTGTTTAGCTCCAAGATCAGCTTTCTGTGCGAAGGCATATTCATATTTACCAGCAGGAGAAATCGTTACAGTACCCGGCAGGGGTTCCACCACGGGTGTTCCACCATTAATTTGATAAGCAACCTGAAATCCTGTAATGGCAGCGGCTCCGAGGTTGGTGATCTCTACTTTGATTTCAGTGGTAGCCGTTAAGGTGCAGGAGTTGGTGGGAGTGATAATATTGCTGAGTGCACCATCTTTCGAAAAAGCAGCAGTAAACTGTGTAGCCCCAATGCTTACGGGTAGGCTCCGTAAATTTCCATTAATATCGGTTGGAACAATGGCGGTTAAATCTAGTCCCGCTCCGGCCAGTGAAGAGGCAAGCGCTTCAAGGTCTGAAGTTGATTGATACAAAGGATCAACAGAAAGAGAATTTGCGTTCTGTCCCGTGGCTGTCTGTAAAGCCGCAAGGTTGGATTGATCAACATTGTTCCACCGGGCTAAGGTGGTGCCCGTTGTAAAATAGTTATTGTAATTAAGTTGACCGATGGCACTTACCGTTACAATTTGAAGTGCGTAACCATTAGACTTAATGTTGTTATTCAAGAAATTTAGATTGGCTCCGGTGGATGTATAAAATAATCCTGAACCAGTTCCCGTAGCGTTAATGTTGTTATGATATAAGTTAACGTTTTGGATGTAATTAAGATAGACGGTGTGGTAGCCCGAGTTGTTGTTTGTCTGGAAAAAATTGTTGGCCACCAATCCCGGATTTCCTATCGCAGAGAGTGCCGCATACATATTCAATGCGGTGCCATTGCCACCCGTTACTTTGTTGGCTGTAACCAGGAAGGCACCATCTACATTTTGGATTGTCATGCCTTCAAAATTGACTGCGGAAGGATTATTTGTAACAATGTTTTTATCCAGTACAAAACCTGTGTGATAGTTTAGGGCAATGCCCCGATAGTAGGATTGAAAAATTGTATTGCCCTGAAGGACTGTACCCGTTGCTTTAATGGTGGGTCCTTGAAAGTCAATCCCCACGGCTCCGAACCGAATGAGGTTATTGAGCAACTTTACATTCTCAGCTTGAGCGGAAGCAATAATAACACCTGCCCGGTCTGCTGAGGTAGCAGTGGTTACTACGCTTTCTATAATGTTTCCTTCCAACACAATGTTGATGGTTCGATTGATCATATGAATGGCACGCGCAAACGTAGTGCCCTCGGCTTTTATGGTCAGGTTGCGAATTCGATAGTGATCAGCATTGCTTAATCGAAGCGTGAAGTTTGATCCCCCTGTGGTCGATGCAAACCGAATGGTGGCATCAGCAGCTTGTCCGGTGGCAGACTCAAAAGTTATTGTGTTGGTTGCCGATGAACCGGAAACTGCCAGCAGAGTCACTTGTTCATTGAATTCACCTGTTATCTTAAATACTACAGGCGCGCTTATGCCAAAATTTTTCAAGGCGTCTAATGCAGTCGTAATGGAAGTAAAGTTGGTAGTGCCGCCACCGGAAGCATTGATGGTGTATTCTCCGCTTAAAGGTGTTCCTGAAGTTCCGAATTGATTAGCTCCTATACTAGGAGTAGATGGTCTTGCAATTCCATTAATGTCATCGGGCACTTCATTATTAATATTTTTTCCGGTGTTTGCGATACCCGGTGCTGAAGCTTGTAAATCAGTAGCGGAAAGATATTGTGGATCAAACGTAAGAGAATTCAGATCGTAGTTTGTTGCTGTTCTCCACTCAGCAATAGTTCCATAGTTGGTACTTCCGTTTCGTGCGATGAAAGAACCGGAAGTGAACAGATTGTTGTAGTTGGATTCTTCAATAGCGTTTACATCAGAAGGATTTCCATAATCTACTGCATAGCCGGTGTTGGCTTTGAAGTTATTGTTCACGATACGGTTGAAATCAGCCGACCAGCGATCAAAGCCTAGGGCTGCACCGGTTCCGGTAGCATTTACATTGTTGTGATAGAGATTGGAGTAAGACACTCCGTAGAAATAGATCACGGAGTAACTACTGGGCGAAGCAGAGTGAAGGAAGTTGTTGGCGATGAGCGATCGCTGGGCATCGATGCCCACACAAAACTGCATCTTGAAGGCATGGCCAAAGCTGCCGGTGATGCGGTTGCGTTGTACCTCGAGGTAGCCGGAGGTGTCGTAAATTCCAAGTCCATAATAATCGCTGTAGTTGCTGCCGCTGATAGTATTGTTATTAAAGACACCACCTTGCAGGTATTGGAAAAAAGAAGGGCGGGTGTAGACATTAGTGATGGTGTTGCCGGTGAAGACCGTACCCGGAGAGCGGTTGCTGTTATTCCCGATGTGTAGGATACCATGCGATCCACCACTGATGGTGTTGTTAATAAAGCGGATGTTGGTGGAAATGGAAGGTCTGGCGATAATAGCGCCCCGTTCTTCAGTAAAGGACGTAGTAGCGGGTAAAGTAATGGTTAAGTTTTCGAACGTGATATCATCAGCCCTGTTGTCGATATAAATGGCCCGGTTAAAGGAAGCACCTGTAGGT
>JBGSTJ010000019.1:0-323449 GCA_041736555.1 Cyclobacteriaceae bacterium
CCCATGTCTGTGCCTTCATAACCCGAGCCAATAGCTGGAGAGCCTGCTTTAAGTTTCCATTGGCCATCCGCAGTGCCGGTTCCAACAAATATTGTTGCTTGAGGAGTACTTGGAATATTTCCCACACCAGCTGGAATGCCACTACCAAAAGCCAGAATATTATGACGAAAAACAGACCCAAGCGCATTTATTGGACCCGATAGAAAATAATTATTTTGAATCAAGGCATTCGATACAGTAATGGCATCAACAAAAATATTATTGGATATTTCTAATCCCGAACCTGTGGACTCTATGGATCGACTAGTACAACAAACTTTTGCAAAAAAATTGTTGGTAATTCGTATCGTTGTAAAACCCGAGATTACCGTAATGATAGGTCGCGACTCCTGATACTGTAAATAATTTTGAGCAATAATTACGTTCGATCCTGAAACTGTGATTCCTTGTGTAGAACTACCACACGAACCGAAACCATCAATACTAGCAAAACGATTGCGCTTGATTAAAATATTATTGGTCGAAATTTCGATCTTTCCTTTAATTGTTAAACCCATCATCACAGATCCTTCAGAACCGGAAGCAAAAAGAATAGTGTTATCACACCTACTTGAAATATCTCCACTATTTGCGAGTGTAGCAGGAAGCAGTGAAACCTGCGTATCAGGATTTTCTAAAAAATACCCTGGCCCAATAATAATTAAACGCTTTGTGATGGTCACTTTAGCCGTGATATAACTCACCCCTGAACCAATCAAATACAACGTATCTCCAGCACTGGCGCCATCGTGGGCTTCTTGTAAGTTGGTAAAATCTTTGCTGGCGCTGCCAGGGTTGCTGTCCACAATCCAGATTTTGGCTTGTAGGGTTAGGGGCAGTACCAACAAGGCAATCAAGCAATAATGTTTCATTTGGATTTGAGTTAATTGTATCCTGAAAAAAAACCTAGTGATACCTGCTCATCTTGCTACAGATGTAAGAGCAAGTGTATTTACTTATCAGATATGAAAGTTCAGGGAATAAATCCCCTGTCTCAATACCTGCTTACCAGTAATTTGGTGATTAAAAAAATACCTGAAAGCAGGTACATGAAAAAGTGTTTAATCGTGGACTAAGGCTTACAAATTATTTTAACTTGACGCTTCTGATTTTTGATTTAATGACTCGACTACAAGTAAATCTTGAGGTGATTTTATTAGTGAGTAGCATGCAGCCTTACTCTCGATCTACTGGAATTTACGTTTCCAGTCATTTTTCTTAGCTTTGAGTACTTTTTAAACTGATGGCTGAGAATACCTATAAATCCAACACTTTTAAAAAACCCGAAAAGGAAAAGAAAGTAAAGTCCCCCAAGTCCAAATCCAGGTTTAGTTTTGATTTTTTTACGGACCCACGCTTTACTCTCGCCCTAGGTTTTTTTCTTCTGATCACCGCGCTGTATTTATTCACTGCTTTCCTGTCTTATTTATTTACGGGCAAAGCCGATCAAAGTGTGGTACAGGCAATTTGGGATACCACTATAGTTGAATCGGGCCGTGAAGCCGATAATTGGCTGGGCCTCTATGGTGCTATTACCTCGCATTTTTTAATCTGGAAATGGTTAGGCATCTCGGCTTTTGTGATTCCACCGCTCTTATTTCTGGTAGGCTTTAAGTTTGTATTCAAACGCGAATTGGTTTCGATCTTCTCGGCCTTCATTCTTTCGGTTTTTGCCGGACTGTGGTTGAGTTTGCTTCTTGGCTACATCACCCACAACATGGTGGGCGTCACTGAAATAGGCTTTATCAGTGGGGGCTTAGGCTATGAACTTGCAAAAATTTCAGATAGCTTATTTGGATGGGGCACATTTCTAATACTAGTTCTCACCCTTTTCATTTTTATCATCTACTATTTCAATGTCACGGCTATCCATGCTTTTCAGGTGCGCGATCCTAAGCCCATGGGTAACGATGCACTATCGCCTAATGATGATCTTTTTATCAAACCAACCTATACGGATGATGATGACAACTGGCCGGTAAAAGAAGTGACACCCGAACCCATCAAGTTTGTTCCTCCTGTTGAAGAAATACCGGTTGCTAATCAGGTAAAACTTGATGTTGAACCTATTAAACCCGTTAAGCAGGAAAAAACGAGTGAACCGATTTTTATTGTTGAGGAACCCAAAACAGATACCGAAGTACTGGCTGAACATTTGGTGGAGACTCAGGGTTTCTATGATCCTACACTGGATTTAAGTAGTTACAAATTTCCAACCCTGGAATTGCTGAACGAATACGAAGCGAGCAAAGTACAGGTAACGCAGGAAGAACTGAATCAAAATAAAGATCGCATTTTAAGTACCCTCACCAATTTTAAAATTGGTATCCAAAGTATTAAGGCGACCATTGGCCCAACTGTTACTCTTTATGAAATCGTACCTGAGGCGGGTATTAAAATCTCCAGAATCAAAAATCTGGAAGATGATATTGCGTTGAGTTTGGCCGCGTTGGGGATTCGAATTATTGCACCTATCCCCGGCAAGGGTACCATCGGTATTGAAGTGCCGAATAAGAATCGTGAGATGGTGGGCATTCGGTCGGTGTTGAGCACAGAACGGTTTCAGAAAACGGACAAAGAGCTTCCCATAGCCATTGGTAAAACCATCTCCAACGAATTGATGGTGATTGATCTTACCAAGATGCCGCACTTGCTGGTGGCGGGTGCAACCGGTCAGGGAAAATCAGTTGGCCTTAATGTTATATTAACTTCTCTATTATATAAGAAGCACCCCAGTCAACTCAAGTTTGTGCTGGTCGATCCGAAGAAAGTAGAGATGTCACTCTTTAGTAAAATTGAGCGTCATTATTTGGCCAAACTTCCCAACAGTGAAGAGGCCATTATCACGGATACAAAGAAAGTAGTGTATACACTTAATTCGCTTTGTATCGAAATGGAAAACCGGTACGAAATTATGAAAGATGCCGGTGCGAAAAATATAAAAGAGTACAATGCCAAGTTTGTTTCTCGCAAGTTGAATCCCAAAGAAGGCCATCGGTTTCTGCCTTACATCGTATTGGTGATAGACGAATTGGCTGACTTGATGATGACGGCAGGCAAAGAAGTGGAAACGCCTATTGCCCGCCTTGCCCAATTGGCCCGTGCTATCGGCATTCATTTGGTTGTAGCCACGCAACGTCCTTCCGTTAATGTAATTACAGGTGTAATTAAGGCGAACTTCCCGGCCCGGTTGTCGTTTCGGGTTACTTCAAAAATTGATTCACGTACCATTCTGGATACCGGTGGCGCGGATCAATTGATAGGTCAGGGTGATATGCTGCTTTCAGCAGGCTCTGAGATAGTACGCTTACAGAGCCCGTTCGTTGACACACCCGAAATCGACCGAATTTGTGATTTTATTGGGTCGCAAAGAGGTTATGATTCGGCATATATGCTGCCAGAATTTGAGGGCGAAGATGAAGGGGGTGCTTCGGCAGTAGACTTATCGGATAGAGATGCACTTTTTGAAGAAGCTGCCCGCCTGATTGTTCAACACCAGCAGGGAAGTACTTCGCTGATCCAACGTAAATTAAAATTAGGATATAATCGGGCCGGACGTTTGATAGATCAACTGGAAGCCGCTAAAATTGTGGGTCCATTTGAAGGCTCCAAAGCCCGTGAGGTCTTAATTAAAGACCCGATGAGTTTGGAACAATTATTGAATGAACTGAAGGAAAAACATACTCACTCCTAAATTTATATATGAAAAAGCTCCTTTTTGCGATCCTTTTAACCTTTGTCGGTACCATTTCCTATTCACAGTACGATCCTAAGGCGCTCGAAATTCTGGAGGCAATGAGCAAAAAATATAAGGCAATTACAGCTTTTGAAGCCAATCTCACGTCAGGTATGACTAATGATTCGGAAGGTATAAATGAGGAATTTAAGGGAAAAATTACGGTGAAGGGTGATATGTTTCGCCTTTTACTCGATGACCAGGAAATTATCAATAATGGAACTACCGTTTGGACCTATTTGCCTTCTGCAAAGGAAGTGAATATAGACAACTTCGATCCGGGCTCCGATGAGGTGAACCCCACAAAAATATTTGACATGTATAAGAAGGGGTTTAAGTATCTCTACCTGGCCGATAAAACAGAAGGGGGTGTGGTGTGTGAAGAAGTTGATTTAGTGCCAGAGAAAAAGGATGCCCAATACTTCAAGATAAAAATGATGATTGTGAAGAAGGATAAAAGCATTCAAAGTTGGACCATGTTTGATAAATCAGGAAACCGGTACAAATACACCATTACCAAGTTTGTACCCAACGTAAAAGTTGATGATGACTTCTTTACGTTCGATCCGAAGAAGTATCCGGGAATTGAAGTAATCGACTTGCGATAAGATAACAATCTTGCTCAAAAGAAGGCCATCCGATTCGGGTGGCTTTTTTTATGCGGGTTAGCACTTAATTTTCTACCTTCAAGCCTCAAACCATAACTTCTGTTCCGTGAACCGTCAAGAACTATTTGAACAAATAAAAAAGAAGAATTCTTATCTCTGCGTAGGTCTTGATACAGACATTGAGAAACTTCCGAAACATTTACTTTCGTTACCGGATCCCATATTTGAATTCAATAAACAAATCATTGATTCAACAAAAGAATTTGCAGTAGCCTATAAACCCAATATTGCTTTCTATGAAGCATTGGGGCCGGCCGGGTGGGAGAGTTTACGCAAAACCCTGGATTATATTCCCAGGGAGTGCTTTACCATTGCTGACGCCAAGCGCGGAGATATTGGCAATACCTCCGCATTATACGCCCGTACGTATTTTCAGCAGATGAATTTTGATTCTATTACAGTAGCCCCGTACATGGGCGAGGATTCCGTAAAACCATTTCTCGATTTTCCGGGTAAGTGGGTAATTCTATTGGTGCATACCTCCAACCCTGGCAGCATTGACTTTCAACAAATTGAAACCCGCGATGGGCGTTTTGTATATGAGGAAGTAATTTTTGCTTCGCAACGCTGGACATCGGCCGACCGCATGATGTATGTGGTGGGGGCAACAAAAGCCGATAAGATCGGTACCATTCGAGCCCTTGCACCCGATCACTTTTTTCTTGTACCCGGGGTGGGTGCGCAAGGTGGTGACCTAGAAGCAGTATCCAAAGCAGGAATGAATGCTGAGTGCGGTTTACTTGTCAATGCATCGCGATCTATAATTTTTGCTTCATCAAAAGAAGATTTTGCTGAGGCTGCACGTAAAGAATCACAGAAACTGAAAACAGAGATGTCTCAGTTACTCCATCATTATTCCTGATGTTTTGTGAACGAGTCATTCTTACATTACCTGTGGCAGTTTCAATACTTCGACAAGAGGGACCTGAAGACTACCGCGGGTGAACGACTCACGATTCTGAAACCCGGTATTTTAAACTCCAATGCCGGCCCTGATTTTTCGGATGTAAAAATTAATGTAGGTGAAATTGATTGGGCGGGGTGTGTGGAAATTCATATTCAATCCTCGGGCTGGTACGAGCATAAACACAATCACGACCAAGCCTATGAGAATGTTGTGTTGCATGTGGTTTGGGAAGAAAACAAACCTGTGTATCGCGAAGATGGTACGCGCATTCCAACCTTGCAACTGAAAGAAAGGGTAGAACCTAGTTTAATCCAATCGTATCAAAAGCTAATCAACAACCCATCCTCTATTCCGTGCGAGAAATCATTCAGCCGGGTTGATGAAATAGTAAAACACTCGATGATTGATAGGGCGCTGATGCGCAGACTTGAAACAAAGGCAAAACGAATTACTGCAATTCTTGAGCAGACTAAGGGCGACTGGGAGGAAACTACATATCAATTGCTGGCCTCCAACTTTGGGTTTAAAATCAATAAAGAGCCATTCGAGCAACTCTCAAAATCGTTGCCTTATAGAGTAATTCAAAAGCATCGCGATAAGTTGATTCAGGTGGAGGCATTGCTTTTTGGACAGGCTGGGTTTCTGGTTGCCAAGTCGAAAGATGAATATCTCACAAGTATTTTTAAGGAATACCAGTTTCTCGGCAAGAAGTATGATTTGATCAACTTTCAGTTGCACCCAAGTCAGTGGAAATTTCTTCGATTGCGACCTGCTAATTTTCCTACGATCCGTATTGCGCAGTTTGCAACCTTGCTGGCAACCCATAAAAATATATTTTCAACCCTGTTAGAATTGCATGATTATAAATCGTTGATTCGTTTCTTCGCAATCCAACCCTCCATCTATTGGCAGCACCATTATCGATTCGGTAAAATATCAAAATCGAAAGTGGCTGATTTTGGAGAATCCAGTCGTGATAGTATTATCATCAATACCGTTGTGCCGTTGTTTGTTGCTTACGGTCAATCCCGCGATGATTGGAGTTTGGTAGAGCGTGCTGCAACTATTTTGCAAACAATACCTACAGAAAAGAATAGAATTACCCGGCTGTGGCAAGAATTGGGGTATGTAAGTAAGACTGCATTCGACTCGCAAGGGTTGATCGAATTATACAATAATTATTGTCAGCGCAGAGAGTGCCTAAATTGTGTTATTGGTTCAGCAATTTTAAAACCTCAGGTAGCACAATGATATTCTTTCATGTAGTTATACTGGGATGCTTTGTTTGGCTACATTTTAAAAAATCTGCTGGCGACCATAAAATTCTATATGGATTTGCCCTCTTGTTTAAGCTTTCCATGGGCATTGCACTGGGCCTTGTTTACCGGTATTATTATCAGGCCAACGACACGTGGTTATTTTTTGAAGATGCTGCTAAGCTTGCTGACTTAGCCCGTGAAGATATTAGGTCTTACATGCAATTTCTTTGGCGTACCGATCAGGCGCAACCGGTGTGGCACCTTCTGGCCAACACGCAAGAGCGATCACTTTTTTTTGTAAAGATCGTAAGTGGTTTTGCGTTGATAAGTAGTAAGAACTATTGGATCACTGCTATTTATTTTTCGTTTATCTCGTTTATAAGCAGCTGGTATTTGTTACAGACTGTTATTAAAAACTTTGCTGAATCTACGAAGGCAGCCGCACTTGCGTTTCTCTTTTTTCCCTCTGTTGTTTTCTGGAGTTCGGGCATTGTCAAAGAAACATTGGCATTGGCCGGACTGTATTGCCTTGCTTCGGTATTTATAAAAATCATTAAAGGCGATGGCCGCTCTTGGGTAGAGTGGCTGGTGGTACTCTTTTCATTTTATGTTGCGTGGAGTCTTAAGTATTATTGGACAGCTTTGTTTATGGCGGTTGTCTCCACTTCGCTAATTATGTTCGTGGGGCAAAAGCGTATGGTTAGTTTACAACGATTTAAACTTATTAGTTGGGTGTTTATTTTTTTTGCATTAAGCGGCATCGCCAGCCTGCTGCATCCTAACTTTTACCTGAGTCGTTTTTTGAATGTGTTGATCACGAACCATGATGAATTTGTTCGAATTTCAAGGCCAGAAACACTCATTCATTATTACCAACTAACAGCATCCTGGCTGAGCATTTTTCTAAATGCACCCTGGGCACTTTTCTCAGGATTATTCAGGCCGTTTATAATGGAGGCTAATGGCCTGATTCCTGTACTTGCTTCACTGGAGAACCTCGTTTTGCTGGCATTAACCGGTGCATTGTTCTTCCATAGAAAGCTACAGCAAGCGGATAGATTACTATTTTTTTCTACCGTGGTTTATGTTGTCTTGTTATGTGTATTCCTTGCTTTATCAACACCTAACCTGGGCAGCTTGTCTCGCTATCGTGTAGGGTTTCTTCCATTTTTTACATTTATCATTTCGTACCGCAATCCATTACTGCAATATTTGTTTGCTAGAATTAGGTTTTTGCGAACATAGATCAGCCACAATCTTTACCTTTGCCGCATGGAAAATCCGGTAATCATCTTTGGTGCCAATCACCTGGGCCGTGCGGCAAAAGAAATTTTTGAAACCAATAGTGTGATGGTATACGGGTTTTTGGATGACGACAAGAAAATGCACAACACCGAAATTGATGAGGTGGTGGTTTTAGGCGATACCGACAATGATGGGTTTCTAAAACTGATCGGAAAAAAGTGCGAGGCTTTTGTAGCGGTTGATGATAACAAGCTTAGAAAAAATCTTGTCAACATGCTGCATGAAGTGCGGCATGTGCAACCTGTCAATGCCATTCATTCCCAATCCGTGGTTTCGTTAAAGGCAGCTCTTGGGCATGGCAACTTTATTGACTATGGTACATACCTCGCACCGGGTGCCAAGGTGGGCAATCATTGCATTATAAATACACGCGTTACTATTGGCGTTGATTCATCGTTGGGTGATTTTGTTCAGGTGGGTGCCGGGAGTACCATCAATGCGGGTGTTACCATCGAAGATGAAGTATTTATAGGTTCAGGGGTAACGATTGTATCCGGAGTTACGGTAGGCAAAGGAGCGCGTATTGGTGCCGGATCAGTAGTGGTGGCTGCAATAAAAGCCTCTGAAACTGTCTTTGGAAATCCGGCACAAAAGATAAAGAGCTAGTGTCATGGCAAAAATTTCTGAAACTGATCTTGTCTTAAACCCTGATGGAAGTGTCTATCATTTAAACCTGTTGCCTAAAAACATTTCGGATACCATCATTGCCGTGGGCGATCCCAGTCGCGTATACACCGTGAGCCAGCATTTTGATGAAGTGGAATTTGAAATGAATAAGCGTGAATTCATTACCCATGTGGGTAAATATAAAGGCAAACGGATCACGGTGATTAGCACGGGTATTGGCACTGATAACGTGGAGATCTTTCTTACTGAACTCGATGCGCTGGCGAATATTGATTTAAAAACCCGCGAACCAAAAGCACGCAAAAAGAAATTGAAAATCATTCGCATCGGCACGTCAGGTGCCTTACAGGAGGATATCCCGGTGGGCTCACATCTGGTTTCCGACTATGCTGTGGGGCTCGACAATCTTATGAATTTTTATGATTTACCGATGGATGATTTTGAGACGGGACTCGCGCACGATATCCAAAAGAAGTCCGGATTACCTTTTATGCCTTATGTTGTGCGGGGTTCAGAGTCGTTGCGCGATCAGATTGGTGGCACAGATATGATAAAAGGAAATACGGTAACGTGTCCGGGATTTTATGCTCCGCAAGGACGCATATTACGGTTGCCTATCCGGTATCCAAAATTGTTAGAGGATTTGAATTATTATAACAAAGGTGATTTCTGGCTCACAAACTTTGAAATGGAGACCTCAGCTTATTATGCTTTTGGCCGGATGATGGGCCATGAGGTGTTAAGCGCCAATGCTATAATAGCCAACCGCATAAAAACCAAATTCTCAAAAGACCCGCATAAAATTGTAGAGAGCCTCATCAAGAAAGTATTGGATCGGATTTAATTTCGATTTTTTAATTAAGCACCGTTAAGCCAAAATCTTTCTAAAAATACCAGAGGGCACCACTACCAATAGCTTCGAGCCAGAATCAAAACGAATTTTTACCAGGCTGTCTTTGGTCTGTTTGTTTATTGTGAGTATTTCGCCCTTGCCATAATTGATGTGGAAAATGGAATTTCCGACCTTTAATTTATCAATATCTGATTGCGTAAGCGGTTCGCCAACAAATTCAGGAAGAGGCGAGATTACCGGTAAGTGACTTTCATGCTTTTCAGTTTCTTCTTCAGTAGATGAAGGGGTTGCGATTAATTCAGGAATTGTTTCCGTTACCTGAGCGGACCCAATGTTTAATCGGCTGAGTATTGAATGGGGTTCTGGTTTATTTTCAAATACTTTTTTCAGGGCTTCACTCAGAGTTTCAATCTCATTTTGCACGGTATCGATCCGCAGCGATTCATCATATTCTAAAACCTCATATTCTGGAATATTGGCTGTTAGGATTGTTTTAAGGTCTTTCATTAAAATTACAGGCAGCCCCATGCTTTGGCGGATGGCAAACCCATAAAGTACATGTGGGTCGTTTGAACTCAAATCGCAAAGGACAATGTCACTTTCTATTATCGCATTGAAGATATCCAAGGGAGTTTTCTGAATAGTCGGATCATCCACGCGAATGGGGCTAAATCCTGCGAACCGGCAAGCAGGCACAAAAATGTATTGATAAACCCTACCGATGTGCCCTTTTGCATATCCATCCGGATCGCTGCTGGGCATAATAATGAAACATTTCTTTTCCATATGATGAAGTTAGCTACAAGAACAAAGGTAATGTATTGTAATAATAAAGAATCCAAAGAGAAATCCTGTTTTTTGGTAATCCTGATTCATCAAAACGAATAAAAGAATTGTTACCTTCGAATATGAAATTCCTATTTGTCATTTGCCTTCTCCTTGTGGCGTGTTCTTCCAAAGTGAACAGATCCACGAGTCCAGAATCGGTAGCCGTTTCTAGTCCCAATAAGTTTAGTCCTGATAATCCAGCGATGTCACTAGCTGATTATCTGAAGCGAGTACCAGGCGTACAGGTGTCGCAACATGGTGGACCTGGAGGTACCACCACAGTATTGGTGCGGGGCAACAATACACTGGGCGGTCAGCGAGAGCCCTTATTTATCGTAAATGGTGTTAACGTGGGGTTTGGTTACGAAAATGCAGAACCACTCGTAGCTGTCACTGATATTTCCACGGTACAGGTGTTGAAGTCGGGCCAGGAAACCGCAGCCTATGGTATGCAAGGCACCAATGGTGTGATCATCATCAAAACAAAAAGGTAACTGGGATTTAAAATCCTGAACTAAGCTATTTAACTATTTTATCTCGCTGCAGTCATGCTTTCCATCCTAACAATATGTTTACTGGCGTTGTAAGGATCGTTATTATAAAAGCCAGACAAAATCCGATGGGCAATCTGCTCCACGATTAATTCGTCATCCGTCTTGCCTTCTTTTCCGCGCCAGAAAACCCGCTGTGGATGTCGCTTCATGTCGTCCACATACGATTTGGCATGATTAAACTGATCATCCGAAAAGGTGATCGTAAAACAGGTTTTTACTTTTTGTGTCTCCATAGTGATGAAATAATGACAATTATTATGCCGCTGGTTTAATGCGATTCTACAAAAATTTTCATGTCCATGTCAACTACCGTGCCCGTCTACGGGCATTCTTGTTCGGGTGTGGTACATCGGCTAGTAAATATTAAATTTGTGGTTCACTTATGAGAGAATACGAAATTTATACCTTGAAGAACGGTATCCGGGTTATTCACAACCGCGTAACCACCACCAAAATTGTACACTGCGGCATCATGTTAGATATTGGCAGCCGCGATGAAAATGTCAGTAATCAGGGTATTGCTCACTTTTGGGAGCACATGGCCTTTAAAGGCACCCGCAAGCGAAAGGCGTTTCATATTTTAAATCGACTTGAGTCCTTGGGTGGAGAACTAAATGCGTTCACCGACAAGGAAAAAATTCTGTTTTACGCCTCCGTGCGCGATGAATATTTTGAACGGGCCATTGAATTGCTTACGGATATTACCTTCGACTCCGTTTTTCCCGACACACAAATTGAGAAAGAAAGAAATGTAATTCTGGAAGAAATGTCCATGTACCATGATGATCCGGAAGATTCTTTGCAAGATGAATTTGATAGCGTTGTCTTTGCCGGTCATTCGTTGGGTATGAATATCCTGGGAACAGAGAAAACGGTGGGATCTTTTAAACGGAAAGATTTTCGTGCCTTCGTAAAGGAACATCTTGATACGAGGCGAATTGTATTTTCATGCGTAGGCAACATTTCTATGGAGCAGGTGATTCGCCTTGCCGAAAAATACCTGGGTACAATTCCGGCATCAACCTCAAAGAAGAAACGGATTAGGTTTGCAGGCTACAAATCTAAAGAAGTTGTGCTGAAGCGACCCGTTAAGCAAGCTCGCTGTGCAATAGGCCGAACAGCTTACTCTTTTAGTGACGAAAAACGAAGTCCCTTTTATATGCTCAGCAGCATTCTTGGCGGGTCGGGTATGAATTCAAGACTTAACCT
Source organism: Cyclobacteriaceae bacterium (assembly GCA_041736555.1). GTDB lineage: Bacteria > Bacteroidota > Bacteroidia > Cytophagales > Cyclobacteriaceae > ELB16-189. Next base: position 11,986 of record JBGSTJ010000019.1, read on the forward strand.
GGCGTTGCGCGAGAAACATGGCTATGTATATTCCATCGGGGCACAATATGTTCCCTTCACGGATACGGGCTTGTTTGTGATTTCGTTCGGCACCGAACCCTCCCAAATGAAAAAGGGGATTTCGCTTGTCAAGCAAGAATTGAAAAAATTACGTGATGAGCCCTTGGGAATAAAGCAACTCGCTTCGAGCAAAGAGCAAATACTGGGTCAGATTGCGATGGCGGAGGAAAATAACATCAGTTTTATGATCATGATGGCAAAGAACTTGTTGGATCAGGGTCGAGTTACCTCACTTGAGGAGATTTTTGATCGGGTAAAATCAACTACCGCGGTGAAACTGCAAGCGCTTGCCAACGAAATGTTTGACGAACGAAAGTTGAGTTATCTGATTATGGAACCCATTCGCTGATGGAATTTTTGCCGGAGGATATTGCCCGCTATAGTGCAGAACATACTTCACCTGAATCGGATTTGTTAAAGCAGATCAATCGCGATACACATGCCAAGGTGATGATGCCGCGCATGTTATCGGGGCACGTACAGGGAAGATTCTTGTCGATGATCAGCAAATTCATACAACCGAAAACTATATTGGAAATTGGAACATACACAGGATATTCGGCCATTTGTCTCGCTGAAGGATTAACACCCGAAGGCCAGTTGATTACGATCGATGTGAATGAAGAACTGGAAACACAGGTGAGAAGCTACTTTTCGCAGGCCGGACTAACATCCAAGATTGATTATCATATAGGTGACGCTACCAAAATAATTCCTGCGTTGAATCAAAATTTTGATCTGGTATTTATTGATGCTGACAAAGAAAACTATGCTCTTTATTATGACCTGGTTTTTGAAAAGGTAAACCCAGGTGGGGCTATTCTGGCTGATAATGTTCTTTGGAGTGGAAAAGTAACGCAATCAAAAGTAGATAAAGACACCCGTGCCCTCATAGAATTCAATAAAAAAATACATGCGGACAATAGGGTTGAGAGCCTGTTGCTTCCTTTACGGGATGGCATAATGATGGTCCGTAAGAAATAACTGACAATCCCCTCACCCCATACAGACTCAGGAAAAAAATAAGGATCAATCTTCCCTCTCCCTGGGGAGAGGGTGACTAAACCAAATCTTAAAATTAGCAGTTACTGGGTGAGGGTTATTCAATTATTATCTACCTTTGCAGCATGAGATTTTTTGCAGTTGCACTTATTTTAATTAGTGCTGCCTCATACGCCCAGACGCCAGAAGTGCCCCATAAAATGCATTTCGCAGACATGACACTCACCATTCGTGATGATGCCAGACGCGAAATTCAAAAAGATGTGGACGCCATGACCCAACATCCACGCTATTTCAATATAAAGGTTGAACGTGCTAAAACGTATTTCCCCATCATTGAAAAAGTTTTTGCAGAAGAACGACTACCAGACGATTTTAAATACCTCGTGTTGCAGGAAAGCGCGTTGATTTCGGATGCGGTTTCAGTTTCCAATGCCGTTGGATTCTGGCAATTTAAGGACTTTACAGCGTTGGAAATGGGGTTGCGTGTTGACAAAGAAATTGATGAGCGCATGAATATCTATTCAGCCACCCGCGGTGCTGCCAAATATCTTAAGAAGAACAACTACTTATTTAATAATTGGTTGTTGGCCCTGCAATCTTACCAAATGGGTGGCGGTGGTGTGCAACGATCGGTGGGTGATAAATACAATGGCGCCCGTCATATGGAAATCACCAGCGAAACGTATTGGTATATCAAGAAATTTCTGGCGCACAAAGTCGCTTTTGAGAATGTCGTTAAGGGGGAACCGCAGATCAAAGTTGTTCCCTACCAGATTCAATCGCCCAAAACATTGAATGAAATTGCCAGTGAATTATCGGTTGATGTAACAACTTTAAGGGAATACAATAAGTGGGCCCGGGTAGATAAGATTCCGGCCGACAGACCTTACTCGGTTATTATTCCAAGTGGTCTATTGAGCCCGGAATTTAATACACTGATGATTGCCTCAACCAAAGCTTCTCAAGCACTTCCCCTTCCATCAAAATCACCATCGAAAGTTGAGAAGAAAATAAATGGAGTTCTTGCAATTCAGGCGCTGCCGGGGGAAACCACTACTGCCTTGGCGGCACGGGGTGGCCTGTCTGTAGCTGACTTTTTGCGATATAATGAAATCCCGATAGATCATGTTGTTCAAAGCAATTCGTTTTATTTTGTTAAGAAAAAGAAACGGAAATCAGATCAGGTTAATCATACTATTAAGCCAGGCGAAAGTCTCTGGGCAATCAGTCAGCAATACGGAGTGCAGTTGAAACACCTGAAGAAATTGAATAAAATTTCGGATACTGAATCCATGAAACCCGGAGAGTTAGTTTGGATAAACACTAAAAAACCTACAACGCAATTGTCGCTGGATCCGGTAGAAATAGAACCGGTTGCTGTAGTAGCTGTAGAGGAGGATTCTTTTTTTGGTTGGGAAGTCAAACCTAAGGAAGACATAAAAACAAAATCTCCAACCATCGCACCTATTGATAAAGAGATTAGTTTTACTCTTAACAAAGACACAACAATAAGCATGGTTAAGGATAGCCTTCACACTGTGCTGAAAGGTGAGACGCTTTACTCCATAGCAAAATCCTACCAGGTAAATGTTACAGACCTGCTTTCATGGAATCAGTTGGATATTGGAGCAGGCATTAAACAAGGTCAGATTTTAAAAGTTAAAGCACCTGATGCTCAACCTAAGGTTAATGCAGAAACCAGTGATAACCAATCGGTGGACACATACATTTTTCATGAGGTAAAACCTGCCGATACACTTTATAGTGTTGCCCGCCAGTATAATGTTACCATCAAGGAGATTATGGACTGGAATCAAAAGCAAGATTTTAACCTTACACCAGGCGAAAAATTGAAGGTTCAGTCGCGATAAAAAGCTGATTTTTTACTTTTTTGCCTAAATACTTACTTGAGGCCCTATCTCATTCCTCAAAAGTTTAGGTTGTGATAAAAAAGGATAATTTTGCGCTAGTTGATTACGCGGAGAGCTAAGCATGAGCATGGAAACCACTACTAAAACCATCGATCTCGTTTTGTTGGTTGATGACAATGACACAGATAATTTTATCAGTAAACGGATCATCGAGATCACTAAATTTGCCAGAAAGGTAGAGGTTAAAAGTTCGGGCAAGGGTGCTTTGGATTATCTAAAGGAACATCAAGGCAATCCGGAGAATATACCCAATCTCATTTTTCTGGATATCAATATGCCAATTGTGGACGGGTTTGTATTCCTCTATGAGTTCGAAAAATTTAATGAACTGGTGCGTAGCAAGTGCAAGGTTATTATTTTGTCCAGCTCAGACAACAAACGAGATATCGACAAAATCGTAAATAACAATCACGTTATCAAGTTCATTACCAAACCTCTTACCGAGGTAGCTCTGGATGAAATCAGGCTTAACAATATCTAACCTGGCTACAGGTTAAAGATATTTGTTATTTTTGTGGCCTTAATCAAAACCCCATGAATTCCAGACGTTTTCTTAAAGCCTTAGCTTTTACTATTTCTTGTGTTATTGCAACCGATTTCAATGCATCCGCGCAGGTAATTCGTGTTGATTCTACTACCTATTGGAAGAAAGCCTTTCGAACCGGACTCAATATTAATCAGGCTGCATTTTCGTCTAATTGGAAAGCAGGTGGTGTTAATTCTTTTGGCTTTAATGCCTTGCTAAACTATAAAGCGAGTTATAAGAAAAATAAGACCTCGTGGGACAATCAATTTGATTTTTTATACGGCATGGTGAATAACGATGGCCAGGGTTATCGCAAAACCCTCGACCGGATTTATATGGAAACCAAAGTAGGTCATGATATTAATGAAAAATGGAGCTTAACTACATCCATTAATTTTCTATCGCAATTTGCCAAGGGTTATAAGTATGATAAGGATGTAAACGGGGTAGAAGTGGGATCGTTAATTTCTGATGTGTTTGCGCCAGCCTTCATCACATCAGCATGGGGTTTTGAGTATCATCCGGTGGATTATTTTAAACTTACTCTTTCTCCTTTTTCTCCGCGGGTTACCATTGTAGCCGATAACAACGGTCGCTTTGATGCGGTGGATCCGATAAAACCTTATGGTGTTTTAGTGGGAGAAAGCACACGCTTTGAATGGCTGGCGTTTCAAATGGCGGCTGAGTTTAATAAAGACATAGCAGAAAATCTAAATCTCAAATGGCGGTATGTCATGTTCGCCAATTATGAAACCATAGCCCCTGAAACAATAGATCATCGATTGGATATAGGCCTTACTGCTAAAGTGAACAACTTTATCAACGTAAGTTTAGGTGGCATATTGATCTATGATTACGATCAGGATACAGGCGTTCAGCTCGCACAGGCCTTTACGTTAGGCATCGCCTATTCGTTTCAGAATTTTGAGGAGAAAAAGTAATAACTTCATGGCTAATTAAAAGACCCCACTCGTTGGGGTTTTTTTATCTTCGATCTATGATTGAAATAAGAGAAGCTGAGCTACAGGAAATACCTGCTATGCGTGAGGTAGCAATTTCTTCATATTCAGATACATTCTCCGCATTTAATACTCCGGAAAATATGGAGTTTTTTTTTAAATCGGCTTACAGTTTGGATGCACTGGAAAATGAGTTTCATGAACCTGGCGCCCGCATTTATCTTGCATGGGAGGAGGGCCAACTGTTGGGGTTTGTGCGCTTGCGCGAATGTGATGAAGTCAGAAGTTCGTTAGGTGATAACGCTTTAGAACTTCAACGGCTTTATGTGCTTACTTCAGCCCAGGGCAAATCGGTGGGTAAGTTACTGATGGAAACCGCACTTTCTTATGCCATTCAGAATAAGTATGATTGGATATGGCTGGGTGTTTGGGAGCGAAATTTTAAAGCACAACGTTTTTATCAAGCGTGGGGTTTTGAAAAATTCTCGGAGCACACTTTTTGGATGGGCGATGACCCGCAGATTGATTGGTTGTTGAAAAGAAAACTCTAAAACCACCCCTTTCCCTTTTCCCTTTATTTTCCAATCTTTCATTTCAAATTCAGCACGTTATGTCGAAAGAAAAATTCATTGAATCTATCTCGAAATCCTATTCCATAGCGGGAGCTTCCATTTACCTGGGGGCAGGCGTATACCAGGGAGAAATAGTAGGGGATGCAAAAGTCAACTTGCCATTACGGATGATGAATCGGCACGGATTGGTTACCGGAGCCACAGGATCAGGCAAAACCCGAACGCTTCAATTATTGGCCGAACAACTATCAGCAGCGGGCGTGCCCGTGTTTATGCCCGATATGAAGGGTGATATTTCTGGCATGGCAAAAGAAGGAGCAGTCAATGATAAAATCAAGGAACGGGCTTCCGCCCTCGGCATTACATACACAGCTTCAGGGTATCCGGTAGAGTTATACTCGTTGAGTGGAAAACTAGGCGCTCAAATGCGGGCAACCATTACGGAATTCGGACCGGTGATGCTGAGTAAAGTGCTTGAGTTGAATGAAGTGCAGAGCGGAGTTATGATGATCTTATTCAAGTATGCTGATGATAAAGATCTTCCGATTGTTGATCTGAACGATTTAAAGAAAGTTCTCAATTATCTTTCCGAAGGAGCCGGTGCCGCGGAAATAAAAAATGACTATGGAAAAATTTCACCGGCCACGGCAAGCACGATTTTAAGAAAGATCGTAGCCCTCGAACAACAAGGAGTCGATCATTTGTTTGGTGAAAAATCTTTTGATATCGATGATTTGTTTGAAAAAGTAGATGGTCGTGGAGTAATAAGTTTGTTGAATGTATCCGACATCCAAAATCAGCCCGCTATTTTCTCCACCTTTATGCTCTCGTTGTTGGCAGAGCTATATCAGAATTTGCCCGAAGCTGGTGATCTCGATAAACCTAAACTGATTTTCTTTTTTGATGAGGCACACTTACTCTTTAAAGATGCGCCTAAGGCTTTCATGGATCAGATTGATCAGATTATTCGTCTTATCCGATCCAAAGGCGTAGGTGTTTTTTTCTGTACTCAACTTACGCAGGATGTACCTGCGAATGTGTTAGCCCAGTTAGGGAATCGTGTTCATCATGTGATCCGGGCTTTTACACCTAACGATGTGAAAGCTTTAAAGGAGACGATAAAAACATTTCCCAAATCTGAATATTATGACATGGAGCAGCAGTTTACGCAACTGGGTACCGGTCAGGCATTCATTACTGTGCTAAATGAAAAAGGAATCCCCACGGAAACAGTTGTTACCCATTTGGGTCCACCCGCTTCGTTTATGGGGCCTCTTACTCAACAAGAGTACCAGGCACATTTAGAGGGATCATCGATGTATAAAAAGTATAAAGTGACGGTTGACCCTCGCAGCGCGTTTGAAATGCTGGATGAGAAAATGCAGGCAGCAAAAAAAGTGGAGTCGGAAATTCAACAGAAAAAAGAAGAGGTAAAGACTTCGAGCCGACCCACGCGTAAGGAAAAAAGTACGTTTGATGAGGTGATGACATCTCCGGTAACCAAACAAATAGGGCGGGAGCTTGTACGCGGTGTATTTGGAATGTTGTTTGGAACAACACCGCGCAGAACTACTACCCGAAGAAGATACTAAAGCCTCAGAAATAATTATTGCCCCTTTCACCTGAGCCTGTCGAAGGCTAGTGTTTGTTCATTAAATATTTCTTGGGCGTAACTCCAAACTTCTTTTTGAACGCAGCAATGAAATGACTTGGGTTTGTATAGCCGATCTGATAGGCAACTTCATTCACCTGAAACTTTGCTGTGTCTAGCAATACCCGGGCATGATCGAGCTTATGCTCAAGCAGAAATCCAAAAACCGTGTTTCCATAAATTTGTTTAAAGCCTACTTTTAATTGATACTCGTTGAGACCGGAAATTTTGGCAAGTTCCTTCAAGCCAGGCGGTGTATCCATGTGCTTGAGAAGATATTCTTTCGCGTGTTTTATTTTTCGCACGGTTTCCTGATCATTCAGGAAAGGGCATGCTTCTGTATCGGGCTTCTTCTCTGAAAAATAAAGTCCCAATATTTCTAACACCTTACCATGATAGTATAGTTTCTCGGCACTCTCACTTAAATTGACAGAGAAGATCTGATTGAGTACCACCACCAAGTTGGTAGGGATTTCACGCTCATCATAAAACTTGCTCTTAACATTTTCTGGCTTTAGAAAGGGTAAGGCATCCTGGCTGAACAGTTTATGAAGACTTTCCAGCTTAATCGAGAACGCTACTATTCTGGTCTGTGGAGCGAGTTTTAGCTGGAAGGGTAAATCCATATCCGGATTATAGAAAAAATAATTACGTTGTTTTTCTATAGGCCGGCTGTAATGTGGCCCAAAGGCAAAAACCCCGGCACCCTCCAGGCAAAAGTAAAAGTGAATGATGTTTTTATGCACGAGACTGTTAAGCGACAGTTCTACATCACCCTTATTTTCAGCTGATTCAAGAGTAATATCCTCAATTTCAAGAAGGCTTTTAAATTCACTTTTTTGAGTATTTATTATTTCACGAGTGTTCATATTGATTCAGATTAAAGATAAAATGACATAAATCATATGCGATAAGAACCATATTAAGAGGTTTTGGTTCAAAAGTACCCATTATTTGCAAATGAATGGCCAAGAGTACCTTTTGTCATTAATTATACTTATTAAGGTATTTTTTGGGTTCACTCATGCTAATCTTTGCACCCGTGAAAATTGTGACCTCTTCCATAAGCTGCTTAGTACTACTCACCATGCTCTCTATGGTGTGCTTTGCTCAGAAAAACCCGGGCGAGTCGGATACATTGGCTACCAGGCAGTTGGATGCGCTGATTGTTACGGCAACTCGAAATGAGCGTACCCTGGGAGCGCTGCCTATGCCAGTTTCATTGATTTCAAAAAATCAAATCAGAACAATCGGATCTTTGCGCCTCAATGATATTCTTACCGAACAAACCGGACTGGTGGTTGTGCCCCAGGTAAATGCGCAAGGCAACGGTATTCAGATTCAAGGATTTAATCCTGACTACACACTCATTCTTATCGATGGCGAGCCCATCATTGGTCGTTACACAGGTTCGCTGGAACTCAGTCGAATTGCTGTGGGCAATATCAAACAAATTGAAATTGTAAAAGGACCTTCCTCGAGTTTGTATGGATCCGATGCCCTTGCCGGTGTCATCAATATTATTACTGACCGGCCGCAAGGTACACGAGGTAATGCCGCCATTCGCTATGGAACAAACAACACCCTGGATATCAATGGAGATATAGGGTTCATCAAAAAGAAGTTAGGTGTATATGTGTACGCCAATCGTTACCACACCGATGGCTACGATCTGTCGCCACAAAATTTTGGTAACACCGTTTCTCCCTTCACGAATTACACGTTGAATTCTAAAATCACCTATAAGTTTAATTCTGTCACGGATATAAGTGTAGCGGGTAGATTTTTTAATGAGGATCAGGTCTTTCGTTTTGAAGTTGAGTCAAACGGAAATCGGACTCGAACATCTGGGAATGGCAACACACGGGATTGGAATTTTAATCCAGTGTTGACCCATCGATTTTCGGATAAACTAAAGGCCATTGCCCGCTTTTACTCAACCCAATATAAAACCGAAACCTATTTAAATTTAGAAACGGACGGGAGTCGATATTATGAGGATGATTTCAGGCAATCTTTCACCCGCCCGGAACTGAATGCCGAATATTATTTCAATGAAAAAAACATTTTAACACTCGGAGGAGGCTACATCAACGAAGAGGTACAAACTACACGCTATGGAGATGAGGAAAAGAGATCGCAGGAAACCAGCTATGTTTTTTTTCAACACGAGTGGTTGCCCTTGGAAAAGCTTTCAATCATTGCCGGTGGCCGGTACGATTATAATACAATTTATGCTGGTCAGTTTAGTCCAAAACTTTCTTCACGTTACGAGCTCAATAAAAAAGTTACGTTTAAAGTCAGTGGCGGTGTAGGATTTAAAGCTCCGGACTTCCGTCAATTATATTTCAACTTCAACAACTCCGCTGCGGGTGGCTATAGCGTGTTGGGCACTGAGGTTGCCATGGATCGTTTGGCAGAACTTGATGTGGCCGGGCAAATACAGGCTTATTTATTTGATCCTGCACAATTAGGCAATCTGCAGGCGGAGCGTTCTGTATCCATCAATGCAGGCGCCACCGTGGAGATTCTTCCGTTGCTGAAGATGGACTTGAATATTTTTCATAACAGCATTAATAACCTGATTGAAACGCAGGCTGTAGCAATCACTACGACAGGGCAAAGTATTTATAGTTACCGGAATATTCTAAGGGCGTACACACAAGGCCTCGAATCTAATTTTACCTACCCATTAGCCAGGTACCTCAATCTTTCCTTAGGATATCAATTATTGTATGCGAAAGACAAAGATGTAGCCGAAGCTGTAAAATCGGGTGATGTGTACTGGCGCGATCCCAATACGTTGGTGACTAAACGATTGAAACCAAGCGAATATTTTGGTTTATACAACCGCTCGCGCCACATGGGTAACTTCAAATTATTTTATGATCATAAACCCAGTGGTTGGGAAGGGAGCTTGCGTGTTATTTATCGTGGTCAGTATGGTATTGGTGAAATTCGTGGAAATATTCAGGGGGAAGTCATTCCGCCCTCCGATACCAATAGCAATTCTATTCTGGATGTCTACGATGATTTTGTACCAGGTTATGCGCTGGTTAATTTATCTATAGCAAAGACTATCAAACACTCACTGCGTTTCCAGTTGGGTGTTGATAATTTATTCGATTACAAAGAGCCGGTTTTAATTCCCAATCTACCCGGACGCTTGTACTATGCAGCATTGAGTTACTCGTTTTCAAAATAGAATGTTAAACCTTACTAAAAAATAAGTTAATCATGAATTTAATTAAATCAATTTTGTCTGTAGTGCTATTCGTTGGATTTACAATTGCGTTTACAGGATGTGATGAAGAAATAGACCCGCTTCCAGTAGTTGCCACCACATTTACCAATTTAGCCGCTGATCCGGGTACGGGGTTTAATCCAGCCAACGGCCAACCCACGGGCCTTACAAGAAAGTTTACCTTATTCAGTTTCAAGACCGGTGAAATCATTTTGAATACAGATAGTGCGACAAATAAGTGGGACCTTGGATTTAACGGCACTTCAATTATAGTAAACAGCGCCACCAGTGGTCCGGGTTCATCTCAGGCGCAAGTAGTGAGTGGTATATTTGATGAGTATGCTACTGCCCCAGAGTCAGGCTATAAATCTGATAACGATCCCGCACCCATTGCCGGAGCACCGAATGCTAACCTGGCTATTCCAACAGGATCAGGACAAGGCTGGTATACATACGATGGAGTTAATATGGTAAACAAACCAACAGCAGGTAAGATAATTCTGGTGAAAACTTCGGAAGGCCGCTATGCCAAGATGGAGATTTTAAGTTACTACAAAGATGCTCCGTCCAACCCAACGTTCAACAACGAAGCTCGCTATTATACATTCCGTTATGTATATCAGCCAAACGAAACCAGCACCTTCAATTAATCATTCGTTAAACTAATAGTTGATGAGAGGGAAGCCAAAACTTTCTTCTCATCATTGTTATTAGTTATTTTGGATAGCATACCATTCATAAATCATAAATAAAGAGATTGCTCGATGAAAAGCAGAATAAGAAATCTAAGATTGATAGGATTTATTGAGGGAGTTTCTTTTTTGATATTGTTGCTGATCGCCATGCCTTTGAAATATTACTTTGATTTACCCATGGCGGTGAAGATTACCGGTTGGATACATGGCGTATTGTTTATTCTTTACATCGCAGCTGTATTGATGGCTGTTAAGGCCATGGCATGGAATTGGTTTTCCGTTTTGGTAGCCTTGGGTGCTTCACTCATTCCCATTGGCACGTTTGTGCTTGATAAATCCCTGAAAAGGAGAGAGCAGGAACTTACACTGAGTAAGGACTAAAGATAAATAAAGATCTAAATTGCTTTCACCAGTTTGAACGGCAACATAAAGATTGCCCGAATCAAATTGAAGATTCCTTCGATTGTGATTCCGATAATCCTAAAAGGAAGCAGAATCAACCAGATAACTGGAAAGAGGAATAGCATAAGAAAGGCGAGCGGCCAACACAGGACAAACAGGATAAAGAAAAGAGCCAGCGCGATAAATATTCTCACAGTAATTTGTTTAAAGCTAGAATTCACTTAGCAAAATGATGGCCAGATTTGTTTTCCTTACAAATGAATAGAATCTGAGTCTACATGGGTTTCCGTATCCAAAAGTGTACATGTCATTGATCGGAAATGTACACTTAGTTATAAATTAGTATACGTTCCTTGAAGTTGATGTATTCGTTGAGTAATTATTGAGCGATCACTTCATATGTTTTAAAGTTGGAAGTCATGGGGGGGGTCAATCCTTGTTCTCTCGCCTTCCGGATGTCTTCAAACCCGCGCTTATGACCTTCCAAAAATTCAGGTGAAGTTGTCCAGGTTTTAAAAGCTTCTTCTGAGCTCCAATGACTCACAATTAAATACTCTCCTTCACCATGAGGTCGTAAAACATACATGTCTATAAAGCCGGGCATCCGGTCAATGGCCTTTGCTCGTGAAGCAAATAGCTCTTCAAACCTTTCGCGATATAAGGCATCACATTGAATGTAATTGATAGCAACAAATTTCATGACCATATTTATTTAGAATTATTCTTAATAATGTCAAATATGGCTGCTTGCCACAATAAATCCAAATTATTTGGAATAATTCTAAATAACTTAAAACTAGCTTTTTAGGCTATATTGAGCATGATTACCTAACCCTATTGGCACTATGCAAGATTTAAAGGATCGGTTCTTATCCCTGGATACCTTTCGCGGGATGGATGTTGCACTGATGATTTTGGTTAATTCCCTTGGCAGTACCACAACGTACTCACCATTGCTTCACGCGGATTGGCATGGCTTTACTTTAACTGATCTCGTATTTCCCACCTTTCTTTTTGTGGTAGGTAACGCCATGAGTTTCAGTCAGGCGAAATATGAATCCCAGGGGGAAGCTAATTTTCTGAAAAAGGTATTTAAGCGAACTTTCATCATTTTTCTTTTAGGGTACTTGATGTATTGGTTCCCGTTTGTTGATGTGAATGAAAGTGGGGAGTGGTTTTTGAAACCGATTAGCGAAACCCGGATTTTTGGAGTGTTGCAACGCATAGCCTTGTGTTATTTGTTTGCCTCTCTAGTGATTCATTATATTAAAATTCAAGGTGCATTAATTTTCAGCATCATTGCCCTTGTTTTGTATCGGGTTATCCTGATGGCTTTTGGAGATTTGACACTGGAAGGAAATGCGGTTATAAAACTCGATGCCTGGTTGATCGGTGAAAACCATATGTATAAGGGCGAGGGAATTGCCTTTGATCCGGAGGGCTTGTTAAGCACATTACCTGCCATCGTGAATGTGATAGCAGGATATGCAGCCGGGTTGTTTCTGCAGCGAAATGGAAAGAATTATGAAACCATCGCCAAGTTGATGATGATTGGTGCTGCCTTGTTGCTAATGGCTGCCTGGTGGGATTTGATGTTTCCTATCAATAAAAAATTGTGGACAAGTTCTTATGTCCTTCACACAGTAGGTCTTGGTTTAATTATATTATCTGTATTGGTATTCATTATTGAAATTGCACAACGAAACAAATGGACTTACTTCTTTGAGGTGTTTGGAAAAAACACACTCTTTATCTATTTATTGTCGGAAGTGTTTGTTATTCTGATGTGGTCTATTCGTATAGAAGATCAATCACTTTACACCTGGATTTATCAGAATTTCTTTCAATCATGGGCCGGAGACTACAACGGATCGGTGCTGTTTGCACTTTGGGTAATGTTATCATGTTGGGCCGTGGGCTACGGGATGGATAAAAGGAAGATCTATGTGAAGGTCTGATAATTTAAATTGGTTGGACCAATTAAAAATCAGGATCCAACCCCATTTTCTCTTTCAAGTCATTTAAAAGAGGGTTCTTTTCGGCCAGGTGTTCAAACTTTTCTTTATTGGTATAAGCAAATTTCTTAGTTTGATGTTCCTGCATGATAGCATCAACCTGAATCGAACTGTTATTAAGATGTTCACGCAGGAAAGTCAGTAATTCTGTTTTAATAGAGATGAGTACTGGCTCTTCGATAGGGTTGGTGAGCGCAAGTGTGATGGTGTTATTATTAAATGTATAAGGCTGTTTTAATAAGTGATATTCAGCGATCTGATTTTTTCTGAGTTCGGTATAGTCCGTCCATACCCTCCGCAACATATCTTCTGAAACGGGTGCGTCCTTCCTGGGGGTTGCGCCATTTTTTTCTTCCTTATTTGTTTCTTCTTTGGGTTGACCTTTTAGAATGTTACCCAGATTGATCGTTGTTCTTGGCTTGGTAGTTTCTTTTGCCGGAATTTCTTTTGGTTTGATGTCTACTTGTGCAGGGAGTTCATCGATGACTGGATTCTCAACCAAAGCCTTTTTTACTTCGGGAGAAGTCGCTTGAGGATCTAATTCAATTTTTTTTTTAATCCCTCTTGTGAAGGAGCAGCCCCATTGCCTTTAAACACGGAATGGACATGCGCCATTTTCATCAGGGCCAACTCTACCAACAAGCGTTGATTCTTACTACTCTTATAGTTAATGTCACATTGGGTGGCAATATTTAACCAGGATAATAAGAGTGATGGTGTTGTTGCTGCAGCCTGGTCAAGGTATTTTTTGCGGGTGTTGTCGGGCACCTCCATGAGATTAACCGTGCGTGCATCTTGCGATACCAATAAATTGCGGAGGTGTTCGCTTAGCCCTACAATAAAATTTTGAGCATCAAATCCTTTGCGAAGAATTTCATCCAAAAGCAAAAGAGGCTCTGTATGGTTTTCTGCCAAAAGACCATCTACTACCTTGAAATAATAGTCGTAATCTAAAATGTGCAGGTTATTAAGCACATCTTTAAAAGTAACTTCTTTACCCGAAGAAAACGTGACCATCAAATCAAAGATGGAAAGACCATCGCGTAAAGCACCATCGGCTTTTTGGGCGATCAGGTGGAGCGCTTCTTCCTGCACTTTTATTTTCTCGCGGTCGGCAACTTTTTTTAGCTGTTTCGAGATATCAGAAACCTGAATCCTATTAAAATCAAAAATCTGGCACCGCGAAAGTATAGTAGGGATAACTTTATGTTTCTCGGTCGTAGCTAAAATAAAAATTGCGTAGGAGGGTGGCTCTTCCAGCGTCTTCAAAAAAGCATTAAAGGCCGAATTGGAGAGCATGTGAACCTCGTCTATAATATAGACCTTAAACTTACCGAACTGAGGCGGGTAACGAACCTGGTCAATCAGGTTTCGAATATCCTCAACGCTATTGTTGGAGGCTGCATCTAATTCGAAAATATTAAGGGAATTAACCTCAGCTTTCTCTTCAAAACCATTGATCATGCGTGCGACAATACGAGCACAGGTGGTTTTACCCACGCCCCGCGGGCCACAAAATAAAAGTGCCTGAGCAAGTTTACTATTGTCAATTGCATTTTTCAGTGTAGTGGTGATGTGCTCCTGACCTACAACTTCTTCAAAACCTAAAGGCCGGTATTTACGTGCTGAAACAATGAAATTATCCATTGGCTGCAAGATAGGTCGTTGGGTTTAAAGATGAAACTGCCAGTCAAAAAATACTTTTTAAATACGATGATGTATCGTATTTTTGATTTAAATTCAGCCCTATGAAAATTACAGCATTAATCCCGGAGGAACTTGTGCAGGATGTGAAGAAATATTCTGGTGGAAAGAATATTACTGAGAGTTTGATGATCGCTCTCAATGATTACATCAGCAGACAGAAAATCAAGAGATCCATTCAAAAAATTAAGAAGAACCCACTGGAATTTGCTTCAGACTTTACCGCTGATCAGGTGCGAAAATTGAATAGAGAAGGATGATTATTGTTGATACTTCCGTTTGGGTCGAATTTTTGAGGCAATCAGATAAAACTATTAATGATTTGATGCATGCTTATCTGGATGATGGAGAAGTTGTTGCTTTGAGTGCTATTTTTGGTGAACTGTTACAAGGAGCTAAAAATGAATCCGAAGAAAAAGTCATCCTTGAATTCTGGAAAGTAATACCGAAGATAAGTGAAACCGAATTATTTATCGAGGCTGGTAGATTATCTCATAAAAGCAAGTTGATATCGAAGGGCGTTGGTCTGATTGATTGTTACATTCTGGCCGCAGCGAAAAATCATAGATTAAATTTGTGGACACTTGACAAGAAACTTTTAAAGGCTTACAATAGCTTATAGCCTTTTATACTATAGCTTTTCAAGCATAACTGCTAAAAACGTTTTAACAGCCTCTACATAATTTCCAACCCGAATATTTTCATTCTCTGCGTGTTGATTATTATCCGGGTTTACGGTAGGTACACTTACCGCTGGAATTCCGAGGGTCGTTACAAAGGGTGAAATGGGAATCGAACCACCCATTGTTCTGATTTTAATAGGCTCCTTTCCAAATGCCCGGATCATAGCTTTGTTTAACCAGATTCCGGTTTCGGAATTAAACGGTGTTTGGAATGCTCCATAAGAAAAGCTCGACTGAAAGGAAGCAATCTTTGAATATTTCATTCGCTCTTCTTCCGTAGGTTCTTTATCAACCAGGTAGTAACCCTGGTCTTGTATATGCTTTTTAACAAGACCCATTAAACGTTGTGCGTCACTGGTGGGGACCAACCGGATATCAATTTCTGCCGTAGCGGTAGCGGGGATTAGCGTGCGAACTTCTTTGCCAATAAAGAGTGCATCCAAACCTCGGATGTTAAGTGAAGGATATTGCAGCGATTCCTGAAAATTATTACCAATTTTATCCGGCTCGGCAATGCCTAGAAATTTTTTGATTTCATTTTCATCATCAGGAACCTGTTTCAGAATATTTCTATCTTCTTCACTCAATACAACACCATCATAAAATCCTGGAATGGTTACCCGGCCATCATCATCTTTCATGGAGGCGAGTAGTTTTGAAAGTCGTAAGGCAGGATTAGGTGTATAGTTTCCGTAGTTGCCAGAATGCATAGGGGTACGGGGTCCAAAGGTGGTGAGTGTAATTTCACAAATGCCTCGCGCACCAAAACTCAAGGTGGGCTGATTACTAATGTGACGTGGACCATCATAGATAATCAACATATCGGCAGCTAGTTCGCTTTTATATTGGGTAACGGCCGCAGGCAGATTCGGTGAGCCTAGTTCTTCTTCAAAGTCCATGATTACTTTCATATTGTAGTTGGGCTCAGCCTTCAATTCATTCAAAGCATCCAACGAGGCTATCAAGGCCATGGCCGGACCTTTTGCATCAGAGGTTGAACGTGCAAAGATTCGCCAGTCTGGGTTATAACCCTCGTATAGGCGTTCATATGGAATTGGAAGCCAATTGCCGTGCACACCTTTAGCTTTCAATGTAGGTTTCCATGGACTCTCTTGTGCCCATTGGGCGGGGTTCACCGGCTGGCCATCAATTTGTATATAGATTAATACTGTCTTTTTAGCATTTTTTACTTTTCGCTCAGCTAATAATAAAGGCACGGTTGGTGTATTCAATCGCAACGTTGCAAATCCACGTTTCGCAAAAGCACTTTCGCACCATTGAATATTTTTCTCAAGGTCTTGTGGAAAGTGTGCATCGTTAGGTAAGCTAAGTAACTCATAAAATTCTTTGAAGGATTGCACAGCATACTTTTCTGAAATTTTATCAAGGTCAACCCCTTTCTGAGCTAAGAGTGGCGCCACGGCAAATGCAAGGAGATAAAGTAAATGTTTCATATTTAGCAATTCATATTGAAGTTAAACCAGGGAACCAAGGCTGGGTATTTTTACTAATTGGTGGTACAAATAAGGAAGGATTTTTCAAATACAGAACCGATTAGAATTTTTTTCTTATAAACAGCGGCAACCGTTGATCCAGAATAGGGCGACCCATCATTAAGAAACATTTCCTCCATTTGGTATTTTCCGTCTTTATCTTTTGATAGTTTAATAACCTGGGATGGAGAAAATTTGGCAGGGTCTGCCGCATGGGCAACAAACTTCAATAGTTGTGGATGACTTCCAATCCACAAAGCACCGGTTTCATCCAATTCAATATTATCAACGCCTGTTTTAACATCAATTTCTTGTTCGAGCGTTAATTCACCGTTTGGATTTCGGTCATAGATTAAAACTTTTCTTCCTGTGCAAGCAGCTACATAAAGTTGGCGTAAGTCCGCAGAGTGATTGATACCATTGGCATACGCAATGCCAGTCGCTGCTTTTCTAAAACTTTCGCCATCATAATAATTCACATAAGAAATTGCCCGTTGGAGATAATCTTCAAGGGTTCTGTTAATACCGCTTTGACTGTACCGATGATCGTTGGTTACATAAAATGAACGTTCGCCTACTGCAGTAACATCATTAGGACTGGTCATTAAGTTTGCATCCAGTATACTCTCGAGGTGTATGAGACTATCGTTTCTCCAGGCAAAACGTTCAATCACTTGTTCCCAACTTTTTTGACGATGATTGACTACAAAAAGAAATTGGCGTCCATCAGGTTCAGTCCACAATGAGATTCCATGGGGATGAAAATCCTGGAAACCACGTGGGGTAATATTCTTAAGAGTAGAGATTGAATCGGTTAAATTCATCAATAGTATGGCGCCTTCCAGCGTTGCGGGATTCTTGATATTTACCCTACGATCATCTACGGAAATAAAGGCAAGCCCATGTTGTGTATCAATGGTAATATCCTCTGGGCCAGCAATAGGTATTTCTAATTTCTGAATGTTTCCATCGAAGTGTGGAGTAATTGTTTTGAACATTCCTGCAGGAACCAAAATTTCAAAAACTACATAGAGTAATACCAGGCCCACAATGATAACCGTGATTTTAAGAATTTTCATTGTTATTTTATTTCTATTACAAATACACCGCGCAAGGGATCACCCATCGCACTAACGCCTTCAATAACTATTCTATAGTGAGTTGGTGTTGGGCCCGAATTAAAGGAAATGGAGACTTGTCCTGTTTTTTCATCACTGAAAACCTGGGGCGTCCAGAATATGGTAGAGCCGCTATCCGATATTTCATATCGTTTCTCTACATCATAGCTAAAACCTACAAATGCTGGAGTGGTGGAGAATCCTTGAATAGCAACTTGCTGAAAGGAACTTGAATTTGCGTTTGATGGGTTGTCTAAAGTGTACTCGCCACTTTTAGTGGTTACTATGATAACCCCGTTGCCACCCCGTGAACCATAAATTGCCGCCCCCCCATATTTAATAATATCAATACGTTCTACCATCTCAGGTGTAATTTGATAGAGTCTGGATGTTCCGCCACTGGTCATTTGAACTCCATCAACTATTATTAAAGGCTCGGTGGTTGCTGCTCCCATAAAGTTAGAGCCACCCCCTATTCGTAGATAACCATTTACCAAACTAAGTCCAGGCACCCGGCCAACAAGAGCATTTACTATTGAAACTCTACTCAGACTTACTATTTCTTCGCCCGTAAAGGTGAAGTCAGCTTTGGAGTATGTATTGGGTACATCTTTGCTGATTTCTTCTTTTTGTTCATTAACCACAACTTCTTTCAACAAGGTGGATTCTTTTGTGAGGTCGCTCGCCAGCATGGAATGTTGTATTGAGTTTTCCTTCACTACTACAAAAGAGCTTAACCTTTCCGGCATTTCTTTTACGGGAGGTATGTATTTGGGCAGAATAGAAATTGTCCCTTCAAATTTTTTCTTTTTCCCTGCCGTCTGAAATGAAAGGTTAGAGGAATCATTAAATTGAAAGCCAGTTACCCAAAAGTTTCCCTTATCATCAGTTTGGACAGGAATAGTTTTATGGAAGTTTCCTTCCACGACCATCAGATTGTTTTTTTCTGATTTGCCTGTTTTGTTTTTATACTGACCACTCAAACTAACACCAGACTCAATAGGATACACTGGCTTGCCACCAGAATTGACCGCATAGAATTCTTCAGAGAATGGAAATAATTGCAGAATATTTTTTTCTTCCGGAACTGCAATGGCCTGCTGTTGGTCGGTAACAGAAATTGAGAGGTCAGCTAAAATGGAATTTCCGTTTATGTCTTTAAGTTCAAAATCCAGTTTAACCTGATCTTGAACATTGAATGTTGATGGACTCTTCATTTTTATTTCAACCGAGGTATTTGTAGAATCCACAATCGAACGGATTTCAGCCCTTTCATATAGTCCCAGAATCGGAATTGGTTTGGTGAACATGATCGCAGCATCATAGTTTAGCATCCAGTGAGTGTAAGCTCGAAGGAAATAAGAATCAGGTTTAAGGTTTGAGGGTAAAACAAAACAACCCGCGGTTGATCCTCCAAAAAGAGAGAGGGTTTTTGATTGTTGGATAATTTTATCTGAGTCGATCAACTCAACATATAAAACCTGACTTAAAGAATCCATTAGTTCAGGACTTTTATAATTCATGTATGCTTTAAACCAGATTTTTTCTCCTGGATAGTAGTAGGACTTATCGGTGTGTAAATAAGGTTTTTCTGTCAGTCTGTTTAATTTTACCTGTTGTGATGAATATGAAAGTTGCTCGGGAGAATTTTCGGATGGAGTTTTTGAATAATTATAGGGAAGTAAATCTCCAACCCGGGCTTCGTTCATCGCACCGGAAATGATGAGGCTGGAAGGATTTAGTAAAATCCCATTTGAATTTGTTCGAAGCACACCACCCTTTACTTCAATCCATGAAACCGGATAGGGGATATCGCTATAAACTTTTAGTTGTGACTTCGCTAATCGATAATGAACTTCAATTCGTTGTTTTACCGGAATAGTAAACTCTTCATTACTTATTCCGGCCATCACTGTATTTTGTATTGAATAAGATTGTAGCGACTTATCTAATTGTGTAGCAAAAACTGCCGAACGATATGGGGTGTTTTCATACCCGCTCTTATCGATGTATAGATCAAATCCTTCTTCATGTACGCGCCCATCCACAACAGATTTTAACAAGTGACGAAGTGATCCCTGATAGGCAATGGCTCGGTTTTGAGTCCAGGTTTTTGCTGTCTTGGGATCTGTTGATTTTAACTCTTCCATGCGAACTTGGCCTTGAATATTATATCCATCAGCTGTGGAAGCCAGATTTCTTAAATGGTAGTCAACACGATACCCTAAAGAAGCATTTTCAATTTCAAGAGGTCGTGAGGCTGCGGCTGTAAAAACATTTTTACCATTCACTACGGTTTCCCTAAATTCCAATACCCAGGGATTGAGTATTTTACAGGAGTTGGCAAATCGGGTGGTGCCCAGGAAAATTTTTTCAAATCGCTTAAGTTGTTTGTCCCACTCTTTGTCTCGGCTACCGCTTATAATAACCGTTTCAAGTTCTGTTTCATCGGGCACCAGCAAAACATCCAACTCCATAGTCATTCCTGCCTCCAGTTGAATTTTTTTCTGATAGGATTTATAGCCAACAAACGAGAAAACAATTTCATGGGTACCCAATGGTAGATTGCTTAATAAATAATTCCCCGTTTGGTCAGCCGCAACGCCCAAGGTTGTGAGGTTAATAAACACATTAGCAAAGGGAAGTGGCTCAAGTGTCTTGGAATCTCGTAATCTTCCCTTTACCTGACCAGTTTGTGCATATATAGAAGTAATGCACATAAACAGGAAAAGTACAAGAATAAAACCTCGGGTAATTTGGGCTTTCATGAAGTCTTCATCGGCATTTATCGTATTGAAAGATAACAAAACTAAGACTAACCTCTACCTAAATTTAGATCGATGGTAATCGCCTTGTTTGACTATTTTTGCAATTCATGCATGCACCCCGATATTCGGTAATTATTCCTGTATATAACCGTCCACAAGAGGTTTCAGAGTTGTTGGAGAGCCTTACCCGACAAACCTACAAAGACTTTGAGGTAATTCTCGTTGAAGATGGATCAACAATTTCAAGCGACAAGGTTTATGAGCAATATGCAGACAAACTTTTGATTCGCTACTTTTTTAAACCCAACACGGGCCCAGGCCCAAGCCGTAATTATGGATTTGAAAAAGCCCGCGGTCAGTACTTTGTTATGTTTGACAGTGACTGTGTTGTGCCCGAACATTATTTTCAAACTGTTGATGCTTTTTTAAAGACAAATCCATTGGATGCCTGGGGTGGCCCCGATCGTGGAAGGGACGACTTTACACCCGTTCAACAAGCCATGGCTTTTACAATGGCCTCCACATTAACGACTGGCGGAATTCGGGGTGGCAATAAGAAAGGGTTTCAACCGCGCAGTTTCAACATGGCAATCAGTCGCAAAGTATTTGAGAAGACTGGAGGATTTACATTTAATCGCTTTGCTGAAGATATTGAACTAAGTGTGCGTTTAAAAAAATTAGGTTTTGAGTCGGGATTGGTACCCGAGGCTTATGTCTTTCATAAAAGGCGTTCTACCTTCAAACAATTTTTTCAACAGGTTTCCAACTTTGGTAAAGGAAGAGTTTTAGTGGGTCGGGTGCATCCCGGTGAGATTAAACACACGCATTGGTTTCCGGCTTTTTTTTTAATAGGCTTAATTGTTTTGCCTTTTCTTTTCCTTATTAATTCGAAGTTTGCATGGGTAGTCACCGCTGCCTATTTGATTTACCTATTTCTTATTTCCATAGATAGCTTTTTAACTACCCGCTCAGTCCTGGTAAGTTTACTCAGTGTGCCTGCTGCAATCATTCAACTAACTGGTTATGCTTATGGTTTCTTGAAAGAGATCGGTAAATCCGGCAGAGACTAGCTAACATTGGAAAAATCATTTTTTTCCACAATCTTTAGTTAACCAAAACCCTGATCTATGCGCGGCTATGCTTTTGCCCTTGCTATTATATTGCTTGGGCTTGCTTTTCATTCTATCGCGGATCCCTCTCCAAAAGGTGAATATTTACAAAAAGGTTATTATATCGTTGTGGCCGCTTATCGTGTAGGTCAGGAAAAATACATGGAGACCTATGTAAGTAAGTTGAATAAGTCAGGCCTTCATACCAAGTATGGCTATGATCTGGGCCGGAAGTTTTATTACATCTACCTGGATTATTACACTGACTTTGATCAATCCATTCAGCAAATGTTAAAGACCCGGAAGGAGGGTGGATTTACCGATGCCTGGGTACGAATCATGAAAGAAGGATATAATCCTCCGCCTTTAGTTGAGGCTAATACCGGTGAAGAACCTACGCAAGCACTCGTTCCGGTAACGGAGCAAAAGGTCGAAGAAGAAGAGAAAGCAGAAATTGCTTCTGAGCGGGTAGAGGTTAAGGTAGAAGAACCCGTGAAGGAAAAACGTGTTTCTAAAGAACCACCCCCTCTCAAAGAGGCGAATGTATTGTTGTATTTGTATAACCCAACTAACAGCGAACCTATAGAAGGGGATGTAGACATTATTGATGGCGATGTTTCAAGATTAATCAAGAAGGTAAAGGCTCATGAAGTAATTCCCATGACAGATCCGAAAAATAAAACGGGTAAAGTAACACTCATTGGTTCTTCCTTTGGGTTTCGTAAAGTACAGCATGATTTTGTGTTGTCAGAAGTTAATAAAGAAAATTTACCTGATTATATGGAATGGCGGGATGATCATTATGTAATAAAGTTTGACCTGGCCCGTCTGCACCGTGGCGATATAGAAACGCTTTATAATGTTTATTTTTTTAACGATGCAGCCGTGATGTTACCTGAATCAAAATATGAGCTGGATCGACTACTGGAGTTTATGAATGCGAGTGGCAAATACAAAATCTTGCTACATGGACACACGAATGGTAATGCGCGCGGAAAAATCATAACCATGGGCCCAAGTAAAAATTTCTTTGAACTTACCCCAGATGTTGTGGATGGCTCCGGTTCGGCCAAGGATCTATCTTACCAACGGGCCTTGGTTATCAAAGACTGGTTGGTGGCCAACAACATCAGTGCTGACCGCATTGATATAAAAGCGTGGGGTGGTAGCCGGATGATTCATGATAAACACAGTAACAATGCCCGAAGAAATGTGCGTGTTGAAGTAGAAGTGCTGGAAGATTGATGACACAATACCCTCAAGGTGTAATTTACTTTTTAATAGTCGCTTAACAATTTGGTAATCTCATTCCTTTTTGGAAATTTTCAGTTCTATTCTAAAAGAACATGAAACGAATAATTCGTAGCTTCTACCTGATCATCAATTACAAGACGTTTATCATCACAGCGCTGGCTGTCATCTCCACCTATACCTGCTACCGCTTTGGGATCATTGCCAAGTTTCCGGATATGCTGGTGGGTGTGGCCATTGTTTTTCCAGTGGTATTTTCTATTGGTTCTGCGTATACCCGAAGAGAAACAGCTTTGCAGCGATTTGCGGATTTCAAAGGACATTCGATCGCTATTTATTATGCAACTCGTGATTGGACGAGCAATAAAGATCATGATTTGCCAGCCAGGTCAAGACAAGTAATTTTCGAAATGATGAAACTCATGCGCGAAATGTTTAAGACAGCTCATGATCCTGAATGGAAAGAGAACGAAACAAAAATGTATCAATTATTTTCAAGTCTTTCCTTGATCACGATGGAACTCAGAAATCAGGGCGTTCAAAGTGGAGAAATTTCCAGGGCGAGTCAGTATGTCAGCAAAATGATTATTGCTTTTGACAACATGAAGATCATTCATAACTATCGCACACCGGTTACGTTGCGAACCTATTCGAAAGTGTTCATCTATATTTTTCCAATCATTTATGGGCCGTATTTTGCAAGTACAGTGGGCGAATATTCACCTTCTTTGGAATATGTAATGCCGGTACTTTATAGCTTTATTCTTGTAAGTTTGGATAACATTCAGGATCATCTCGAAAATCCTTTTGATGATGTAGGCGAAGATGATATCTCCATTGACGCTGAAGAGACCACACAATTGCTGGCTTAATTCTTATTCAATAAAATAATAGTCTTCTTTGGGTGAGTGAATGAAGGTGAATTACACGTATTCATTTGCAATCTTTTGTAAAGGCTTCAGCATCAGTATAGCCTAGTTCCAATGCTTTTTTAAAGTCTTCGCAGGCTCCTTTTTTATCATTCAGATTTTTTCGTGCTGCCCCACGTCCAAAGTAGGCTAGATCATAATTGGGATCAAGTTCCAGTGCCTTATTATAGTCTTCAATCGCTTCCTGAGAACGATCTAAATTATCTTTTGCATCGCCCCGGAAAACGTAAGCTTTTGCAAAGGTGGAATCTAGCTCTATAGCTTTTGTAAAATCGTCAATAGACTTTGAGTAGTCGGCTAGCATATAATAAGAATCTCCACGATCCATGTAGGATTTTACATCCCCAGGGTCCAATTCGATGGCCCGATTATAATGCGGTATCGCTGCTTTGTAGTCTTTTTCTTCGAACTTTAAATAACCCAATCCGAAATAGGCACTTGCCAATGAAGGATCAATCGAAATTGCCTTTTCAAAATCGGCCTGTGCCAGTGCAGGTTTTGTTATTAAAATATAAGCGTCACCTCTACCTGCATAGGCAATTGCCAGGTTGTTATTTTTATCAATGGCAGTTGTATAATTTTCGATGGCCGCATCATATAACTCCTTGTTGTAGTAGCAATCTGCTAAATCTGCATAGATGCTGGCAAGCTCGCTTTCGTTGTCACTATTTTTTGGCCAATATTCGATGGACTTGGTATAGTCTGCCATAGCACCTTCATAATCCTGTAGATTATAGCGGGCACTGCCTCGGGTAGCAAACGCAGGGGCATTTTCTGGATTTTCAACCAAGGCCGAATCGAAATAAGCAATTGCATTTTTATAATCCTTTTTATCAAAGGCCGTTTTACCCTGATTGAAGTAATCTTTTCCGCTGCAGGCAAGTAGAATACAACCTGGCAATATAAACGCAATCAGTTTTTTCATGCGATAACTTATTTTTTTAAATCATTGACGGAAATACTTAGTTCCTTCAACTGTTCTTGTGAAATTGTTGATGGTGTATCAATCATCATATCCCGACCTGAATTATTTTTAGGGAAGGCGATAAAGTCGCGGATGGAATCAGCCCCACCGAATAACGAACACAAACGATCAAATCCAAAGGCAATGCCACCGTGAGGCGGAGCTCCGAATTCAAAAGCATCCATTAAGAAACCAAATTGTTTTTTAGCTTCCTCATCACTAAAGCCAAGCTTGGTAAACATCAATTGTTGCGTGGCCCGGTCATGAATACGGATTGAGCCACCACCTACTTCCGTGCCATTAATTACCATGTCGTATGCATTTGCGCGCACCTTACCGGGATCACTGTCCAGCAATGACAAATCATCAGGCTTAGGTGACGTGAAAGGATGGTGCATGGCATGCCAGCGGCCTGCCTGTCCGGTAGGCAGGTTTGTTTCTTCATTCCACTCTAACAAGGGAAAGTCGATCACCCATAAGGCGGCAAATTTATTTTTGTCGCGTAAGCCCAATAGGTCACCCATTTTTAGACGTAGTTCTCCAAGAGCCTTTTGAGTTTTTGCTTTTTCACCGAAGAGAATCAATAACAAATCTCCGGGTTGCGCATCAAAAAGCGTGGCCCATTTATTTAAATCATCGGCTGAATAAAATTTATCAACCGAGGACTTGAATGTGCCATCTGATTTACATTGAACATACACCAGGCCTTTTGCTCCGATCTGAGGTTTTTTAACAAACTCTGTTAGCTCATCTAATTGTTTGCGTGTGTATTCGGCACACCCCTTAGCACAAATGCCAGCTACAAGTTCCGCACTATCAAAAACCTGAAAGCCTTTTCCCTGGGCCACTGAGGTTAACTCTTTAAACTTCATATCAAAACGCGTGTCCGGTTTATCGGAACCATAAAAGTTCATGGCATCGGCATAGGTCATGTGGGGTACGGATGGCATCTCAATACCCTTTACATGTTTAAATAAATGCCGCACTAATCCCTCGAAAGTATGCAGGATGTCTTCCTGTGTGATGAAGGCCATTTCGCAGTCAATCTGAGTAAACTCAGGTTGACGGTCAGCACGTAAGTCCTCATCGCGGAAACATTTTACAATTTGATAGTAACGATCGAAGCCTGAAACCATCAGCAACTGTTTAAAGGTTTGTGGCGATTGCGGCAGTGCATAAAATTCTCCGGGGTTCATCCGAGAGGGAACCACAAAATCGCGGGCACCTTCGGGTGTCGATTTGATCAACACCGGAGTTTCGACTTCAATAAAATTCAAACCATCCAGGTAGATGCGGGTTTGTTGAGCCATCTTGTGACGCAACATTAAGTTTTCGCGCACAGAATTTCTTCTCAGATCGAGGTAGCGGTATTTCATTCTCAGGTCATCACCACCATCTGTATTTTCTTCGATTGTAAAGGGGGGAACCTTGGACGAATTCAGAATTTCAAGCGCAGTGATTTTTATCTCGATGTCTCCTGTTGCTAATTTATCATTCTTCGAAATTCGTTCTACTACAATGCCGTGTACCTTTAAAACAAATTCTCGGCCTATTTGCCGTGCGGCTTTTAACAGCGATGCATCCGTTTTTCCTTCTTCTAAAAATAATTGTGTAATTCCATATCGGTCGCGCAGGTCAATCCACAGTAAACTTCCCTTATCACGGGTCCGTTGTACCCAACCTGTTAAGGTTACAATCTTATTTACATCACTTATTCGCAGCTCACCGCAGGTATGGGTTCTTAACATATTAAAATCCTTAAATTTGAGGGTCGCAAATTAATAAAGGTTGTACGTTATACCTGCTTATCGGGTCATTTTCGTTAAATAACTGCTATGAAGAAAATCATCATTTTCCTGTCGATTGTTAGTCTGTTTGGTTTTGCCGCGGATAAACTGATTAAAACCAAAGTTGCCGAAGGGATCACAATTTCATTGCCGCCCGAACTGGCACCTATGACTACCGATGACATTATCCAACGCTATCCTTCCGTTCGTGCTCCGCTGGCTGCTTATACAGACCTTAATCGAACCCTTGATTTTAGTGTCAATATTTCTGCCACCCAATGGCCTGATGCAAACCTGGAGATTGCGCAAAAATTTTTCAAAGCAAGTTTCAGTAGTTTCTATGATCGGATTGATATGCTTGACGAGGGTATTCATGATGTACATAAAAAGAAGCTTGTTTATTTTGAATTTGAATCCCGTGTAAACGGAAATAAAATGACGCTGGGTGAACAGCAGCCTGTGTTTAGATATACTTACATACAGTATCTGATAGAGCCCAATCGCACCCTGGTCTTTACCTTTAATTGTCCGAAATCTTCGAAGGAAGATTGGCAGGAAACCGTACGGGCTATGATGAAAACTGTACGGATCAAATAAATATTCATTCCCGCACGTATGGATTTATATACTGACGAATATTTCATGCGTGAAGCACTCAAAGAAGCACGAAAAGCTTTTGATGCAGGCGAAGTGCCGGTAGGAGCAGTGGTAGTTTGTCAAAACAAAATAATAGGCAGGGCACACAATCAAACTGAACAATTGACTGACTCCACCGCACATGCTGAAATGCTGGCCATTACAGCTGCATCCAATTTCTTAGGCTCAAAGTATTTGAATGAATGTACTTTGTATGTAACGCTTGAGCCGTGTGTTATGTGTGCAGGGGCGTTGCACTGGGTGCAGTTGCAACAACTTGTGTTTGGTGCCAGTGATGTGCAGCGAGGATATTCGCTGATTAAAAGCCCGTTGTTACATCCTAAAACGACAGTTAAGAATGGAGTGGGAGTGGCTGAAAGCAAAGAGTTACTCAATCAGTTCTTTAAAAAACTCAGGGAGTAACTCTTTAATCTAAGTGAAGGAAAGACTAGGCTTCTTTAGCCTTTTTAGCTTTTGCCTTATCGTCTACTTTTTTGCCATTTTTATGCTCGCCCATCAAAATGACATCTTTGGTCATTTCATATTGCTTGGCAGCCTGCATCATAGCCTGATGGCTGTCGCGAATTAAAATTGTACCCGATTTTGCGCCCTTGTTGCGAACTTCAAGCCAAAATCCGTCTTTTTTCTTTTTTGGTAATACAGGAGGTCTTCCCATGATTTTATTGTGTTTTAGCGTTTATCAGGCTTATTAGGCCTATGGATTAAACTATTGAACCGGTTTTTTGGTTCAGAAGCCGCGAAGATATCAAATTTTGGGCAAAACCCCACGCTTGGGTTTAAAACAGCCTAAAGGAGATAGGATGGGATGGCAAGTTCTGACTTTAGAGCCGGATCAGGAATTACTGCTTTGCGTTCGAGTTTAATGGGTTGAACTCCAGCCCAAATATTTAAATCATAATCTTCAGCATCGTCTTTGGGTGGCCCTACTCTTATTTTGGCAGAAGCCTCTTTGATTTCCATAGAAAGAACCATGGTTGCTTTCCATTCTCCTTCGGTAGGCTTTCTTACATCGGCCCATCGGCCAGGGCACATTTTTTCGGTGAAAACTTCCAACGCATTGTACAGTTCTGTTGAGTTTGTTACTAATTCCGGTTCACCGAAAATAACTACGGATCGATAATTAACTGAATGATGAAAAGCGGAGCGGGCTAGTACCATACCATCCAAAAGCGTTGTGCTTATACACACAGGTTGTTTTTTATCACGCAGTTCGCGCATATAAAAGCTGCCTACCGAGCCGTGGATATAGATTTTATTTCCGATACGGCAGAAACCTGTAGGTATTTGAAACGGTTCGCTGTCTTTGCAGTAGGCAACCGTGCAAACCAACGCTTCATCTAAAATAGCATAGACAGTCTCTTTATCATAGGAGCCCCGCTTTGCAAGCCTCGTAATTTCAGTCTTGTTGGTAATGGGAAATGAACTCATCGTTGATTATTTAATTTTGATTTGTGCGACATGATAGTCATGTCAGCCTGAGGTTCTCGAAGGCAATTTGAAGTAACATACTATTTGATCTGTAAAATAATTTTTCCAAACTGATTGCCACTTTCCATTCGTTGCATAGCATCGTTTATATTTTCCAATGGATAAGTACTATCAATAACAGGTTTGATATTTCTGCTCTCAAGTAAATCGAGCATCGACATAAACTCATCACGCGTGCCCATGGTGGTGCCATGAATGGAAATTTGTTTCCAGTATAAGAGCCGGGTTGGAAGATCAGGAATATTACCAGCCGTGCGACCAAAGATCGCAATTCGGCCACCGGGTACCATGATTTCCGGAAGTTGAGAAAACTGAGGCCCACCCGCGCTATCAATTACAATATCAAATCCACCTGATTCTTTCAATGCCTTCCGCGTCCACTCCGGGTCTTTGTAATCAAATCCGTTGATGGCTCCCATGGCTTTGGCCTTCTGAATTTTTTCGTCTGATCCGGAAGTAACATACACCCGCGCCTGGTAAGCAACAGCAAATTGAAAAGCCCATAAGGCAGCACCACCTCCAATACCGGTAATCAAGACTTTTTCTTTAGACCGTAATCGCGCTTTTGAAAATAAGGCCCGATAGGCTGTTAATGCAGAAAGTGGAACGGCTGCTGATTCAAGCATGGAAAGATGCTCGGGCTTTTCAAAAACCTGCTTTTTGGAGATTACGATATAATCACTAAACGTTCCGGCATCAGGCAGTCCGAGAATTTTGAATGAGTCTCCCTGCACAATGGGATTGTCGCCCCAATTTAAACTAGGGTTGATCACCACTTCCATGCCAATCAAAAGCGGATCGGCATCTTCGCCAACATTTTCAATAATTCCGCTCCCGTCTGAGCCTAGTACAATTCCTTCTGGTATCGGTGAGTTTTGCTCTGCATGAATCCAAAGGTCCCGATGGTTGAGGGCTGCGTTATGCAGGCGCACCAAAACCTGATCTTTCACAGGCTTGAGTTTCTTTATCTCCCGAACCTGAAGAGGTTGGTTGTTGCTTATAAAAAATGCCGCCCGCATCGAATTATTTCATTGGAACTTTGTAATTCCAATTGTGCGTATCAGGCTCAGTACCCATTCGAATATCATGCAGCTTTTTCTTTACCCGTTGCTGAAAACTTGAATTGCTATCGGCTGGCAAAGAATAATCTTTTCCACCGATGTTAATGATGGCAATGGTAGATACAACAGCAGCAGTGCCCACACCAAAAGCCTCGGTGAGCGTACCATTTTCAAATCCTTCTTTTATTTCGGCTACACTAATTTTTCTTTCCTCTTTAGGCATTCCCATATCATCAGCCAATGTCAGGATGGAGTTACGCGTTACACCATCTAGAATAGAGGTGGTAAGCTTGGGTGTTACCAGTTTGCCATTGAGCACGAACATTACATTCATGGCACCTGATTCATCAATATACTTATGATCATGAGCATCTGTCCAAAGCACCTGATCAAAACCTTGTTGTTTTGCCAATTGAGTAGGGTAAAAAGCGCCACCATAATTACCCGCACATTTTGCAAAACCAGCTCCACCCTCGGCTGCACGCACAAACGTTTCTTCTACTTTTACCCGTACGGGTTTTGAGAAGTAAGGCCCTACCGGACTTGTTAGAACCACAAACTTGTATTCATCTGAAATCTTAACCCCTAATCGTGATTCAGTGGCAAACACCACGGGTCTTAAGTATAAGGCTGAGCCTTCAGAATCGGGTACCCAATTAGAATCCGTGGCCACCAGAGCACTAAGACTTGCAATAAACATTTCTTCACTGATCGCAGGCATGCACATTCTTTCTAAAGAACGCAACAGCCGTTGATGATGGCGCTGTGCGCGAAAGATGTTAACCTCACCTTTTTTATTTTTAAAAGCCTTCATGCCTTCAAAAATTGACTGGCCATAGTGAAGTGAGAGAATAGCTGGTGTCATGGCTATTTCTCCGAACGGCAAAATTTTAGGTTCATGCCATTTACCGTTATCATAATCCGCTACCAGCATGTGGTC
Organism: Cyclobacteriaceae bacterium; assembly: GCA_041736555.1. GTDB lineage: Bacteria > Bacteroidota > Bacteroidia > Cytophagales > Cyclobacteriaceae > ELB16-189. The sequence continues at coordinate 42,998 of JBGSTJ010000019.1, forward strand.
GGATATGTAATTTCCAAAGCCAAGGTTATTGAAATCAACAGATGCGATGCGAGACGTAGCAATACGCTCAACAGGTATAGCAGGAATAGTGGTCATTCGTGTTTTGATTTTGGCGGAAGGTAGAAATATTTCTTTTTAATAGACAACGAACAACCGTTTTTTCTATCACTCGTGTGGAAAGGTTAATCGACTAATCTGCGGTGATAATTAACTTGTCCCAGATGATAACTTAGGTGCGCAGTCAGATGAACCAAAAAAAATTCTGTCGAAGTCTTTTCTTTTAATACAATCAACGGATAATCAACAAGAAGAATTTCTTCCTTAAGATTTGGCAAGACCTGGTTAACCATGGCAATGGTCTCTTCAATTCTTTTGATGAGTTCACTTTTAGGGATGTTCTTTAAAGCGAATTCTGCCTCGCGATCTCTTCGATAACCCGTGTGGCCAAGGGTTGCGCCAATATACATATTTAAGTTTCCAACTAAATGCAAACATAAATTGCCTGCCGGGTTGGCAATATTCTTTTCTATCCGCCATAAGTTCGATTCATCTTTATAGGATTCTATTTCCAATCTTAACTTTTGAAGATCGCGTGTAATTATTGAATTAAGTACAGCAGTGAGCATGATTGTTTTATAATGAGGTTTATTAATTCCTGGTACACAGTCATAATTCATTTCTATAGTGGAAGTTCAACATAAAAGAGGCTGTCTCAAAGTCTTTCGGTCATCGCCCCGATGCATCTGGGCGATCCCGTTTTTTCAAGGTATGATGGGATTCCGGCTCAATCCTGCCTGCTCCGCCAACTGACGGATTCGGCAAAGGCAGGGCCGGAATGACATTTCAATTTCAATTGACTTTTGAGACAACCTCTTTTTTGATGAGAAATGCAAGCCGGCTATTTTCCTTCTTTCAATTTTTTTACTTCAGCTTCATATTGAGGTAAAAACTGCTTCTGATCTTCCGGAATGTTTTTAAGGGCTAGTTCCCAATATTTAATCGCATTCTTTTTATCACCCATGGCGGTATACCCGCGGGCAAGCCCAACATTAGGCGTAAATTTTTCCTGAGGATATTTTTGTGCGTTGTATTTAAAAATCTCCAGTGCTTTTTCTTTCTTACCTCCATTCAACAACGTTCTGCCATATTGATGAATAGCCTGAACGGTTGCGGATGGATCTTTGATGGCTTTATCCATGGCAGCATTGGCATCTGCCTCTTTACCCATAGCCTGTAGAATCATAGCACGGGTTTGATAGGTAGTAAAGTTTTCTACACCGATGAAGGGATTGCTAACAGACATATCAACCCAGGTAAGTGCCTCTTCAAGGTTGATTTTATTTTGTGCACAAAACTGAGCTGCTGTAATCCAATTTTCCTGTTTAAAGCCGGTTGCACTTCTCAGTTCTTCGCGCATTTTAGAAACATAAATTTCATTCACTTGAGGCACTTCAATTTTAAATGGGATTCTTTTTTTCTCCCATCTTAAATAACCTTTAACAGACGAAGGAAGTTTGTCTTCAAAGCCATAGGTAAGCCATTCTTTATGCGGAGCTTCAAGTGGCATCACGTCTACACGCAACGCATCTTCTTTCGGATCGTAAAAATAGCTGCCCCAACTTGTATGATTTTTAGAGAAAATCCAGGTGTATGGACCTTCTTTGGCCACCGCCAGAAATAATCCGTAGGTGCCGGCCTTTAAGTCTTTGCCTTCAATTTTTACATCGTGCGAAACCGTGAAAACAGTGTTTTCATTAGCACCTGCGCGCCAGGGAGCTGCCTTCGATGGACCAAAACCCTGGTCAATGAATCCGAAGTGGGCTACTTCACCCCAGATTTTTCCTGTACGATCTTCTCCATTGGGCCCATGAACATCAGGGCTACTGTAGGCAATAGTCACCTCTACGGGACCAATGAATTGAGTGACTTTTGACTTTTGATTGTCTCCGCTGGGTGGCGTAGTTAATCCCTGACTAACGGAGTAGCCCGCTACGAAAAGCAAACTAATGAGGGTAATAATTTTTTTCATGTGTTTGTGTGTTTTGTTTTTGAATTCTCCTACCAAGTAAGTATGAATTAAACGCATCTTAAAAGGATTTATCTAAACCTTTTTGGGGTATTTTATATAGCTAACAGGGGCGAACATAGGTTGGAACCAACATGCGGATAGAAGCGGGCTTCATCTGAATAATAAAATCTCGTGTGGGCTCCATCCCTTCGCCATCAATATGATAAGGCATGGGTTCGGCAAATGAAAGAGTGATAAGTTTGCCGGGCTTTATGATTACATAGGCCGAGTTTTCAAGCTGACCCGTAAACATTTTACCAGCAAATCCAAGAACCTGATAGAGGGGCACTTTGCGAATAAAGCTGACATCCAGAATGCCATCACAAACCGAGGCCTGCGGTGCAATACGTGCGTTATTTCCAAATTGTGAGGAGTTGGCGAAAGCAATAATAAAAGCGGGTAGATCATATGAATGATCGTCAATTTGTACTTTTCCCTTAAATTCTCGGTACTCAAAAAATTCTTTTAATACGAGTTTACTATAACCCCAAAAACCCCGGTTCCCATTTTTCCCAAAGAGATTGGCAACATGCCCGTCAAACCCAATCCCGGAAACATTCACAGATAAATGATCATTTACAGTAAACGAATCCATAGAAAGGACAGAAGTAGATCCAATAAAGTCTAAAGATTTTTTGAAGTTAGTGGGAATACCTAAGTGACGGGCCAATCCATTGCCTGATCCTTTTGGTAAAATACCCATGATCTGCTGAGTTGTTGCAAGTCCCCGGGCTACTTCGTTCACTGTTCCGTCACCACCTACTGCAAATACTACTTCAAATTGTTTTGATTTGGCAGCTTGTCTTGCCAATTCAATTGCATGGCCACGACCCTGCGTAAATTCAATGGATGGTTCCAGGTTTAACGCAGCACAGCGCGCCAGAATCCTTCCCTCCACACCTGATTGATAGCCTGCGCCCGAGAATTTATTGATAATGAATAATACCTTCTTATTTTCGCCCATGCTTTGCGGATAACGTAAAGGTAAGTTTCTTCATTATGGAATTTAAGAAGCGAAAGATAAAATTTAAGGCCTGGGATCAGGAGAGCCGGCTATTGATGCGGCTCAATAGCATTGACTGCAACAAAGGTGAACTGATTAAGAAGGATCATATCCTGTTGCAGTTTACAAGTCTATATGATAAAGAAGGCGAAGAGATTTATGAAATGGATGTGCTGATGGTATCGCTCACAAAATTTGTTGTTTTCTGGAATGAACAAAAAAACGGTTGGTATTATTCTCCGTTGGAGAACATGGCAGCTGAAACTCCTTTTCTATTGCATGAAGCAGAAAAAATGAAACGATTTTGTAGTTATTTTGAATTGCAGTCTTGAGTCAATTTATTTCCCAAGCTTTTGTTGAATGTAGCCTATTGCCTGACCGATAGTTTGCATTTTTTCGGCATCATCATCAGGAATTTTTATATCAAAGGTTTGCTCAAATTCCATCACCAGTTCTGCGTAATCCAGTGAATCAATTCCCAGGTCTTTCACGAAACTTGCATCGGGGGTAATTTCTGAGTCGGGGATGCCTAATTTTTCAATAAGTATGGCATGTACTTTCTTTTGAACGTCCTGCATAGGGTTAGACTGATATTCAAATCTAGCAATCTTTCGGGATTTATTATAAAGAGCATAATAAGTTTAACCCAAACAAAGCATTAGTTGGGGTTTAAAACCTGAGGAGGAACTCAGTACCCTCACCTAATGTTGACTTGACGGTGATATTGCCCTCATGCTGCCGCATGATCTGTTTGGAAAGACTGAGGCCGATGCCGGAGCCGGTTTTCTTTGTTGAGAAAAAAGGTATGAAAATTTTCTCAAGTGCCTCTGAATCAATTCCCGCTCCGTTGTCTTTTACGGAAATCACGGCCCGACCTTTTTCATTCGAAAACGCTGAGAGTTCAATGCGTTTGTCAGTTTGCTCATCAAAGGCCTGAATGGCATTTTTAAGAAGGTTGATTAACACCTGTTCAATCATCGTTTTATCCGCCAGGATAAAAAGATTCGTGGGATTAATATTCACGCTAATACAGATCCCGTGATCGGCCAGTTCCTTTTTATGCAGGATAGCGAGTTCGTCCAACAATTCTTTTACCGGCACTTCGGCCAGCTTTGGTTTGGGTATGTGTGTGAGGTTTCTGAATTCTTTTACAAATCGTATCAAACCCGCGCTACGTTTGCTAATGGTTTGCAACGATAGATACATGTCTTCCAGTTCTTCCGTTTTGAGTGGAGCCTCGCTGTGTTTATCAATCCGGCTTTTCAAATCTTCTTCAACAATGCCCGCCAGACTTGATATGGGCGTAACGGAATTCATGATTTCATGGGTAAGCACGCGCACCAGATTTTGCCAGGCTTCCATTTCTTTTTCTTCAAGTTCGCTTTGAATGTTACTCATCGAAATGAGCTTTACTTCTTCATCGCGTAAGGTAAGCTCAATGGCGAATACAGAAAGCTGAATCGTTTCATCCCCAAACTTCAATCGAAGCAATTCTCGACCACCGGTTTTTAGTTTTACAAAAGTATCTACCAGCGATTCGCTTACTTCTTTAAGATCTTCAATCCGGTCAGCTTTGTTTATCCGCAACAAACGTTTGGCGGCACTATTCATAATCTGTATAGAACCATCCCGCTTAAAGGTGAGCAAACCAATACCAACGTGTTGAACAATATTTTTAAAGAACTGATATTCGGAATCTTTTTCTTTGCGGGAAACGCGCAGCTTGGCCAGGGCCTCATTCAATTCTTTATGCAATTTTTGAATGGATGGATCATTGCTGTCCGTTTTAAAACTTTGCGATAGATCATCAAACCGAATCGAATCGAGGAAGGAAGCGATGTTTTCGTTGGATGACTCAAGAATTTTCATGAGTTGCGCAATCTGAAAACCAATGGCTCCTAACAAGGCCAGCAACAGCAAGTAACTGCGGTCACTGGAAGCAATCATAAAAGCAAATACCACCAGCGTAGCCAGAAGAATCCCCAGGCGTGTTACTAATGGTGATCGCCAATTAAAGTCCATATTTCTCCATCCTGCGATATAGCGAGGCGCGTGTCAGCCCTAATTCTTCGGCTGCCTTTGAGATATTTCCATTGTGCAGCTGGATGGCTTTTACCACGGCTGATTTTTCGACTTCATCAAGATTGAGTGTGTCAGCCGCGATAGCATCTGTACCCTTCCTGCTAAATAGAAAATCACTCTCTTGTAAAGTTGCTGAATCGGCCATGATAACGGCCCGCTCAATGGCATGTTGCAATTCTCGCACGTTGCCTGGCCACGGATATTTTTTGAGCTTATTCATGGCTTCCGGTGAAATGCTGAGAATCTCTTTCCGGTATTTCTTCCCGTAGAAATTCAAAAAGTGATTTGCCAACATGGGTATGTCATCAATACGATCACTCAAAGGAGGAATCATAATCTCTACGGTATTGATCCGGTAAAGTAAATCTTGACGGAATTTGCCTTCACTTACCATTTGCGCCAGCGGCATGTTCGTAGCGCAGATGAGCCGGATGTCAACCTCAACGGCCTGGTTGGAACCAACACGAGTCACTTGCCTCGATTGCAATGCGCTGAGAAGTTTGCTTTGAAGACTCAAACTCAAATTTCCAATTTCATCAAGAAACAAAGTTCCGCCATTGGCTAATTCAAAGCGACCTGGTCTGTCCTCGCGGGCATCGGTAAACGAGCCTTTCTTATGGCCGAATAACTCACTTTCAAAAAGCGTTTCGGTAATAGCTCCCATGTCAACGGCAACAAATGAGTTATCTTTGCGCATTGACTTTTGATGAATGGCTCGAGCTACTAATTCTTTTCCTGTACCATTCTCTCCCAAAATCAAAATGTTTGCATCCGTCTTGGCAACTTTATCAATGAGCCCAAAAACTTCTTTCAATGCCGTGCTCTGTCCAATTATATCCCGGAAAGGCTGACTGATTTGTTCTTCCAACATATGCTTTGCCTTCCGAAGTTTATCAACCTCGTTATATGATTTTTTTAACTTGATAGCCGTAGAGATGGTGGCTACCAGTTTTTCGTTCTGCCAGGGTTTCAAAATAAAATCGGTCGCGCCTTCCTTTAAGGCTCGCACCGCCATTTCCACATCACCAAAAGCAGTAATCATAATAACGACTGCATCCGGATCGCGCTCTTTGATTTGTTTCAACCATTCAAATCCTTCTTTCCCGCTGGTGGTGTCTTTGCTGAAATTCATATCCAGCAAAATCACATCATACGTATCGTTATTTAGCAGAAAAGGAATTTTGTTAGGGTTCTTTTCAATAATAACCTGATGGTTAGATTTCTTGAGGAGCATTTTGGCTGCCAGAAGAACGTCTTCATCGTCATCAATCATCAGGATTTTGCCGCCTTCGTTCACAGTAAATAGATTTAAGTTAATATGTACAGAGGAAAAATTGTGCCAGTGCAATTACCGTCCGAAAGTGACGTTTTTTCAAACTGGATTGTGCTTAATCGTACAAAGATGTTCAAAAATGAACAGAGTTAAAAGCCTACTCACCAGCCATTGTAAAGGTATAAAGCATAGCCCGGTTACGCGAATTGATGGTAAGGATTATTTCATCGGTAATGATGGCCTGTTGTGTGCCTTCCGGTAACGCTATTTCATGACTCTTATCTGTGAGTAGATCGATAAACTTCAAAATATTATTCTCCAAATAATAAAGGTCTTCCCCAAAAAAATAAAACTGCGTCAGGTTTTTAACGTCAATCTTTTCAATGACTTTCCCCAGGTGATTAAGAATAAGAATTCCTGAATTTTTATCCAGCAGGAAAATGAGATTTAAATATTCCCGTAAATAGGTAAACTCACTATTCGCATTGGCATCAGACTCACTCAAAGTAAATTCCTGAAGCATTTCATTGGTCAATGGATTCACTTTTTTTAATGAATAATCTGCCTTGTCAAAAATCCAGAGTTTGTTATCATGGGTTGGGCAAATCAGGCTGGGTTCAATTGCGAGAGCAGGTTCAACAGCATAAACTTTTGGGTCCTCAAAGTTCCTTCCATATACTGAGTATTTCTGCTGCATACGCGAGTACATAAAAATACTAGGGTGATACCAGGGTTCAATCAGGGTTGGTACAGCTCCTGAAAGGGATGCCAATACATTTCCTTGCGGATCATACTTTTTAATCCTACCATTCTTTTTAATAAGAAAAAAATTTCCAAGACGGTCTACGGAGATCAGGTTGACACCCTTGGCTTTCCATTCTTTGGTTTTTATTAAATTCGATTGTGCATGAAGGGAAAGACAGCAACCAAAAAGTAATGATAAAAGAATCGGAATCCGGATGTTAAGCATGAGACTCGAATTTTTTCAGCATAACTTGTTTTCCATCATACACTGCATAAGTATCGAAGTGCACCCATTCGCCAAGATTTATGTACCGGCTCTTTTCAGCCACCGATAAATCAAGGGGCAAGTGACGATGACCAAAAATATAGAAGTCGTGATGCGATATCTTCTCAAGTTCCCGGCAATAGGTTAACAAGTATTCATTTTCTTCGCCTGTAAATTTCTCTTCTAGTTTCATGTTGCTGATGCGGCTTTGCCGGCTCCAATAGTTGGCAAGGCTTATGCCCAAGTTGGGATGAAGCCGGGCAAATAGCCACTGACAAACACCGCTATTGAAAAATTTCTTAAGAAGCTTATAAAAGTTGTCGCCCGGCCCCAGTCCATCGCCATGGCCAACCAATAGTTTTTGATTGTTATACAATAGCACCTGCGGGTTACGATAAATTATTATCCCTAATTCCTTTTTGAAATAATCAAACAACCACATATCATGATTACCGGTAAAAAAGTAAATGGGCATACCGTTATCTCGTAGCTCTGCCAGCTTGCCTTGCAGGCGGATAAAACCTTTAGGAATAGCATGTCGATATTCAAACCAGAAGTCAAAAATATCCCCGAGCAGGTATATTGCGTGTGCATCTGCTTTGATGGAATCCAACCAGGTTACGATCCTTTTCTCACGCGCCACACTGGTTGTATGATCCGGAACACCGAGATGAAAATCGGATGCGAAGTAAATTTTTTTGCCGGCAGGTAGTAGGTAACTATCAGACATACAATTGCAAATAACGTCAAATCCACAGCAATGAAAAAAGCCTTCCGGGTTTTACGTGGAAGGCTTTCATGCTGCAGTGCTATGCTTACTTGGTAAGATCGCCTGTTACTTCTGGTGTAGGTTCCACAGGTTTATTTTCGGCAGAACCGTTAACCGGTGGCACAGGCTCCTCAAGTTTTGGAACCGGACTATTGGTAAATTTCTCATAGGTAGTTTGGTGTGCAAACGGTCGTTTACCAATCAAGCGTTCAAGATCCGACTGGAATAAAATTTCTTTCTCCAAAAGTTCTTTCGCGATTATTTCAAGATGATCTCTGTGATCAACCAAAAGTTTCTTGGTTCTTTCAAAGGCATCGTCAATAATTTTCTTTACCTCTTTATCGATTTTTTCAGCGGTTGCTTCTGAATAAGGTTTGTTAAAGGTATAGTCGGATTGTTTAGAGTCATAGAATGACATGTTTCCGATTTCTTTATTCATTCCGTAGACAGTAACGATGCTGTAGGCCATCTTGGTGATGCGTTCCAAATCACTCAGAGCTCCGGTAGAAATCTTATTGAATACAATCTCTTCTGCGGCACGACCTCCAAACGTCATACACATTTCATCAATCAGTTGTTCAGTCTGATACAAGAATTGCTCTTTCGGCAGATATTGTGCATAGCCCAACGCAGCCACACCACGGGGTACAATACTTACTTTCACCAACGGATCGGCATGTTCCAGAAACCAACCGGCTACCGCATGACCCGCTTCGTGGTAAGCAACAATTCTTTTTTCGTCTGCTGAAATAATTTTTGTTTTCTTTTCAAGCCCCCCGATCACACGATCAATGGCATCCTGAAAATCCTGCATGTCTACTTCGCCTTTATCTCTGCGCGCTGCAATCAACGCGGCCTCATTACATACGTTGGCAATCTCAGCTCCGGCAAAACCCGGAGTTTGTGCGGCCAGTTTTTTCACATCAACATCTTTCGACATCTTGATGGGCTTCAGATGCACTTTAAAGATTTGTTCGCGCCCCGCGATATCTGGTTTATCAATGCTGATTTGTCTATCAAAGCGACCCGGACGCATTAATGCTGAATCCAATACATCGGGGCGGTTTGTTGCCGCAAGAATAATTACACCACTATCCGTGGCAAAACCATCCATCTCCACCAGGAGCGAGTTAAGCGTGTTTTCTCTCTCGTCATTTGCTCCAGGCAATTGACCTCGTCCGCGTGAACGGCCGATCGCATCAATTTCATCGATGAAGACAATACAGGGAGCTTTCTCTTTTGCCTGCTTAAATAAGTCGCGCACACGTGCTGCACCAACACCCACAAACATCTCTACGAAATCTGATCCTGACAATGAGAAGAAGGGTACTCCAGCCTCGCCAGCAACAGCTTTTGCCAATAGAGTTTTACCGGTTCCCGGAGGACCAACCAGCAAGGCGCCTTTCGGGATTTTTCCTCCCAGCTTAGTGAACTTTTGAGGTGTCTTTAGGAAGTCTACAATTTCTTTTACTTCCTCCTTGGCTTCTTCAAGACCAGCCACATCAGCAAACGTGATTTTGACTTTACTCTCCGCATCAAAAAGCGCAGCTTTCGATTTGCCGATATTAAAGATCTGGCCACCCGGACCACCGCCACCAGTCATTCTGCGCATCAACATCCAGAAACCAAATACCAAGAGCACCAGAAAGCCAATGTTAAAAAACATATTGGTATAATCCTGTCGCTCTTCAAATTGTAAATCTATCTTTTGCTCGCGCGGAATATTTTTTGTGTATTGCTCATAGTTATCCTGAAACTTATCGATCGATCCGATCTTAAGTTTATAATGCGGCCCATTGGCATTAACGCCAAATGGGCTGCTTCTTTCAATCTCCTGTTTGTATTTGGCATTTTGAAGTGCTTCGGCCTTGAGCGTGATTTCTACCAATTCCTCGTTTTTGATCATCACGAGTCGTTTGATATCGCGGGCCTGAACCATGTCTTCAAAACGGTTCGCTTGTATTTCTACCAATTCAGCACTTCTGTTGAAATAACTGATGCCCAGAATAACGGCTACCAAGGCCAGAATAATCCACATTTGGTAGTTGGGCTTGGGTACCTTTGGGGGTATGATTTTCTTGTCTCTTTCCTTGTCTGCCATTCCTATTAAAAATTACAATTGAATAACGTGTACGTTTGCTATTAGTTCTTATTTAATCTTCTATTTCGATGATTTCTGCATCGCCCCAGAGCTTTTCCAGCGAATAAAATTTCCTGCGGTCTTGTCTGAAGATATGTGAGACTACAGTGATATAGTCGAGAATCATCCACTCTTTATTGTTTTTGCCTTCCAAATGCCAGGGTTTTTCTTTCACTATTTTATACACCTGTTCATCGATAGAATCACTGATGGCCTCCAATTGTTTGTCTGAGTTTCCAGAACAGATCACAAAAAAATCAGCGACCGCATTCTTTACATTTCTTAGATCCATTACTACAATGTCGGAGGCTTTTTTCTCCTGCATGCCTTTTACGATCGCATTACTGAGTTTTTCAGCATCAGCACCCTTCTTTTTTTTGGCCATTAAACTATCTTCGATTTTTAAACAAGTACAATCTGCAAAGCTAACCAATTACCTTGTATAAAATCCCTGCCAATACCCTTTTCGTAGGAAAGAACCTTGTTTTTGTGCCAGAATGTCATTCGACAAATACTTTGGCAATGGAACTGAGCCAACGAGGTTCAATTGCCGATGGCACCGTTATTATTACTGATAATCAACAGGAGGGGCGGGGACAGCGTGGTAATCAGTGGATTTCGGAGCCACGAAAGAATCTTACCTTTTCTGTGGCTCTTAAGCCAGGATTCTTAAAAGCCGATCGTCAGTTTCGTCTAACGCAAGTGATCTCGCTTGCCATAACCGATTATTTAAAAAATCGATTGGATGGCACAGTTAAAATAAAATGGCCCAATGATATTCTCGTCAATGATCTCAAAATCTGTGGTATTCTGATTGAAAATTCCCTTTCGGGAGAAACTATTCAATTTGTTGTGGCTGGGATAGGTTTAAATGTAAACCAGATCATGCTACCAAATTTAAAAGCAACTTCACTAAAACAAGAGACAGGTAAGGATTCCAACTTGGATAATGTGTTGGAGTTGTTATTACACGCTATTGAAGAACGATACCAGCAATTGCGCAATGGAAATATCCATAAGCTTGAGAATGATTATTTGATGAACCTTTACCGAAATGGGGAGTTCCATGTTTTCAACACGAAAGATGGAGTACTCACGGGCATGATTGAAGGTGTTGATCAGCGAGGGAGGTTGGTTCTTCAGACTTCGGAGGGCAAACGATTTTATGATCTTAAAGAAATTAGTTTTGCCGATAAGGAGGTGTGATACCATTCAAATAAGTCTTTGACTTCCTATCCTATTATTTAGCTTTCACTTACAATCCAACCTTTTTGTCAATGGTCCTTCACCTATATTTCTACTTCAAAAATTTTAATCTATGATAAAAATGAAACGTGCATTCGTTTTTTCTTTAACCCTCCTGATCGGACTTTCTTCGATAGCGCAAAAACTGGATATGGAAAAACTCAAAGGCATGAGGCCCAGAGCGATTGGCCCGGCCGGTATGAGTGGACGGATTACTACCATCGATGCGGTGGTTGCCAATCCGGATATTATTTATGCTGGTGCCGCTTCGGGCGGAGTGTGGAAAACCACCAGTGCGGGCATCAGTTGGGAGCCTGTGTTTGACAAAGAAGCCACCCTTGCCATTGGTGCGATCTCTATTCAACAGGATAACCCTTCCGTTATTTGGGTTGGAACCGGGGAAGGAAACCCGCGCAATAGTTTAAATGGTGGTTATGGTATTTACAAAAGTTTAGATGCTGGTAAAACCTGGAAGCTGATGGGCCTTGAAAAGACCCGCCACATTCATCGCATTGTCATCGACCCTAAAAATCCTAACACAGTATATGTTGGTGCTATTGGTTCTCCCTGGGGCGAGCATCCCGAGCGCGGTGTATATAAAACTACCGATGGTGGCGCCACCTGGAAACGCATTCTGTTTGTAGATGATAAAACAGGGTGCGCTGATCTGGTGATGGATCCCAGCAATCCCAATAAATTATTCGCAGCTATGTGGCAGCATCGCAGACAACCCTGGACATTTAATTCCGGTGGACCGGGATCAGGATTACATGTAACTATTGATGGTGGTGAAACCTGGACAAAGATTACCAATAAGGAAGGATTACCGGAAGGAGAGCTGGGACGCATTGGTTTAGCAATTGCAAGAAGCAAACCCGAAGTGGTTTATGCTTATGTTGAAAACAAGAAGAATGCATTGTATCGTTCAACTGATGGTGGCCAGAAGTGGCAGATGATGAATGACAAGATGAGCGAAATTGGAGATCGGCCCTTTTACTATTGCGAGATTTATGTAGACACCAAAAACGAAAACAGGCTTTATACTATTTTCTCTGAAGTGAATATCAGTGAGGACGGTGGCAAGTCATTTAAAACACTGCTTCCTTATTCAGGTGTGCATCCCGATCATCATGCCTGGTGGATTCATCCGGAGGATCCATCGCTCATCATTGAAGGAAATGATGGAGGCCTCAACATTTCGCGCGATATGGGTAAGAGCTGGCATTTCATAGACAACATTCCCGTAGGGCAATTCTATCACATTAATGTAGACATGGATCAACCTTATAATGTTTATGGTGGCCTTCAGGACAATGGTTCATGGGCTGGCCCAGGTTATATGTGGCGCGATGATGGAATCAGAAATTATTATTGGCAGCCGGTAATGTTTGGCGATGGGTTTGATGTGGTGCCCGATCCTGAAAATAGTCGTTTCGGTTATGCCATGTCGCAGCAAGGCAATTTAGGTCGTTATGATAGACAAACCGGGTATGTAAAAACAATCAAGCCTACACATCCCGATGCGAAGATGAGGGTTCGCTTTAATTGGAACTCGGCCATTGCTCTGGATCCATTTGACAACGCTACTCTTTATTACGGAAGCCAGTTCGTTCACAAGTCTACGGATAAGGGAAATACCTGGGAAATTATTTCACCAGACCTGACCACCAATGATCCGGAAAAACAAAAGCAACATGAGAGTGGTGGAATTACCATGGATGCAACGGGTGCAGAAAATCATTGCACTATTCTTGCCATCGCGCCAAGTCCGGTTGAGAAAGAAGTAATATGGGTGGGTACGGATGACGGGAAAGTTCAGCTAACCCGAGATGGAGGAAAAACCTGGAGTGATGTTACCTCTAAAATTGTTGGAATGCCTAAAGGTGCCTGGATCCCGCAAGTAAAAGCCTCTACGTTCAGAGGCGGAGAAGTTTTTGTGGTCGTTAACAACTATCGCCAGTTCGATTACAAACCCTATATGTTCCGCTCCCGCGATTACGGACAAACCTGGGATAGCATTGCGAATACTACGCAATTGGGAGATAATAATTATACGCTGGCAGTTGCTCAGGATCCGATCGAACCCAAATTGATTTTTGTTGGAACTGAGAATGGCTTATTCGTGAGTTTGGATGAAGGGAAGACGTATACAAAATGGACTAACGAATATCCTGCCGGTGTACCCACCATGGATTTGGTTATCCACCCACGTGAGCACGACCTTGTATTGGGAACCTTTGGCCGTGCGATTTATGTGTTGGATGATATTCGTCCATTGCGCGAAATGGTGAAAGAAGGTACTCAGGTATTGACGAAGACACTCCACGTGTTTGATGCACCCGATGCCTATCAGGTAGTGTACCAGGATCCTGCAGGAATTTTATTCCCGGGCAACGCGATGTTCAAAGGCGAAAATAAGGCGGATGGTGCCATGATCTCCTATGTCATAAATAAACCTGAGGAAAAAAAGGAGACTCCTGTTACAAAAACAGAAACCAAAAAGGCGGATGCGAAAAAAGGAGATAAAAAAGCAGAAGTAAAACCAACAGAAGAGAAAAAGCCAGAGTCAAAAGTGAAATACGATTCACTTACGATGGAAGTTTTCAATGCGAAAGGAGAGAAGATTCGCACGGTGAAACAAAAGGCCCCTGAAAACAATGGACTCAATCGTATGACATGGGCGATGAATGAAAAAGGATCCGCTCGTCCGTCACGCGAAAAGCGAAGAGCTACCGCACCCGAACCGGGCGGAGCCCAGGTGTTGCCGGGTACTTATAAAGTAAGATTGACCTTTGGGGATAAAAAAGATTCTACCCATATCGTGGTAAAATCAGACCCCAGATTCAATACTCCGGAATCGACCCTCACAGCACGCTACAATATGATTAAGGATTTACAAAAGCTAACAGGCCTGGCCGCGGAGGCCATGGATCGTTTGCGCGAGTCAAAAGAAATCGCGGATGAGTATGAGAAAAAAATGAAGGAGGCAAAGCGAGACGATTTGAAAGATCCAACCGATAGAACCAAGGTGGTGAAAGACTCGATTAATGCGATCATGGACTACATTGTTGGAAAAGAAGATAAGCGGCAGGGGATAATTCGCTCACCAACACCGACTCCGGTTTCCTTCATCTTCACAGCACAACGCTACATCGCAACCTCGAAAGATCCGGTTTCGGCAACCGATCAACGTGTGTTCAAGCAAGCACAGGATGAGATTACTAAGTTGACAGAACGGGTTAATAAATTTTATGATAAAACATGGCCGGAGTATCGTGCTATAATGGAGAAGGTGAGTTTATCTCCATTTAAAAATTACGAACCGTTGAAGCAGAACTAAAGGCTGTCATGCCGGGCATTGACCCGGCATCTCTTAACTCAAGAAACGCAATGACGACTTGACTTAAGATCGCTTTGAAAGTCGCCCCGAATAAAATCGGGGTGACTTTTAAATTTTAATGAGCAACCTTTAATTTTCACCTTATATTTCGATTGTAAAAGCGAATGATCAAAACCAGCTCTCTTTCCTATTCTTATGGTACTGAAAAAAAAATTCATTTCAGTGACCTAACCATTCAAACCGGAGAACAATTCCTGTTGCTGGGGGAATCAGGAAGTGGAAAGACCACGTTGCTTCACTTGCTGGGAGGTTTATTAAGATCGCAGCATGGAAGTATCGAAGTAAATGGAACAGACATCACAAAGCTTTCTGAGTCTGGGTTGGATCGCTTTCGCGGACAACAGTATGGATTTATCTTTCAGCGCAATCATTTAATCAGTGCACTTACCGTAAAGAAAAATTTATTGATGTCTCCTTTCCTGGCGGGATTAGAACAAAATCCGGCTCGCGTAGATGAAGTATTGGATCAGTTGGGTATTCTGGAAAAGAAAAATGCAAGAATTCAAGACCTTAGTTTAGGTCAGGCGCAAAGAGTATCGATAGCGCGGGCCGTATTGAACAAGCCAGCCGTCATTCTGGCCGATGAACCTACTTCGGCACTGGATGATAAAAATTGTGATCGTGTGAGTGATCTACTTCTATCGGTTGCCGGTCAAAATAAAGCCACGCTGATCATTGCCACGCATGATCAACGATTAAAGAATAAAGTCAAAAACCTGATCCAACTCTAATGAATCTCTTTTCACTTGTGATCAGTTATCTCAAAGCCCGGCCACTCAATACGCTGCTTAATATTCTGTTATTGTCGTTGGGGATAGCCGTGATAACCATCTTACTTTTATTCAGCAACCAGCTCAAAGAAAAGATTACCAACAATACGAAAGGAATTGATCTGGTAGCAGGAGCGAAGGGGAGCCCGTTGCAATTAATTCTCTGTAATGTCTTTCATATAGATTTTCCTACGGGAAACATTAACCTGCAGGAAGCCGAACGATTGTCAAAACATCGTTTGGTAAAAAATGCTATCCCCTTGGCCTTGGGCGACAGCTACCAGAATTTTCGAATCGTTGGCACAAATCGCGCCTACGCAGAATTATACAAGGCTGAACTGGCTACGGGAGAGTGGTGGGATAACGACCTTGAAGTTGTTGTTGGTTCTACCGTGGCCGAATTGTTAAAACTAAAAGTAGGGGCAACGTTCGAGAGTGCTCATGGTTTGAGCAAGGAAGGTCACGCACACGAAGAAAGCCCGTTTGTTGTCAAGGGTATTTTGAAAAGTACCCATGGCGTCCTGGATAATTTGATTCTTACCAATGTTTCGAGTATCTGGAAGGTGCATGAAGAACATGGTGAGGAAGAACATACGTCTGAGGAAGTTATACTCACGAATCCATCATCGCTCATACCTTCAGTGGAGGCCGGTGATTCTACCAAAGAAATAACAGCGTTGTTGATTAAGTACCGAAACCCTATTGCTGCGATTCAACTTCCGCGGTATATTAATGGTCAAACGGGTATGCAGGCTGCATCGCCTGCATTTGAAGCAGCACGGCTTTTTTCGATTTTGGGTTTGGGTGTGGAAGCCCTAACAGGATTTGCTTATGTTCTGATTTTTATTTCTGCTCTCAGTATTTTTATAGCGTTGTATAATTCTCTTAAGGAGCGTCAATACGATCTCGCTATTATGCGTTCGATGGGCGCTAGCCGATCGAAACTATTTATTGCCACTCAGTTGGAAGGAATAACACTAACGTTATTCGGAAGTGTAATTGGTTTGATCCTTGGGCATGGAGTTCTCTACCTATTTACCGCAGTGGTAGAGGAAAGCGGCAAGACAGGAATCAGTGCCTGGGTATTTTATAAAGAGGAATTATACCTGTTGGCAGGAAGTTTGGTGTTGGGCATCCTGTGTTCGCTTATTCCATCCTTTCAGGCATACCGCACCGACATCCATAAAGTGCTGGCTGGAAACTAATTTGATTATTCATACGTATTTAATTAAACTTGTACGTATGAAAGCAAAATTGACCCTTTCCATTGAAAAAAAGACCCTTTTGAAGGCTAAAAAATTATCTATTCGAAAGAGAAAAAGTATTTCTAGATTATTTGAAGAGTATGTAGAGAAAAATCAACTTCCCACAGCTACTCCAATTTCTGATTCTTTGCGTGGAATCCTAAAAAAAGCAGCGGGAAACAAATCGTATGATGAATTGAGGGCAGAAGCAGTGAAGGACAAGTATGACCTATAGAGTTTTTTTGGATACTAACGTCCTTGCAGATCATTTACTTGACAGAAATTCAGATTCTTCAGCGATCATCAGTTTAATTGAGTCTGGTCAACTGATTGGATTTGCTTCTTCCGCCTCATTCTTTACACTTGCCTATATCATTGAGGATCGCTTAAAAATGAAATCACAGCCGATTCTCCAAGAGATAAATCAATTCATCAACATCATTCCAACCTATCAGAATAATCTTGAGTCCAGTTATTCTTCCGGATTTAATGATCTAGAGGATGCATTTCAATACTTTACAGCTTTGAATGAATCAGACATGGATTATTTTATAACGAATAATGTAAAGGATTTCAAGTCCGCACTTTCTAAATTGCCGGTAATAACGGCTAAAAATCTTATAACGAAATTTTCTAAGCAACCATGAGATATAGATTTACTGGGTTACTGATACTATCATCAATTTTTACTTATGCTCAAACCGATGGCTGGAATGCCTTTGCCAAAACCAAGTTCGATACGAAATACAGCGAAAAGGCAGGTGAATATTTTTTATTCCCCGCTTTTCCTGCCGACCTGAAAGCAATGGTAGGCAAGGAGATTGATCTGGAAGGTTATTATCTACCCATAGATGTGGAAGGCGATGCGTACATCATCTTATCTAAATTTCCCTATAGCCAGTGTTTCTTTTGTGGCGGTGCCGGCCCTGAGTCTATAGCCGAAGTGTATTTTAAATCGAAGACACCTAAATTTGAAGGCGATCAGTTTATCCGTGTCAAAGGTAAATTAAAACTTAATGATGCTGACCTTGAACACGGAAACTTTATTATTGAAGAGGCGGTGCTGGTGAAGTAATTTCTTACCCTTGATTAACTACTGCATTGGATAAATGGTTCTTTCAACTGGGCTATGTTTTTTATCCAATATCTTCTTATCTAAATTATCAAATTGCTCAATGAACATCCGGTTAACAAAAGGATTAATCATTTGGTATTCTTTCTTTGCCGATTCGACAAAATAACTCAGATAGAAGTCTTTTGATTTTGTCTTATCATAAAAGGTTGATAAACTGGATATATTCCTCCCATCAATTAAGCTTGCAAAAATTGTTTTGCCGTCATTCATATTTCTCAAATTTATTAAACAAAGGTAAGCTAAAAATTGCAAATAAGCCGCTTTATTGAATGCCCTCATCAGTGAAATGCTTCTTTGTTGAAGGATTATCTATTTCTTATCTTTCTTATAATTTCTTTGATCAATATAAAAATAAAGTAACCATAAAAAATTAGAATTATGAGTTTTATAAAACTACTTCTAATTAAAATTAATCCTAAGTCAATAGATAAATCCGCATCACTAAAAGGCATATAGATAATTAATGCTATAGAGAGTAACGATCCAATGACTACGAGTAGTGCTATCGGAGAAATCGCAAAGTATGAGGTTACCCTCTTAGTTTTTTCATTAATTGGCAATACTGAAACTAGATGATATAAGCTAAATGAAAGTAATATGAATATTATCGTGTATTCTGGCCATCCCAGATCTTCAATTTTGTAAATTATTGTTAGAGCGATTGATACAGGGACACTAATGACTATGAACATTAATACGACCTCCAACCAATCTATATTTCTCAGCAATTCGGAATGTCCTAACTCCCTTTTTTTGAGTTGCTCTTTTTGTTTGGTGATAGGTTCAGGACTCGTTACTCTTATTCTCATTCCCATTTTCTCGAATACGCGAATCTGGTTTTTACTCATGGTCCTCAAGTTATTCTTCCCTTCTTCTAACTCTTTTGGCATGTCCGTACTATCCTGTGCTGGGTTAATTTGACCATGGTCTTCGTCTTGTTTCATATTGTTAAAATTTGAGTGTTGCCTCGCATTTCTGAGTAGCCCAAATCATCCAGTTTTTAATTTATTTTCTTACAACCAATTTGAAATGTATGGCTTCTTTCCTGAAATTGGAAGGGTCTGCCTTAGTTTATGTTAACACCCTTGAATTTTATGAAAGATTGTGAAAGTAAAATCAAAGAGGTCATCTTTGGCGATGTCTAAATGTTTAGGTAAATAAATAGAGGCAAATAGTTAAGTATTACTTCGCTAAGCTGTACCAGAAAACTATCGAGTAAATTGAAATTAGAACTAGATTTCCAATAATATGAAGTAAACTCTTTAATCTTACTATATCGAATCTTACAATGACATCTTTCTTTACTTCATCGATAAAGAAAAGTGGTAATGCGACAATTGCCAATGCTCCAGTAAAGAATAGGATTAAACTGAAAATATGTACTACAGGTTTAAATATCCAGATGATTCCATCATTCTCCACATATTCAAGCTCTTGAAAGTAGAAATCAATAGGATTTTTGCCTTCGCTAAAGTTTGACCAAAATATACAGAAGCCAATTCCTGTAAGGAAAAATATCAGTCCTTTATTTTGATCTAAAATGGAGTGTTTATCTTTATTTTCACTTTGTCTAAATGGTAGCATAACTAATTAATAATTAGTAAATATAGCTGATGCACGAAATCTAATCATGAAGCTATTCTCCGCATAATATGCAGAGAATAGAAGAGTTAATCTCCGCAAAACCTCATTTTCAGGCTAATTTTAATCTATCGTCCACCTTACACCCAACTGCATTTTAGCTCCCTGCACCGGGGCATAGTTATAAGTCGTATCAAAGGTGTATCCATACGGATTTGTGTCGGGTCGTGGGTTTCCATTATCATCAAAATACTTTCCGCCTCGTTTATCAAACGGATCATCCGGATGCAGGAGCGGATTTTTCGGAATGAAGTTCAGCAGGTTTTTTACACCGCCATAGATTTCCAGTTGCTTGTTGATGACTTTGCTCACTTGCAGATTGATTAATCCAAACCAGGGCGACATGGCAGGACGGAAATCATTCGCCACAACCGGCAAATACATGGGTCCCGTTACCCGGCCCGTCAGATCAACAATAACATTTGATTCAGGAAGTGTGTAGCTGATGGTAAAAGTACCCGAGAAACGGGGTGCCTGAACCTGTGGTATTTTTGTTTCACTGAACTCGGTATTCTGTACCTGAAACACATCCATCCACGTAACTCCTGAAATTATTTTTAAACTATTGGCCAACGATACATCGGCATTGATAGTAACACCCCGAGATACCGCATTTCCATCCAGGTTGTCGTAAATTATTTTATTTGGATCAGTTAAAAAATCGGCTACAATTTTATTGGTGAAATAGGTATAGAATAAACTTGCATCCAGATTGATAAAGCCATCGGGCAATAGGATGTTACGTGCATAGTTTAAATTTACGTTCCACGATTGCTCAGGCTTCAGATCACTAAGAATTATAACGTCACGCGATCCCGTAAGGGCGGCATGATCTTCTGTAAACAGATTTACTACTCTGTATCCACTTCCACCGGTAAGTCTTACCGTATTGTTTTTGTCGGGCGAGTATTTAAAACTCAACCGCGGTGTCCAGATGTTGCCATGTACATTGTGTCGATCGTAGCGAAGTCCGGCCAGCGTAGTTAGCTTGGTTGAAATTTCGAAATCGTCTTGTAGAAAAATTCCGGGTAATACGGTTATGTCTGGATCGTTGGTTCCATCACTGTCGGATGTTCCCACTGTGTTGTCATCGTAATTGATGTATCGGATTGGAATTCCGGCTAGCAGATCATGCTTTCCGAGTTTTTTATTCCAACGTAATTGGGCAAACGCTACTTGCTGGTAGGCGAGGTATTTTGTTATTCCATAATAGGAGTCTTGTTTGTGATAGTTGTAGGAATAATCGAGGTGAAAAGGCGTGGAAGTATTAAACTGATAGCTTCCGATAAATTCAACACGATTGGTATAAACAGACTCTCCATATACCTGGTCGCTTCCGCGGAAAGTTGGTGTCCATTGTAATTCGCCACCCCAGCGGTTTTCATGGATGTATCTTCCGGCTAAAGAGAAATTTTTTCCGGAAGCTCTGTGAAAGTTCCACTTGTTGAAAAGAGAAATTCTTTTTTGAAGTGTTACATCCGTGAAGTTATCATCGTTGATGTCCCGCTTTTGATCGTAATGAAAATAATTGATTCCCAAAAGACTTGCTGATTTGCCGGCTTTAAATCCGGTAGCAACATCGAGGTTGTATTCACCTACTGAAGTTCCAAACAGATCAGCTTTAAAGGTTGGCACCGAAAAAGGTTCTTTGGTAATGATGTTTATCACACCACCTACCGCTTCCGACCCGTATAGGGTGGATGCCGGGCCTTTTACCACTTCCATTCGTTTGACCAGGCTATTCGGTATGCCGGCTAACCCATACACGGTTGCCAGACTACTTACGATCGGCATGCCATCAATCAGGATCATCGTGTACGGACCTTCGAGACCATTAATATGAATGTCGCCCGTGTTGCACACATTGCAGTTGATCTGTGGTTGCACACCATTCACCAGCGAGAGTGCTTCGAAAATATTAGGTGTTGGATTTTTAAGAAAGAAGGAAGGGGCATACACTTCTACCTGAATGGGCGAATTCATTTTTGTTACTTCCTTCATTGTACCTGTTACCACTACAGCTTCCAGTTGAGCTACATCTTCTTTCAGGTCAATGTCAACCTTGGTCGTTGCGCCCTCATTAACGGTGACTTCCACCTCATGATTCTGATAACCGATTCCTGAAATTTTTACGAGTTGAGTACCCATAGAAACTTGTTTGATCAGGAATTCACCTTTTTCGTTGGTGCTTGCGCCCAGTTGAGTTCCAACAACAATCACATTTACAAACTCCACTGCCTGGCCTTCGCTACGCACATGGCCCGAAATTGAGCCGGTTTGGGCAACGGCACCCGTAATCAAACCTATGTAATATAGTATAAAGAGCCAGCGCATAATTTTAGAGTAGCAAACTTATATAATTAGAAACAACTAAACAAATATTTAGACTAATCTAAAATAAATTGTGCGAATTACCTGAGAAAACTCATTTTTTTATCCGTTTTAATGATGGTACTTTCAGTATAGATTTAAGATCATTCCTATGAAAGCCCTTTCAATCATTGCCATCTTGTTTTGTGTATCCCTCAGCGGATACAGTCAGGTTATAACCTCCCCCCAGAAAAAACTTACGTTGCAATTCCAGCTTACGGAAAAAGGTGAGCCCACCTACCAGCTTTCCATTGGCAACAAAAAAGTGACCGAGCCGAGCCTGATGGGCCTGGAAATAAAAGATCAGCCTGGTTTGACGGAAGGGTTTACACTTTCGAGCGTTGACACAACTTCTGTAAATGAAAAATGGAGCCCGGTGTGGGGTGAAGTAAAAGAAATTGTTAACAACCACCGCGAACTGACAGCGCATCTTCAGCAAACCGCTACAGGTCGTAACATGATCATTCGCTTTCGTCTTTATGATGATGGGCTTGGCTTTCGGTATGAGTTTCCTGCACAGTCCAAGCTGACATACTTCACCGTAACGGGTGAGCGCACACAATACAAACTTACAGGCAACCATAAGTCATTCTGGATTCCGGGTGATTATGATACGAATGAATATCCCTACACTACATCCTCACTCAGCGAAGTGGATGCGGTAACAGAATCGAAGAAGTATAACGAAATAGGAACCCGGTCACCCATTGCAAAAAACGTGGTTCAAACTCCTTTCATGATGAAGTCAGCGGATGGGTTGTACATCAACATTCATGAAGCGGCTTTACTCAACTATCCGGCTATGTACCTGAAAGTGAACCAGGAAAATTTTTCACTGTCAACAGAATTGGCTCCGGATGCGTTTGGCAACAAAGCGTATCTGCAAACTCCGTGTAACACACCATGGCGTACGGTGTTGGTAAGTTATAAAGCAGCGGACTTATTGATGTCGAAAACAATTCTTAATCTCAACGAACCATCGGTCATTAAAGAAACCAGCTGGATCAAACCCCAAAAGTTTGTGGGTATCTGGTGGGGCATGCACATGGGCACGGCTACGTGGAATTATGCCGATCAGGGAAATATCATTTTAAAAAATACAGATTGGAGTAAACTCAAGCCTAATGGAAAACATGGGGCCACTACGCAAAACACAAAACGCTTTATTGATTTTGCAGCAACACACGGACTTGATGGCGTGCTGGTAGAAGGATGGAATGTAGGCTGGGAAGACTGGGCCGGCAATTGGAAAGAAGAAGTTTTTGATTTCGTAACTCCCTACCCCGACTTTAATGTTAATGAGTTGCAAGCCTACGCAAAAGAAAAAGGTGTAAAACTAATTATGCACCATGAGACATCAAGTTCTGTAACCAACTATGAACGAAGAATTGACCAGGCCGTCCGCTTCATGAAAGACCATGGCTATGATGCAGTTAAAACAGGCTATGTGGGACGCATCATTCCACGAGGCGAATTTCATGATGGACAATGGATGGTGAATCACTTTACGAGAGTAGCTGAAAAGTTTGCGGCAAATAAAATTATGATGGATGCCCATGAATCGGTAAGGCCAACAGGTCAGCATCGCACTTATCCTAATTGGATGGCGAGTGAAGCTGCAAGAGGTAATGAGTTCAATGCCTGGAGCAGCGGCAATCCCCCAGAGCATGAAACTATTTTACCTTTTACGCGGCTGATGGGTGGCCCTATGGATTATACGCCAGGGATCTTTCAGATAAAATTGGATTATTATAACACCGAAAATAAGTACCAGGTACACACTACACTGGCCAAACAACTCGCTTTGTATGTAACGATGTACAGTCCTTTGCAAATGGCGGCCGACTTACCCGAGAATTATGAGAAACATCTGGATGCATTCCAGTTCATTAAAGATGTGCCAGTAGATTGGGATGATACCAAAGTGCTCGAAGCAGAGCCAGGAGATTATATTGTAACAGCCCGCAAACAAAAAGGAAAGCAAGCCTGGTTTATCGGGGCCATTACCGATGAAAACAAACGCGATGTACCAGTAGGCTTTACCTTTCTTGAACCGAACAAAACGTATGTTGTAACCATCTATGGTGATGCCCCGGATGCACATTGGGAAACAAATCCTATGGCGTATGCTATTCAAAACTATACAGTAACCAGCAAAACGATATTAAAATTAAAACTTGCTGCAGGAGGTGGTGCAGCCCTTGTCGTAAAACCGGCTACGGCTGAACAATCCAGGAAAATCAAACGGTATAAATAAAACGTTTTTCCCTCGCCTGTCTAGACTCTTAGGAACCCCGATTTAGTTTTTCAAATTTGCAATAGTATTGCCCCTCTCGGTTGGCTTCTACTGATCGTTGCCGCTCGCTGGCGGTGGACAAAATCGATTGTGCTCTCCGGAATATTGCCACTCATGCTGGGCCTTGTTTACCTTTCGATTATCATACTTTTTTTTGGAGAGGGTGAAGGGAACTTTAGTTCGCTGCAGGGGGTAATGCAACTGTTCACAAGTCCGTGGGGCGTTACCGCAGGGTGGGTACACTACCTCGTATTTGATTTATTTGTTGGAAGCTGGGAATTGAGTAACGGCCAAAAAAATGGGATTCCACATTTGATGATAGTTCCCTGCCTGCTATTTACTTTCTTTTTTGGACCGATGGGACTAATTATGTTTTACCTGCTACGTGCTTACAGAACAAAAAAGTTCATTCACGAGAATTTCTGAGGATAGATTACTGCAACCACTTTACAACTTCAGGCAACCCCGAAATGCCCGAGCGGCATAATATGATTCTGCACCATTGTGATAGATGAAGACCTGGCCATAACGCCAGTCACCAAAGATGGCACCACCAAGTTTTCTGATCTCAGCCGGTGTTTTAATCCAGCTCGATGTTTTGGTGTCAAACTTTCCAAGTTGCTGTAGCCCGCGGTATTGTTCCTCCGTTAAAATTTCAATGCCCATTTCGGCAGCCAGTCCAAGGGCGCTGTTTTTGGGTTTATTTTCTTTTCGAGCTTCAAGCGCCTCGGGGTCATAACAAATACTTCTGCGGCCAGCGGGACTTTCCGCAGAGCAATCATAAAAAATATATTCACCTGTATTTTTATCATAACCCACTACATCCGGTTCGCCACCGCTTGTTTCCATTTGATAAAGCGACCCTAGTTTTGAAGCATGGGCTTCGAGCCTGGCTTGCACCTTCGTCCACTCAATGCCTTTATGCCGGTGGATATTTTTTTCGAAGCGGGCTCTCAATAATAAAAGCAGTTCCTGACGCTTACCTGCTGCCAAAGCAGGTTGTTCGATCTTCTTTTTATTGATTTTGCCCATACGTTTTATATTTTACCACTATGAAATAATCATCACCCTTTCAGGTAAACTCATTTGCAACTACAAGTTAGACAGATTTTTTAATGAACACTAAAGGGCACGGGTGTTTCAGAAAGTACTAGAATGAAACAAGAACCGTTCTTGAAGATAAACTAAGTTGTACAAGTACTTATCTAGCTGGCATGGATCACGGAAATAATGCCTAAGGCTTGTTGATCATTTGCCAGAAAACCAATCACCAGGCTCCCTAAAATTAACAGTACGCTGCCATTGGTAAATGAATGTTTGATCACGCTTCTTATGCGAGGTGCATTATTCTCTCTCTTGGAATATAATCGAATGAGAATAACACCAATCACAATAGCGGGTGCCTCCATCAATGCCATCACGGCTACCATGTGTCCGCTAAAGGTGAGGTTCTGGATTTCCAGAAATGAGGTAGCGGTTACAAAAGTTACAGCACTTACCGAACCATAGGCGGCCGCAATAGCTCCCGAATCATCAATGCTAAGTTTTCTTTTAAGTATGAAGAACGTGTAAAAGGGAATTGCGCAGGCTACCACCAGCCCAAACAAAACGGACCAAATAATTTCCATGGTAAAGGGACTGTGGGCAAGCTCTTGTCCGCCTTTAAACCCGATAGAAAACAACAGATAAAGTGAAATAAATTTGGAAGAGTTAGGCGGTATTTCGAGGTCACTCTTGAGTCGTACAGCAAATACCCCTAATACAAAAAAGAGCAGCGCTGGGTTGGTCAGGTTATCGAGCAACAGGGCATAATCCATGGAAGGTTAAATTTTTATAGAGCAACCAACGCTTCTTATTTTTTCAGAATAGTAATTTCTATCGGGCACTGTACTTTTACCTTATACCCGTTCATCTGAGCGGTGGCCAATTCTTTACGGATTGCGTTGGCGGTTTTCAGTAGCGCTTCAATTCGTTTTTCTGAGTGTTCTGTATCGCCCTGTGACGTTTCCCGGATGGAGAAAATCTGAAGATTGTGAAAATTTATTTTGTTATTGACAATCTCAAGAAGAATTTTGGATGCATCCTCGGCTGTAAATGTTCCATCGATCAGTTGATAGTTTAATTTCGTGTTCATCTTTTAAAAATTAATGTTATTTTCAGAATCGATTTTATTTTCGGGCACAAAACTGAACAAACAGAATCATTTATTTATATTTATATTTATAATGTTTTACATAATATAATTTTATGACCTATACATTGCATCAACTGCAGGTTTTTCTCAAAGTCACGCAAACGCAAAGCATCACAAAAGCCGCAGAAGAACTTCACCTCACCCAACCTGCTGTATCGATACAACTTAAAAATCTGCAAGACCAATTCGACATTCCGTTAACGGAGATTGTTGGACGAAAACTCTATGTCACCGACTTTGGAAAAGAGATTGCAGCGGCAGCTGAAAATATTGTGAACCAGGTTTATGAGATCAACTATAAAACGACCGTGTATAAAGGCCAACTCTCTGGCCGGCTGAAGCTATCTGTAGTTTCCACGGGTAAGTATGTGATGCCGTATTTTCTTACCGATTTTCTCAAAAAGCATCCGGGTATAGAGTTGGAGTTGGATGTAACCAACAAAGCCAAAGTGTTGAATAGCCTGGAAAAAAATGAAGTGGATTTCTCGTTGGTATCGGTACTACCCGAACAAATATCCATTGAAAAAGTAGAACTTATTCAGAATAAACTTTATCTGGTAGGAGCTGCAAATTCTGCATTGCGTTCGAAGCATTATGATAAAACTGTTTTTGAATCCTTGCCATTAATTTATCGTGAACCCGGGTCAGGCACACGCCTTGTCATGGAAAAATTTATTGAACGCAATAAGTTGCCAGTGCATAAGAAGATGGAACTGACCAGTAATGAAGCCGTGAAACAAGCAGTGATAGCCGGGCTGGGTTATTCTATAATGCCGCTGATTGGAATCAAGAATGAGTTGAATAATGGCGAGTTAAAAATTATTCCGGTCAAGGGTTTTCCCATCAAATCAATCTGGCATTTAATATGGCTAAAGGGAAAAAGTTTTTCGCCTGTAGCCAAATCTTATCTAGCGCATCTTAAAGCTGAGAAACAGCGAATAATAAAGGAACGGTTTGAGTGGTATGAAAAATATTGAGGGCCACATCAGAGGAGTGGTTTGGCTCTGTATTCCAGTTATTACATACTTTGCCCGAACGTGAGTAGGTTGTTATCAGGATCCAGTAGTGAAAATTCTTTTTGCCCCCACGGTTTTATTTCTAAATGTCCATTGGGGTGTATGCTTATTTTCTTGTCCAGCAAGGATTGGTAAAATGACTCAATATCATCTGTTCGGATGTAAACCTGACCGTAGTTTTCTTTTGGATCCAGCTCTTTAAACTCAAAAAAATGAATTTGGATCTTATCTTTTTGTACCATCAGGTAGCCTTCGAAACCCGCATTGCCCCACACCTGAAAGCCTAGTTGGTTAATGTAAAATTCTTTTGTTGCCTGTTTGTTCCTCATGGGCAACTTCGGTTGGATGTCTGTTAACATATTTATTAATTCAGTTTTGTCTGCAATTATCAATTTGCTTCCGTGTATTTTTTGTAGTTGTTGAGAATGGCTTGCCAGCCATTTTTTTGGAGTTCTATAGAATTTTCAGTTTCTGCATCAAACATTACAATTACTTTTGTTGCCTTGTAAAGACTTTCAAAGTTCACAGAAACTTGTCTTCCATCGGCCAACCTGTAAATAAAATTTTCACCTTCTGCGATCTGCTGGTAAATGCCTTCAAAGTCAAACCCAAAACTTCCATCTTTGGCTTCCATTCTTGCGGAATATTTACCACCCACTCTCATGTCGTTACTGGCTGTTGGGCATTGCCAATCGTCTGTGGCGAAATTCCATTTTGTTATGTGATCGGGTAGGGTGTAATAATCCCAGGCCTTTTGTCTGTCGGCCGATACGATCGCTTCAATTGTAATTTGAATGGTTCCCATACTATTGTTTCTTTAAATTAATTTTCATGTGAGGAGTTGATTGAACTTTTAATCGACTACGCTACGCGCAAAATCTTTTCCATCGTACGTCCCTTTGCCAACTCATCTACCAGCTTGTCCAAATACCGCACTTGTTGTGTTAATGGATTGGAGATTTCTTCTACGCGATACCCACAGATTACGCCTGTAATGAGATGTGCATTGGGGTTTATTTTAGCCTGCTTAAAGAAGGTCGCAAAGGTTGCTTTTACGGCAATAAGTTCTTTCAGCTTTTTTTCGTTATATCCCGTTAGCCACTCAATTACCTGATGTAATTCTTTTTTTGTTCTGCATTTCTTTTCAACCTTTAAAACATAGTGCGGATAAACCGAAGCAAATGTCATCGTTGCAATGCGATCATCGTGATTATTTGTATTATTCTTAACCATCAGGCATCAAAATATTTTATAAAAATACATTCATTCTTTTATTCCTCAATAGCATCTATTCCTAGTTGTTTAAGTTTTGTCAATCCTTCTTGCATAGCTTTAACTTGTTCTGTTGAGTGCCCTTGCCAGACAGTAATTTCTCCCACCACCTTAAAAGGTTATTTTGAACGATACGATTTTGTTGGATTACCGGGGAATTTTTTGTCCGTTACGTTGGGGTCGTCCTCAAGGGGACCTGTAGGTTCTACTAAATAAATTCTTTCACGCCCAGTACCTAGGGCAAGTTCAGCACCCCAGATAGCGGCATCCAAAGTTGCAGTCAGGTAAATATAGTTAGCATTCCTCCTTTGTCCATAATTGGAATTACGGCCAACCATAATAAAGTCTCCAACTTTTAAATCAGCCCTGGTGCCGTGAAAGTAAGTTTGCGAAAACGGGCTTTGAATAAAGTTGTTTTCACTTTTGTTTTGATCCATACTATTTATACATCATTAAATCTCAATCCATTTTCTGTCAATGCTTTTTTAAGTTATAGTTCTATTTTATTCTGTTATACTTCTTTAAAATATCAACCACTAAATTACCGGGCAGCCCATAGGCCTTATTGCCGTTTATACCTTCCATCGTTTCAGCCGCAATCATGGCGTTAATAATAGATTCTTCTACGCCCTGCACCGTTGCCTCAAAAAGGGGATTCATTAAATCATTAGGCAACACCTCAATTTTTGTAAAATTATCACGTTGAAAGGCTGTTGGATTGGCCGTTGAAAAGGCGATAAAAATATCGCCTGAGCCATTATTCCCATACCCACCAACGATTCCAATTCCAATCGCTACCCTGGCCGCGATTCTTTTTAATTGATGGGGCAAGATGGGGGCATCAGTAGCCACCACTACAATGATGGAGCCATCGCCTTCCTGCTGATAGGAGGGTGGTGCTTTGATTTCATAATTCAAGGTGTCTATTAATTCTTTGCCAACGGGAACACCGGCAATGGTCAAATGCCGTTTGGCACCAAAATTTGATTGTACTAAAACCCCTACTGTATAGGTGGAATCTCCAATTTTTACAATTCGTGAAGCGGTACCTGTTCCACCTTTAAAGCCTAAACACATCATGCCCGTTCCACCACCCACATTGCCTTC
This sequence comes from Cyclobacteriaceae bacterium, assembly GCA_041736555.1. Taxonomy (GTDB): domain Bacteria; phylum Bacteroidota; class Bacteroidia; order Cytophagales; family Cyclobacteriaceae; genus ELB16-189. Next base: position 73,032 of record JBGSTJ010000019.1, read on the forward strand.
CTTGATAACACCTGATTTGGCATTGTCTAATGCTTCATAAGCATGATTTTCTTTTACATGAAATCCATAAATATCATTCATGTCGCCATCATAGGTTTCGGCAACCACCGGGTAGGTGTACCAATAATCTTCTTTGTACCAACCTGTTTTAACGAACCACTTGAGCACCGCATCTCTCACTACCCCAACGCTGTTGGTGTTGGTGATCATGATGGGGGTTTCTAAAAAACCGGATTCCGTTATCCAGGTTGTACCTGTCATTTCACCGTTTCCATTCAGTGAATACCAATTGGCAAAAACAGGATTATTGTTTCTACCTCTTGGCAAAATGGCAGTTACTCCGGTTCTAACAGGTCCTTTTCCACGTACATTTTTACCGTGTCCGGAAATGATGGTACTATACCCTACTTCAACACCTTTTACATCCGTGATCGCATTAAATTTTCCGGTAGTACCATTAAAAGGAATTCCAAGGTCGCGCGCCCTCGGTTTTTGTGCGTGCGCAGAAGTGTGAAAGAACAATAGGAGGGCTGCCAGTGGAATTATTTTCATGTTGTAGATTTTTAATAAGACAGCAGAGGGTATACAAAGTCAACTCTGCTCACCGTTGCTGAACAATCGAAGATAAGTATTAAAATTTAATTTGTGAATGGTAGCAGTTGCCGTTACAAGCTTCACTAAAAAGATTTGAATAACTTTTCGTCAGAAGGAGACGTAACAAGAATCGCCTTCGTGACTGTCAGCCATGCGCCTGCTTAGTACAACAACACTGTCAGTTCGGTGTTTTTTTATCACCTTCTTTGTATTCCAAAATATCACCCGGTTGACATTCCAGGGCCTGACAGATTGCTTCCAGCGTGCTAAACCGAATGGCTTTTGCTTTTCCTGTTTTTAGAATAGAAAGATTGGATAACGTTAAGTCTACTTTTTCGGATAGCTCATTCAATGACATCTTTCTCTTAGCCATCATTACATCAACGTTTACAATGATTGGCATGGCTTAAACGGTTAAATCGTTTTCATTTTGGATTTCAACACCTCTCGAAAAGATAGTAGCGATTACATAGACAACCGCTGCCATTAATATATAAGCCTCGCTATCGGCCCAAAAGTGGTTTAATGTGTCAGTATCAAATCCATAATGCGGTAAACTTTTTGCGGTTTGCCGGGCTATATAGCTAATGAGTCCGATAGAAAAGATATTGTAACTGATTTTTGTAATCTGATTGGCCACAGATGTATTGAATGGTTTATCCAAATCAAGTTTGTTTATCAACTTGATAACGAGATAAAACAAATAGGCCTTCGTAATCGCGATGAACAAGATAAAGCTATATATCCCGTAAAATACCCATGGGTTAACCGCATACATCTCGGTTAAGTCCAATTTTTGATACAGGTTTTGAACAAATTCAGGTTTGAAAAGGCTGAACATGAAATTGACGAGCAAGGCTCCGGCTTCAATGGACAGACCCACAAAGATGATCCACGCAATAACATGCAGGGCCTTAAATACGAAGTTGTTTTTTGCTGACATAATCTTAAAGGTTAGAAGTATGTCACAAATATGATTAATATTTATTGATAAACAATAAATATATATTTTATTACGTGAAATATTTGTTGCATGGAAAAAGCTAGCCAAGCGTGATTTTTTACGGGTTTTTGATTTCAAATGCTGACCGTTTTCTGCCTTCTGCGCCATTTATAAGCCATATCCTTTTTCGATGTTGCTGGATAGATCACTTAAGAATCTTGCCATCGGTGCACCATCAATAACATCATGATCTAGCAAAACTGTCATATTTAAAATTTCACGGATTTCAATGTTATCATCTATTACCATCGGCTTTTTAGCAATGTTACTGATTCCAAAACAGATTGGATGGACAGAAATGGGAATGAACCAACCACTTACATTTCCTACCACTCCAACAGACGTAATGGCGACATTCCCCATTTTTTTAAATGCTAAACGGGGATGTCTTAATAAATATTTCCAAAAAAATCTTCTTACAAATCCGGGTAATGCATAGTAGAGCCGCTCTAGTTTATTTGCTCTGGTATGAAGTACAATATCTTTATTAGTCAATTCTTTTTCTTTCGCATCACGTATTTGCTCTGTTATTGATTCAACACTGATTTCATTTGCCTTTTCAATGATTAAAGGAATGGGAACCTTTTTACCGTTTACCTCCTTTTCGATAGCAAGCGATACATTAATATCATCAAAGACTAAAACCTTCCTTTTCCCTAAAAGATATCCAGCTGCAGCCTCGTGATTTTTAATCGTCAAACTAATTACTTTTATCAACCAGGCAGTAAATGAAATTGGATGAGTATTATTTCTTTGCTGTTTTAACTTTTCTTTGCTTACAGATACATCAATCTCTATCAGCGCTGCAACATGATGTTTCTGAATACCAATTGAGCAAATATCAAAAGTTGCAACTCGTGTTTTAGGAAATGTTTCGATCTTATAATTCATTGATCCAGGGGAAGAACCTCGTTGTTGTTAACCTTTCGATGTTTTCATGTTGTCATACTCCTTCACTTGCTTTTTGGTGGCAAGCCCTTTCCAACTTTGCTCCAGTACTTCCCTGACTAATTCTTTGTCATAGTTATGCAGCCACATACAAATGTAGGGATAGGCTTTAAAGTGATCAGGTAAATGAAAAATTTCGGGGTGACTGTCTAAATATTTATCACGAATCTTAAAGTCTAGCCGGATTGGAATAAACTGGCCATTGTCGTGGAGGCGGCACATCAGTTTGCCACGAACTTTTACTGAAGGTGTTCCTTCGTGCGAAATACTTTCTTCGGTGCCGGGAAAAGTCAAGGCTATATTCTTTACTACTTCAAAGTCAGCATAGTTAAAGTTTGCTTTGTTTTTCATTGACATATTACACTACTAATATCGATTGCCATTTGTTTTGAGGGCAAAGACTTTTGAGTTTGCGGTATTTTGTTCGTTAAATTCCATCCACTATTTTTTTAACGGTACTCATGATTTTGTTAAATCGAACATCGCGGCTTTCATAAAACAAATTGCCCGCTATTGCTTCCTGCTTTACTTCATCGCTTAAGATCGATGTCAACTCATCTTTAAGAAAGGGCTTCACATCATCAGGCGCGCCTATAAGTTGATCTTCAATATCCATACGATTATCCAAGATATAGACAATGTCCTCAAAATCGTGACTGACACGAGGTTCTTTTTTACCGCGATCATGGTAAGCTGTAAACTTGGATGCCAGAAAATACGGCAATGGCAGTATGTTGATCTCCTGATTTTCAACTTCGACTTTCTGCTTTGCTTTGAAGCCCGGTGCAAACCAGGGATTGGCCGGTGCCCATGCGATTGCCTTGGTGTTCATCACATCTACCTTCACATCATCATAGCGAAATCGACAAATTACATCATCTTCGGCAGTTTGAATGAATCCTTTCTTTATCAACTCTTCACGCAAAGCTTCCAACTCGCTGTAGGTAGCAAGTGACAAACTGATGTCTACATCTTTTGTTGGGCGAACATCATCAGCTGCCGGATCATCGATGTATAAACTCACCACAGCACCGCCAACATAAACGACCTGATCATTCAGTTCATCCAGGGCAAGTGCTATTTTTTTCAATACACCTCTGTTGATGATGGTGTTCTTAATCATAATCTTTTTTTCAGTTCATCCATCGCCAACTGTTTTTCGCGCGCCTTTCCTATGCGCAAGGCATCGGCTAAGGCAAGAAGTTCATACAGATCATTATCTTTCATGCAGGCAATCGGCACATTAGGATGAAGTGGCTCAATAGCCTGCCCTCTTGCTTTACCTTCTGCGTAGGGCCAAACCACCTGTTCAGTACTTTGAATTTCATTGACCAACGGACTTGCCGAATATGCTGTGGCCAATCCTCGCACCAACGCTCCGGGCTGTTGAGGATACACATACTTCAGTCCATGTTCCAGAAACTCGAGTAGGGCCATTTTCATCAATCGTTTTTTATCACTGGATAGCAGGCCGGCATACACTGACCGTGTGAGGCTCTCGCTCACTTCGCTGGCGCTGATCATGAGTTCTGTAGACAACTCCTTCATCATCCACGGCTGATTTCTTTTGGCTGCTATTTTCAGTAAGACCACCACATCCTGTGGCCTCATTCCGTTATTCTTCTTCATTGCTTTTTGCTGATAGACAGGCAAATATAGCAATAATTCGCAATTCGCGAATTGCGAATTGATCACCCTAAAATCATCAACAATTGCTGCTTCAGTGCGAAACTACTTTTAGCCCAATGATAGACGCAATTAAGGTGGTAATAAAAAACAAGCGCAGAAAAGTAGCGGGTTCTTTGAAGACCAAAATTCCTACAGCCACCGTACCCACGGCTCCCACGCCTGTCCACACAGCATAGGCGGTGCCAATGGGCAACGTTTGTGTTGCTTTAATTAACAGTGCCATACTAATGGTAAGGGTTACCATAAAACCCGTATACCAGGCATACATTTCGGTGCCGGTGGTTTCTTTTGCTTTGCCGAGGCAAAATGCAAAGGCAACTTCGAACAGGCCGGCAATAATTAGTAGGAGCCAATTCATTTTTGTTTGTTAAAACTATTGTATGGTCGATGGGAATACAAAGTTTGATTTAATTACTGAGCCGCCAACTTTAGATAGCAAGAAACAAAAAATGTAAAAATGAAGTATACCGTTCTGGTCAACCCTCTTTTCTCCATTTTTTTGTCTTTGAGTTATAAATTTTGGAAGAACTTAAGGCTAACCCATACCATACTTCATATTCGTCTTTACTTTTCTTCATATAAAATGAAAGGTGGTCTTGATTGTCATCAATGCCAACTTCAGTTACGCTCTCAGGTAGTTCGCCTTTTTCCTGTCTAAACTGTTCAACTCTCTCAATGATAAGTTCTGCGTGTTGTTGACGTTCGCAAAGAAGGTCACAACATCCAATGAGGAAAGATAAAGTTGTCAATATAATTATTCTATGTTTCACTTGGTGTTGTTTAAGCTTGCCAGATATCGATTTGGAGTTTGGCGAAGAAGTACTTCAACTGTCTTCTGGCACTGAACCGCTTTTCCGCCAAACCGATGTTACCTGCGGACCTTTCTTATTTGTCGTTAATGAAATCAAATATTTTGCTCCAAGTTTTGTCAGTTGGGTCTTCGTAAACAGTATTGTGCCCAGCGTATTCAAGTTTTAACATTTTTACTTTTTTACCACCACTTTTTGCTAATTCTTCTCCCATCCAAATTGGTATTGTTTTGTCGGCTAAGCTATGGATGATATAAAGCGGTGATTTTAACTTCTTAACATTTTTATATCCATTCCAAACATCTGGGTAATTCGTTTTTTCACTGTCACAATATTATTAGGTAAAGGCTTAAGTTTATTCGCAGTTTCTAATAATATACTCCCACCTAACGAATGGGAAAAGGCTATTCGTTCCTTGGCGTTTATAGTTAGGGTTGCAAATTTTTTATATACTTCAATGGCATCTTCATTTAAGCCTGTTACACTAGGTTTACCCGTGCTACTGCCAAAACCAGTGTAGTCAAATACAAAAGAAGAGTATCCTTTATTTAAAAGGTAGTCTTGCAAAGGTCTCCAGTCTGAAAGAGTTTCTCCATTTCCGTGAAGTATGAAAAAGGCAGGTGCTTTGCTGTCAGAAGACACCCAATTTGCATGAAGAGTTCTCCCCTTAAGCTCAATTTTTATTCGCTCCGCTGGCAATTTGTCCATGGGGAGTTCCTTTTCTGGATATAAAGTAAATATTTTGGTCTCTATTTTTTGCAGATTACTGTCCCGAGATTTCTCCAATGCTATCTGTCGAGAACAAGAAAGGAGTAGAAATAAACTAATGACACTTATACAATATTTACTCATTTTTCTTAGCTGTTTGACAATTGGAATTGCTGTTTTAGGTTTTCAGGTAACGGTTTCGGGCTTATCAATGAATGTCCCAATGTCGGCCACGTCAAGTTTTGAATTCCAATTTTTACATTCAATAACGAGTTGCATGGCACAACCAAAATCTGTCGTGGTTAAAAGAATATCAATTTCTCTTGGGGTTTTTGAAAGTCTGCCAGGTAGCGGCCTTTCCTAAATCGTATAATACAAACCCCTACTTCGCCAACTTCGTTATCGTTTCCATTTTAGTTTTCAATCCGGTCATAGCATCCAGGTATTTCTGCTCCCACATTTTTAAGTTGGCCGTAGATTTATTGGCAGCCTCATATTGAAAGCCCGGTAAGATGGCTGAAGCATAGCCACTGTATGGATCGGGGGATGCATACAAGGATTTATACCAATTCCCGTAAGGCATGCCTTCTTTGTCAATCCACTGCCGCTCCAGCAACAACAATTCTGCATTAATGGATTTCAGGTTCGCTTGATTAACCGTTTTTAAAGCTGCTTCACAATCTGCGCCCGTTTTTTTTAAATCATCCGCGGCTTTGATCAAAGTCTCAAACGAATATTTAATTTCTGATTTATCATAGGCACTGATTTGTTTTTGAAGCCCTTCAAAATGAGTTCTCAAATCGGTGCCATACCGGCTTACACTAAATGGAATCACATCGGCATTGGCCAATCGTAACGCAGAGATACCAAACACCTGCTCTACCAACGGCCCCATCGTAAAGGTGGGATCTACAAAACGTTCGTAATACGAAAAGCTGTCGTGGTTGGAGTGATACATGGTTGGGCCTCCGGTGCCACCACTCCAGGAGGGAATTCCTACATGCGTATAAAATGCGATGTGATCGGAACCACCGCCTAAGTTTCCGATAGGCGGAGCGGGGCGCTTTCCTTGCCAATGATCGAAGACAGATTTTGCAGAATCTGGATAGGGCACGGCTTTGGTAACATCAATGATCAATTCTTTCAATGACGGACTGGAAGCTCCGCCAAAACTCCGTCCTGAAACAGCACCATCGGCATTAAAGTAGGCAACACCTTTTGCATTCAACTCATCACGAAATTGTTCTACCCATTCGCTGGAGCCAATCACACCTTGCTCTTCGGCATCCCAATGCGCAATTTTAATGGTGCGTTTTGGTTTGTGGCTCGCTTGCGAAAGTTTTCCTAACGATTCACTCAAGGCCAGCAACATAGCAGTGCCGCTATTCGGATCGGTAGCGCCAAAACCCCAGGCATCGTAATGCGCTCCGGCAATAATCCATTCGTTGGGAAACTCAGCACCCACCAATGTGCCAACCACATTATACACTCTTTGGATTTCTCTTTTCTGAGAAACATTCACCCGTACTTTCAGCTCTGGTCCACCTTCCAGGCGATAGGTATATGGCAATCCACCTTGCCAGCCAGCAGGAACGGGCTTCCCTTTCATGAGGCCAATAATTTCTTTTGCAGATCCGTAAGGCAATGGCATTACAGGAATGGTGTGCATGCCGGTAACTTCTTCTGGTTTTTTACGAACGATTTTCTTTTTTCCATCGAGTGGAAGCGCAGGTTCAAAGGGAGTTAACGGATCGCCCGTCCAATCCAACGTTAACAACGAGCCGCGTTGAATGCTGCTTTCATTAAAGTATGCACCTTCGGGATACACCAATCCTTTCGCATACCCGCTATCACCCGGATCGGTGAAAATGATTAGTCCGGCTGCACCGTTGGCTTCGGCATATTTGGCTTTGTAGCCGCGGAAGTTTCCGCCATAGCGCGCGATTACAATTTTACCTTTTACTGAAATGCCGAGGGCAGCAAGTTTTTCAAAGTCTTCTCTGCGGCCATAGTTAGCATAGACTACTTCGGCTGTTACATCGCCCGAACCGGTGTAGGCATTGAAGCCGATGGGAAGATTGGGGTCGGAAGAGAAGGGATCTTCTTTGTGAATGTATTCTTTGCTGTTAAGCGGCAACCGGATGGGTTCAACAATTTCAGCGGTTGCTGTGCCGGGCATTACGGGCAAATAAATGTCGTACGGAAAAATCTCTACCTGAAGTCCGGCCTTGCGCATTACCTCGGCCATGTAGTCGCGCACACGCTCGTTGGCTTTGGAGCCGGCAATGTGTGGTTCTTTCGTGAGGGTTTTTAAATGATTTTTATATCGTGTGCTTTCCTGTTGGGTAAGGAAAACGGATTCTGCTTGCTTTTGTTTTTCCGTGCTGGCAGTGTTGAAGCCGGTGAGGGGTTGTGCAAAAGAGGCTGTGCTTAGGAGAATGAGTAAACCGAGTAGTTGTTTCATAGGTTGGAAATTATGCTGGAAGAAAGCAAAAGTTTGCCGGTATGAAAAATGAAATTGTTGTGGGTGGTAAGGTTATTTATTCAGGAGTGCGGTATGACGTTCATACTGTAGCACATTTACTTCGAAGTTGTCATACCCTGCCTGCTCCGCCAACTGGCGGATTCGGCAAAGGCAGGCGGGCAAGCAGGATAGCATTGTGTATAAAAAATAGTTGAATTAAATATTGGGAGAGTTTGATTCTAAGCAAGGCGCGACCCGGTATCCAGTGATTTAATCTGTGCTTCGTATTCTGTGATACCGGCTCGCGTTTTTTAGTGCGGTGCTTTTTTTTAATTGAGGTTAACTTGCCCGGAATGACGGTTCCTTTGAAGCTGTCATACCGGGCAAGCAGGATTACAGTGTGTATAGAAACCCATTGAACTAAATATTGGAAGAGATTGATTCGAAGCAAGGCGCGACCCGGTATCTAGTGATTTCATCTTTGCTTCGTACTCTGGGATTCCGGCTCGCGTTTTTTAGTCCGGTGTTGTATTTTTGTTTCAGGTTAACTTGGCCGGAATGACAATTAACTTTATTTATTGATTCCGCTACGTATTCTGGGATACCGGGTAGCGTATTATAGTTCCGTGTTGTATTTGCTATAGGGTTAACTTGCCCGGTATGACAGTTGGAGATAGATAGTTAGTTTCTTTTTATTCTGATCGGTTTATTTATGCTGATGGTACCGTGATGAGGTGACATAAAGCAGGTAGCCGGGCACCATCGTACCCAGTGAATACAAAATGATTTTGAAATCTTCAACCGCCACGTAATAAATCATCCAGCCTGTGCAGAGAATAAAGATTATGGGCGGCAACGGATAGAAGGGGATTTTAAAATGATCGGTCGGGTTTGATTTTTTGCGTAAAAAGAAAATCCCCAGCACGGTGAGCATTGAAAAAAAAGAAAGACTAACCGAGATATATTGAATGATTTCTTTGAACGTGCTGACCAGCACCAAAAAGATTGACCAGCCAGCCTGCGCAAGAATAGCGAGGTAAGGCATCTGAAAGCGGTTTTTCACTGAGAAGGATTGAAGCAATTTATAATCTTCGCCCATCGCTTCGGTTACACGCGGTCCTGCAATGGTCATGGCACTGAGTGTGGAGAGTAAGGCAAAACTAAAAACACCCGAGAAGATGGTGCCGGCCGTAGTCCCAAAAAGTTTGTGAGCCACCACATTACCAATATCGTTTTGACCTTGTAGTTCTTGAAAGGAAGCGGTGTATAAAAACATGGCATTAAGCGCGAGGTAAATGAAAACGACAATAAGCGTTCCGGTGATGAGCGATACTGGAAGATTTTTTCGGGGGTTATCCAGGTTGCCGGCAATGTAGGCCGATGCATTCCAACCTGTGTAGGCATACACTACAAATACGAGCGAAACCGCAAAGCCCGAGCTAAGAATGAGATTCCAATCGCCCGGTTGCGGAAGAAATTGAATTTCTGTTTTCGGCACGGAGTGGATGAAGAACGGTGCGATGCAGAAAAAGAGAATCAAAGAAAGTTTGAGGGTAGTAAGAAAGGTTTGCAACCGGCCTCCGGTTTTTACTCCAAACCAATGCACAAACGATACGGATACAATCGCTGCAACGGCTATCACTTTCGTGGAAACTCCGGTAGCTTCGGTAGCATATTCTCCAATGGCGATGGCCACTGCCGAAATCGCTCCGGCAAAACCAACGATGGAACTCATCCAGCCGCTGAGAAAGCCCAGTGCAGGATGAAAGATTTTTTGATAAGTATAGATACTCACCCCCGGAGCGCTTTAACGTAGTTGAAATTTCTGCATACGTCAGCGCACCGGACAGCGCAACAACGCCACCCAATAACCACAACATCATGATGGCAAAGCCCGAAGGCAAAGGCCCCACCTGATAACCCAAGGAGGTGAACACCCCGGTGCCAATCATATTGGCGATCACCAGCATGATAGCGACTGATAAGGTATAGTTTTTTGTTTGAGTCATTTAAATAAAGTGAGAAGATCAGAAATGGTGGGCAAAAACCAAAATCTCGTGTGGTACATGGCTGTGGTGACAAAGAACCATAGAAGGAAATTTATATTTCATCCCTAAAGGGATTTTTGGTGTTCTAAATTATGCATTACCAATATTACGTCCCTAAACGGACAAGTAGCAGGTTAATAATACATAAGTCCCGTGGGGACGATATAGTAGCTTCACACCTATGGCTGGGTCTGCGAATACCAATGAAGGCGTTAAGCAAAACGAAATTTGAAAATAAAAACAAAAACCCTCCCGAAATCCAGAAGGGTTTTTTTAACCTAAGGTCGAAATCGTAATTAATTACATCTTCTTAGGCACAACTACTTTGTTGATTACGTGTACCACACCATTGCTTACGGCTACATCAGCCGCAACCACTTCAGCGCCACCAATTGTCACCTTGCCATCTTTAATTGCAACTTTCAATTTTTCACCCTGAAGTGTGGTCAATTCCTGACCATCGGACAGATCAGCCGCTTTAACGGTGCCTGCAACAACGTGATACTTCAATACATTCTGAAGTTTACTTTTGTTTTCTGCCTTCAACAACATATCCACGGTTGATTGAACAGCAGCAAACGCATCGTTTGTTGGAGCGAATACAGTAAACGCATCAGTTCCCTTAAATACTTCTACCAACTCAGCCGCAGAAAGAGCAGCAACCAATGTGCTTAAGCTTGGCGTATTGATAGCAGTTTCAGCAATTGTTTTAGGCAACGCAGCCAATGAATCAGCAACACGCTGAACGGCAGTCAATGAATCAGCCACACGGATAGAATCCTGAGTTGCTTTTTCACGAGCCGCTTTTCCACCGTCACCACAACTGGTAACGAGGATAGCAAATAGGGCGAATACGCCTACGAGGATAAGTGATTTTTGTGTTTTCATAGTTTTTGTTGTTTGAGTTTCGTGGTATTAACATGAAACCCGCTTTAATGTTCGGGTTATTTGAAGGAAACTGATTTAAAAAATCACTTTTATCGACAAACTGCATTCATTTACTACAAAGCCATTGTCATTAGGTGGTTATCTTCTTATTTTTCAACTTATAATTATCTTATTATGAAGAAGATATTACTTCTATTTTTTCTTTCGGGCTACATTTCACTAGCCTTCTCCCAGGTACCTGACTCTCTCTATATTAAGCAGCATTATGAAAAACTAGAGGTGCAGATTCCTATGCGGGATGGAGTTAAACTGTTTACTTCAATTTATCTCCCTAAGGACAAGTCCAAAGTATACCCTTTATTAATGCAACGTACTTGCTATAGCGTTGCCCCGTATGGACCCGAAAAGTATAGACGTAGTTTGGGGCCGTCAAAATTTCTTATGAAAGATGGCTACATCTTTGTTTACCAGGATGTGCGCGGCCGGTGGATGAGTGAAGGTGAGTTTGATAACATGCGTCCGAATATTTCAGGCAACGATCGAAAAAATAAAACCGCTATCGATGAAGCATCCGACACCTGGGATACGATTGATTGGTTGATTAAAAATATTAAAGGAAACAACGGGCGGGTGGGGCAGTGGGGAATTTCTTATCCTGGATTTTATGCCGCTGCCGGGATACCCGATGCGCACCCTGCGTTGAAGGCCTCCTCACCGCAAGCACCCATCTCAGATTTTTTCTTCGATGACTTCCATCATAACGGTGTGTTTTTGCAAAGTTATTTAGGGGCCTATGCCACTTTTGGATATCAAAAAGATAAGCCTACTGACAAGAGTTGGTATTCGGATAAAAACAGATTTGGCAGTGGGGCAGCGCGTCCGCGGGATGGTTACGAATTTAACCTCGAGATGGGGCCACTAAAAAATGCTACTGAAAAGTATCATTATGATAATTTCTTCTGGCAGCAAACCATTGATCATCCCAACTACGATGAGTTTTGGCAAAAGCGGAGTATCCTTCCGCACCTTACCCATGTAAAACATGCGGTGATGACAGTGGGTGGTTGGTTCGATGCCGAAGATCTATACGGACCACTTAATATATATAAGAGAATTGAATCAACGAGTCCTGCCGCGCAGAATACCATTGTGATGGGCCCGTGGAGTCATGGCGACTGGTCGCGTGAAACCGGCTTTCAGGCTGTAAACCATATTTATTTTGGTGATAGTATTTCTACTTTCTATCAGCGCGAGATTGAACGCAAATTTTTTAATGCCCACCTGAAGGAAAACACAAAACCCGTGTTACCTGAAGCCTACATGTTTGACTGTGGGTTAAAAACCTGGAAACAATTTGCAGAATGGCCGCCTAAAGGAATTCCTCCTGTTAAATTGTATTTCGCAGAGAATGGAAAATTATTCGTTAACCAACCTGCTAAACCGGAAGTTGCGTTCGATTATGTAAGCGATCCCGCCAAGCCTGTTCCTTACACCTCGCAAACCGAAGGCTTTGTCTTTACACCGCGCAGGTTTATGTCGGATGATCAACGCCATGCATCCACCCGGCCCGATGTGATTACGTTTGAAAGTGATCCACTTACCGATGAGGTTACGCTGGCCGGTGAGATTATGGCCAAGTTGAAAGTTTCCATGTCAGGTACGGATGCGGATTTTATCGTGAAGTTGATCGATGTGTATCCCAATGATCATCCAAACTATAAACACAATCCTGCCAACATCGTGATGGGCGGCTATCAACAACTGGTGCGTCATGAAGTGTTCCGTGGTCGATTTCGAAATAGCTTTGAGAAACCAGAACCCTTTAAGCCGGGTGAAGTAACCGATGTAAATGTTACCTTACAGGATATTCTTCATACCTTTAAAAAGGGGCACAAAATTATGGTTCAAATCCATAGTACCTGGTTTCCCTACATTGATCGCAACCCGCAAAAGTATGTGGACAATATTTACAAGGCCAATGCCGAAGATTTTGTGAAGGCTACGATTAAAGTCTATGGATCATCCGTAGTTGAAATTGGTGGTGGCGAAAAGTTGAACACAACGATTGATACCTTTAAAAAATGAGAAATAGTTTTTTTTTCCTGATGGGTCTGTTGATTATCACTTCTGCATCGCTCGCACAAAAGCGTACCTATGACACGGTGCCTAATATGCCAGAGCACTATTGGGTGCGACTGGAGAAGTTCAAAAAAGAAGTGACGCTTCCTGGCAAGATTGTCTTTCTGGGCAACAGCATTACGGAAGGTGGCAACTGGAAGCGATTGTTAAAAGATTCAACCGTAATCAACCGCGGCATTTCTGGCGACAATACCTTTGGCATGGTGGCCCGCATGGATGAAATTGTGAAACTAAAGCCGGGGAGCGTGTTTATTCTAATCGGCACCAATGATTTGTCTAAGAGTATTCCCAACGAAGCGATTATCGAAAACATTTTTACGATCGTATCTAAAATAAAAGCCGGCTCGCCCAAAACAAAAATTTTTGTGCAAAGTATTTTGCCAGTTAATGAAACAGTCGAAAAATTTCCCCAGCAGTTTAATAATGGAATTCATATCCTCACCATCAATGACCAGCTTCAACGGTATGCAGAGCGCCTCCGTTACACCTATGTTGATCTATACAGCAAATTTCTGGATGATCAGGGGCGGTTAAATGCCTCCTATACGTTTGATGGATTACATTTGAATGCATCCGGCTATCAGCGTTGGCTCGAAGTTTTAAAAAGTTTGAAGTACCTTTGAGTGTTGATTTATTAATTTGAAATAGAACGTATGACAAGGATATTGGTACTTTGCTTTCTACTGGTGAGTATTGGCGCAGCAGGCCAGTTCAAAAATATAAAGTTGGCCGAACAGGTAGACGGTGTTTATCCTCCGCTTGAGCCGAGCATCGCGATCAATAAAAAAAATCCAAAAAACATAGTGGCCGGAGTGGTGCTGGATCGTGCTATTTATACAAACGATGGCGGAGCAACGTGGGCAGAAACGAAACTTGAATCTCCTTACGGAGTTTATGGAGACCCCGCAGTGATTTCAGATGCGAAAGGAGATTTTTATTTTTTTCATTTGGCCGATCCCAGCAAACAAGGTCGTAGCAATGATGAATGGCTCGACCGCATTGTGTGCCAGAAATCGACTGATGGTGGAAAAACATGGAGCAGTGGTGCCTCGATTGGAAACAACCCGCCCAAAGATCAGGACAAAGAATGGCCGGCTGTCCATCCGCGCAAGCAATATATCTATACTACGTGGACTCAATTTGATAAATACGGATTAGAAGATCCTAATTGTCATTCGAACATCCTGTTTAGTAAGTCTACGAATGCCGGAAAGAAGTGGAGCACGCCCGTACAAATCAACCAAAACCCGGGCGATTGTATTGATGATGACAACACCGCTGAAGGTGCGGTGCCAGCTGTAGATATGGAAGGTCGGGTATTTGTAGCATGGGCCAACCAGGGAAATATTTATTTTGATCGATCGTTTGATGGCGGCAGCACATGGTTAACCAATGATTTACTTATTGCCAAGCAAGAAGGCGGTTGGGCGATGGACATTCCAGGAATTATGCGCAGCAATGGTATGCCCGTGTTGATGATTGATAACAGTAAAGGCAGACTGAGCGGTAGTTTATACCTGGTGTGGGCCGATCAGCGCAACGGTACAGATGATACTGATATCTGGTTTATGCGCTCCACGAACCAGGGCGACATGTGGACACAACCCATGCGCATCAATCAGGATGGACCGGGCAAACACCAGTTCTTTCCCTGGATTGCAGTCGATCAGGGTACTGGCTATATATATATAGTGTATTATGATCGCAGGGCGTATGACGATTTGCAAACCGATGTTTATATGGCTTACTCAACGGATGGCGGCAGTTCATTCAAAGAAGTTAAAGTCAGTGAAAGTCCGTTTATACCCACCGAAACGAAATTCTTTGGTGATTATAACAACATCGATGCCCACAAAGGAATCATTACGCCCATCTGGACACGCATGGACAACGGTCGCACGAGTGTATGGACTTCCGTAATTGTAGATACGGAATTGCTTAAGTAAGTCGTTATTGAAATGTAATCGCTGCCGATTGAGCCGCGATCCAATTGACTGGATTGCGGGTCTCGGGTAATTTTAATTAAAACACAAAGAAATGCTACTCGCCCGCAATGACACATGAATTGGATGCCACTTCATAGTGAAATGTTCATCGCGGCCCTGCCTACCAGCAGGCAGGCCTTGAGCCGCGATCCAGCCATCAGTACAACATCAACAATCCGAGCCATCAACGGCACACGCTTCACCCTCGGTAGTTACAGGTTGATTACCAATTTGCGTAAGCGCCTGCACAAACACTTCAGATGATTGAGCTCCGGAAATTCCGTATTGATTGTTTATAATATAATAGGGTACACCGCTTATACCCTGTTGGTGATTTGTCTGCTCACTCATGATAACTTCAGCAAGGCCTTCATCCGAATCGAGCAGCGCAGCAATGCGTTGTGGATTCAAACCAACCTGTTCGCTTATAGCGAGTAAATTTTCCTTTTTAGTAAGATCAACACCCTCTTCGAAGTAAGCTTTCATAAACGCTTCTTTCGCTGCGAGTTGTTTGCCTTCTTGTTTGGCGAACAAAAGTATGCGATGTGCATCGCGGGTGTTGGGCGATACTGTTTGTTTCGAAAAATCGAACTTCAAACCTTCTTCAGCAGCCACCGAGGCAACATGGCTCGTGATCTGATTATACTTTTCTTCACTTCCGAATTTCTTCGTGAGGTATTCTTTCTGATTGAAACCTTCCTTGGGGGTTTGCGGATTAAGCTCAAAAGGTAAGTAAGAGACTTCAAATTCAAATTGATCACTCAATTGAGTCATCGCTTTTTCAATTCTTCGTTTGCCGATGTAACACCACGGGCACACGACATCCGAGGCGATGTCAATTTTGATTTTAGGTTTACTCATAAAACAGAAATTTTAACTCTAACAACACGTGTATGCGGAATAGTTCAACAAAGGCACTGACTCTTAACACCTGCCTTTCAGGAAGGTTAAATTCTCGTGGTAATTCTTAAAGCTTTCTGTTACCTTTGCCGCTTTCCTGCCTGAAAACAGGCTTAAACTTGAAAATAACACACCCATGACAGTAACAGAACAATCAAAATTCAAAGTAAAGGATCTTCAACTGGCCGATTGGGGTCGCAAGGAGATCAAATTGGCTGAAGCCGAAATGCCCGGTTTAATGGCACTTCGCGAAGAGTTTGGAACTCAAAAGCCATTGAAAGGAGCCCGTATCGCGGGTTGTCTTCACATGACTATCCAGACCGCAGTATTAATTGAAACCCTTATTGAACTGGGTGCCGAAGTTACCTGGTCTTCATGCAATATTTTCTCCACGCAGGATCACGCAGCCGCGGCTATTGCCAAGGCGGGTATTCCGGTGTTTGCCTGGAAAGGAATGAATGAAGAGGAGTTTGACTGGTGTATTGAACAAACGTTGCATGCTTTTAAAGATGGCAAGCCGTTGAATATGATTTTGGATGATGGCGGTGACCTTACCAACATGGTGTTGGATCGCTATCCGGAACTGGTGAAAGGTATTCGTGGAATTTCGGAAGAGACTACTACGGGTGTTCACCGTTTGGTGGAGCGTCAGCACAATGGCAAACTTCCCTTGCCTGCTATTAACATCAACGATTCAGTTACTAAATCCAAGTTTGATAATAAGTACGGATGTAAAGAATCCCTGGTAGATGCTATTCGCAGAGCTACGGATGTCATGATGGCTGGTAAAGTTGCTGTGGTGGCTGGGTACGGAGATGTAGGTAAAGGTTCTGCGGCTTCGTTGCGTGGAGCTGGTGCGCGTGTTATCGTTACCGAGATCGACCCGATTTGTGCGCTGCAAGCCGCTATGGATGGCTTTGCCGTAAAGAAGATGGACGATGCTGTGAAAGAAGCCGACATTGTAGTTACGGCTACCGGTAACTTTGGAATTGTTTTGGGTCGTCATTTTGAATCGATGAAAGACAAGACCATTGTTTGTAACATTGGTCATTTCGACAATGAAATTGATGTAGCCTGGCTAAAGAAAAATGCAACCCGCGATGAAGTGAAGCCGCAGGTTGATCTTTATACGATGAAGAGCGGTAATCAGGTTATCCTACTTGCTGAAGGTCGTTTGGTAAACTTAGGTTGTGCTACGGGCCACCCTTCGTTTGTTATGTCAAACTCATTCACCAACCAAACGTTGGCGCAATTAGAACTTTGGACGAATACGGATAAGTATGAAAACAAAGTATACATGCTGCCTAAGCATTTGGATGAGAAAGTAGCACGTTTGCACCTGAAGAAGATTGGTGTTGTGTTGGAAGAGCTATCTACTGAACAAGCCAAGTACATTGGTGTTGAACAGAAAGGTCCTTTCAAACCAGACTACTATCGCTATTAAAATTTCCGAGCACCTTCCCCTCTCCTCTGGAGAGGGGTTAGGGGTGAGGTTCTCTCTGCTTGCAAATAGAGAGGAATCCCGCGGCATGGTGCTGCGGGATTTTTTTTTGGTATTTAGGCAATTGCGTATATTCGGATGTTGTAGGCAAGGGCGGTCGGACAAAAAAATATCAACATATTTACTCAATGAAATATCTACGAATTGGTTTACTATCAATTTCCTTATTATTCACAAAAGCAACTTATGCTCAAATCATTAAAAACGACTCAACGAATTATATTTATTATACAGATAAATTGGGCAATCAGAAAAAAGCTTTGGTAGCTCAACCAAAACATATTCTAATTGTAGATGGAGATAGTATTTACACTGTATCAAATGAATTTCAATTGAGGAGATTATTAGAAAAACAAAGGGGATTTAATATTATAAATAATCCAGATTCGACTACCTTATTTCTACAGGAAAGAATCAAAGCAATAGTAATAATCAAAAACGAGCGCTAATAAATTTATGTTTCCGTGCAGTTTATAATGCAAAAAGTCTGCCCGTAAGGACAGACTTTTAAAAATTAATGTAGGCTTACTTCCCCTTTACTTCATATCGATATGACCTTCCATCTTTATTGGTGAGAATAACAACGTTATCACATGTTCCATCACCATAGTCAACGGTAAGTTCACGATCTCCATGTTTAATCAGTTTCACACCACTTACGGGGATGATCACACCTTCAGCGGCACAAGCTCTGCGGTAGATTAATCTTTCCAAGATCTCTATGGAATAGCCACGGCCGTTGCGAAATGTTCCCTGAGCTGTTCCATAGATAATCAAACGATCCAGGATGTTGTTTTCATTGCGTTCATGTTCGCGCCTGCGTTCTACTTCTCGGGTTGCCACGCGACCATCAGGCCAGGTTATTTTACCACCGGTTAGTCGTACTTCGTAAGTGGTCAGTGCATCCGTAACACTTATTACTTTAACCGTGCGGGTTCCTTCAATTTTAATTCCATTGATAGTATAGTCGTCAAAGGTGATTGTCCATTGCGAACCGGCTTCATTCCAACTTCCGTCATGCGTAACAACAATTGCGCCTGTCCGCACATTGCCACGCGGGTCGGTGCAGCCACTACCAAAATCCACCCGAAGATTTCCATCGCCTTTGGAGCCGGAACGGGTTAAGGCAGCACATACCAGGCGTTCATCCGAATTAACTTTTCCTCCGGTCAAATCAGCATCTGTACTGGTGAAGGCTTCGGTAACCATATCGTCACCATCATCGAAGTACGAGTCTTCTATGGCATCCAGATTAGCATCTTCAATGTCATCAGCAGAAAAATCGGGAGTTGTTTCATCGTTGTTACACGATACCAGCAAGGCGAGCGACAGGCCGATGAAAAGGAAATAGAATTTTCCTCTCCATGCCATGAGCGAGTTTGTGATGTTTAGCGTTTTCATAGTCTTGTTAAGTTTTTGTTTCGGTTGCTTAGAGACAACAAACAAGACAAGGTTTAAGGTAGGTATTGGAAAAATTGAAATATTTCCTAACGTAAAAATCAATCAACGCGGTTAGACATAAAGCTCTGTAAAAGGTTTAATCTCGATTATTATTTTTTTAGCACTCAATAGAATCATTGCAAACGATAGACAAGAGGCTGTCTCAAAAGTCAATTAAAATTGAAATGTCATTCAGGCCCTGCCTTTGCCGAATCCGCCAGTTGGCGGAGCAGGCAGGCTTTGAGCCGGAATCTCATTCTACATCTCAAATCTGGGATCGCCCCGATACATCGGGGCGATGACAACCAGACTTTTGGGACAGCCTCAAGGCAATGTGTAATACATTGTCAGGTTAAAAATGGGGTGAGGTTCAGGTCTTTTCTTTCTCCGAATCTTCTTTCTGCTCGACAAGTTCAATGGTTTCTTCTTTCCGATCAAAGTCTTGTCTGATCCTGGGCAGGAAAGGTCCACCCACGATTCCGATTCCGGATAACGCCAGAATAATCAATACAATAAGACCCATTGTTCGCAGAATTTTTTTAAAGCGATCCATATAATAGAATTAGCGAGCTATGCGTAACTCGTTGAATTAAGAATGTATAATTGAAAAAGGGCAGGTCATGCAGACCTGATAAGGAAGACTTCCTTAGCGCTTACGCGGAAATGATATAGTCGTCAGAGAATTGCGGACGATGGTTGAAGTATATGGAATTAATACGAGGAATGGATTGGATTAATTTATGATTGGCTTTGCTTAAAACGTGAGTGAGTCTGTTCTTAGCCAACAGATTGAAAAGTTCACTTTGGAAGGTAAGCTTGTTAACCTCTGCAGGAGCATTATTTTTCTTTTCAAAAACACTTCGAACTTTTTTAAGAGATTTCCTGGAATCAACCCATTCTGTTTGGGTTTTGGATGTTAGTTGTGATTTTGTCTGGCTGGTGTATCCTGTAAAGAACCCGGCTAGGATTGTTATGGCAACAATCCAACGGAACAGATTTATTTTGAAGCCGGTATGCAAAACGGAATCCATGGTTTAAAGATAGGCAATTAATGGTTAAATGATTTCCAGCTCCGGTTGTTGATTTGATCTCTGTGAGACTTAATCTGGTTTAAGGAATGTTCGTCTGTTGTTCTTTTTACTAATTCAAGTGCCCGTTCAGATGCATTTTCTGCTTCCGTGTGTTTGTTATTGACATATAGAAACCACGCGTATTTATCCCAGGTTCTGTAATCCGTTTCAATTTCATGATTGAATTTGATATTGAAAATATAATACCGGACATCAGAGGGAATAAAATAGACGATTGCTGATACTACAATGGAAAGGACCAACGCAAAAACTGTAGTACGGGTTATAGTCTTTTTGGCAGACTTCGTAGTTTGTAAATAAAAAGCACCCAACAAATAAAAGAGAAGTGCGGCAACCAGAGGAACCTGACTGAACGGATAAAATTTTACCAGGAAAAGAAGATAAATAAGCGTAAACGTTATGCCAAAACGAAAGCATAGTTCCGCTTTGCTTTTATCCTTTTGGAAGGCATACCACACATTTTCAACAAGCATCGCTAGCAGACCTGCCATCATGATCAACGCATGAAAGGGGGCGTGGAAAAATTTCATTCCAAATCCTACTGCAAAAAGCCCCAATCCGATAACCGCAAATTTTCTCATAGTCAATTTTATAAGTGTTTAATCCGAATTTGATTCATCTCTCTGGCTTGCTCTAAATGTCTTTTTTCATGCGCCACCATAATATCAAATGCTGTTTCTAATTTATAAACAATCATTTTATTCGCGGGCGAAGAAATTACCATATTCTTTTCAATTAAATCCTGGCAACTTTCAATAAGCTGTTTTAATTCATCCTGATGTTTTTTAAAACGAACCAATATATCACCACCTAAATTGCTGGCTTCTGGTTCCCAAATCGGAAAGGTTTTCATTTTTTTGCGTCTGTCTGGTTGTACGGCAGCAAGAACAGTTTTTCCAAAGAACGTAGTTATAAATTCGATCCGGCCAAACCAAGGAAGAATGTAAGTGTTATTTTTAAGCTTATGCAAGACGGGATAATAAGTTTCATTTACAACCATCAAGTGATGAATATTTTGAGCAACACTCCATTGCCTGGCATTCGGTCGCCAGTTAAGTTCAGTTTTAGTAAGGGTTCTGAATTCCTCATTAAAAGCCTGCGTTATTTGATCTAACTCTATAGCCCAACGGTTGGCACTCATGGATTTATTTTCTTTTTTATAAAAATAGCTCAATCTGCGTTAACTTGCTTCATACTTGTTATCAGTTTTAATGACAACCATCTCGCATGAATAATAGGCAGTCATCATCCTGGGTCAATCGACTGCCTCTTATGGGTGCAGCCTTGCTCTGGTCTGGGTTTCATACCTGGCTGTTGAATCACTATTTTAAATTTAGCTGGACTTTATCAGCATGGGATTCCTTTATTTTTAATCTGTGTATACTAAGTACAGTAATTCTGCTAGGTTCATTATTAACTTATCTACCAAAGACAGGCATCTTTCAGGTAACGATAGGGTTGGGGCTGATACTGGCAGTTGCATCGCAATGGATTGCAGCTCAGGCGCTGTTACAAATTATTCCTGCTGAGACTGCATACCTTGAATTTCTTTCTGCATCAACACCGGTAAGGTGGGTGATTGGGTTTATAATTATTACAGGGGGTGGCGTTGGCGTTATTTATTACACGCGCTGGAAAGAATTGCTGGAAGTCCGTTTACGAGAAGAAGATACTGCCAACATGGCTCGGGAAGCAGAATTGCAAAAACTCCAATTGCAGTTACAGCCGCATTTTTTATTCAATAGCCTCAACTCAATTAACGCACTAATTTTGGTTCAACCCGATCAGGCGCGGCAAATGGTGCAGCAGCTTTCTGATTTTTTGCGACTTACTTTAAAGCGTGCCGATGAACCCTGGGTATCCTTGGCGCAGGAGTTAGAATACCTCGAGACTTACCTGGCTATAGAAAAGGTTCGCTTTGGTCATCGTCTGGTGGTTGTTCTTGCTATAGATGAGCAAAGTCGTATGTGGCCGCTGCCAACCCTGGTACTGCAACCACTATTAGAGAATGCCATTAAGTTTGGACTGTATGGAACCACCGGCCAGATTTCAATTGAAGTGAATTCAAGAATAGTTAACAATGAGCTAGTGATTTCCATTTCCAATCCGTTTGATTCGGATATGCTGCCCGGCACAGGCAGTGGCTTTGGTTTAAATGGATTGAAAAGAAGGTTGTATTTATTGTATGCCCGCAATGATTTAATTCAAACGACTACATTGGAAAATAGATTTTTGGTGAACCTTACACTTCCTGCACGCGCATGAGCAAAGCTATAATCATTGATGACGAACCATTGAGTAGGGAAATTCTGAAGAGTTATCTTAGAAAAATTCCATCTATTGAAATAGTTGATGAATGTAATGATGGCTTTGAGGGTGTAAAATCTATTCAACAGCATCAGCCCGATTTGGTGTTTCTGGATATTCAAATGCCAAAAATTAATGGCTTTGAAATGTTAGAATTGATTCAGCCCATACCGGCTGTAATTTTCATTACCGCCTTTGATGAGTTTGCATTAAAAGCTTTCGAAGCCAATGCGATTGATTATTTACTCAAACCGGTTTCTGAAGAACGGTTTTCGAAAGCCATTCAGAAATTTTTGGATAAATCAGCTCCTGTAACAGCAAAGACTACCGACTTGTTGGAAACGATGGCCCAGTCACCTTCTCAAAACAACCGTATCGTTGTGAAGACGGGAAGCAAAGTGAAGATAATTCCAGTACATGAGATTCACTATTTGGAAGCCGATGATGATTTTGTAAAGATTGTTACAGCCGATGGGGCTTATCTAAAAAACAAAACGATGTCTTTCTATGAACAAACATTAGATCCGCTGCAATTTGTTCGGGTTCATCGTTCGTATATTCTTCACATCAGTCAGATTACCAAGATTGAACCCTATCAGAAAGAAACCCACATGGCTATCTTAAGAAATGGTCAGCAAATACCCATCAGTAAAACCGGGTATAGCAAATTGAAAACTATCCTTGGTTTGTAATATGATTTTGTCAAACGATCTCAAAGCTGATCTTTACAGTCAATGTTTGGCGTATGTTAATCAACGAATTGATACAGCACGTCAGGCTCTGAACGAGGCGCAGGAATCTGCTAATTCGGAAGAGAAGAGTAGTGCCGGAGATAAGTATGAAACCGGGCGGGCGATGGCTCATTTAGAAAGGGAAAAGGCTTTGGGACAATTGAATGAAGGACTGAAACTTAAGGCCTCGCTAGAGAAAGTCAGTATTGAAAATACGGATGAGGAGGTTCGCCTTGGCAGTATTGTTTTCACCAATACAACTAATTTTTATTTAACGATCAGCGCGGGTAAACTGCTGTCAGGTGGAGTTGAGTTTATTGCACTGGCTCCCGCATCGCCCTTGGGTGCCCTGCTCATGGGTCGCAAAAAAGGGGATCAGTTTGTATTTAATAACCAGACATGGTTGATAAAGGATATTCGTTAACCTATTTAAATTTTCGAATTCAACTTATTTCATTTTGCTTTGTTACTTGTAAAGAATGAAAACACAGGCCTGGCTTCATGCATTTCGCCTACGCACACTGCCCCTGGCATTGGCTTGCATAGCTATGGCCGGATTTTTAGCCGCAGCAGCCGATAAGTTTAATCTGGTACTTTTTGCACTTTGTTGCCTGACAACAATTTTTTTACAAGTACTCTCCAATCTGGCAAACGATTATGGTGATTCGCAAAATGGGGCTGACCATGAAGGTAGAAAGGGACCTTTACGTGCAGTGCAATCTGGCGCTATATCGGCATCTCAGATGCGGACAGCCGTGATTATTTTTTCTTGCTTAAGTTTGGTTTGTGGCTTGTTGTTACTCTGGTTTTCATTTGGTAACAATTGGCGCGCCTTTGCATTGTTTTTTGGATTGGGTTTGTTAAGCATAGCTGCTGCCATCGGGTATACGGTGGGAAAAAAACCCTATGGTTATATTGGTCTGGGCGATATATCCGTGTTGATTTTTTTTGGATTGGTGGGTGTTATGGGTTCGTATTACCTTTTCACCCATTCCATTACGTGGAATGAATTGTTACCAGCGATGAGTTGTGGACTTTTCTCCATCGCTGTTTTAAACATTAATAACATTCGTGATATCGAGTCGGACCGGAGTGCGGGTAAATTTTCCATCCCGGTGCGAATCGGCAAAAAGAATGCAGTGAAATACCATTGGGTTTTGCTGACGGGCGGATTGCTGAGCGCCCTTGGATATACCCTGATTCACTTTAATTCCCCCTGGCAGTTTCTTTTTCTCTTAACACTACCGTTATTCATTAAGAATGGCCTTTCAATTCATCACCGTGCCGCTGAAGAGTTGGATCCTTTTCTGAAACAAATGGCACTTTCTACACTTTTATTTGTTCTTTTATTCGGAATAGGCTTAATCCTGTAAAAACTTGATTTAGATCACCTTTTTTATCAATTTTAGGCGATGGCTAAAGTAGAATTCAACATTGCATGCACCTTGTGCGATCATCTGAAAGACTCTCTTTTCAATGGCCTTAATCCTGAGGATCTAAGTAGAATTAACAACCACAAAACCTGTATTCAATACAAAAAAGGTCAGAATATCTTTTATGAAGGCACACGCCCTACAGGTTTGTATTGCATGAATGGAGGCAAGGTGAAAGTATTCAAGAACAACGTGCAAGGAAAAGAATTCATCATTTACATTGCTAAACCGGGAGACTTTCTTGGTTATCGGGCTTTGTTGAGTGAGGAGTTTTATCAGGCTACGGCAACTGTACTGGAAGATGCCAAGATCTGTTTTATACCAAAAGAGAGTTTCTTTGAAGTGCTTCAAAAGAATCCAACGTTCATGAGGCGGGTGGTGCAAGCCGTTTGCCATGAGATGGGAATCATGGAAGAGAAACTGGCCGAACTGGCTCATAAGTCTGTTCGTGAAAGACTTGCCGCCAACCTTCTTATGTTAAAAGAAAGTTATGGTATGGAGGGCGAAGGAAGCACGTTGATCGAATTAGCACTCTCGCGTGAAGATTTAGCAAGTATCGTAGGTACTGCCACCGAAACCGTAATCCGCCTCTTGTCTGAATTCAAAGCCGATGGTCTTATCTCTTTTGAAGGCAAAAAAATTCGGGTTCTGGATGCCAGAAAACTCGCCAAGCAGGCTGACCTGATTATTGCTTGATGGCACAGGCTATCTGGTCCTTTATATTATCCTCTTGATTATCAGTAATATTTAATTCTGATCATTCGATCAAACCTGATAAAAGTCATCTTTTTCGTTGATACCCATCATTAGCCCCGGCAGGGTTTTCTAATATTTTTGGTTTGTATTTAACCACTAAGATTATGAAACGGATATTGGTTCCCTGCGATTTTTCTGACCCTGCCGTGCAGGCCTTTAAGTTTGCCGTTGATATAGCCAAAGAGAGCAACGGAGAAGTGATGTTGCTCAATGTGGTAGAGTTGCCGGTTATGCATGAGAGTGTATTAATGCCAACCCTTTCGTTTGAAGAAGCTTTCATCAAAGACATGAAAGCTCATGCAGAAAAGAATTTTAAGAAAATGAAGGATAAGTGGGCAAAAGAAGGAACCAAGGTTTCTTCTTTTGTTGAATTTGGGGGTGCCACACCCACCATCCGCGATTTTATCACAGCGAAAAAAATTGATCTAATTGTAATGGGTACCCATGGTGCCAGTGGACTCAAAGAATTTTTTGTTGGATCTAATACAGAAAAAATTGTACGCACTTCGGATGTTCCGGTTATTTCAATCAAGGGGAATGTTAAGTATTCCTCCATCAAGAATATCGTATTTCCGAATACACTCGACATGGATCAGGAGGAATTAACCTTAAAAGTAAAGGCACTACAGCATTTCTTTAAGGCAACGCTTCATGTTTTATATGTGAATACACCTTCAACTTTCAGAAGAGATAGCGATGTAAAGATGGAGATGAAAGCCTTTGCCAAACGCTTTATGTTAAAGGATTATACGCTTACCATTTTTAATGACTATAGCGAAGAAGAAGGTCTTAGGAATTTTATTGCGGAGACAAAATCTGACATGGTAGCCATGGCGACCCACGGTCGTAGAGGAATCAATCACCTGATGAGTGGAAGTATTGCAGAAGATGTGGTGAATCATTTAACCTGCCCAATCTGGACTTATAAAATCAGTTAACCTCAATCTTGTGAAAAAACACATACTATTCCCGGTTGATTTTCAACCTGCTCACGTGCAGCTGGCGGATTACGCCCAACTATTTTCGCATGTTGACAACAAAAGTTTTACAGGTTTTTTTCTAAAGGATTTTGTAAAACATCCGAAGAACAAGCCCGTTCCAAATCTGGAAACAGGCAAAGCAGACCTTCAGTCTTCCCTGGAGGTAGAAGCAAAATCACTTAATCTGGATATTTCATTTATTAAAAGTCAGGCGAATGGAAATTCACTTCTTAATCAAAGTAAGTTTGCTGACCTCGCTTTGATCAATCCCATCACGCATGATAATATCCGGTACTTGATTGAATCCTTTCCAGAACATTTTTTTGAAGAAGTAGGGTGCCCGATTTTTCTTTCCGAGGATTTACTCGACCCGTATGATGAAATTCTTGTTTTGTTCGACTATGATCAATCGGGCCTGGCCGCACTAAAATCATTTCTTACTTTTTTTGGCAAGCAATCGGCTAATAAGAAAGTAACCATTTTGACCGTAAGCCCGGACGATGCTCCGGAAATCCATTTGGAAAAATACCTGGTTAGCTATCTTCAAAAGATATTTACCGATGTAGGCATTGTTCCAATGAGTAATCGGGATTTGGACAACCAATTGGTAAGCTATGCCGAAAAGCTAAAAAAACCGGTTCTGGTTATGGGACGGGCTGCTGTGCATTTGCTAAATAATAGCGAACTTGCTGGCAAGGTGGCCGATCACCATATGTCCATTTTCTATTCTAATAATTAATGGCAGTACTGGTTCAGGAAGATTTAACATGTTATCACTGTGGGTTGGCCTGTAACGATGAAAAGTTTCAGGTAGAGGACAAACACTTTTGTTGCTATGGATGCAAAACTGTGTTTGAGATTCTCAACGAGAACGACCTGTGCGAATATTATTCGTTTGATAAAAATCCGGGTGTAAACCTGCGGTATGTCAGCGAAGAGTCGTTTGCTTACCTGGACGAGCCAACAATTCGCAAGAAGGTAATCGAGTTTGACTCCGATTCGTTTGTGCGGGTTCGGTTTTACGTTCCGGCCATTCATTGCATTTCCTGTATCTGGTTACTCGAAAACTTACAGCGCCTGCAAAAAGGCATTGTTAAGTCAGAGGTAAACTTTGCAGGGAAAACGGTTCGGATTGATTTTAATCCAACTGAAGTTTCACTTGGCCAAGTAGCCCGGCTTATCACCTCGTTGGGGTATGCTCCTAAAATCAATCTTAAGACTGAATCTGTCTCCCATACCCTGGAAGCAACCAAATCATTGGTTATCAAATTGGCCGTAGCCGGATTTGGATTTGGCAACATTATGTTGTTAAGCTTTCCGGAATACCTCGGGCTTGATAAGAGTGACGAATCGCTGCAACGGGTATTTTCTTTTATAAATATTGCGCTTGCTATCCCAATCACCTTTTATTGCGGAAGAGACTATTTTCTAAACGCGTGGAAGAGTTTTTCTCAGCGCATGATCAATATTGATGTACCCATTGCGGTTGGGTTACTGGCGCTTTTTTTACGAAGCGTTTACGATATAGTATTTCAAGTGGGCCCTGGTTATCTTGATTCACTTTCCGGCTTGGTATTTTTTCTTTTGATTGGTCGTTGGTTTCAAGGTAAAACCTATGAAAATCTCGCCTTCGACCGCGACTATAAATCATACTTTCCATTGGCTGTGCATAAACGTGTTGGTGACCATTGGAAGCCCGTTGTTGTGTATGAACTCATGCCCGGTGATACCATACGAATCCGGAATATGGAGATAGTTCCTGCGGACTGTTTATTGGAAAGTGATGAAGCTTACCTGGATTATAGTTTTGTTACGGGCGAGTCGAAGCCTGTGCATTTGAAAAAAGGAGCGAGTGTATATGCCGGTGGTCGGTTGATTGGACAACCTATTTTACTTTCGGTTGTGAAGAGAACCTCGCAAAGTCATCTTACCAGTTTATGGAATGAGGCAGCATTTCAGAAACCAGAGCAAAGTAAATACAGACGTATTATTGATCTGGCGGCACGCAGATTTACCTGGGTAGTTTTAGGATTGACTATTATGACTGCAGTGTTTTGGAATTTCTACGATCCTTCA
Organism: Cyclobacteriaceae bacterium; assembly: GCA_041736555.1. Taxonomy (GTDB): domain Bacteria; phylum Bacteroidota; class Bacteroidia; order Cytophagales; family Cyclobacteriaceae; genus ELB16-189. The sequence goes on from JBGSTJ010000019.1 coordinate 101,522, forward strand.
CGCATGTGGCTGGTGATTACCTCCGTATTAATTGTTGCCTGCCCTTGTGCACTGGCCCTGGCAACACCCTTCACCTATGGCAACATGGTGCGGGTTTTTGGCCGGCATGGATTTTATCTGAAGAATGCGGAAGTATTAGAACGTATGGCAGCAGTGGATTCTGTAGTCTTTGATAAAACAGGTACCATCACACACGGTGCAACTCATGTTAAGTTTGTCGGTGTGCTGGACGACCAGGAATTAAGTTGGATCAAACTATTGACTTCTACATCCACGCATCCCTTAAGCACCTTAATTGCCAATAGTATTTCGCAGGTGTCTTCATTGGCTATAGAAGATTTTACTGAGCGTACAGGAAAAGGTTTAGAGGGTAGAGTAGGTGGTGTTTTAATAAAGATTGGATCGGCTGTTTTCGCAGGATTTGATGGGATCATAACCGATGCATCATCCAAAGTTTTTGTTTCGATTAACAACCAGGTGCGGGGATACTTCCTGATTGAAACATCTGTGAGACCACAGATAAAAGATCTGGTGAGGAAACTTGGTAAACGCTGTGTAGCCTTGCTTTCAGGAGACAATGACACCGAAGAAGCTCGTATGAGAAAAATTTTCCCACCAGCTACCAACCTGTTATTCAATCAATCGCCTCATGATAAGCTAAAGTATATTTCGTCTTTGCAACAGCAAGGTGCCAAAGTATTGATGATCGGAGACGGGTTGAATGACTCAGGTGCACTCCGGCAGAGTGATGTGGGTGTGGCTGTTACTGATGACACCGGTGTTTTTACGCCTGCCTGCGATGGTATCTTAGCTGGGGATCGAGTGGGGCAATTGGATAAATTTTTAAAACTGAGTCGATCGGCAACAACAATCCTAAAAGCAGGTTTTGCCATTTCATTTTTTTACAACGCAGTTACATTGAGCATAGCGATTAGTGGCTACCTGACACCGTTGGTGGCGGCTATTCTCATGCCGATCAGCAGTATTAGCGTGGTGGGCTTCAGCACAATAGCTGTAAATTGGGTTTCGAATAAGACTTTCAACGTTCAAGAATAAGTATGTTAATCATTATCCTACTCATATTCATTTCACTTACCATAGCAATCGTTTTTCTGATTGCTTTTGTATGGGGTATGAAGAGCGGTCAGTTTGATGATACCTATGGACCCTCCGTTCGCATGTTGTTTGAGGACAAAAAGCGTAAAAAAGAGCCCACTCCAGAAAATCCACAGGCATAGTTTCTGCTAGTTTGGATTTAAACCCTGCAAACAATGCTATCCTGGAAAGAATGTCAGCTGATGCATTCCCTGTTTGCCGAATCCGCCAGTTGGCGGAACAGGCAGGGAAGCTTTAAGCGTTTCAAAAATGGGCCTTCGACCCCGATAGATCGGGGGGCCGAATAGAAGTTCATTTTGGAAATACGTCTAGTAATTTTGATACAATGTTAGCTACATAAGATCATGGATATTTTTTGGATTGTTTTAGGGGGTCTTTTAATGGTAGTAGGACTGGTCGGTTGTTTTTTACCTGTCCTTCCGGGGCCACCGCTTGCTTTCATTGGGCTATGGATTCAACAGCTTAGGACTGAACAACCTTTTGAAACGCGATTTCTTTGGCTCTGGGCAGGCATCACCTTACTGGTAACGGTGTTGGATTATTGGATGCCGGTGTATAGCACCAAAAAATTTGGCGGCAGCAAGTATGGAATCTGGGGTTGCACGATTGGTCTGATCATTGGCTTATGGATGGGACCGTTGGGTATTATACTGGGTCCGTTTGTGGGAGCCTTTGTGGGTGAGCTTATTGCTAATCAGAATTCATCACATGCGTTTAAAGCAGCCGTAGGTTCTTTTGTTGGTTTTTTATTTAGCACACTGCTAAAACTGATTGCCTGTTCGATTATGATCTGGTATTGGGTTGCCAGTTGGTGAAATAAAAAGAGCTGTATCAAAGATCTATTAAAATTGACATGTCATTCCGGCCATGCCTGCGTGGTGCCGCCTCGGCATTGGCAGGCTTTGATCCAGAATCTCATTCTACCTCGCAAATTTGAGATCGCCCCGATGCATCGGGGCGATGACCGGACGTCTTTGATACAGCCTCTTTAACAGCACATTGAATCGGACTTTACTCAAATCCAATCATCATGAAGGCACCCCAATAAATCGGTTCGGGATATTCCACACGCAATTCTTTTTTGGCATCAATAAAACTTTGGCGCATGTCATTGGTGTTAAGCCATTTTTTATAAAAGTTGAGGATAAGCTTTTGGGTTGCTTCATCATCTACCTTAAACATACTCATGATCAATACTTTTGCACCGGCCACCAAAAATGCTCGCTGCAATCCGTATACACCTTCACCATTTGAGATTTCGCCCAGACCCGTTTCACAAGCACTTAGCACCACCAAATCCGTTTGATCCAGGTTGAGGCTCATGGCTTCGTAGGCAGTAAGAATACCACTCTCCATGTTGTAGTTGTATTTGGTTTTATTCAACACATCACCGGCTCCTGTCAGCAACAGGCCTGTTTTCAGCAAGGGGTTTTCAGTTATCATGGCTTCACTTTCTGTGAGCGATTCCAGTTCATCAGCAGGTATGCTGGGTGTGTAAAAACCATGCGTTGCGATATGAAATATTTTTGGGCTGGATAAATCTTTCACCTGATCTTCACTGGCCGAGGATTCTACAAATTCATCAGTTACCCAGCCTTTTTGTTTCAACAAGGTTTGCAGTTCGGCAACTTCCTTTTCGGTACCGGGCAATTGTGGAATGTTACGATTTGCAGAAGCTGTCAGGTAGAAAGTCGGATTACCAAACATGGTAGCTTTATTCGAAGTCGTGATTGATTTTGATTTAACCTTTCGCAGATACAAATCTTTGGTATTGCTTACCATGATGATATTTGCGTTGTCGATTATATAGCGACCATCGGGAGTGGGTATAGCCTCCAGGTTGATTTGATTATAAACACCATCGGCTGATAAGTAAGTGGTGGCGGAAGTACCAATCCCTTTTTGAATAGGCTCCCAAAATATTTTGTAAGAATATTCATCAGGTATTTTTCCTACAATCGAATTTCGGTAATACCTGAAAAATCGAGTTTCCATTCTATGACCTTCTGGCATAATGATCGCTTTTGGTCGTGCATTATCATTTTTGATATACAACGCTACGTAGACTACAGAATCCGTAAAGGTATGATCGAAATGACGGTAGCGAACCATTTCAATAGCTACATCATTTTTGTTGATGGATTTTTGAACATCTGTATACTTGATTTTCTTGTTATCGAAACTTTGACCAAACAGCTCAGATTTTTGACTAATTTCTTTTTCAAGTTTCTCCACCTCTGCATTCAGTGCATTCGGGTCAATTGCATTTTCTGCCAGCTGCTGCGTACTCATAGAAAGTGCATTGGTTAAGAACTCTTTCTTTTCAATCCATAGACTGTAGGAGGTTTTCAGACTTTCGTCAGTGCTATTTAAAATGCGCTCGCGTATTTTAATGGACGAACTTAATAGCAAGGCTTTGGTCAACAACTGATAGTCATACACTTTGCCACTTAAGTCTCTAAAATCTTCGAGCTTACTAAATGCCAGGGTGTTGTAGAATTCAAAGTCACCTTTGATTGTATTCCAGTATTTTGCTTTTTCACGCTCGCTAAGGGCGGGAAAATATTGTTTGATGAACACTTCATAATTATTAAGCGCTTCCTCGATGTTTCGCTTGGCACGTTTGAAATCTTTTTCCATGTAATAAACTTTCGCCTGCTTGGAAAGTATTTTTACATATTCCGGATGGGTATTGCTGAAGTAAGTTTCATAAATTTTTTGTGCACTGGTGTAAAATTCCTGAGCCTTCTTATAGTTTTTAGTTTGATAGTAAACATCCCCGGTAAGGGTGAAGATAGCGGCTGCGTTGATATTTGTTTTTGTTCCTGTTTTTGCTCGCCAGATAGCTTCCGCCTGTGTAAGTACACCAAACGCTTCATTATATTTCTTTTGAGAGATGTTGAGGGTAGCTACGTTTTTCAAAATCTCGGCATATTGCGGATTATCTTTACCTAATTTGTTCCCCATGATTTCCCGAGCTTCTACCAGCAGTTTTTCAATTTCTGCAGGCTTATCGCCTTTATGGAATTTGATCATCGCCAGTTGAGATAGGGACTTGGCAACCTCTATGTGATTGCGACCAAATTGTTTCTCCTGACTGGCAAGAGCTTTAATAATCTCTTGCTCAGCATTATCATAATCGCCAATAGCATAGTCAATATCGGCAAGCAGTTTTTGCGTAGGGGCTGTTTTAGTTGAACGCTCGCCATACACACCTAAAGCAATTTTGTTTACACGCTGGGCAATTTTTTCAGCCTCGGTATAATCACCCTTAGCCAATGCAAGTCGTCCTTTGTCAACTAAAGGATCAATTAGCCGGATCGTACTGGTGCCATACAATTTTTCATACTCCAGGATCAACTTGGTGAGTATTTCTTCAGTTATGGAATACCTGCCTAATTGGATGAAGAGAGAAGAAAGTTCACGGGCTGTGGAAAGCTCATCAAGTCCGGTCATTTTCTTGGATCGGCTGATAATTCTTCCGGAACGATCCAAGGCATCTTCCGCTTCATCAAACATACCCTTAATACCAAAAAGAGTGGCCTGTGTTTCGATGGCATGCACCAGGTGGATTTTCTTAGTATCATCTTTACGGAACTCATCCAGTATTTTTAAAGAAGTTGTAAGATGCTCATCAGCTTTTTCATAGAGACCCAACTTGATTTCCAGACGCGCGATGTTGGTTAACTCAACGGCATATTGATAATCGGTTTTGCTAAATTTTGAAGCAGCTACATACCCGGCTTTGTCGAGCGTTGTGGCGGCATTCGAATATTTATCAGTGAGTTCATAAAGTGTTGCCATATGGTTAAGAATCTCCAAATGGTCTTTATGCCATGCGCCAATCTCTTTGGAAACTATTTTTGTATAACTGTCTTCATATATTTTAGCAGCCTCATTTATTTTGTTTGTATTATCCAGATAAAAATTAGCAAGATGTAAACGTGCAAGGTGTGTTTCAGGGGCATCTTCACCCATCAGGTTGCCTTTTATTCGGATAATACCTTGCAGATAGCCTTCTGCATTAGCATAATTTTTCTTGAATAGTGCGAGTCCGTAAAGAAATTCTGTTACGTTGGCAGTTACAATATTATCGTGTGAAAGAGAGGCCGTATTGGCGATCAGGTTGTTGGCTTGGGTTTCAAGATTTTTAGTGCGGTCTTTATCTAAACGTGCGTCAAACTCCACGGCTTTGAGTCGCACGTTATAAATACTCGTAGACTTAAAACTCTTGTTGATCATTTTCTCATACTCCAGCTTGGTGTTTAAATATTTTGCCGAACTGTTCTCTTTTTGTAGCTGTTTCAAATATTGTTCATAGATCGAAATGCCCAGGTAATGCGAACTGCTATGTTTAATTTTAAGATTATTAAGCGTACGGCTGTATTCTAAATCCTTTGGAAGCGTTTCATTACCATTTTCTACCAGCATGTTCGCATTATAGAATTGATTTCTAATGTAAGCCAAACTTGATTCCCCTAAGTTTCTTTTTGTCCAATTAGCGGCATACACGAAAACAGAATCTGCACTTTTAAGACTTCCTTGTTTTCCAAAGGTATTTGCTAACGAAGTCAACAAACGTGCATACTCATTAAACCGCAAAATCATTTCTTCCTCGGTAAGTTTTCGGCTTTTTAGATTTCCTTTTTCATCTACATACGTTTCTTGCTTTACGGCCCGGCCAACATAAAATTTTTCCTGTTCTTGTAAGAGTTCGATAGCCTTGCTAAAGTAGCCCTGACCCGTCATGGCTTCAGCCAAGGCTATCGTATAGCGACCCTTTACTCCATCTTTCATAAAGCCTCCATCTTCCAATACCTTGCGTGCTTGTTCGAGATACTCGCGAGCTACCCGAAAGGATCCATTTAAATTGTGGAGTTCCCCTGCTTCCACCAGCATGGATCCGTGGGAAAGACTGTTTTCTTGATTGATCGATTTACTCGTGTTCAGGGCAACCTGAAGATTTGATTCAAACTCTTCAATGTAGCCTGAAGCAAGATTGTATTTCGACTTGCGAATAAAATAAGTTGGCGTGTAAATATTTTGTTGTCCTAATTTCTTAAATGCCTTTTTCTTGAATTTTTCCAATCCACTAAAAGCTTTAGAATAATTGCCGGCTTCGTAGCTAGTTTCTGCAGCCTTCAGCATTTTATCATACTTAGCCTGGCCCAGTGACCGGGAAACGCAGATCAAACTAAAGAAAATCAAGACGAAGAGTGAAGTATGAATTTTTTTCATAACCTGAAATTTTTCCAATTTAAAAGTACACATTTCTTTTGGCTGTTGCCAAGTTAAAATGAGTGTATGATCAATAAGGCAATCACGCAATTGCGCAAAGTTTGCTTCGATTTCTTTCCCTTTGCGTTCGTAGCTAAGCAGCGTTAAAAATTATTCGCCCAGCAAATTTTTTAAAATCACTTTGGCAGATTCAGAAACCGGTGTGCCCGGACCGAAAATCCCTGCTACACCAGCATTCAAAAGGAATTCATAATCTTTTGGCGGTATAACCCCACCGGCTACCACTTTTATATCGGGTCTTCCAATTTTTTTGAGCGCTTCAATTAATTGTGGTACAAGAGTTTTATGCCCGGCAGCCAGGCTAGAGGCACCGATAACATGAACATCATTTTCTGCCGCCTGCTTCGCAACTTCTTCTGGAGTTTGAAACAACGGCCCGATATCAACATCAAAACCAAGATCCGCAAATCCTGTAGCGATCACCTTCGCGCCCCGATCATGACCATCTTGCCCCATCTTTGCAATAAGAATACGTGGTCTGCGACCATCCAATTCTGCAAACCGATCGGAGAGGGCCCGGACTTCCGCTACTTCTTGTTGATTTTTCATGGCACCCGAATATACACCGGAAATAGATTTTATAGTGGCTTTATAGCGACCAAAAGATTTTTCCAGGGCCAAAGATATTTCGCCCAAAGTTGCTCTATGTCGTGCAGCAACAATGGCCAGCTCTAGTAAATTTCCTGTGCCCGTTGCAGCGCATTGTTCCAACGCCAGCAAGGCTGTATCCACTTCTTTTTGATTGCGTTCTTTTTTTAGCAAGGCAAGTTTTTCAATCTGCTCCTGGCGAACTGCCGTGTTATCAACTTCCAGAATTTCAAAATCAGGAATCTCATCTGTTTGAAATCGATTGACACCCACGATTACATCACTCCCGGAATCGATACGTGCTTGTTTGGCAGCAGCAGCTTCTTCAATTCTCATTTTAGGAATGCCACTTTCAATAGCACGGGTCATTCCTCCCAGGCTTTCAATTTCTTCAATGAGTGCCCAGGCTTTGGTTACCAATTGCTCCGTGAGATATTCAACATAATAAGAACCACCGAGAGGATCCACCACGTGTGTGATTCCTGTTTCTTTTTGTAAAAACAATTGTGTGTTGCGGGCAATGCGGGCCGAAAAATCTGTTGGCAAAGCGATTGCTTCGTCTAAAGAATTGGTATGCAAGGACTGTGTGCCTCCTAATGCAGCGGCAAGCGCTTCGATGGTTGTGCGCGTTACATTGTTATAGGGATCTTGTGCTGTTAAGCTCCAACCCGATGTTTGACAATGCGTGCGCAAAGCCATTGACTTTGAATTTTTGGGGTCAAACGATTGAACCATCTTTGCCCACAACACCCGGCCTGCACGCATCTTGGCAACTTCCATAAAGAAATTCATGCCGATGCCCCAGAAGAAAGAAAGCCTCGGTGCAAAATCATCGATTGCAATTCCAGCATTTATTCCAGCCCGGATGTATTCTAATCCATCGGCCAAGGTATAGGCCAACTCAATATGCGCGGGTGCTCCTGCTTCGTGCATGTGATAACCACTAATGCTGATGCTATTAAACTTCGGCATATTCCGGGAGCAATAAGAAAAGATGTCGGCAACAATACGCATGGAAGGTTCAGGCGGATAGATATATGTGTTGCGCACCATAAACTCTTTAAGAATATCATTTTGTATAGTGCCATTGAGTTGATGAGGTTTTACCCCCTGCTCTTCGGCAGCAACAATATAAAATGCCATGATGGGAAGAACAGCACCATTCATTGTCATCGACACAGACATTTTATCCAATGGAATCTGATCGAATAAAATTTTCATGTCTAGTACCGAGTCGATAGCTACTCCTGCTTTGCCAACATCTCCGGCCACACGCGGGTGATCGGAATCATACCCTCGATGCGTTGCCAAATCAAACGCTACGGATAATCCCTTTTGCCCTGCAGCGAGATTGCGTCTATAAAACGCATTAGAATCTTTCGCGGTGGAAAAGCCTGCATACTGACGCACTGTCCAGGGACGTACGGTATACATGGTAGCGTACGGGCCGCGAAGAAAAGGCGCAATGCCTGCGGAGAAATTTCTTATTGAGTTGTTACCAGCATCTTCTTCGGAAAGGGATGCTTTAATTTCAATTTTTTCAGGCGAAAGCCAGTCGTGATGTTGCCCGGTTGGAAAATCGGGTTTGAATTGATTGAATTTTATTTTTGAAAAGTCTGGTTTCATCCGCGCATCTTCGTTTGAAATTTTTGCCAGGCCTTTTCTGAAAGCTCCGCAACTAGTGAGTCTAAATAATACGAACCGGCAACCGGGTCGGCAACTTTAGAGAGATAAGATTCTTCGCGAAGGATGGAAGAAACATTACGGGCAATACGACTCATCATTTCATTGTTCTGATCTTCCGGCTCGATCGTTATACTATCGCATCCACCCAGGATTGCGCACAGCGCACTCATCGTTGACTTGATCATATTTCCATGCGGTTGAAATTCTTCTTTATTCCACACGAATGATGAAGCGTGAATATGAACAGGTTTTATTTTAGTAACGCCATACCCACCTTGCACCTGATACCAAAGGTTGCGCAAGGCGCGGAGTTTTGCCATTTCAAGAAAAAAATCAGATCCAATGGAAACAGAAAAAGCAATCTGGGTAACTAAAGACTCAATCTGAATGTTTTGTCTTGACATCGATTCAATTATATCTACAGACTTTTGAAGTGCGTTTACAATTTCATCTTCAATGTTTTTTTCAGGATGCACGATGATCCCCAGGGCTTCGTATTTATTTAAAGTATCGACTGCATTTTCAGGAGTTAATTCGCTAAACATGCATCCTGTTACCGTTTCAGTAAATTTATTTTTCACTGCCCAGGTAAAAAAATCAGTTGGATTCATGACAACATCCTTACGGATAAGGAAAGATAGGCTGCAGTATTCAGGCTTAATCTGATGAAGGAGCCTGTCAAACTGAATATTCGCCTGAAGCGGCTCAAATAAAATTCCATCCGCTCCCGTATTGAGAAAATGCAACGCGAGGTCATTAGCATGTTTTTCATCCAGAACAGGTATTCTTGGTGTATTCAACCATCCGCGAGCTCCATAGTAGGGGTTGATAGCAGGTTTTAGTTCGAAATCTTGTTGCGAATTATCTTTGCGACTTTGATAGTGCGGTTTTATCGTTAGAGTTCCCTTTTCAAGACTTAATTTCTTAAGGGGATCGGCTCCATCCAGTTCCTGACGGGCTATAGTAAGCCATTCTTCGAATGTGGGGAAAGGAAACGCAAATTCTGGATTATTTTTTAGCATGAATTCGATTGAAATTCAGTTTCAAGTTGACGCATAGTTATGAGGAAAGCAATTTTTTTATGATTTTCGTCAGGTTTCATTACGCCAAAAAAATCTTCAAAAGCAAGGTTGATTTTTGTTTTTTTGTTCTTCTAATTTTTTACACCTTTGCTTCCCGCCCCAAAAAAAATTGGGGCTTTTTCATCAAACAGCAAGCTACGAGTAAATGGTAATTGATTGCGCAACCGTATGGAATGATTGTCTCGAAATAATTCGCAAAGAAGTAGAGGAACAAGATTTCAATACGTGGTTTAAGCCAATAAATCCTTTAAAGAATGATGGTGATGTGCTCACCATTCAAGTGCCCTCACAGTTTTTTTACGAATGGTTAGAAGAACACTATGTACCGGTACTCCGCAGTGCGATACATCAGGTGTTGGGACCCAATGGTCGCCTTGAGTATTCCGTTGTAGTGGATAGCGGCAATCAAAAAAATCCTCCGTTGATGGTTAATTACCCCAATGGAAACGGAATGAAGCGGAATCACCTCCAGCCCATGAATGGCAATGGTGCACACGAAGATTATTCTCCCTTCAGCTTCAAGGCATTAAATCCGCAAACGGTTAATTCAAGACTAAATCCAGCGTATCGATTTGAAAATTTTGTGGAAGGGGATTGTAATCGATTGGCCCGATCGGCCGGTGTGGCGGTTGCCAAGAAACCCGGCACTACTTCTTTCAATCCGTTAATGCTGTATGGAGGTGTGGGGGTAGGTAAAACGCATTTGGTACAGGCTATAGGGAATGAAATAAAAAAGAACCTGCCCGAAAAAATTGTTTTGTATGTAGATCAGAATGATTTCACAAGTCAGTTTTTGAATGCCTTGCAAAATCATAAGATTCAGGAATTTCAAAATTATTATCTGCAGGTTGATTTATTAATTCTGGATGACGTTCAGTTTTTGGCAGGTCGGGAGAAGACGCAGGAAATGTTTTTCCATATTTTCAATCAGCTGCATCAATCCGGTAAGCAGATCATCATGACCAGCGATTGCCCACCCCGCGATCTTAAAGGGTTTCAGGAACGATTATTATCCCGTTTTAAATGGGGATTGACAGCGGATCTTCAAGAGCCGGATTTTGAAACCAAGCTGGCGATTATTCATAACAAAATGCAATCCGATGGAATTGAAATTCCTACGGAAGTAGCCGAATATCTTGCCTATAGTGTAGATACAAACCTGCGCGATATGGAAGGCGTTCTGAACTCTTTGCTCTTTCATGCAACCCTGCTGAAGAAGGACATTGACCTTGAACTTGCCAAAGAAGTGCTGAAGAATATTGTAAAGGAGATTCAATCGGATGTGAGTGTTGACTTCATTCAGAAAACAGTTGCTGACTACTTTAAAGTTAGCCTGGAACAAATGAAGAGTAAGGTGAAGAAGCGTGAGATTGTTATTCCACGCCAGGTAGCCATGTACTTCTGCAAACGTTATACGCAACTCACCTTAGCCCTCATTGGAGGAAATTTTGGTGGCCGCGATCATAGCACAGTTATTCACGCCCTCGAATCCGTAGAGGATATGATGAAAACGGATGTTAATTTCAAAAACAGCGTTGACGAACTAACTAAAAAGTTCAAGTCGCGCATGACGGGAAGCTAAGCCCTGTCAAGCACAGTCGTCAAGACCACTTGGTCAGACGACTAAGTCCGAGCTATTGCAGATAAAAGGACAATGGCATTTGTTGTTTGGAGCCATTAATTCCATAGAGATAAACGCGGCCTTTATAACTATTAAAAAATTCAATCACATCTTCCGGGTTTTTTACCTGCCTGCGATTGATCTGAATGATGGTATAATTTTCAGGTAGACCAATTCGCTTTAAAAGACCGTCTTGAATCTTAGATACTTTCACACCGTAATCAACGCTCTCAAGGTTGGCCCCCAATATTTCATCTCTGTAAATTTTTCGCTTGATCACGGAAGTTTCACCATTCTTATTCAGCAGGGTGAGGGAGGCGGTATTAGCTTTATTATTCCGGATGTAGGTAATGGAAATTTTATCGCCCGGATATCGATAACTGAGTTCTTCTTCAAAGGCGCTTTCGCTGTTAATTTCTACTGAGTTAATTTTTGTGATGATATCGCCTTCCAGTAAACCCGCATTGGCCGCTGCACCGGTACGATCCACTTTACCAACCAGAACTCCCCGAAACTCTTTTACATTTTCATCAATTCCATATTTCCGGGCATTGAGATAATCGTATTCAACCACATTGCCACCAAAGATTGCTTTTTGCGGAATGCCATGTTTAATCAGATCTTCCACGGATTTTTTTACAATATCAATGGGCACGGCAAATGCATAGCCTGTATAAGAACCAGTTCGCGATAGAATTGCCGTATTGATTCCGACTAACTCGCCATTCTTGTTAACCAACGCACCCCCGCTATTGCCAGGATTGATTGCTGCATCGGTTTGAATGAATGACTCAATTGGAAAACGGTCATCCACAATATTGATTTTTCTTCCCTTCGCACTTACAATACCTACGGTTACGGTAGAGGAAAGAGAAAAAGGATTTCCAACTGCTACCACCCATTCGCCCACGGCTAATTTTTTTGAACTTCCAATGGTGATGGCCGGCAAATTGGTTTCTTTAATTTTTAAAACAGCCAGGTCGGTCGAAGGATCGGTGCCTATTAATTCAGCTTCGTACGATTTTTTATTATACAGTACCTGAATTTTTTCTGCTGATTCGATTACGTGATTATTGGTAACAATATAACCGTCTGATGAAAAAATAACACCCGATCCGCTACTCATCTGGGTTTGTGATCCGGTACCACCAAAAAGCAAATCCCAATAGGAATAGGCAGAACTACCTTGTGAAATGCTATTAATGAAAACCACACTGGGGGTGGCTTTTGAAGCTGCCAAACTGAAATCGACAGCTTCGGAGGTATTAAATGTTTCGGAGGCTTGAACAATGTTTGGCCGATAGGTGTCTGTAGGTTGATAATCTGAAACCTGAAGCTGAGTGTCTTTTTGCTGACGAACTGTTTTTTCCTGTTGGTACGAAAAGAAGGCATATGCGCCTGCCAGACCCGAGATAAAACTTACAATAACTGTTTTCCAGATATTCATAAACTATTATTTAGTACTCGAACGATCGAAACCTTTGGATGTTTCCTGATTCAGGAAAGTTCTTTACTTCAGGCAAAAATTATCCCAAAAGATAAATCCGGAAGGTTTGTCACGTTCAAGGTGTCCAACGTGAGTTAAAGGGTTCCAACCTTATTTACCAAAGCATCCAAGGTTGGAAACCATAATTAGGATTGGAAACCTTCGGCTACAACCCTACTTTTGCAGCCTATGGGAATACGTGCTGTACTTGCCAAGCCTTTTGCTGCCTATATAGAGAATCAGACAAAAAAATGGGCTGCCAACCCGGTTCATTTTCAACAAGTAACGTTTGATCAATTAATTACTACGGGTAAAAGAACCCTTTTCGGGAAAGATCACGGCTTTGATTCTATTAAGAACCATGAGGACTTCAAAAAACAAGTACCCATTCGCGATTATGAAGAGCTGAAACCCTATGTAGAAAAGGTACTTCATGGTGAAGCTGATATTTTGTGGAAGGGAAAGCCGGCTTACTTTGCCAAAACTTCAGGCACAACCTCGGGGACGAAATACATCCCGATTTCAAAAGAGTCAATCCCGAATCATATTAACAGTGCCCGCAATGCTTTATTGAGTTATGTCCATGAAACTGGAAATGCTTCCTTTCTGGATGGCGGTTTGATTTTTCTTTCGGGTAGCCCGGAGTTGGATCAGAAAGCGGGTATCAATACAGGCAGACTTTCGGGTATCGTAAATCATCATGTGCCCGGGTATTTGCGCACCAATCAAAAGCCCAGTTATGAAACGAACTGCATTGAAGATTGGGAACAAAAGCTGGATAAGATTATTGATGAAACGATTCAAGCCGATATGACCCTGATCTCAGGCATTCCACCGTGGGCGCAAATGTATTTTGATCGCATCGTAGCGCGCACAGGTAAAAAAGTGAAAGATGTATTCCCAAACTTTTCGATGTTCGTTTATGGCGGAGTAAACTTCGAACCGTATCGCGCCAAACTTTTTGAAACAATAGGAAAAAAAATTGATTCGATTGAGACTTATCCGGCATCGGAAGGTTTTATTGCCTATCAGGATTCGCAACGGACTGAAGGTTTACTTTTGTTATTAAACTCAGGGATCTTTTTTGAGTTTGTTCCTACAGATGAATACTTTAACTCAAATCCACGTAGACTTTCTATTGAAGAAGTTGAGATAGGGAAAAATTATGCGGTGATCATTAACAGCAATGCCGGGTTGTGGGGTTATTCCATAGGAGATACCATAAAATTCATTTCTAAAAATCCATACCGGATTATTGTCAGTGGCCGGATCAAACATTTTATTTCTGCCTTTGGCGAACATGTGATTGGCGAAGAAGTGGAAAAGGCAATGAAGTTTACGACACAAAAATTTCCGGAAGTCGAGTTGGTTGAATTTACCGTGGCTCCTAATGTGGCTCCTGCCGAAGGGATGCCGCACCACGAGTGGTTTATTGAGTTTGCCAATCCACCCAAAAATTTAGCTGCGTTTTCGCTGGAGCTGGATAATCAATTAAGGGGACTGAATGTTTATTATGACGATTTGATTGCTGGTAACATCTTGCGCACCCTCATTGTCACAACTCTACAAAAGAATGCTTTTATCGACTACATGAAGTCGCAGGGAAAATTAGGCGGGCAAAACAAAATGCCACGACTTTCTAATGATAGGAAGATTGCGGAAGAATTAACTTGGTATAGAATATAATTTGACTTGAGATCAATGATTTGGGATTAAATCCAAATAGAAGATCATAAATCAAAGATCGCCAATATCAAATCACCAATCCTCATGACTCGTCTAACTATCATAATGCCTGCTTACAATGCAGATTTATATATAAGTGAGGCCATACATAGTTTACTTGACCAAACCTTTCGGGATTTTGAATTGTGGATCGTTGATGATGGATCAACCGATTCTACGCGTAATCAAATTGAGTTATTTGCCGATGATCGAATCAAAAAGTTTTATCACCCCAACAACCGCGGCCGCGTAGCCGTTGTGAATGAGTTGATTGAAAAAGTAGTCACGGAATTTATTACCATCACGGATGCCGATGATGTCTCGCACCCCACACGATTTGCTAAGCAGATTGATTTATTAGATCGGCTGCCAGAAATTGTGATGTGCGGCACCTCATACTATGCTATGGATGAACGAGGTTTCCTCTTGCGTCCTGTTATTTTATCTGCGGATTATGAAACAATTTATGTGCAGAGTTTAATCAAACCTCAGTTTCATGGACCTACCACAATCATGCGCACCGAAATCATAAAGCGTTTGCCGGAATTTTATCGCACTTATTTTAAAGACAATCGCGCTGATGCTGATCTTGCTGCGCGTTTGGTAGAACTGCACACCGTAATGAACCTACCCGAGCCGCTATATTATTACCGTATTGTATCAAATTCATTATCGCGAAGAAATTATAGTGTTCGCTTTGCGATACTCGATCAGCTTATCGCTTTTTTATCAAGGCAACGAAGAACTACCGGAACCGATAGTTTAACCACCAAAAATGTGGAGCCACTAACTCAGCTTGAAGCGCAGATTTCAGCAGGTTATGCTACTAATCCCGCACGTATTTACCAACAGGCAGCCTTCTATCATCTTTATTGGAAAGCCTTTGACTTATCGTTTATCAATAGTTGGCAAGCCTTTAAAATCAAACCCTTTCATTTAAAAAGTATTTTTTTGTTGCTTTATGTTTTAACAATGAGTTGTTTTCATCGTTTTGCACGGAGCATCATGCAAACACATTATAAACATAAAACTATCCTCTAATCTTTTCTCATGAAGAAAAAAAGAGCAATCGCAATTTTAGGTTCAACAGGCTCTATTGGCACCCAGGCGTTGGAGGTCATCGCATCCCACCCTGATTCCTTTCAGGTGGAAGTGCTTACCGCACAAAACAATGCGGATCTTCTTATTGAGCAGGCAAAGAAGTTTAAGCCAAATGCGGTGGTTATTGTAAACGAGACTTTTTATGAAAAAGTAAAGGCTGTATTACTTCCGCTGGATATCAAGGTTTTTGCGGGTGAGAATGCACTTGCATCTGTAGTGCAGATGGATTCAATCGATCTTGTTCTTACTGCGCTGGTTGGATATTCCGGATTAAAACCAACAATCAAAGCCATTGAAGCCGGAAAACATATTGCGTTGGCGAATAAAGAAACCCTGGTTGTTGCAGGCGAATTGGTAACACAATTGGCTCGTGAGAAAGGGGTTAATATTTATCCGGTAGATTCAGAACATTCGGCTATTTTTCAATGCATGGTAGGGGAATTCCATAACCCCATAGAAAAAATCATACTAACCGCCTCGGGGGGGCCTTTCCGAGGAAAAAAACGAGATGAATTGTTATATGTCACAAAAACACAAGCGCTAAAACATCCCAATTGGACAATGGGTGCGAAGGTGACCATTGATTCAGCTTCCCTGATGAACAAAGGATTGGAGGTAATTGAGGCCAAATGGCTATTTGGACTAAAGTTTGAGCAGGTGGAAGTTGTGGTACATCCTCAGTCTATAATTCACTCACTTGTGCAGTTTGAGGATGGATCAATAAAGGCACAACTTGGTCTGCCCGATATGCGTTTACCCATCCAGTTTGCTATGTCTTATCCTGAGCGGTTGAAAAGCGACTTTCCCAGGTTTGACTTTATGAATTACCCAGCCCTCACGTTTGAGAAGCCGGATACAGAAACTTTTCGTAATCTTGCGCTCGCGTTTGAAGCCCTGGCCCGTGGTGGCAACATGCCCTGTGTGCTCAATGCTGCGAACGAGATAGCGGTAGAAGAGTTTTTACACGATAGGATCGGGTTTCTACAGATGTCGGACGTAGTGGAACGATGTTTGTCTAAAATGGATTATATCGCTAATCCAGCCCTTGAGGACTACGTGAATACGGATAAAGAAACTAGAATTAAAGCAAAAGAACTGATTAACTGATGGAAGGAATGATTATGACGGCCCAGCTACTGCTGAGCCTTTCGATTTTGATAGCAGTGCATGAGTGGGGTCACTTCATTACAGCACGCATGTTTAATATACGCGTAGAGAAGTTTTATCTTTTCTTTGACTTTCTTTTTCCCATGGCCAACGTGCTCAACTTCTCCTTGGTGAAATTCAAAAAAGGAGATACGGAGTATGGAATCGGTTGGTTTCCGCTGGGTGGCTATGTTAAGATAGCTGGTATGGTGGATGAGAGTATGGATAAAGACCAGCTCAAAGCTGAACCTCAACCTTGGGAATTCCGCTCCAAACCAGCATGGCAAAGATTGATTGTGATGTTGGGTGGTATCATTGTAAACGTAATTGTAGGTGTACTGATTTTTATTGGTATCACCTATGCTTTGGGCGATGTGTATATCCCCAATAAATATGTAAACGAGCATGGTGGTATTGCTGCCCGCGAATTAGGAGAACAAATTGGATTAAAAACCGGGGATAAAATTATTCTAATCAACGGCAAGGAGTTCGAAGATTTTCTGGATGTTTCAAAACCCGATGTTCTTCTTTCCGACAACTCGTACTTAACTGTGTTACGAGAGGGTCAGCAGGTAAACATTGCAATTCCGGAAGACTTCATAGAAAAGTTTGACTCCAAGGAAGCGGCTGCCAACTTCATTGCGCCCCGCATGGAGCCCGTGGTAGAAGAAGTAACAGAGAAATACATGTATAAGGACAGCGTGGAGAAAAAAACCATCGCTGCCACAGTAGGGCTTCAAAAAGGAGATCGGTTTATTGAAGTAAACGGCCAGCCTGTTAATTATCAGGATGATATAAATAGATTGGTAAAGAGTAATACTGCTGATTCAATATCTTTTAAAGTTAAGCGAGGTGCTGAAGTAGTTTCATTCAGTACTTTATTTAAAGGTCACGACTGGATCGGCTTTGCCGTAAAGCCCATTGACAAAAGTGAATTGGCCGTAATCAATTACAGTTTTGGTGAGTCGCTTGTGTTAGGACCTCAACGAGCTTTTGGAGTTATCGTTATTCAGCTAAAAGCATTCAAGAAAATATTTACCGGTCAGCTATCATTTCAAAAATCACTTTCGGGTCCTATAGGTATGGCGAAGGCTTACGGTGGCACGTGGGATTGGGAACGCTTTTGGCGCATGACAGGTTTGTTGTCGATGGTGCTTGCCTTCATGAACTTACTGCCAATCCCTGCCTTGGATGGTGGCTATGTGGTATTCCTGCTTTATGAAATGATTAGCGGCCGTGAGCCATCTGAGAAATTCTTTGAAAATGCCATTAAAGTGGGTATGGCTATTTTACTGGTACTGATGGTTTTTGTATTTTATAATGACATTGCGAAGTTGATCACTGGTGGCTAACCTGAATTCGACCTCATAAAAAAGAAATGGGCACGATATTGGTGCCCATTTTTATTGTTACCAATTGATTACTGCTTCCCCTTCCTAAAGTCCAATGGTGGTTTGCGATCGCCAATCATAGATTTGTATTTGAAGTCAGGCCCTACATAATCATCCAATTCTTTTTGTGCTTTTCCAATGATGGAAGGATTGTTGAAAATATCAATGCCTGTCATGGCGATAATTTTAGCAGCATTGTTCATCGCTTTATACCCAATGCTCATGCCACCGGTAGCAACTGCCTGCCATGAGTGCGCAGGCACACCGGGAACCCATGTAGCTGTTCCTAATCCTGCGGTGGGCACAACCCAGGTTATATCACCCACATCCGTGGAGGCAGGAAAGAAGCCTCCGGTTTTAAAGGGCTGCACTTGTGTTGCGGATTCCAGGGGCGGCACTTTAAACGTTAACGAGCTTTGAATCTTTTTTCCAAATTCCACTTCTTCTGGTGTGTAGTTTACTCCACCAACTATTTTGAGATTGTTATACATGAGTCTGGCGAGTGTTTCGTTAGGTACCAGGTTAAATGAGCCGGAGATTACTTCGTACTTCATTGTAGTCTCTGTTCCACTGGCAGCGCCTTCAGCAGCTTTTACAATGCGGTTCCAGATTTCTTCCACCATACGTGCATCGGGATGGCGCACCATGTATTCCGCTTCGGCATAATCGGGAACAACATTAGCAGCTAAACCACCTTTGTTGATTACATAATGAATGCGCGTTTCTTGCGGCACGTGTTCACGCATCAGGTTCACCATGTAATTCATCGCTTCCAAGCCATCTAATGCTGAGCGACCTGCTTGTGGCGCAGCAGCGGCATGAGCCGAGCGTCCATAGAACCGGAAAATAGTTTGCTTAATGGAGAGACAAGACTGCGGACTTGCATCATTGGCGCTGGAAGGATGCCAGTGTAATACCGCATCAACATCATCAAACAATCCATCACGCACCATATACACTTTGGCGGAACCTCCTTCTTCGGCAGGAGTCCCGAATAATTTCACGGTTCCTGCTTTTTTATTTTTGATTAACCAATCTTTCAGAGTTACCGCAGCAGCCACGGATGCGGTGCCAAACAAATGATGACCACAGGCATGGCCGGGGCCACCTTCCACTTTTATTTTCCGCTCAGCAACCGAATCCTGCGAAAGACCGGGCAAGGCATCGAACTCTGCCAGAATTCCAATAACAGGTCCTCCGCTACCATAGCTGGCCAGAAATGCAGTCGGCATTTCAGATACTCCGTTTTCTATTTTAAAACCTTCGCTGCTTAGTACTCCCTGCAAACGTTCGGTACTTTGTGTTTCCAGAAAACCTAATTCGGCATAAGCCCAGATATCGCTGGCCACTTTTTTATAGATAGGAAATTTTTTTGTTAGATCAGCTGTGACAAATTCCTTATCGCGATCAGGTTTTACTTTGGGATTGATTTCAGTTTGAGCAAGTGTGGTAAACGCGACAAAGAGCAAGGCAACAACAAGGATTTTTTTCATGGCACGTATTTTTAGTAAGAGGGTAACTCAAAAGATTTTGCTTTTAGAAATTTTTTATGAGACAAATGCGAAGACCGGATTAACGAATCAGAGTTTGGTACCATCGTAGATTTCGCGCACAGGGGTAGCAATAGACATGGAAGGAATTGTAAAAATATCTTCCAGCGATTTGTATTCTTCTAGTTCCCAATGCCCGCGTTGATTAATCCGGTAGGCTTCAATGCCGATAGCTTCAGAATCAACCAGAATAAATTCTTTTAACGAAGGTATGTCACGGTACAATTTAAATTTTCCATCCTGATCATATTTGCGTGTGGAGCGCGATAGAATTTCAATTAAAACGGTTGGTAGGATAGCCGTGTCTTTATCCACCTTGGAAGGTACAATCTCCCCACAAATGATAGAAATATCCGGATAAGTGAAAAGTGTATTTTGCTCAACATAAATGCGTAGGTCGCTGCCAAAGGGTTTGCAACGTTTACCCTTCAGTTTATAGGCTAATTCTCCAAATAAGTTTGAGAAGATCACATTGTGTCGGGCATCGGCACCGGCCATAGCAAAAATCTCACCTTGAAAATACTCGTGCTTTTCCAGTGATTTTTTTTCAAACTCAAGATATTCTTCAATAGTAAATCTTGATTTGGTATACCGTAACTCAGGATCCCGTACTTCCATTGATTAAAATTAAGGAAATTCTTGCAGCTAATCCAATGAGGCTGTCTCCAAAGTCGTCCTGTCATCGCGGGCATTGACCCGCGATCCCAGATTTGAGAGGTAGAATAAGATTCCGGCTCAAAGGCCGGAATGACAGTTCACATTTAATTGACTTTTGAGACAGCCTCCTATTTGATGATTTCAAACTCCACCCTGCGATTAAGTTGCTTATGATCATCGGTAACTTCTTGCACGATAGGTTTTGAACTACCATAGCCGATGGCCGTTATGCGCGATGGATCAATTGGGAATTGCGTGGTAAGGTATTTTTTAATGGAGTCTGCCCGTGCCTGTGATAATTTCAGATTAGATTCCTCTTTCCCCGCTGAATCGGTATGACCTGAGATCTGTAATTTAAACGCAGGATGATCAATCAGAAAATTTGCAATCTTATCAAGATCGCTATGCATTTCCAGTAAAATGTCAGCTTTTCCATTTTCAAATTCCAACGATTGAAAAGCAATTTTACTTTCGATGGGCTCAGCAATCTTATTTATCTCCTGGTCTCCATCCAGAAAAAATATTTCTTCAATTCGAAAAAACTCATCGCCTTGTATTATCAACAGGTAATTTCTTTTGTTGATCAGACTAAAATTGAAGGAGCCATCATCGCGGATAAACTTAGGTGCTACTTCCACACCTTGGTCAAGATCGATTACTGATACAATTCCTTTTACAACTTTTCCGTCCGGATCTTTTAAGGTGCCCTTGAGTTGAGTAACAGCCTCGGGTTGTGCCTCCATCGGTACAGGGAAGGAATGTAAATCGAGGTTTTTTAAATCTTCTTCAACTGAGCGTGCATAATAGAGATCCTTTGACTGCGAGTCTATCGTAAAGTAATATTCACTTCCGCCACCATTTACTAACGGTCCGGTGTTTTTAGGTTCACCCCAACTTTTTGATAAGCGATAGGATTTATAGATATCAAACTCACCAAAGTTCAAGGGGTGTCCATTCGAACTAAAATACAGCACATTAAATTTACGGTGAAAGAAGGGGCTAACTTCACTTTGAGCTGTGTTAATAATAGGCCCGGCATTCAAGGCTTTTTGCCAGTTACCTTTTTTATCTTTAATCGAAAAATATATATCTGACAATCCAAAACTACCGGCACGGTTGGAAGCAAAGAATAAGGTATCACCACCATGAGTAAGCGAAGGATGCGAATCCCAACCTGTGCTGT
The DNA here is from genome assembly GCA_041736555.1 of Cyclobacteriaceae bacterium. Classification (GTDB taxonomy): domain Bacteria; phylum Bacteroidota; class Bacteroidia; order Cytophagales; family Cyclobacteriaceae; genus ELB16-189. Next base: position 123,152 of record JBGSTJ010000019.1, read on the forward strand.
TGATGTTGGGCCCGAGATTTTTCACATCACCCCAGGTGCTGTCGGCTTTTAGCATGGCAACATACAAATCACAATTGCCCAATCCATCAGGCGCATTGCAGCGTGAGAAGAAGAGAGACTTACCATCCTGGCTCATACAAGCCGAACCTTCATTGAATTCGGTATTGATATTTTCAAACGGTTCTGCAAGTGTCCATCGATCTTCTGCTTTTAAACTGTAAAAGAGATCTTCATTGTAAGCGCGGTCGCGATGTTCATTTCGTTTTGATGTAAAAAGCATCAGATCATCCACATAACCTACGGTAGGCCCATAATCTTCCTTGGATGAATTAATGTCATCGCCCATATTTACTAATACGGCATGCGGTGGTCGAAGCGTATCAATATCTTTGCGGTAGTCTACAAGTTTGTAATAGAAATCCAGCGGCACATAATTTTCCGTCTTCTCGGGATCAAGCATTTGATAACGTTTGTAGATATCCTTGATGTCTAACCCTTGCTGATGATGCTTGAGAACCAGTTTATACAACAGTAATGATTCGCCAGGAGTGCCCTGGCTTTCGGATAGTTTGGCGAGCCGCCAGATCATCGCTACATTTTTGCTGAAGTTCTCAATACCAAAATTCTTTATGTAATCTTTCAACTCGCGATACATCTGATTCTCCATACCTGGTTTATCAAGGCTTCTTATTTTTTGAAGCTTTGAATCATTTTGATAGAAAGGAGTCTTGTTTACGTTTGGAAAATCAAATATGTCAGACTGGCTGTAGGTGGTGAGGGAGTCGTTTAGTTGTATTACACCTCCCTTTTTAAAACCTTTTTTCTCTTTTTGCGCGTAAACGGATACAGAACTACAGGTAAGTACTACCAAAAGCACTAATAAACAAGGTTTTGAGGCTTTTATAAGTGATAATGCCATACGTAATTGCAATTGAAAATTGATACAAATTTGACTGATAACCAAAAGGCTGGCATATAGATTGACCCAATAGGTGTTGATCAAATATTAATTGCAGACACCCTTTTTTTGTGTCAAATTGGCACTTCTTACGTATGTTTAAATCACTCGCTATTACACCCATGGTTCAGGAAGATTCGGAAGAATTGATTCAACTAATTAACCCCGAACAGGAATCCGACCTAAAGCCTGAAGATCTTCCGGAAGAACTCTCTATTCTCCCAATAAAAAATACGGTTTTGTTTCCAGGCGTAGTCATTCCGATTACAGTTACCCGTCAGAAGTCAATTCGACTGATCAAGAAAGCCTATCAGGGTAATCGTATTATTGGTGTAATAGCACAAAAGAACAAACAGGCTGAGGAGCCGGGTATGGACGATCTTTACCGGTTTGGTACGGTAGCTCGAATTATAAAAATGCTTGTGTTGCCCGATGGAAATACAACTATTATAATTCAGGGAAAGAACCGATTTCAAATCAAAGAATTTTTACAAGATGAGCCGTTTATGACCGCTCATGTTGATCTGTTGATAGAGCCCATTCTTGACCTTGAAAGTAAAGAAGTGAAAGCGCTTGTGCAGTCATTACGTGATGCTGCGCTTAAAATCTTGAAACTAAATCCTGAGATTCCACAGGAAGCGCAAGTTGCTCTTGAGAATATTCAGAGCACCGGCTTTCTCATTCATTTTCTGTCTTCCAATTTAAATGTGGATGTTGCCGATAAGCAAAAAATTCTGGAGACCACCAATATTATAGATCGGGGTACACTGCTGCTTCAATACATGCTGAAGGAAATTCAGATGTTGGAGATCAAGCATGAAATTCAAAAGAAAGTACACACCGACATCGATCAGCAACAGCGTGATTATTTTCTGCGTCAGCAAATAAAAGTGTTGCAGGATGAATTGGGATATGACGGTCCCGATAAAGAAATAGAAAAACTTCGCAAGCGTGGTGCAGAGAAGAAATGGCCCAAAGCCGCTGCCGATCATTTTAATAAGGAGCTCGATAAGTTGCTTCGCATTAATCCCCAGGCCGCAGAGTTTCCGGTTGCGATGAACTATGTGGAGTTTATGCTCGATCTACCGTGGCACGAATACACAGTAGATGACTTTGATTTGAAGCGCGCACGGAAAATTTTGGATAAAGATCATTTTGGTCTCGAGAAAGTCAAGACCCGTATTATCGAGTATCTGGCGGTGCTTAAATTGAAGCAGGACATGAAAGGTCCTATACTTTGTTTGTATGGACCTCCGGGTGTTGGTAAGACTTCTTTAGGGAAATCCATTGCAAAATCACTGCAACGAAATTATATCCGCATGTCCTTAGGTGGCGTGCACGATGAAGCCGAGATCCGTGGTCATCGCAAGACGTATGTGGGGGCGATGCCCGGAAAAATTATTCAAAATATTAAGAAGGCTAAATCGTCCAATCCGGTTTTCATTTTGGATGAAATTGATAAAGTGCGATCGGATTTCAGAGGCGATCCTTCTTCTGCGCTGTTGGAAGTTTTGGATCCGGAACAAAACAATTCTTTTGGAGATAATTACCTGGAAGTTGAATACGATCTTTCGAAGATTTTATTTATTGCTACAGCCAACTCATTAGATACCATCCATCCGGCTTTACGCGATCGCATGGAGATCATTGAATTAACGGGCTACACAGTAGAAGAGAAACTGCAGATTGCGATTCGTCACCTGGTGCCCAAGCAACTTGCGGAACACGGATTGAAGTCCAGTCAGGTTAAATTGTCGAAAGAATCGTTGATTAAAGTAATTGAGAGCTATACCCGTGAATCGGGGGTTCGGAATCTTGAGCGAAAAATTGGTTCGGTAGTGCGCAGCATCGCTAAGTCAGTAGCGATGGATGAGTCTTACGAGAAAGAGATCACACCCGAGTTTGTTATCAAAACATTGGGTGCAGAAATTTTTGATGACGAACTTTATCAGGGGAATGACATAGCTGGGGTGGTAACAGGCTTAGCATGGACGCAAGTAGGGGGTGATATTCTGTTTGTTGAGTCGAGTTTAAACCGAGGCAAGGGAGCTATTACTATTTCAGGCCAATTAGGTGACGTGATGAAAGAATCTGCCATGGCTGCTTTGTCCTACTTGAAATCAAACGCAACCTCGTTAGGTATTGATCACCGGATCTTTCAGCAATATGATTTGCATATACACGTGCCAGCCGGTGCGGTACCGAAAGATGGACCCTCTGCAGGTATAACCATGCTTACATCGCTTGCTTCTATTTTTACACAGCGAAAGATAAAAAACAAACTTGCCATGACGGGTGAGATCACCCTACGCGGGAAAGTATTGCCCGTAGGAGGCATTAAGGAAAAGATTTTAGCGGCTAAGCGCAGTGGAATTAAGGAAATCATTTTAAGCCAAAAGAATAAGCGCGACATCTTTGAAATAGAAAAAACCTACATAAAGGGACTTACCTTTCATTACGTAGACACCGTGGATGAAGTATTAAAGATCGCTTTGCTTAAGGAGAAGGTGGCAAAACCAGTTCAGTTTATATTGACGGAAGCAAATGCCGGGAAAGTTTAAATCATTAAAAAGAAATCATGTTATCTTCTACATACCTCACACCACAACAGATTGTAAAGGAGCTGGACAAATATATCATTGGCCAATATGAAGCAAAACGAAATGTAGCCATTGCGTTGCGAAACCGCTGGCGAAGAATGAATGTGGACACAGAGATTCAGGGAGAAATTATTCCGAACAACATTTTAATGATTGGAGCCACAGGCGTTGGTAAAACTGAAATTGCCCGAAGGCTCGCAAAAATTGCAGATGCTCCGTTTGTAAAAGTGGAGGCTTCAAAATTTACGGAGGTTGGATATGTGGGCCGTGATGTGGAAAGCATGGTGCGCGATCTTGTTGAACAATCCGTTAACATGGTAAAAGCCAAAAAGAAGGAAGAAGTAAAAGAGAAGGCTGCTTTGGCTGTTGAAGAAATTATTCTTGACGCCTTGATTCCGCCTATGCGTTCAAAGACGGCTGGCTTTCCGGTAGCTGCCGAGGAGACGAATGGCACACCCACCAGCGATGTAGAGTTGAATGAGCGCACGCGAAATCTTTTCCGACAGAAAATAAAGAACGGGGAACTGGAGGATCGAAAAATAGAAATCAACATCAAGCAGGGTGGTAACCCGGGCGTTGGCATGATTGGTGCAGGCATGATGGATGAAGTTTCCATGATGAATCTTCAGGAAATGCTGAGCGGCATGATGCCTAAGAAACCAAAGAAACGGAAAGTAACAGTAGGCGAGGCACGCAAGTTTTTGCTAGAAGAAGAATCATCCAAACTCATTGATATGGATGAAGTAAAAGAAGAAGCCATTCGCAGAGCCGAAGATGCCGGCATAATATTTATTGATGAGATAGATAAAATCGCATCAGGGTCTGGGAAAAAGGGTGGTGGTGGACCGGATGTAAGCCGAGAAGGTGTACAACGCGACCTGCTTCCCATTGTGGAAGGGAGCACCGTAAATACGAAGTATGGTGTAATAAAAACGGATCACGTACTTTTTATTGCAGCCGGTGCTTTTCACATTTCAAAACCTTCCGACCTTATACCTGAACTTCAGGGACGGTTTCCCATTCGGGTTGAACTAACCAACCTTACGAAAGATGATTTTGTAAGAATCCTGACTGAACCTAAAAATGCATTGACCAAACAATATCGGGCCCTTTTTGAAGCAGAAGGTGTGACCTTGCAGTTTGATGAAGGAGCCATTGATGAAATTGCCACAACCGCCTTTGAGGTCAATACGGAAATGGAAAATATTGGTGCTCGCAGGTTGCAGACAGTACTAAGCAAAATCCTGAATGAGTTTTTGTATGACGTGCCGGATAAAATTAATGCGGAATCCAGGATTTTAATTGATCAACAATTGGTGAAGGATAAACTAAGTGGTTTGATCAAGAACAAAGACTTGAGTGAATACATTCTCTAGTTCATGATCCGCGTAACATCATTTTTGATTGTTTACCTCTGCGGCTCATTATCAACCCTTTCTGCACAAAATGATTCAAGCAGAAAGGTGTATGTTCAACCATTTCCCGATAAATTCTTTATCTGGCCGGTAGTTAAAAAGAGAGAGTTGTCCTTTACTATCAGCAATCGCTTTGATGAAAGCCTCAAACAGAATTACAAACCCAATAATGCCTTTACCGTAGGTCTTGGCGTATATCTTTTTGAAGTGGCCGCAGAGTTAACGTTTGCTGTTCCACTTGATGAAAGAAGCCGGACTACCTATGGAGCCTCTGAAGTGCGTGACCTTCAGGTAAATTTTCTTGGTAAATATTGGGGAGCCGATCTTTACCGGCAGAATTATTCGGGCTTTTACGTTGCCAATCCAAATCCAACTCCTTCTTTGCCGGACGCATTTATTAAGCGATCAGATATTGAATTGATTAACACGGGTGTAAACGGTATTTATGCGTTTAATAGGAGTAAATATTCTCTTAAAGCTTCTTACAACTATGCGGAAAGACAACTGAAGAGCGCAGGCTCGTTTATTGTTTCGGGTACGCTCAATGCATTGAGTTTACAGGCCGATTCGTCTGTGTTGAGTCAGATCTACTCACCCTTGTTATCGTCTGTTTCAACATTCCGTCAATTTAATTATACTGCGCTCAGTATTGCTCCCGGATATACGTATAGCCTGGTGTATAAGTCTTTTTTTTTGAACGGAATCTTTTCCTACGGTCCCGCTCATTACTGGATAAAATATACCGGTAAGGATCAATCTATCCGACATGATATTTCAATTAATACTGTGGCTGATATCCGCGTTGCCATTGGGTATAATGACGATCGCATTTTTGGCGGACTCAGTTACCGGGCACAAACAAACGACATTCGCTTTGAGGATATTAAATTTACCAACGCCAGCTCAACGATTAAATTTTTGATCGGATATCGCTTTCACGAAATTGGAATTCTGAAAAGACGAGCTAAGGATTATATACCTATTAATTAATCCATGGGTCTTCGTTATGCTCAAACGCTGAAAACTCTGTGCGCGGTGGAATATCCAGGTACGGATACGTTACTTTTGAGAGAAAGAGTCCTTGCGGATGTGCAACATCAAATGTAGCGGGTGTAATTTTCTCGGCAAGATAACCTTCAAATTCATCCAGACTTAGTTCGCCAACGCCAATCCTAAGCAGTTTGCCAACGATCAATCGAACCATTCGACCAAGAAAACGATCCGCAGAAATCTCAAATCGAATCCGGTCACCATTTTTGTTTGTATACAACGTGGAGGAAGATACATTACAGATTGTGTGAAGATACGTGTCCGGAGATTTACAATAGGACCGATAGTCTTTGTATCGGGTTAAAAGAGTGGCTGCTTTTTTCATGGTGTTAACGTCCAGATTATTTTCAGGATACCATGCGCTTATGTGGTTGAGATGGGGATCTTTATAGGTGTGCATAAAGTAGTCATACTTGCGTTGAATAGCATCAAATCGTGCATGTTGATTTTCCTCCATCGGGATAATCTCAAAGATGGCAATATCATCCGGCAGCATTTTATTGATGCGGAACAGTAAGTCGTAATCCCACCGATCTTTTATATCTATATGAAAAAAGAACTGACTTGCATGAACTTGCGCATCTGTTCGGCCACATCCCATAATAGATATTGGCTCTTTCAGCATCTCACTTAAGGTAGTTTCGATTACCTGCTGCACACTTATGGCTTTAGCCTGTCGCTGCCAACCCCTATAATTATGCCCATCAAAGCCTGTGTGGAAGAAGTATCTCAACGATTGTGTGATTTTAGTAAATCTTGCCAACTGCTCATATTACCGTAAAAATAATACTATTTGTTCCCATGGTTATTATTTATGATTTTCGTTTCATCTAAATATGGTCCTTATGAAAAATCTATTGTTATTTCTCGCAGCTTTTTTGCTTTCAGCTTCACTGATTGCTCAGACAGGCAAAGTGTACGATAATCAATCGTTGCCCAGTAAAATTCTTAAAAGTGACCGTAAGTATGCAATCTATTTGCCTCCTGATTATGAGAGCTCACAACGCAGCTATCCCGTACTTTATTTATTACACGGGGCGGGGGATGACCAGACGGGTTGGGTGCAGTTTGGCGAGGTGTTACACATTGCCAATAAAGCAATAGCCGATGGAACAGCTACACCTATGATAATTGTAATGCCGGATGCTAAAACCGGACAAATGGGATACTTCAATAATCTTAAAAACGATTGGCGCTACGAAGACTTTTTTTTCGAAGAGTTTATTCCATTTATCGAGAAAACATATCGTATCAAAAGTGAAAAGCGATTTCGGGCCGTGGCCGGGCTTTCGATGGGTGGTGGTGGCTCATTTATGTATGCGTTGCATCATCCCGAGTTATTTTCATCAGCATGTCCGCTTAGTGCGTATGTAGGTCCACTTACGGTTGCCGATGCCAAAGCCGGAATGGAACGAATGAATCAGAAAGGGACAGACGCTGAAATTGAAGCCTACTTTAAAAAACATAATGCTATTTCATTGATCAATGAAGTAAAAGATGATCAAAAGAAAGCAGTTCGCTGGTATATTGATTGTGGCGATGATGATTTTCTTTATGAAGGTAATTCCCTTGTTCATATTGCTATGAAGAAAAAGGAAATTCCTCATGAGTTTAGAATTCGTGATGGTGCGCACAATTGGACTTATTGGCGTACAGCACTTCCCACGGTGTTAAGTTTTGTTTCAGAGACATTTCATCAAAACTAAGAAAATCATAATCAGATACTATTGACATTCATGTAAGTAAACGGCTAAAAGTACGTATGGCATTGTACTTTTAACTGATATTTTTGTAGTCATGATGATGGGTGCAGCATGGGTAAATCACACTACACGAATATTCTTCGTGTGTCTTATAGTTTTTGTGGCGAATACGGTAAGTGCTCAATTAAATACCGAAAGAACAGCATTTAATAGACTTCAGTCAGGTAAATGGGAGAGTTCCCTAAGGATGTTACAGAAATCCTTACGGAAAGACACCAGTAATCTTGAAGCCAATTATGTTTTGGCGCAATGGTTTCTGACCCCGAACAATCCAGAGTTTCAGGTTGATTCTTCGTTTCGTTATGCAAAGAAGGCCGCCAGGCTATACCAACAACTTTCAGAACGCGATAAGGAACGTGTAATAAAGTTTCCAATAGACAGCACGATTTTGCAAACGCTGCGGGAAAAGATCGACAGCACAGCCTTTGAACGCGCCAAGCGAATCAATTCGGAAGAATCCTACAACTTGTTTATTGATCAATTTTCTTCCGCCAGACAGTATAATATTGCCATCGAACTAAGGGATGAAGTCAGTTTTCTGGAAGCACTGAAGGTAAATACGTATCAGAGTTTTAATGATTATTACACTCGATACCCACAGTCGCATCGTGCAAAGGAAGCCCGGGATCGACATGATAAATTATTGTTCGAAGAAAAAACACGAGATAAAAATTTAAGTAGTTATAAGTTATTTCTTGAGAATTATCCATCAAGCCCATATGCTGAAGTAACGCAGAAAGAGATTTTTGAGCGAATTACGTCAACCGGAGAGCCGGAGGCATTTTTCCTATATCTGAACGAGTACCCGCGGGGTCATTATACTAAATTAACCAGAGACATACTCTTTCATTTATTTGATGAGGCCGATGAAGATCCCCCCTCATCCATACGATCGGATTCTATTAATCGGGTTCTAACGCTCAGCTCACAATTCTGGATTCCCTTTTATAAGAATGGTTTATTTGGATTTATGGATCAGGAAGGCGTGGAAGTTCTTGCACCTCAGTTCGAAGAGGTTGAATCGGATTATAAATGTGGTCCTGTTAAAGATGATATACTTTCATTCCAATCCGGAATTTATAGCCGTAGTGGAAAGAAGTTGGCAGATTCCGGGACGCACATAATGCATATAGGGTTTGGATTTGTTCAAGCAGAAAAAGATGGTTGCAGGCAACTCATACATAAATCCGGAACGAGGATTATTGCAGACTGCCATGCAGAATATAAAATTATTGGAAACAATTTTATTGCCGCTCGTAACGGAGAGATCTGGCAACTTTATACGCTAACTGGTCGCACGCTTGAGATTGATGATGTTCATGATGTGCGCGAGATAGAAGGAGTTATCATAATCACACGATTAGGAAAAAAAATATTAACTATTGTATCACAACTAGCGGATTGCGTGAATGGAAAAGAATTTAAAGACGAACTCGTATTTGATGATGTGCTTGCCCTTGATAAGGATTTGTTACTGGTTCGGAATGGCTCGCTGGAAGGAGTAATTAACAGTAAACTGCAATTCATTATTCCCCTCGATCGGCATTCGCTTACCAAGACTTCGTTTGGACTGATCGAGAAGAACGCGGCCGGAAGTGTTGTGCGCGGGCTTACAAGTGAATTAGAAGGCCGCATCTGGCATCAGGTTACGTATCACCGCGATTGGTTAGTACTTAGTGCAGAAGGGAAACAGCAATTGTTCAGCATTTCTACAAAACAAATGCTGGTTACCGAGGCTGATAGTATTTGGTTCGATCAGAGTCTGGCTTTTGTGCAGGCTGACAATACATTGAAGGTCTATGCTTCTGCAACTCGTTTCTTTGAATTATCAACTGATTCGAAAATTCAATTTGTAAGCGCACGAGACTCTGTTCAATTCTTTTTTACAGAGAGTAAAAGCAAACGCACTGTATTTAATTTGACTACGGGCGATCCCATATTTACAACGGACTTCGAATTAATTGAATCCTTAGGACCTGATTTTTTTATAGTTGCCAGAGGCAGCAAAAAGGGTATTGTAAGTAAAACAGGTAAGGTGATGGTGCCTGTTGAAATGGATGCCATTGTGCTTAATCAAGGAGGGCAACTTTCTTTGTTGAAGAATAAAAAATTCGGATTATTTGATCTCGTTTCAAGCAAGTTGATTAAACCAGAATATGAACGAAATGTAACTCTCTTAAATCCAAAGTATCTGATTGCCTACAAAGAGGGTTTCTATGGCCTTATTGAATGGAATACGAAACCGGTAACAGAATTTGAATTTTCCGAAATTGTGCCATGGAGTAATTCTGAAATTTGGGTGAAGAAAAACCGCCAGTGGATATTAATGAATTTTATTACTAAAGAAGAAATTATAGATCGGGTACGGGACTTTACCTGGCTCCGTAACTCCACACAGGAGAATATCATGATTATTCATCAGGAAAATTATTATGGTGTAGTCAGCAATCGCAAGGGCCTGTTAATTCCTCCAACATTTCACGAAATCATTAACCTGGGTACTCCGGAATCACCTTTTTATTTCACAGTTAAAAATGTTGAGGAAGCGGAGATCTATGTAGTACTTTATTACAATAAGGAAGGAAAGTTGGTACGTAGACAAGCGTATGAAGAGGATGAATATGAACAGATTTATTGCGATTCCCACTGATCAGATTCGGTCGCAACCATTCACATAAGTTTAATGTTGATTATTACATTATTCATCTTATTTTCGGGATTATTGCACTATGAAAAACATTTTAGCCACCGTTGTTGCCTGTTTAATTATTGTTCCCTCGGTTTCGCAAAATAAACCCAAACTTGTTGTGGGCATTGTGGTTGACCAAATGCGTCAGGAATATCTCTATCGCTTTGAAAATAAATTTGGTCCCCAAGGATTTAAGCGATTGATGAATGAGGGGTTCATGTTAAAGAATGCTCATTATAATTATGTGCCTACAGAAACAGGACCCGGCCATGCTTCTATCTATACGGGAACCACTCCGGCTGTTCATGGTGTAATTGCCAACGAATGGTATGATCGCAAAATAAAAAAGAATGTAAATTGTGTTGAGGATACTCTCTATAAAGCAGTTGGCACCGATGCTGGCGGCTTGGTATCTCCATCGCGAATGCTATCAACAACAATTACAGATGAATTAAAACTCTCAACACAAAAAAATGCAAAAGTGATAGGAGTTGCATTAAAAGATCGGGGGGCTGCATTGCCTGCAGGTCATTTGCCTGATGGCGCTTATTGGTATGATAATAAAACCGGTACCATGATCACAAGTACCTACTATAAACAACAGTTACCGGAATGGGTTGTTAGCTTCAATCAAAAAAAATTACCCGATGTTTATTTAAATCAGGAATGGAATACGTTGTTACCCACTAATCAATATGTTGAATCCGGTTCGGATGACTCACCTTATGAAGGTAAATGGAGTGGCAAAACTAAAACTACATTTCCCTATAATCTTGCTGAACTAAGAAAGAAAATGGGCATGTATAGCCTGCTCACTATGACTCCGTGGGGAAATAATATTGTCGCAGATTTTGCCAAAGCTGCTTTGCTTGGTGAAGGTATGGGTAAGGATGATGTTACTGATTTTTTAGCGATCTCATTTTCCAGTACGGATATTATCGGGCATGCCATGGGGCCAAACTCTGTGGAAATTCAAGACACCTACATGCGGTTGGATAAAACGTTAGAGGAGCTTTTTGTATTTCTGGATAAAGAGGTTGGCAAAGGTGCCTACGCGGTATTTCTTACTGCCGATCATGCCGTTGCCGAAGTGCCGCAATACATGAAGGATCAACGAGTACCGGCAGGTTATTTCAGAGCAGCTTATGTTAAGTCTCAATTGAATGATCATCTTCAAAAGTATTTTCCCGGCAAAACCATCATAGAAGAATTTACGAATGAGCAGGTGTTTATCAATCAGCAAGCTTTTGAAGGAGATCCTAAATCCTCCGGCATAGACCTGTTTGTTGCAACTGAGCTTATTACAAAATTTCTGCTTTCCACAGAGGGCATCGCGCAGGTCTTTCCTGCCACAACTTTACGACAGGCAAATTCAGATGAGGTAGGTATTCGTGGTAAAGTCGTTCGAGGCTTTCATCCCAAACGTTCCGGTGATATCGCTTTTGTATTAGAACCAGGTTGGCTTTCCTGGGGTGGTGTAACTGGTTCCACGCATGGTTCGGGTTATAGTTACGATACCCATGTGCCCATTTTATTTTATGGAGCCGGTGTAAAGAGAGGCAGCTCTTCTCAGTTTCACACTATTACAGATATTGCTCCCACCTTGTCAGCTATACTAAAAATTAAATTCCCATCCGGATGCACAGGGCAGCCTATTGTTGAGATTGTGGATTAATAAAGCTTACTCCGACATAACCTGTTATTATAGAGTTTCAAGGTTTAAAGCCCTTACTATTAGGCTCATTTTTGCTTAAAAATGGGCTTTTTGCCAGTCTAACCAGCCCAATAAACTACCCAATCAGCTTCTTAAGTACCTCAGCCCTGCGCGCTTAAAGGGATGATTTTAGCATTTATTTAGCCTAAAATGCAAAAAAGTGGGGGAAAGTGGTTGAAAGTGGTTGAAAGTTGTCTATGTTTGTTTAGGAGAAATAGACAACCACTACAAAGTCATGACTTTCTTCACCAGCGAATATGAGTCTAAGCTTGATGCCAAAGGCAGATTAGTTCTGCCTGCGCGGATCAAAAGCCAGTTGCCCGAGCCGGAAAGCGGGGTGCAAGAGCTTGTGATCAGGCGTGGATTTGAGCAATGCCTTATTATTTACCCCATGGTGGAGTTTAAGAAGGTCTTCTCGAAAATTTCAGGTCTCAACGAGTTCAATGAAGAGTATCGCAAACTACAGCGAAACTTTTTATCAGGAGTAGTAACGGTAGAGTTGGACAACAACGGCCGTTTCTTAATTCCAAAGAACATGCTCACCTACGCACAAGTCGATAAAGACGCGATGCTTGTAGGTACAGGCTCCAAAGTTGAAATCTGGAATCCTTCAATCTACGAGAAGCACCAGATCCAGGACCCCGGTGAATTGTCTAAGCTGGCAGAAAAGTATCTGAACGAGTAGATACTTGAAACTTGATACTGGATTATAAGATATGACTAAACCATCCAGCATCGAGAATCAGGAATCCAGCGGCTACCATAGGCCTGTGATGCTAACGGAATGCATTGAGGCGCTGCTTATAAAACCCGAAGGCATCTACGTAGATGTAACTTTTGGTGGGGGCGGGCACAGTATGGTGATTCTCGAAAACCTGAGGGAAGGTAGATTGATTGCCTTCGATCAGGATGATGACGCAAGGAAACAGGCTGAGAATATTCAGAGTCGTTCTTTTACATTTTGTCAGGCGAATTTCAGATACATGAAACAGTATTTGAAATTAAATGGCGTGAACCAGGTAGATGGCATTTTAGCCGACCTTGGAATTTCATCGCACCAGATTGATTCCCCAGAGCGTGGCTTTTCAACCCGCTTCGAAGGACCCCTGGATATGCGGATGGATCAGAAAGGCACTATTACAGCAGCAAAAGTTTTGAATGAATATCCGGAGGCGGATCTCCATAAAATTTTTGGAATGTACGGTGAATTGAAAAATGCACGCACTGCAGCCAAAGCAGTGATTGCCGCCAGAACGATAAAGCCGTTGTCGACTACACTGGATTTGAAAGCTGCATTGCAACAAATCACTCCTCGAGGAAAGGAGAATAAATATTTCGCCCAGGTGTTTCAGGCGCTACGCATCGAAGTTAATGAAGAGATGAAAGCGCTAGAAGATTTTTTGCACCAATGTGGCGAGCTGATGAATCCGGATGGGAGATTGGTAGTGATGAGCTACCATTCGTTGGAAGACAGGATGGTGAAAAATTATATAAACACCGGAAAAGTCTTTGGGGAATTGGAAAAGGATTTTTATGGAAATCCCATCAAACCTTTTCAGGCAATAAACCGAAAGCCGATCGAGGCCTCGGAGGAAGAAGTAAATGAGAATAAAAGGGCCCGGAGTGCAAAACTTCGGGTAGCAAGTAAATTATAAAGTAAACACTTGCTGTCCTCTTGAGAGGGTAGGGAAAGAAAAAAATTTAAATGAAGAACATGAAGGTATGTATAGAAATATTGGGGTTTAAGAAACAGTCACCCTTCTCCTATGGAGAAGGGTCAGGGATGAGGTCATGAGTGAAAACAAATTTAAAATAGAACCACAACACCGCGGTAATGAAGCGCGGGTAAAGCCGTCTGCTCCAGGGCCTAGCCTGTTTTCTGGCCTGGAGAAAAAACTAAAGTTGGAATCATATTTCGAATCGGGATTTCCTGTTAAGTACCTCCCTAAAATATTATTCGCGGTTTTACTCAGTATGTTATACATCAGCAATACCCATTATGCTGAGAAGGCAACCCGAAGAATTGATAAAATGCAAACGGAAGTAGAAGACTTACGTGCGGACTATACCACACTGAAAGCAGATATTATGTATGCCAGCAAACAAAGTGAAGTAGCCAGACGCGTAAAAGAGATCGGCCTTAAAGAAAGTTTGAATCCACCCTTTAAAGTAGTCGTAGACAGAAGTGAATATTAAGAGATCCATATTAGTAAGGGTACGCGTTGCATTTCTATGTGTGATGATTTTTGCCGTTTGTGTAGCGGCTAAGATCAGCCATATTCAGTTTGTGGATGGTGCCAAGTGGGAGAAAATGAGCGAGGAGATCAACTTCGATTACAAAAAAGTAAAAGCAACCCGAGGCAATATATATTCAGATAATGGAAGTCTGTTGGCTACCAGTTTGCCTTTTTATAAAGTAGCCATTGACCCCACGCTGGCAAAAAGTGAAATATTCAAAAGCGGCATCGACTCATTGAGTATGCTACTGGCGCGATATTATAAAGATAAATCTGCCAGTGAATACAAACAGTTACTGAAGGATGCGCGTTCATCGGGCAAACAGTATGTTGTAATTAACCGTAAGCAAATCAACTACCAGACAAAAAAGGAAATGATGAAGTGGCCCATCTTACGGGAAGGCCGCTATAAAGGTGGGGTGATCTTTGAAAAAATGGATGTACGCTATCGTCCATTCTCAAATCTCAGTCGCAGAACAGTGGGCTTTGTCAATGAAGATGGAAAGGGTGCAGGGCTTGAATATAGTTTTGATGATGTGTTGGGAGGGCAAGATGGCGAAGCATTATTTCAGAAAATAGCAGGTGGCACCTGGAAGCCTGTGTTTGATGGCAACAATACAAAGGCTACAGATGGAATGGACATTCAAACTACCATTGACATTAACCTTCAGGATGTAGCAGAGACATCTTTATATCGGGCAATGAAACAACATAATGCCGATGAGGGTACCGTGGTAGTGATGGAAGTAAAGACAGGCCACATAAAAGCAATCTCCAATCTGAGTAGTGATGGTCATGGAGAGTTTTATGAAAAATTTAATCACGCAGTGGGAGGGTCCATCGAACCGGGTTCAACTTTCAAACTTGTGACGATGATGGCTTTGCTGGAGGACACTAACATTAAATTGACAGATACGATCAATACCGGTAATGGTGAATACACATTTTTTAATCGCAAGGTAAGAGATCACCACGAAGGTGGATACGGCAAGATTACGGTTCAGCAATCTTTTGAGTTGTCGTCCAACGTAGCAATGGCTAAGCTCATGGATAAACACTTTGGCACGAAGCCTTCTAAATTTTTAGAGCTTGTGGATAAATTAAAGTTATCTAAACCTCTCGGCTTGCAGATAACCGGTGAAGCGTATCCAAAAATCACCCGTCCTTCCGATAAAGACTGGAGCGGGATTACACTTCCCTGGATGTCCTATGGGTACGGATTGGAAATAACACCCCTGCATACCCTCACCTTATATAATGCGGTAGCGAATGATGGTGAAATGATTAAGCCGGTTTTTGTTACTTCAGTAAGCAAGGCAGATAAGATAAAGCGGGATTTTGAAGCCGAAGAGCTAACAGGAAAAATCTGTTCTAATAAAACACTCAACCAGCTAAAGCTTTTATTGGAAGGCGTAGTGGACAATGGTACCGCCAAGAATTTAAAGAATGCAAATTATCGCATAGCTGGTAAAACAGGCACTGCCCAGATTCTGGAGAATGGTCGCTATGAAAAAAGATACATCACTTCTTTCGTGGGATATTTTCCTGCACATGCCCCTAAGTACTCCGCTATTGTGTTAATAAAGAACCCCCGCGGCTTTTATCAATATGGTAATAATGTTGCAGGACCGGTGTTTAAAGACATTGCAGATAATATTTATTCACGCGATATCAATCTGCATACCGCGATGGAGAAAAAGCAAACCATCGAACAAGGTGTGTTTCCTACCATTCGCGCAGGGAAACAAGATGAACTTACCATGTTGAGTAATGAGCTAGGAGTTTCCAATCACTCGACAACAGAGGAAGAGTGGATTAAGGCCAGTAAAAATGGAAGTGCGGTGGTTTGGAAAAAGAACGCAATAGTAAAAGATCATGTGCCCGATGTAATGGGTATGACTTTCCGGGATGCCATCTACTTATTAGAGAAATCGGGTTTGCGTGTATCCTTTGAAGGAAAGGGAAGAGTTACGGGGCAATCACTTTCACCAGGAATTAAAATATCAAAAGGATCTCGAATTTATTTGCGATTGGGTTAATGGCAGAATTGAAGGACATATTATATAGAGTTCACATCACGTCTACATCCGGAGATATGAATGTAGATGTGAAAGGTATTGCCTTTGATTCGCGTAAAGTACAACCCGGATATTTATTTATTGCTGTAAAGGGCACGCAATCGGATGGTCATTCCTTTATTGAAAAGGCAGTTTCCAATGGTGCCGTGGCTGTATTGGGTGAAAAACTTCCGGAAGTAATTTCAGATAAGATCACCTATGTTACGGTAAAAGAAAGCGCAAAGGCACTGGGTATTGTTGCGAACAATTTTTATGGAAGTCCATCGACAAAAATTAAACTGATAGGTGTAACCGGAACGAATGGTAAGACAACCGTAGCAACGTTGTTGTTTAAACTTTTTACTTCGCTAGGTTATCGTTGCGGAATGTTATCCACAGTTGTGAATAGAATTGTGGATAAAGATATTCCAGCCACTCACACAACACCGGATCCAATTCAGATTAACGAACTTCTGGTGAAAATGCTTGAAGAGAAATGTACACATTGTTTCATCGAAGTGAGTTCCCATGCTGTTGATCAGGGAAGAATAGAAGGATTAAACTTTGTAGGCGCGCTATTCACGAATATCACTCACGATCACCTTGACTATCATCGCACCTTTGAAAGTTATATCCGGGCTAAAAAGAGATTCTTTGATGGATTGTCGTCTGAAGCTTTCGCTTTGGTGAATGTTGATGACAAACGCGGGATGGTGATGTTGCAGAATTCCAAAGCCAAAAAGCAGACGTATGGCTTGAAGAAGATGGCCGACTTTAAAGGAAAAATTATCACCAACTCGATTGAAGGCCTTGAGTTAGAGATTGGTCAACGAAATGTTTGGTTTAAGTTAATAGGAGATTTTAATGCCTACAACTTGCTGGCTGTTTATGGTGCTTCCTGTTTATTAGGAGAGGATCCTGAAATGGTATTGATGAAGCTCTCAGCATTAACCGGGGCTTCTGGTCGTTTCGAACTGGTGTTACCGGGATCTAAGTTTACCGCCATAGTCGATTACGCGCATACTCCGGATGCATTGAAGAACGTGTTGGAGACCATCGAACATTTTCGTTCGGGCAATGAACAAGTAATAGCAGTAGTGGGATGTGGAGGAGATCGCGATCGAACTAAAAGACCGCTGATGGCAGCTATCGCGTGTAAGTATTCCAACAAAGTAATTTTTACTTCAGACAATCCACGAAGTGAAGACCCGTTGGAAATTATTCATGAGATGCAGAAAGGAGTGGGTCCAAGCGAAGCTAAGAAAACATTGGTGATGGTAGATCGCGAAGAAGCGATTAAAACTGCTTGTATGATGGCCAAAGAAAGGGATATCATATTGGTGGCCGGTAAAGGCCATGAAAACTATCAAGAGATTAAAGGAGTGAAACATCCCTTTGATGATAAAGAAGTATTGACCAGGATGCTTAAAATGTTTACGAACTAATGCTGTATTATTTTTTCGACTATATCGAAAGAAACTTTGATTTGCCAGGGGCGGGATTGTTTCAATACATTTCTTTCCGTGCCGGTGCAGCAGCTTTATTGTCTTTGATTATCACCATTACGTTCGGAAAGAGTCTCATCAATTATCTGCGCAAGAAACAAGTCGGTGAAGATATTCGCGATTTGGGTTTGGAAGGGCAGATTCAAAAGAAAGGTACCCCTACTATGGGTGGCTTGATCATTATCGCGGCTATTTTGATTCCCACCTTGTTAATGGCTCGGCTTGACAATGTATATGTAATACTATTAGTGGCTACCACGTTGTGGCTCGGGTTTATTGGATTTGTAGATGATTACATAAAAGTCTTCAAAAAAAATAAAGAAGGACTAGCAGGTCGGTTTAAGATCGTGGGCCAGGTAACCATTGGACTGATAGTTGGCTTAACGCTCTACTTTAATGATAGCGTTGTAATTCGTGAAGTAAAGCCTGCTACCACAGCAAGTCTGCAAACCATGCAGCCTGAATCGGGAGTAAGATTGGAATATCATGATACAAAGTCAACCAAGACAACTGTTCCCTTCATTAAAAATAATGAGTTCGACTATGGTGATATTTTTCCATGGCTGGATAGAAATTACACCTGGATAATTTTCACTTTGGTTGTGATTGTCATCATCACGGCAGTTTCCAATGGGGCAAATATTACTGACGGGATTGATGGTCTGGCCGCAGGAACATCTGCTATTATTGGATTAACGTTGGCGATTTTTGCTTACCTCTCTGGTCGTGTTGACTTTAGTTCCTACCTGAATATTATGTATATCCCTAATTTGGGAGAGCTCGTAATTTTCTGTACCGCCTTTGTCGGAGCATGTTTGGGATTTTTGTGGTACAATGCATATCCCGCTCAGGTTTTTATGGGCGATACAGGTAGTTTATCCTTGGGAGGAATTATTGCTGTGCTGGCATTAGCTGTTAGAAAAGAATTAATGATTCCCTTGTTATGCGGAATTTTCCTCATCGAAAATCTATCAGTCATTATACAGGTATCGTATTTCAAGTATACAAAAAAGAAATATGGTGAAGGAAAAAGAATCTTTTTAATGTCGCCACTTCATCACCATTATCAAAAGAAAAACATTCATGAATCTAAAATTGTAACCCGATTTTGGATTGTAGGAATTCTGTTGGCAATCCTTTCACTCGCCATGTTAAAACTACGATGAGCAAAAGAATAGTCATATTGGGTGCAGGTGAAAGTGGAACGGGGGCGGCTCTTTTAGCTAAGGTGAAAGGCTATGAGGTTTTTGTTTCAGATCAAAGTACAATAAAAGAGAAGTACAAGACGGAGTTGCTTGCAGAATCAATTGAATTTGAGGAAGGCAAACATTCCGTTGATAAAATTCTGAATGCAGATTTGATTATCAAGAGTCCGGGCATTCCGGATAAAGCTGAAATTATCAAGCAGGCAAAAACAAAAGGAATTGAAATCATAGATGAGTTGGAGTTTGGATTCCGGTATCTGACAGGAAAAGTAATCGCCATAACGGGAACGAATGGAAAGACAACAACTACCTTGTTAACCTACCATCTCATGAAGTCTGCCGGATTTAAAGTAGAGTTGGCAGGCAATGTGGGCGAGAGCCTTGCACGAAAAGTGGCTTTAGAAAATCATGAGTGGTATATAATCGAAATCAGCAGTTTTCAATTGGATGGTACGGCTTCTTTTAAACCAACGATTGGTATTCTTCTTAACATAACACCGGATCATCTGGATCGCTATGAATATAAAATGGAGAATTATATCAACTCCAAATTCAAATTGATTCAAAACATGACAGGTCAGCAGCATTTTATTTACTATGCTGATGATGTAGTAACGGGCGCTGAGGTTTCGAAGCGAAAAATAGGAGTAAATAAATTACCTGTTTCTTTAAAAGATAAATCGACTCCGGCACATTTCGATGGAGAACAAATGGTTTTCAATTTAAAGGGACAACACTTCAGTATTCCGCAATTTGAAACAACATTAAAAGGTCCACATAATCTAATCAATACCTTGTCGGCAGTAACAGCCGTATTTTTTGCAGGTGCTGATTTGGAGGCTATTCGATCAGGACTTAAAACTTTTAAGAATGCTCCGCACCGATTGGAATCGGTGGCCTCTATTGGTGGCGTTGAGTTCGTGAATGATTCAAAGGCGACCAACGTGGACTCTGTTGTATATGCACTGGGTAGTTATAAGCAACCATTGATTTGGATAGCCGGTGGCATTGACAAGGGAAATGATTACAACTTGATTAAGGAAGAAGTTGCTGCAAAAGTCAAGACCTTAATCTGTTTGGGTAAAGACAACGAGAAACTGAAAAGGTTTTTTGGGACGCTTATTAGTGACATCAAGGAAACACAAACGGTAAAGGAACTTGTACGAATTGCATTGAAGGCCGCCAAGGAAGGCGATGTTGTATTGTTATCTCCGGCTTGTGCAAGCTTTGATTTATTCAAAAACTATGAAGATCGTGGCGATCAGTTTCGTGAAGCAGTATTAGAACTGAAACGAGAAACAGAAAAGTAAAAGGTATGACAGTTAAAATTAAAGAGTGGGCTGACAAAAACTTACAAGGCGACCGGGTGATCTGGGCCGTTGTTTTTGCGCTTTCGCTGGTTAGTATTTTGGTTGTATATAGTTCCATCGGTACGTTGGCCTATAAACGATCGTCCAGTCCGGAGTCAATTTTAATTAAGCATACCTTGATGGTATTTCTGGGTCTAGCTGCCATGTGGGTAGCGCATAAAATTGATTACCGTTATTATTCTAAAATTTCCCGCCTGGCACTTTGGGTAAGCGTGCCATTACTGATTTACACGTTTACAAATGGAACAACGATAAACGATGCAGCGCGCTGGATTACACTGCCCATCATCAACACCTCGTTTCAGCCATCTGATTTTGCCAGCCTGGCGTTGATCATCAATCTCACAAGTATGCTTTCCAAGAAGCAACAGAATATTGATGATATCAAAGAGTCGCTCATTCCTATGCTCATTTGGTGTGGTGTGATTTGTGGACTAATTGCCCTTACCAATTTATCAACGGCCATGTTGCTTTTTGCAACATGTATGCTGGTCATGTTTATTGGTCGGGTGCCAGTAAAATATCTGGCAATGCTAATCCTTGTCGGATTATTAGCGGGAGCGGTTGCTTTAAAGTTTGGCGTACGGGGCGAGACTGCTAAAAACAGGATAATGAGTTTCGTAAACGGAACTGAACTTCCTTTCCAGGCAAAGCACGGAATGATTGCTGTTGCAACCGGTGGAATTTTTGGTAAAGGCCCTGGCAACAGCGAACAGAGAAATATATTACCGCATCCGTACTCTGATTTTGTTTATGCGATTGTAATCGAAGAGTATGGTTTGATTGGAGGTGTGATTGTATTAATTCTCTATCTCATTCTTTTACATCGGGGTATGAAGGCGGCATATAATAGTGAGCGGGCATTTGGTGGATTGCTTTCAGCCGGATTGAGTTTTGATCTTGTGTGCCAGGCTATGGTTAACATGGGTGTGGTTGTTGGGTTAGGACCAATCACTGGTCAACCTTTGCCTTTGATAAGTATGGGCGGAACGGCCATGGTATTCACAGGTTTGTCTGTAGGCATAATTTTAAGTGTGAGTCGTGGCGAGCAAGAGGAGAATTGGGGACAAAAGACAAGCACCGAAGAAATAAAAGTGAAGGAAAAGAGAATGGATGCGAAAGCTGCCTAAGATTTTTTAAGAACGCAATGGAAAGTTTTAATAACGATATAAAGTCAGGTGCAACCGTCACCCCTCTCCATCGGAGAGGGGCTGGGGGTGAGGTACCATATCGTTTAATCATTACAGGCGGAGGCACAGGTGGCCATATATTTCCGGCCCTTGCGATTGCTAACGAATTTAAAGCTCGTCATGCCGATGCTGAGATTCTTTTCGTTGGTGCGACAGGAAGAATGGAAATGACCCGTGTACCGGAAGCAGGATACAAAATCATTGGTCTTTGGATTAGCGGTTTGCAAAGAAAGTTGACGTTGTCCAATCTGGCGTTTCCAATCAAATTGATATCAAGTTATTTCAAGGCAAGGGGTATACTTAAAAAATTCAAACCTCATGCAGTGATCGGCACTGGTGGGTATGCTAGCGGACCGATTTTATTGGCAGCTACCCGGAATAATATACCCTCGCTTATCCAGGAACAGAATTCATATGCGGGACTTACGAATAAACAGTTAGGAGCAAAAGTTCAGAAAGTGTGTGTCGCATATCCTAATATGGAGAATTACTTTCCTAAGAATAAAATTGTTTTCACAGGTAATCCGGTGCGAAAGGATATTCTTGACCTGAATTCAAAGAGAGAAGTAGCCTTAAATCACTTCGGATTTTCCCCTAATGAAAAAACACTATTGATTTTGGGTGGCAGCTTAGGGGCTCGTACCATCAACGAAAGTATTCTGGAAGGGATTGATAGACTGGTTGATTCGCAGGTGCAGGTAATTTGGCAAACAGGTAAAGCGTATTATGAAAGTGTGAAAGCGCAAATTCAGGATAAAGATTTACGTAGAATACGCGTGCATGATTTCTTAAAGCAAATGGATTTGGCTTATGCTGCTTCAGATGTTGTGATTTCTCGAGCGGGGGCGCTTGCGATATCAGAAATTTGTCTGGCCAAGCGGCCATGCATTTTAGTTCCTTCACCGAATGTGGCTGAAGATCATCAAACAAAGAATGCGATGACGTTGGTGAATGAAGGAGCAGCCCGCATGATAAAAGATACAGAAGCTAAAAATTTACTGGTGAGTGAATCATTGAAATTGATTTATGATCAACAACTGTGCGATTCACTCTCTGAAAACGTAAGCCGGATGGGTAAACCTAAGGCAACGGAAAATATTGTAGATGAAATTGAAAAACTGATAGCATAATTGTGAAACTGGATCAATACGATAGTATTTATTTTTTAGGCATCGGAGGCATTGGCATGAGCGCTATTGCACGGTGGTTTAAGCATAAGGGTTTGCGTGTAGCAGGATATGATCGAACTCCTACACCGCTTACTCATGAATTGCTTGAAGAAGGAATGGAAATTCATTTTGAGGATAAGATTGAGTTTATTCCCGGTTATATCAGCAAAGAAAAAACACTTGTGATTTTCACTCCGGCTATTCCTAAAAATCATATAGAGCATGCGTACCTGAAGGAGCAAGGGTATACTATTTTGAAGCGATCGGAAGTATTGGGTCTGTTAACTAAAAACTATAAAACCATTGCGGTTGCTGGTACTCACGGCAAGACAACAACCTCTTCCCTGATTGCACATATTTTAAAATCAGCCGGCAAGAATATGGTAGCGTTTCTGGGTGGCATTACCTCCAACTATGAATCGAACCTGGTAATGAATGGTGAAGTCAATGAAGACACCATTGTGGTGGCTGAGGCTGATGAATTTGATCGTTCATTCTTGCGACTCTTTCCACATACAGCGGTGGTCACCTCTGCCGATGCGGATCATCTTGATATTTATGGAGATCACCTGCAGATGTTAAGTTCCTATAAAGAATTTATCAGTCAGATAAATAAAAAGGGAAATCTCATCATTCATGAATCAATTGCGTTGTTGGCCAATGAGGCCACACATATTCATAAAGAGACTTATGGCATGAGCCGGGGACAATTTTTTGCCGGCAATATTACCGCGAATAGCGGATTTTTTGAATTCGATCTTATTGGTTTAGCCAGGAAGGTTGAAAAGATACAGCTCGGTGTCCCTGGTTTTCATAATATGGAGAATGCCATCGCGGCCACGCTGGTGGCGCTTAAGTTTGGCATTGATGAAAAAACAATCCGCGAGGCTTTGGCATCATTTCGTGGAGTGAAAAGACGATTTGAATTTATCATCCGCAAGCCTGAACGGATTTACATCGATGACTATGCACATCATCCGGCTGAGATTGAAGCCTTTCTTCGATCGCTCAAAGAAATGTATAAGGGCAAAAAGATAACAGTAATTTTTCAACCGCATCTTTTTACACGTACACGCGATTTTGCGGAGGAATTTTCAAAAAGTCTGAGCCTGGCGGATGAAGTCTTGTTGATGGATATCTATCCGGCCAGAGAAGAACCGATTCCGGGTGTTACCTCGGATATGCTCTTCAAGGATATTACCAGTCCGGTTAAGATCAGGTGTAACAAAAATGACCTGCTTCAAAAAGTAGAAGATTTGGAAGTTGAAGTGTTGGCAACGGTTGGGGCTGGAGATATTGACACATTCGTAAAGCCTATCAAAGAAATATTAAGTCGCAAGTGAAATGAAGTGGAAACTAAACATTCGAAAAGAAATAAAGGTGGCTGTATCGGTGCTGGCTATTTCATTTTTGATTGCCTTCAGTGAGCATAAACAAGATGGATTGTTATGTAAAGACATTGTGATTGAACTGGACAATACAACTGAAAATCATTTTCTGGATGAAGCAGATATCATGAAGTTGGTTGAAGGAAGCGGACAAGCGATCAAGGGCACAAGCCTGGATCATATTAACCTGAAGGCAATTGAGACCCGGTTGAAGTATGACAAACATATTCTGGATGCTGATTTATTTGGCGATTTGAAAGGTAACCTGATTGTCAATGTTGAGTTACGCAGACCCATTGCCAGAATCGTTCAGGAAAATGCCCCAGACGCTTACATCGCAGAAGATGGTGTGATCATGCCCGTGTCAGAAAATTATACCTCGCGGGTTGTATTGATTAGCGGTGGTTATGTCAAGACATTATTAGAAAACGAAGATCTCAACAAGTTTGAAGCTGGGAAACAGTTACTGGATTTGATTGAATTTGTAAATGAAGATAAATTCTGGAAGGCACAGATAGCACAATTGGAAATCAACAGCTCAGGTAAGATTACAATCTATCCTCAGATGACGCGGCAGGTCGTTCAGTTTGGTAAAGCGGAAGAGATAGAATCAAAATTTAAAAAATTGATGATCTTTTATAAAGAGATACTTCCGCAGCGCGGCTGGACACGGTATGAGCGTGTGAATCTTGAATATGAAGGACAAGTGATTGCGGAATAGGCATAAAGGATTTGGGTATTAGGCATGGGGTATTAGGACTTAGAGGTTTTTTGAAATGCCGATTGGAAGGTCAAATGATTTTGAGAATACAGATTAAAAAAATAAAGAAAAACAACCACTAACAACATAGAGTCATGGAAAATGAAAAAATAGTAGTAGGTCTTGATATTGGAACAACCAAGATCTGTGCAATTGTCGGTCGCAAAAATGAGTTTGGTAAACTCGAAGTACTTGGCATGGGCAAAGCGGAATCTGAGGGCGTAATCAAGGGCATCGTAACAAACATTGATAAAACAGTGTTTGCCATTGAGAAAGCTGTAAAAGAAGCCAGCGACATGTCAGGCATCGATATTGGCGTTGTAAACGTTGGTATTGCGGGTCAGCATATCCGCAGCTCCATTCATCATGGCAGCATTACCCGCAGCTCCAAAGACGATGAGGTTAGCATTGAAGATGTTAACCGGTTAACAGAAGATATGTATCGCATTGTAATTCCACCTGGCAGTGAAATCATTCACGTAATGCCACAGGATTATATTGTGGATTATGAAGAAGGTATTAAAGATCCGGTAGGTATGAGTGGGGTAAAGTTGGAAGCAGACTTCCATATTATAACAGCTCAAACCAGCGCGATTAACAACATCAATAAATGTGTTCGGAGAGCAGGGCTTGAAATAGAAGATTTAATTCTTGAACCACTGGCCTCTAGCTTAGCCGTGTTAAGTGAAGAAGAAAAAGAAGCTGGTGTTTGTTTAATTGATATTGGTGGTGGCACAACGGACATTGCGGTATTTCATGATAGTATCATTCGCCATACTGCCGTTATTCCTTTCGGGGGAAATATTTTAACCAATGACATTCAACACGGGTTGATGGTGATGGCAAAACAAGCCGAACAATTGAAGACTCGTTTTGGGAAAGCAATTGCCGAAGAGGCAAGTCCCAACGAAATTGTTTCAATCCCTGGCATTAGAAACAGAACGGCTAAGGAAATTTCAGTAAAGAATCTTTCGAGTATTATTCAAGCTCGCATGGAAGAGATTATTGAAATGGCGCATACGGAAATCATTAATTCCGGATTTGAAAATCGACTTGCAGGTGGAATTGTAATTACGGGTGGTGGCTCTCAATTGAGTTGCCTCAAGCAGTTGGTTGAGTATATGACGGGCATGGATGCACGCATTGGATATCCCAATGAACATTTAGGAAAAAGCAAAATGGAGGCTGTGAAAAGTCCGATGTATGCTACATCGGTGGGACTTGTGCTTTCAGGGTTCCGTTCGTTGGACGAACGCGAAGAACGCTACAAGGAAGCAAAAGGTTTGCAGAAAGTTGTGAAGATCAAAAAGGAAAAGGTGAATCCTGCTTCTGATTTCTTCTCCAACATTTTAAATAAAACGAAAGGTCTTTTGATCGATGACCTCGATGGAAAAAATGAATATTGAATTAACCACTAAATCAAAATAGTCATGTTTGAACCAGTAACAGGATACAAATTTGACCTTCCCAAACATCATAAGTCGATTATTAAAGTAATCGGTGTGGGCGGTGGAGGTAGCAACGCGGTGAACCACATGTTTCGACAAGGCATCAAGGATGTCGAGTTCGTAGTGGCCAACACCGATCTGCAGGCATTGAACAGCAGTCCGGTGCCCAACAAGCTTCAGCTTGGAGTCAATCTTACCGAAGGTCTTGGCTGTGGGGCTAACCCTGAAGTAGGTCGCGCAGCTGCCATTGAAAGTAAAGAACAAATCCGCGAAATGCTGGTGGGTACTAAAATGGTTTTTGTTACTGCGGGAATGGGTGGTGGCACGGGTACGGGTGCAGCTCCGGTAATTGCTAAGATTGCCAAGGACATGGACATCCTTACGGTAGGGATTGTTACGGCCCCATTCTCTTTCGAAGGAAAGAAAAAAATGACGCAGGCAGAATTAGGAATTGAAGCATTTCGCTCCAGTTGTGATACCGTGCTGATCATTCTCAATGATAAACTTCGTGAGATCTATGGCAACCTCGCCATCGGTCAGGCGTTTGGCGAAGCAGATAACGTTTTGACAACTGCTGCGAAAGGCATTGCGGAAATAATCACACTCACAGGTTACGTCAATGTTGACTTTCAGGATGTGCGCACGGTGATGTTGGATGCCGGTGCAGCAGTAATGGGCTCGGCCGAAACCCGTGGAGATAACCGTGCTCTCAAAGCAGCTGAGCAGGCATTGGCCTCACCGTTGTTAGATAATCATGACATCATGGGTGCTAAGAGAATTCTCTTATCTATCATATCGGGTGAAGAAGCTGAATTGCAAATGGATGAATTAACAACCATCACAGAATATATCCAGCAACAAGCAGGTGATGAGGCAGAAGTAATTTTTGGTCATGGCGTGGATCCAGGGTTAAGCGACCGCATACGGGTTACGGTAATTGCTACCGGTTTTTTAGCGGAAGGTAGAATTCAAAAACGACCGGAAGAGAAAAAAGTACATGAACTGGATCGCTCTCAGATTTCCTTGTTTGGTTCCGTTGATAATTCGGTTAATCAACAGAATCTGGATATACAACTTAAGGTACGGTCTGATAACGAAGGACTGAAAGGTGATGGAAAATCAGATCACAATAAAGAGGAACAACGTGATAAGAAATCACCAGAGATTCATCCAAATGATGAAAAGCAGGCTGAGGAACGATCTTATGTTTTTGACTTATTCAACAATACAGAGTCAAATTCAAATCAGGAAGATCAGGGTGAAGAGAGTTTGTTTCGCGATGAGGAAGATGAATTTGAAGTAGGCAAGGAAATCTCCGCGGATCAGGTGATCAACGAAGAAGGAATGATGGAAATTCGGAGAACCAAAGCACGCCTGAAGGAACAAGCACGTCAACGCAGGGAGAAATTGAAAGCAAGCAAGAAGAATGAAATGACAAAAGAAGAGTTCAATGAAAAGTGGACGCTGCCTGCCTATTTAAGAAGAGGGGTGAAAATGGATAACGTACCTCATTCTTCTGAGCCATTTATCTCGCGCTATAACCTAAACGATGATAATAATCTTTTAGGTAACAATAAGTTTCTGCATGATAATGTGGACTAGCCCTCACGAGGCTGACAAAAAAGTCAATCTGTCATCGCGGCCTTTGAGCCGCGATCCCGCAGAGTGCGCACAATTCGGGATTCCGGGTCAAGCCCGGAATGACACTTCGAGTGATATTTTGACTTTTTGGTCAGCCTCCAGGGGTAACGTTATGGCATATCCGGCACGACTGGTTTTTACTCCATTCGTAGTGGTTGTTGGTGGTAAATATTTTTTGCCGGTGCCGGAGTGCCTTATTTTTTAAACTGAGTTTAACCCATTTTTTAAGCTCGACTGCCCCGACTGGTTCGGGGCAGTTTAATTTATAACCCATTGATAATCATGAATTGATATTTCAGTGGCATAACTACCAAACCCGTTGCACAGGGTTTGGCCTGTCAATTGTTTTTATGTCTGTAAACAATTGCATTATGAAATGAGCATATAGAAAGCCATACCAACGGTATGAAAAATCTAAATGCAAATTCCATGTGACATCAAATTAAATTATTAACACATGAAATCCACCGTACTACTTCTGATTGCAGGCTTGGTTCTTACCTCTTGTGATATTCTGGTCGTAGAACCTCGTTATGATGATCGCGACCGGGTGACTGGCTCTTATCGAATTGAAGAATACAGTCAAACCTATAATGAATCTATCCGGTTCAATATTTACATCCGCAAATCTGCGAATGCTTATAATTCTTCGGATATCATTATTGAAAATTTCTACAATGCCGGTGTGGATGTACGGGCTGAAATAATAAACAATAAGATTTATATCTCACGCCAGTATGTGAATGGTTATGAGATTGAAGGCGTGGGTACTGTATTTTTAAATGAGGTAACTCTTAATTATAGTGTGCGAGACACTTACTCAAACAGGCCCGTAGACTTCTGCGAAGCGAAGGCCTGGTTATTCTAAAGGTTAATAAACTAAAAACCCCACTCCGTGAAAACGAAGTGGGGTTCTTTTTTTGAGTTGATATTAAACCACCTGCGCCTGTAGTTTTTGCGAAAGCACAGATTTAGGAACAGCACCGACTTGCTTATCCACCACCTGGCCATTTTTGAAAACCAGCAGTGTAGGTATAGAGCGAACACCGAATCGAGCCGTAACCTGCGGATTTTCATCTACATTGAGCTTGGCAACTACTGCCTTGCCTTCATAATCGCCCGCCAGTTCTTCCACTACCGGTCCAATCATTTTGCAAGGGCCGCACCACTCAGCCCAAAAGTCAACCAAAACAGGTTTATCGGTGTTTATTACCTGATCAAAATTAGAGTCGTTGAGTTCCAATGTTTTACCCATGATATAAGTGTATTAAAGTGTTTATTTTATCAATCTGATGAATCTACTGTCTCCAACATAAAGGTAGGAGAAATTGTTCCAATTTCAGTTTTTTCTGTAAGCACGGGTTTGGTTACCGTTTCGGTTAACCACCGAGTCTCTGATTTATCAGTAACTACGCCAACCTCACTTAGCCGTTTAAGTTCTTTGATAAAATCGTTACTTACTTTTATCCGGCACGATCGGGAAAGTAGTTCGGCTTGTATTCCTTCCGTTTCATCCTTCAAATAGAATGTAAGTGTAGAGTTACCAGAATTTTTCTTGCAGAGTTTTTCGAGTTTTTCAATAAACGAAGTCGAGATTGCATCTACCTGGCAACGTAATGCCAGTCCTTGTACCCGCTTGGAACCCAACTCATTCAATAATTCTATGTTCCGGATTTTAAATTCCAGATTTTGATCACCCCACGATTTGCGTACTACCCCACCTTCAATGAATAGGAACAATCCTGGCATGAGGAAGGCTTTGAATTTCATGTAATCATCACTCCACAACATAAATTCAAATTTTCCACTGTAATCTTCCAATACAAGCTTTCCAAAAGGTCGCCCGGTTTTTGTCATGCGGTGCTCAACACTGGAAACAATACCACCTACTTTACATTCTTTGCCTTCCAGGCCATCAATGTCATTGAGTGTAGTAACCGAAGTTGTGCAGAAGATATCCATCTCAAATTTAAAATTATCTAAGGGATGGCCGGAGATATAAACACCCACAACTTCTTTTTCAAAGTGGAGCTTCTCTATCTCACTAAAGGGTTCGATGGGCTCAATCTTGGGGGCTGGCATTTGCGTTCCTGTTGAGGCACCAAATAAACTCGCTTGAGCACTTTGTGCTTCCTGATGCATCTTGCTTGAGTAGCGAATTACTTTTTCCGTGAGCGACATATCACCGTCTTTAGCAGCGATATATTGTCTCCTGTGATATTCGGTAAAACAATCAAGAGCTCCTGATAAGGCAAGACATTCAAAAGTTTTTTTGTTGACAGCCCGTTGACTTAACCGCTTGGCGAAATCAAAAAGATCTTTGTAAGGTCCGTGGGCATCGCGTTCAATAATAATGGCTTCCACGGCTGCTTCACCAGCACCTTTAATGGCACCTAACCCAAAGCGAATTTGTCCTTGCTTATTCACTTCAAAGTTTACCCCCGACTCATTGACATGCGGGCCAAGCACTTCAATGCCTTGCTTGCGACAATCTTCAATAAAATAAGTTACGTTATCCAGATTGCTTTGAGAATGCGTTAGTATGGCTGCCATATAATCAGCCGGGTAATTTGCTTTCAGGTAAGCGGTTTGATAAGCTACTAATGAATAACAAGTGGAGTGCGATTTGTTAAAGGCGTATTGTGCAAAAGCTTCCCAGTCTTTCCAGACTTTCTCCGCAACACGTTCGTCATGGCCGTTTGTTTTACATCCGGCTATGAACTTGTCCTTCATTTTGTCGAGTACTTCTTTCTGCTTCTTACCCATGGCCTTACGCAGCACATCAGCATCACCCTTCGAGAAGTTGGCAAGGGTTTGTGAAAGCAACATCACCTGTTCCTGATAAACAGTAATACCATAAGTGTCTTTCAGGTATTCTTCCATTACCGGCAGATCGTACTTGATGGGCTCCCGGCCATGCTTGCGTGCAATGAAGGCAGGAATGTATTCCATAGGGCCCGGCCTGTAGAGCGCATTCATGGCGATTAGATCTTCGAACTTATCGGGTTTTAGTCCGCGCAGGTAACTCTGCATCCCATCCGATTCAAACTGGAACGTTCCGGTTGTATCACCGCGCTGATAAAGTTGATAGGTCTTTACATCATCGAGCGGAATCTTGTCAATGTCTATGTCAATACCTTTCCTTTTCTTAATGTTTTTGATAGCCGTCTTAATGATGGTGAGGGTAGTAAGCCCTAAAAAGTCCATCTTCAACATACCGGCACTTTCAACAACACTGTTATCAAACTGTGTTACCAGCATGTCAGAATCTTTCGCTGTCGATACCGGAACAAAATTGGTTAAGGCATCCGGAGTAATAATTACTCCACAGGCATGTGTGCCCGTATTGCGCAGTGACCCTTCAAGCACAATAGCTTGTTTGAGAACCTGCGACTTAAGATCAGTACCCTTTTTTAGCTCATTCAGTTCCTTTACTTCTTCGAAGGCTTTCTCCAGCGAGGTTCCGGGTCGTTCCGGAATCAACTTGGCCATGTTGTTCGCTTCACTTAAGGGTAATTCCATAACCCTGGCACAATCCCGGATGGAAGATTTTGCAGCCATGGTGCCATAGGTAATAATCTGAGCTACCTGATCATGACCATATTTTTCAATAACATATTTCAACACGCGGTCGCGACCTTCATCATCAAAGTCAATATCAATATCGGGCAGCGATACACGGTCAGGATTTAGAAAGCGCTCAAACAGTAAGTCGTAAGCAATAGGATCGACATTGGTAATGCCTGTGCAATAAGCAACAGCCGATCCGGCAGCAGAGCCACGTCCCGGCCCCACGGACACTCCCATTTCTCTTGCCTTCCCGGTAAAATCCTGTACGATAAGAAAGTATCCGGGATAACCCGTTTTCCTGATCGTTTCCAATTCAAAATCAATACGCTCTTTAATTTCGGGAGTCAGTTCCGGGTATCTTCGTTTGGCACCTTCATACGTCAGGTGTTTTAAATACTCGTCTTCACTGTTGAAGTTTTCAGGGATGGTGAACTTGGGAAGCAGCACGTTCCTCTTTAACTCATACGTTTCTATTTTCTCAACAATCTCACTAATCGTTTCAATCGACTCGGGAAGATCATGAAAGAGCGATTTCATTTCTTCCTGCGACTTGAAATAGAAATTATTGTTGGGCAACCCATACCGGGTGCCCCGACCAGAACCTATGGGTGTAGACTGAAACTCGCCTTCTTTAATGCACAATAAAACATCGTGTGCGTTTGATTCTTCTTTCTCTAAATAGAAGCATTCATTGGCAGCGAAATATTTTACATCATGCTTTTTCGCAAACTTGAGTAACGTTTCATTAACGCGGTCTTCTTCACGTGTGTCATGTCGGTTAAGTTCAATGTAGAAGTCAGCACCCAATAATTGATGCCACCAGATAAAAACTTCTTCGGCCTGCTTTTCTCCTACATGAAGTATCAGGTATGGAATTTCACTAGCGAGTCCACCGGTTGTGGCTATGATCCCTTCTTTATATTGCTTAATAAGTTCTTTGTCGATTCTCGGATAAATTCCATACAAGCCTTCTATAAAACCAATGGAACTTAACTTGGCGAGATTCTGGTAACCCACTTTGTTTTTAGCCAACAGCACCTGATGGTAGCGTTTATCCGGATTGTCTTTGGTGAATTTTAGCTTTTTGCGATCCTCTGAAATGTAAAACTCACAACCTACAATAGGTTTGATGCCATGTTTTAATGCTTCGCTTACAAACTTGAAGGCGCCATACATATTGCCGAGATCGGTTACGGCAACAGCGGGCATATTTTGTTCTTTTGCTTTCGCGATGATCTCATAAACATCGGGCACAGCTTGCAATACCGAATATTGCGAGTGAAGATGTAAATGGCAGAACGGTTTTTCGGTAAGACCTTTTTTTATTGAATCTGTTGAATATTCGCTTGACTTCTTCTTCTCCCGCTTGGCTGAATTACCGGCTTCCAGATTAGGCTCTTCATAATTGATGTCTTCTATCGATGTTGCATCGAAAGGGTTTACTACCTTTTTGCTGATCAGTCCAAAGAAGGACCGGGCGGTTGCATCAACATCGTAAGAAGCATCATGAGCATCTTTAAAGGGAACGCCAAATAACTTTTCGTGAAGTTCAGTAAGCCGTGGCATTTTAAGTTTGCCACCCATGCCCCCGGCCAGTTGACAAAATTCTGTTGCTGCAATTCCGGTATCAAGTTTTTGAAGCGAAAGAAAATAAGCCGTATCCAGCGATTGACGGAGGAGCTCAGCTCCAATAATATTAATGTCAAACTCAATATTATGGCCAACCAGCAATTGCGACTTTAACAGGTCCTTGTTTAATTCTGTTAATACGTGAAGTAAGTCATACCCTTCTTCCAGTGCACGCTTCGTGGAGATCCCGTGCACTTGCTCAGCCTTAAAGGGAATATCAAATCCTTCCGGTTTTACAATGAAGTTTTGTTGTGATAATAGCGTGCCTTTGTGATCATGAAGTTGCCAGGCAATCTGAACCAGCCGTGGCCAGTTATCTAGGTCAGTAATGGGTGCAGTTTTATTATGCGGCAGACCGGTGGTCTCCGTGTCGAAAATCAAATACATGATGGAAGACAGTCAGTGGTTGTCGGATGTAAATTTAATTCTATTAACCAACCTGCCATCATCGTTTAATAGGAAATTCCTCTGCGAATATAATATTGTAAGTGATTGATTATCAAATTTATAATTTATGTAATCTTGAGCCTAATACCCCGCCACCCTTTATGAAGTTGTATAAAGTCCTTCCTTAAAGAATTTGGTCTTTAAAACTTACCACCGCCTGAGTAATTCTGATCTTGATTTTCGCACAATCTGTTAGACAACTCTATTTAGAATAGTTTAAAATGCAACAACCGATTGTTTGGTATGGTTTTGCGAAGTATTTTTGATTTAATTCAACATTAAGCTCAACCTAATACTATGAAATGGTTTCTTGATCTTTTTTCAAGTTCGCTTGGAAGAAAAGTATTGATGGCTCTTACCGGGCTTTTTCTGATTCTTTTTCTGGCCGTTCACCTGGCGGGCAATTTACAATTGCTCAAAGAGGATGGCGGGCAGGCATTTAATATCTATGCCAAATTCATGACCACCAACCCACTCATCAAAGTAATCTCCTACGGAAACTATGCCTTCATACTCTTGCATATTTTCATGGCCATTGTGCTTACCCGGCAAAATCGTGCAGCGCGAGGAAATCAATCTTATGCCATAACAGGCAAATCATCGTCTCTGGCATCCCGCAACATGGGTATTTTAGGAACGCTGATTCTAATTTTTCTGATTATTCACATGAAAGATTTCTGGGCCCAAATGCACTGGGGTGGAATACCCACGGCTACGTATGATGGCGTAGAAGTAAAAGATCTTTATGCAATTGTTTCGTTGGCATTTTCGGAGGCGTGGTATGTAATCTTATATGTTGTGTGCATGATTGGGCTGGCTTTTCATTTATGGCACGGCTTTACCAGCGCATTTCAAACATTAGGGTTAAACCATATGAAATACAATCCTGTTATTAACTTCGTTGGAAGGAGCTTTGCAGTGATTGTGCCCGCTGCGTTTGCGCTCATTCCAATTTGGATGTTTTTTGTTTAAGCATTAAGTACACAGATTTAAAAAACTTCAATCATAGAACATGAAGCTAGATTCGAAAATTCCGGAAGGACCGTTAGGGGAAAAGTGGACCAAGCATAAATTCAATCTGAAGCTGGTTAATCCATCCAACAAGAGAAAGTATGAGATCATTGTGGTTGGTACCGGGTTAGCCGGAGCCTCAGCCGCTGCCTCACTGGCTGAGTTAGGGTATAAGGTTAAAGCCTTTACTTATCATGATAGTCCGCGGAGAGCACACAGTATTGCTGCTCAGGGCGGAATCAATGCCGCCAAGAATTATCAGAATGATGGTGATAGTGTTTACCGTTTGTTCTATGATACAATAAAAGGTGGCGACTACCGTGCCCGGGAAGGGAATGTTCACCGACTGGCGGAAGTGAGTGTGAGCATTATAGACCAGTGTGTGGCACAAGGTGTTCCTTTTGCACGTGAGTATGGTGGTTTGCTGGCTAACCGTTCTTTTGGTGGGGCTCAGGTGTCAAGAACTTTTTATGCGCGCGGACAGACCGGACAGCAATTATTGTTGGGAGCGTATAGTGCACTGAATAGACAAATCGCTGCCGGCAAGGTAACGATGTTTACCCGCACAGAAATGCTCGACATTATTACCGTGGACGGAAAGGCTCGCGGTATAATCACCCGTGACCTGGTGACAGGCAAAATAGAATCGCATAGTGCACACGCAGTGTTGCTTTGCACAGGGGGTTACTCAAATGTGTTTTATCTTTCCACCAGTGCCAAAGCTTGTAATGCTTCTGCAGTATGGCGTGCCCATAAGAAAGGAGCATTCTTCGGCAATCCATGTTTTACCCAAATTCACCCAACCTGTATCCCGGTTTCGGGAGATCACCAATCCAAACTTACCCTGATGTCGGAGTCGTTGCGAAACGATGGTCGGGTATGGGTGCCTAAGACTGCTATGAAGGGTTTGAAAGCAAAAGACGCTGCGAACATAAAAGAAGAAGATCGCGATTACTTTCTGGAAAGAAGATATCCTTCCTTTGGAAACCTGGTGCCGCGCGATGTGGCATCGCGCAATGCAAAAAATGTATGTGATGAAGGTCGGGGAGTAGGTGCCACAGGGTTGGCGGTATTCATGGACTTTGCAGATGCTATCAAGCGCGATGGAAAACAGACGATTGAATCGAAGTATGGTAATTTGTTTGACATGTATAAGCAGATTACCGGAGACAATCCCTATGAAGTTCCGATGATGATTTTCCCGGCCGTGCATTATACCATGGGCGGGTTGTGGGTTGATTATAACCTGATGACCACCGTGCCCGGGTTATATTGCCTGGGTGAAGCCAACTTCTCTGATCATGGAGCAAATCGTTTAGGTGCCAGTGCCCTGATGCAGGGGTTAGCCGATGGTTACTTTGTAATTCCATATACGATTGGTGATTACCTCGCTACCATAGGATGGAATGATAAAATCGGAACAGATCATCCTGCCTTTAAAGAAGGAATGGATAAGGTACAAGCAGATGTAAATCGATTGTTAAATATTAAAGGTAAGAAGACAGTGGATGAATTCCATCGTCAGCTAGGTTTGATCATGTGGGATTATTGCGGCATGTCGCGCAACGAAGCCGGATTGAAGAAGGCAAAAAAATTGATTCAAGAACTGCGGGCAGAATTCTGGACGAATGTTAATGTACTGGGTTCTACCAACGAGCTTAACCAGGAACTGGAGAAGGCTGGCCGTGTGGCAGACTTCCTCGAACTGGGTGAATTGATGGTGGATGATGCATTGAGTCGCAGCGAATCATGTGGCGGTCACTTCCGCGAAGAGTCTGCAACACCCGATGGTGAAGCGATGCGTAAAGACGATGAGTTTGCCTATGCATCTGCCTGGGAGTACAAAGGCGATCAACCGGAAACACTTCACAAAGATGAACTCATATTCGAGAATGTTAAGTTAACTCAACGAAGCTATAAGTAGGATTATGAAAATAACATTAAAAATCTGGCGGCAACAAGGCAGAAATACCAAGGGCCAGTTTAAGACCTATTCGTTAGATCATGTTTCTTCGGATATGTCTTTTCTGGAAATGTTGGACGTGCTTAATCAGGACCTGATTAAGAAAGGCGAAGAGCCCGTAACGTTCGACCATGATTGCCGCGAAGGAATTTGTGGCGTGTGTAGTTTATATATCAACGGTCGTCCGCACGGTCCGTTGCAAACCACCACGTGCCAGCTTCACATGCGCACATTTAAGGATGGAGAAACTATTACCATCGAACCGTGGCGTGCCAATGCTTTTCCGATTATTAAGGATTTAATGGTTGACCGCACAGCCTTCGATCGGATTCAACAGGCAGGGGGTTATGTAAGCGTGAATACAGGTGGCGTACCCGATGCCAATGAAATACCGGTTCCCAAGCATATCGCTGACGAAGCTATGGACGCAGCCCAATGCATTGGTTGCGGAGCGTGTGTAGCGGCCTGCAAGAATGCTTCAGCTATGTTATTTGTCGGTGCTAAGATTTCGCAGTTTGCATTGCTTCCGCAGGGTCAGCCTGAGCGCAAAGAACGTGTAGAGCGCATGGTTGCTCAAATGGATGCCGAAGGATTTGGTTCTTGTACCAATACCTATGCCTGCGAAGCGGAATGTCCTAAAGGAATAAAGATTACAAATATTGCGCGTATGAACCGCGAGTATTTTGGGGCCATGTTAAGTTCTTACAAGATTGAAACTGGTGGTGGAGGGGATTAGAATTTGGAGAAACAATTTTATAGCCCGGGACGACCGGGCTTTTTGTTTAATGAAGATCCTCTGACCCTACAGGATAAGTTTTCATGTTATTGTTTATACACTTTGTTAGCGTTTCATGTGCCTGTTAGTCCAAGTCCAAAACTATTTTCAAATTCTCTCTAACCTTGTCAGCCGTATCGCTTTCTATTTCTCCGACTTTTTTCACAAATCTTTTGTTATCAATGGTTCTAACTTGGTCAATCATTATGTCACAGTCCTCTTTGAGTCCGAACTTTGATTTTTTAAGGTGAACACGCAGTATCTCTGAGTCCGGTTTTACGTTTGTTGTAATGGGGCAAACGATGGTCGATGGATGCTCTTTATTTAACAAGTCCGTTTGAACAATAATAACTGGTCGTATTTTTCCAGCTTCTGTCCCCATTCTTGGATTTAGGTCAGCAATCCAGATTTCGAATTGCCTAATCTTCATCCTTCAGCTTTTCAAACTCAGCCAAAACCTCTAGGGAGTTCTTGGCAACTATTTTTGATTCCTTACTCAACTGTTTTGAAAGTAGTCTGCGTCTATGCAGACGATTGTAGAATTCGATAGCTTCATTGATATACCTGTTCCGGTTCTTTTTTACTTTGCTCACGATTTTCTCAGTCTCCTGGAAAATGTCGTCCTCAAGTTTTAATGATAGATTTTTCATAGTATTCCCTTTGCTTAAAGGTATATACTATTTAGATATACTCCAAATTTGTCGGAGTTGTGAAAGATTTTGAACTATTCGCTCTTACACACCCCAACTCCTAGTCTTCCGGAAGTTGCCGCCTTTCCAACGGATTCACCAATATTTCCGCCTGCCAAAACAATATCCCTTTCCGGACCTGTGTCAGCAAGGTGAACTTTAACACAAGCTTCCAGTTTGATCAGGTCGGCATATGATACGGAAGTTTCGTCAGCTAATTGTGTTAAAATGGTTTCACTTGTTCCGGTTTTTGCTTCCACAGGATTTAGTAAAGCGGCTACATCAGCACCAGGTGTTGAGATATCTCCTAAGTGTAAATGCAAGGGTAATTTATTATTGCCCGATGTTCCGGTAAGGTTCACAAGTACGGTAGAGGTTCCATCCCTGCGCTCTTTAAGGGTAACAGTACCCGAGATGTCGTAGTCAGATCCAGGCTGAAGTGAGTAGGTCGTTTCGTTTCCGGTGAATTCATTTATATTTTCGCTTTCCTGGCAAGAGATCCAAAGCATTCCAAACACCACCAACCCAAAAATCTTTTTCATATCTCTATGGTTTACGTTTTAAAGTTAAAAAAATTCGCCTAAAACCGTTCTGTCCAATTTTTTTGCCTGAAGATTTAATTAAAATCCATGATTTGGCATAGATATGGTATATTCGTACTAACGAAACCATGCCCCTTTTAATTCTGTGAAACAGATTCTTTTTTTACTCTTGATTTTGGCAGGATGTAGCCCATCCGTAACCAATTCCTCACTTAAATCAGATTTACAAAATCCCAAACCAGAATGGCTGACCGCTAAGCCAGTATCGGCTTCTTATTATATTGGTATAGGTCACTCCACCAGAGATGGCTCAAACAATTACATTCAATCAGCGAAGAAAAGCGCTTTGGAAGATCTGGTTTCCGAGATTAAAGTAAATATTTCTTCTACTTCAGTGCTCAGCCAGATTGACGCTAACAAAGAGTTTCAGGAGAAATATGAGCAGATTATTCAGACAACCGTGGCCGATGAGATCCAGGAGTTTGAACAAGTTGATGCCTGGGAAGATGAACGAAACTATTGGGTTTATTACCGCCTTTCAAAACAACGCTATAAGGATATCAAGGATCAACAAAAGCGTGATGCGGTAGCCTTGGGCCTGGATTTTTTTACCAAAGCCAAGGAGGCAGAACGGAAAGGCGAATCCGTTTTGGCATTAGGATTTTATTATCAGGGTTTCCGGGCCATTGAAAAATACCTGGCTGAGCCCATCCGATTGGTATTTGAAGAGAAGGAGATTTTATTAACTAATGAGATAATCGCCAGCATGCAATTGCTGCTCGATAAAATAGAATTGAGTGTGGACCCGGGTGAAATCATGTTGAACCGGAGAGTGGCTCAAAGTGACCTTGCTGTTGTAACCAAAGTGGTTGAAAAGGGTTCGCGTAAAGCCATACCAGACCTCCCATTAACAGCAGCCTTCGAAAAAGGAGCGGGTGATGTTTTTCCAAATTATAAGACCGACCCAACCGGTCAGGCAAAAATTCTATTGACGAAGATCAGCTCGCGGGACATTGAGCAAACCATGGCTGTAAAAGTAGATATGATGAGTTTTGCGGGGCAGGGTAATACGGATGATATCTATTCGCTTATAGCCAGTAAGATGGTAGTACCAAAGGCTACCGTATTGATGAGGGTGGCCAGACCGTTGGTTTATATTACTTCCAGTGAGAAGAGTTTAGGCGTGGATAAATCAAATCAACAAATAACAAATCGTGTAAAGAATTTCTTAACAAATTCAGGTTTTGAATTCACGGATGACAGAAGTAAAGCCGAACTGTCGCTGGATATAAATGCAAACTCTGAAAAGGGTGCAGTGTCAGGCAGTATTTACATCACCTATGTAACTGCGTTGATCCGGGTTTCTACAGCCCGCGATAACAAAGAGATTTATGCGACAACATTGGACCGCATTAAAGGGTTTAGTCTGGACTACGAAAGATCAAGCCAGGAGGCTTATAACAAATCGTTAGAAACACTGGAAAAGGAAAAATTGCCCGAATTACTAAATGCAATTTTGCAGTAATTATGGCCTTTTTTGTATCCATTAAGCATTATATTGAGATAATAAAATCTGTGTCAATCAGAGTGGCCTATTAATTGCATTATTGTAAATTGCATAACCAAAATTCCATATTGATATGAAAAAGTTAAATTATGTTTCGTTCGCTGTCCTACTTGCGGCCGCATTAATAGCAGGCTGTAAAGGAAAAGAAAAGGTTCCTACCGGTGAGACTGAAGTTGTCGTTCCATGCTCAGGCCCTGAGTATTTTACTACAGCCAAGTTCTTCAGGGCGAACTCCATCGGGGAAAGCCAGGATCAGGTGACCTCCAAGAAGAAAGCATTAACCAATGCACGTAACGAGTTGGCACAAGCCATCAACACTACGGTAAAAACCGTAACAGACAACTATGTTAACTCACGTGAAATGAACAACAAAGAAGAAGTTGAGGAACGTTTCGAAAGCTTAAACCGCGAAGTGGTTGATCAGACCTTGTCGGGCATTGTTACTAAATGCGAGAAGCTGATGAAAACCAAAGAGGGAACCTATAAAACGTATGTGGCTATAGAACTTTCAGCAGAAGAATTGGTTTCCAAGTACAATGAGCGTCTTTCAAAAGATGATCGCCTTAAAATCGATTACGATTACGAGAAGTTCAAAGAAACCTTTGATAAGGAAATGGAAAAAATGGGTAATAACTAACAGCCTATAATTTCAAACAAAGTCCCGATCGATCCCGGTCGGGATTTTTTATGTGCCAATCTAATTACAAATGGAGAGACTCATCAAAAGCTCTCCGCAAAATCCATCACACAGTTGGTGCGATAGGTTTTGTGGGGCTCAATAGCGATACCTATCCATCTGTATTTCGGCTCCAGAATATTCTTTCTATGCCCAAGTGATTCAATGCCATCATCAATCAGTAAGGCCATGACAATATCCAATGCAGTGGTATTTCCGTATTCGCAATTTTCAGCAATCATGCCCCTGGCTTTTGCTTTATTTCGTATGCGCTCGTGAAACGGAGTGCCGTCAGAACTTGTATGGCCCACGGTTCCGGCTTGCCCCATATCGTGTGCATGCCATCGCGCAACGTCTGTCAATGGTTTCGAAAGCTGAAGCTCGCCCATCTTTTTGCACTTTTTGAGATCAGCTATCAGCGACTTAGCATAACTATTATTACTTAAGTTATTCTCTTTCAGGTAATCTTTCACATGCGAGGTAATAAAACCCGGTGGATTGGTACGTACCTGATTTAGTATGTTAAGGACTTGTTTCTCCTGAGACTGCGAATAACCAAAGGAGGGTACCAGCAACAGGCAAAAGATTGCAAGTCTTGTAGGGTTGAATTGAAAATTATTCAAATCCTGCGGGTTGATGTTAATTAATTCCGAGTCGCTTTTGAATTTCTTCCAATGAAACGCCTTTCGTTTCAGGATATTTTGTAAGCACCCAGAGCAATTGCAAGGTCATCATGCCCGCAAAAAACGCAAAGATTATCCAGGGGTCATCTTTCAGAAGTCCCTTGTCTCCATCCAGAAAAACAGGCATGAGCAACGTGATAAGAGCAGCGAATACCCAATGTACGCTGGCTCCAAAAGACTGGCCCAACGCCCGCGATTTATTGGGAAATATTTCAGAGATAAATACCCAGATAACAGCGCCTTGTCCGATAGCATGGGCGGCAATAAACAACAACAGGAATGACATGAGAAACAAGGGACCTGCTGTAAAGTAAAAAGCATAGGAAACCATCGAAAGACTTATGATATAACCCAATGATCCGATAATCAGCAGGTTCTTCCTTCCGGTTCGATCAATCAGGTACAAGCCCACGAAGGTGAAAATCAGGTT
The DNA here is from genome assembly GCA_041736555.1 of Cyclobacteriaceae bacterium. Classification (GTDB taxonomy): domain Bacteria; phylum Bacteroidota; class Bacteroidia; order Cytophagales; family Cyclobacteriaceae; genus ELB16-189. Next base: position 165,293 of record JBGSTJ010000019.1, read on the forward strand.
AATGCCACCAATAGCAATGGAGTTAAACAACGAATCCTTGGTAGCGAGCCCGGCCCGTTCCAGAATTTCTGGTGCATAGTAAAGAATGAAATTGATGCCTGAAAGTTGATTGAAAAAGGCGATAAAGAATGCAAGTAATAGTGGTTTGCGTATTCTTTGACTAAATAAATTTTCCTTTGTATTAAGTGAGCCTGTGTCTTTATTGGACGTTACGATGGTCTCAATGTCTTGATCTGGATTATCAGATCCTAAGTCAGACAAGATTTTTTTTGCGGATACAAAATCATTCTTTCTTGAAATGAGCCACCGGGGACTTTCGGGCACCCGCAACACCATGATGGTATATAAGATAGCAGGTATAGCTTCAACACCGAGCATCCAGCGCCAGTCATTGGCACCATCAAAACCCACCAGGAAGAAGTTAGACAAAAAAGCAATCAAAATACCAAATACAATATTGAACTGATACATGGCTACAAGTCTACCGCGAATGGACGATGTCGAAATCTCAGCGATATAGGTTGGGGCAACTACTGATGAAACACCTACACCTACTCCTCCAATGAAGCGAAAAAACGAAAAGACATATGGGTCAGTGGCTAACGCAGAACCCAACGCACTAACAGCATATAAAATACCAATCCAGAATAAGACTTTCTTTCTTCCATACTTTTCGGTAGGAATGCCCCCAAACAAAGCACCGAAGACCGTTCCCCAAAGCGCCATCGACATGATAAAGAAGCCATGAAACCACGGTGATGTGTTCCATAATTGTTTAATAGGTAGGTTGGCACCTGAAATTACTACCGTATCAAAACCAAACAGAAAACCCGCCATGGCGGCTACAATGGAATTTAGGTAGATGTATTGACGGGAAGTCATAAGGGCTGGGAGTTAAGAATAAAAGGTACTATTTCCAGTTGGAAGGATCAAGCCGCCATGATTTTACATAAATCAGTTCAGTCTCGTCCAGGTATTTTTGTTTTACAGCTTGCTCAAGTAGGTGTGTAAAATCGCTTAGGCAAACAAGAGGGATATCAGCGTTTGAAAAATTGTTTTCGGAAGTTTCAAAGCCATACGTAAAGATGGCAACCATCCCAATGACTTTACAGCCTGCTTCTTGCACGGCTTGTGCTGCTTTCAGTGAACTACCCCCGGTAGAAATCAGATCTTCTACCAACACAACCCGGGCGCCCTTTTCTACCTTTCCTTCAATGAGGTTTCCCATTCCATGGTCCTTGGGTTTAGGGCGCACATAAACGAAGGGTAACCCTAGTTGATCGGCAACCAAAGCGCCTTGTGGGATACCTGCAGTGGCAACCCCGGCAATATATTCTGCCGTTGGGAAATGAAGTTGTATAACACGGGCAAGATTTTCCTTGATATAAGATCGTATTTCCGGGTAGGATAATGCCAATCTGTTATCACAATAGATCGGTGACTTCCAACCCGAACTCCAGGTAAAGGGCTGTTTGTGGTTTAATTTAATAGCACCTATCTGAAGCAGTCGGGAAGCGACAGTCCCCGCAGTTTCCTGATGAATTATGATCTTGCTCATGGATGCAATTTATCAGATAACGCCACGCAGGCCAAATAGTAGTCTCTATAAATCCGCTAAATACTGCGTCATTTATTCTGGAAATGATTTTTAATCCAGTGGGGGGTTGATTCATTCCAAATAATTGATGTTTTTGCATATGTGAATTTGCCTAACTAGTAGTCATGTACCTTTTTGTAAATGACATTCCTATCCGCATCTTACATGCGGACGAGATGCCGCCCTCGGGGCATATCAATTTTGAAATTGATGCATCGGCTGAGGCCATTACAAAAGCCAAACTTTTTCACCACGTTTGGATCCATGGGGTAAGTGTTCCCGACATGGATTTAATCATGGACTTAATTAACTCCAAAGTTCCTACCAACCTCTTTTCATTATTTATCACCGCAAAGGATTACGATGCCCTTAAGCTTTTTTTAACAACTAAGTTTAAGGTTGTGAAGGCAGCAGGCGGGTTGGTTAAAAAGAAGGATAAATTCCTTATGATTTACCGGATGAAAAAATGGGACCTTCCAAAGGGAAAGAAAGAATCCGGTGAAAAGTATAAACAAACAGCTGTACGTGAAGTGGCCGAAGAATGTAATATCGAGGTAAAGCTTGGAAAAAAAATCTGTACAACGTGGCACACGTACACCATGAACAAAAACAGCATGTTAAAGAAAACACGCTGGTATGAAATGGAATTGGTGGATGACTCGCGCAGTAAGCCCAGTACAGAAGAGGATATCGAAGAGTTGCGTTGGATGACACACAAGGAAGTATATCACGCACTGGAAAATTCTTATAAGTCAATTCACTTTGTTTTCGAAGAGTATTACAAAAGCAAGGAAAAAATTTCCTGATCAGAGTTTATACGGAATCATTGACGAAACATCGCCATTGTAGCGATGCACTTCTCTGATTATAGAAGAGTTTATCGAGGCAAATTGCGGTGAGGTAATCAAAAAAACCGACTCCAGGTCCTGATTGAGGTTCCTGTTTACCTGAGCAATGCTGTTTTCGTATTCAAAATCGGTTGTGTTGCGTAGGCCGCGCAACAGGTACTTGGCATTGTTTCTTCGTGCAAATTCTGCAGTCAATTCGGAGAACGTATGCACCGAGATATTCGGGTACTCGATGAACGTAGCCTTGATTTTATCGACCATATAGTCAATAGGAAAGTAGCGTTGGCTCTTGCTGCTGTTGTATCCAATGGCTACAATAATTTCATCGAATAGGGCAAGTCCGCGAAGTACAATGTCTTCATGACCTTTTGTGAAGGGATCAAAGGAGCCTGGGAATAAAGCAATCCGTTTCATCAATCAGCGGTGAAGAAGGTGGATAGAGTAAAGATCAAAGAAATGATGTTCCTGAACTTCGTCAAATAAATAGCCAAACTTCAGGTAAGTAGGTCGATCACCAAAACTCACATTTCGCACATATTTAATAAACTCCTGATAGTGAGGCGAATTTTTTCCAATATATCCCCACAGCATTACTTCACTTGTATTCTGATCCATCGAGAGTCCCTTCATTACGAGCATGATGTACTTGATGTAATCAGAGAATTGTTTGATCAGGAACTGATTGTAATAGATCAGTTTCCCTTTTTGTGCAGAAAGGATATGTAATCTAAACCGATCAACATAAATGTATAACGGCATTTTTTCGCTGTTGATAGAAACCTTCAGCACACCCTCAATTAATGCGGTGGATTGGTGCAGGATTGAAATCGTTGTGTTTTTATAAACGTCCTGTAACCAACTATGAAGGTCCTGTTGAATAGCAAAAACAGTTACTGCATCGATCAAATTATTTTTGCAGGTAATTACATCCTCCCGGGTTATATTTATAGGTGCATTGAACTGCAGATACTCGGCAGCTACTTCTTCTAAAAAAAGAGAAGCAGGCACCTGTGCAAACTTTGTATTCTTAATGGAAATTTTGACCTCTTTCCAGAATCCCGCCTGAAGAACCTGGTGAGAATCAAATAATGATTTATAAAGATCCAGAAGTTCCGCGTGAGAACTGAGGTCACCTAATACATAGTCTTCGAAAAACAATAATCGATTATCCAGGGTGTCCAGGATAGCGATCTGAAGGTCCTTTATTCCTAATTGAATCAACAACTCGTATTGATGAAGTTTGTCCTCATCAAAGCGATCATCCTTGATTTTCTTGATTAGCTTAAAACCTTGTGCCGTTGATTGCAAAATTTTTTGTTATTCCCAATTGCCTGAAGTCGAAACGTCAAAACGTGAACCGAAGTGCAGTGGTTTTCTGTTCTTTGCCTCGTTGCTTTCCTTACGGATAGGATTAACTGGTTTTGGATCTTTCACCTCAATGACCTGTACCTTCAAACCAGACTTATCTACCACCCCTACGAAAATGTCAAATTTTAAACCCGGCTGACCCGGTACATCTCCCAATGTGCTTAAGTTAATATTGGGATCAAACATGTAATTGGTGAGACTCATCAAAGGTTGTCCTTTGCGTAATTCCTCACCTACCTTAACGGGTTCTAATTTTGTGATTGTACCTTCATCCTGCATAGGTGGTTCGTTAGTTTTTTCACCGACCTTAATTAAATACGCTCGCTGATTTTTAATTACGCGATCGCCTTCCTTCACCTTGAAGCCCATAAATATTCCATTATCAGGAGCATTAACCGTATAGTTCTTTTTAAAAATCCGGTCCCGGGCTGAAATAAAACCAAGGGTGTCAATAAATACCGTCACTTCTTCAACGCCATACGATTTTTGGGTGATTTCTTCCCTGCGCTGAATAATCGGTACCTGTCCGCTTTGAATAAAGTTGGCAAGTGAATCCCAATTGGTTGTATATCTTCCATTTACACTTTGAAAAACAATCTCAGCCTCCCGAATTAACTTCAATTTTTCAATGATAGCTGCCTCCGTAGTGGATATTGATTCGCGCTCTTCAATGGTGCCTTGTACACTGCGATATAGCCGATAAGCCAGAAAAAGACTGGCCAGAAGAAGTACTCCGGTGAGGATTTTTGTCAAGTTCATTGGTTACAGGTTTAGCTTGCAATTATAAATATTTTATGGCGTTTAATACAACCAATTATAACTTAAAATAGCCCCTTAAATCGACTATTTTTGAGGGGTTTGGAGCTTTTGAGAAAATGCCATGAAGTTCTTCGGGTGGAAGTCGCTCAATTTCGGTCCAGGTGAAAAATTTTACATCTCGAATTATCTGATTCTCCATAAACTCGGGATCATACCCTTTTTTCAAAACTCCACTCTTTAGGGAAGTCAAAAAGAACAGTTCAACTGCATGCAAGGGACTATGAATAAATTCACAAGCGAACAAAAAGTCACGGATTTCTATGTCAAGCCCAGTTTCCTCTAAAAACTCTCGTTTCAGACAAGCTTCCGCAGATTCGCCAAACAGTAAGCCTCCACCCGGTGGGGCCCAAAAATTTGTTTCGGTTAAGCCGCTGTGATTTACGAGGAGGATTTTGTTTTCAACCAGGCAAATTCCACAAATCCTTAATCGCAGTTGATTTCCATAAAACTGGTGAACCAGGTTAGCCATAAATCCGTTTAAACTTTTAGCCTATAAATGAAATAAAATTTGGTGTAAGCAGTTCTTTTCTCATTCAGAGTTTAAATTTGATAAATAAAATTGGTATGAAGAGGATTAGTATCTTGATTGGGTTCTTTTGCATCCCATTCTTAGTTCGTGCACAGGACACATCATTACAACAGGGTCCTGTAATCAGATGGGAAAAAACTACACATGATTTTGGGGACATCACACAAGGTGAGAAGGTGGATTATACATTTAAGTTTACCAACGCAGGTAATCAGCCATTAGTGATTACCAATGTTGAAGTAACCTGCGGGTGCACAACCCCCAAGGGTTGGCCTCGCGACCCCATTATGCCTGGAAGTAAAGGTGAACTAACGGTTGCCTTTAATAGTGCTGGAAAAATAGGAAAGCAAAATAAAGTAGTAACGGTAACTTCAAACGCTGCCGGAGAGGGAAATCAGGTAATGATTTCTGTTAATGTTTTAGAAAAAAAGGAATCTAATTAAACTTATTCGTTAATACAGAATAAAACAACATCACCCATCCGCAGATCAGAAAAACACCGCCTACAGGAGTTACAAAAACTACAGCAGTGATATTGAAGAGGGCCAACACATAAAGACTTCCGCTAAACAAAATTATTCCCACGATCATAGCTACAGCACTTACCCTTATACTTTTTCCTGAAATTCTTTCCATGAATAGGCCAATGGCAAGCAGGGCAAGAGTATGGTAAAATTGGTACCGAACGGCTAGTTCATAAGTTTCGAGACGGTCATATTGTGTCAATATCGACTTTAGGGCGTGTGCACCAAAAGCACCTAGCATAACGGCAATCATCCCTGAAAATGAAGCAATCGCTATAGTTTGTCGGGCGTTAATCATGACTTTGTTGCATAATTGCGATCACCAAAAATGGCTGTGCCAACCCGCACCAGTGTGCTTCCTTCTTCAAGAGCAATCTTATAATCAGCACTCATGCCCATGGATAGTTCTTGCATATGTATGTTTGCTGGCAGCGGTATAGAGCGCAATTTTTCAAAAAGCTTGCGAAGTGATTTGAATTCATTTCGAATCTGTTCTGGATTGTCAGTAAAAGTAGCCATCCCCATGAGTCCCTTTATTTCAAGGTTCGGATAAGACTCAGGAAAGTTTCCAGTAGCTAACTGAACAACTTCTTCCGGATCAAACCCAAACTTAGTTTCTTCTTTTGCGATATAAACCTGTAGCAAACAAGGAATTTTTCGTGATACTCTCCCGGCTTGCTTGTTAATTTCCTCCAACAGTTTGACTGAATCAACAGAATGAATGAGTGAGATAAAAGGCGCTATGTATTTTACCTTATTGGTTTGCAGATGACCGATCATGTGCCACTCAATATCTTTCGGAAGAGCTTCATACTTGGCAGCTACTTCCTGTGCTTTGTTTTCACCAAAAAGACGGTGCCCGGCATGATAGGCCTCCAAAATCTTTTCCACTGGCTGGGTTTTACTCACCGCTATCAACCGGCAGGGGCTGCCACTCAACTCAGCCAGGAGAGCACTTATATTATTTTTAATCACCATTTAATAATTTCGCGCGTTCTAACTAGTAACTTATCACTTTCTACAAAGTTATGGCCATACTTGGAACCTTACTCAAAAAAGGAATTAAACTTAGGGAAACCCTCGAACAGGAATACACATCGCCTTTTGAGTTGCAGAAAAAGGAACTAAAGGAACTCATGATAACGGCAAGCCACACAGAGTTTGGCAAGTATTATAATTTTCAGGGCATTCTAACCCGCTTTCGCAAAGGTCATTACGATTTCTACCAGGCCTTTAAGGCCAGCGTTCCTATTCACGATTACAACAAAATTTATAAAGACTGGTGGCAGCTTGCTGTGAAAGGAGCCAAGAACATCTGCTGGCCTGGCCGTATTAAGTACTTCGCGTTGAGTTCGGGCACCTCAGAGGCTTCCTCCAAGCATATTCCTGTCACCAAGGAGATGACCAAAGCAATACAGAGAACCAGCATTCGCCAGATCCTCAGCCTTTCCAGGTATGACTTACCGTCAGAAGTTTTTCAATCAGGGATTTTGATGATAGGCGGCAGCACACACCTGAATAGAAAGGGAAGTTATTTTGAGGGAGATCTCACGGGTATTCAAGCTGCCCGAATTCCATTTTGGTTTCAACACTTTTATAAGCCTGGAAAAAAAATAGCCTCCACACGTAATTGGGAATCAAAGCTCAATGAGATTGTTAAGAAAGCCAGTGAATGGGATATTGGCATTGTTGTAGGCGTACCAGCTTGGATACAAATTTTGCTTGAGCGAATTATCGATTATTATAAGGTTGAACATATACATGAGATATGGCCCAATCTTTTGATTTATGTACATGGCGGTGTATCGATGGATCCCTATCGAAAGGGATTTGAGAAATTATTAGGCCGACCCATTTATTACATCGAGACCTATCTTGCTTCTGAAGGCTTTATCGCCTATCAGGCACAGCCCAACCGAAAATCGATGCGTTTAGTTTTGAACAATGGCATTTTCTATGAATTTGTTCCGTTCGATGAGAAGAACTTTTTGTCTTCCGGAGAGATTAGACCGGAAGCCGAAACTCTCTTGATTGATGAAGTTGAGGAGGGAAAGGAATATGCGATTTTGTTATCATCCTGTGCTGGTGCGTGGCGTTATCTAATTGGGGATGTCATCAAATTCGTATCTATTGAGGAATCTGAAATTATTATTACCGGCAGGACCAAACATTTTTTAAGTCTTTGTGGCGAGCACCTGTCAGTAGACAACATGAATAAGGCCATTGAACTGGTTTCGAGTGAAATGAACATCACCATTCCAGAGTTTACTGTTGCCGGCATTCCCCATCAAACCTTATTTGCGCATCATTGGTTTATTGGTACCGATGATCAGGTGGATGCTAACCTATTAAAAGATCGGATTGACCATCACCTGAAAGTACTGAATGATGACTATGCTGTAGAACGAAGTGCTGCACTTCAAGATGTAGTGGTAGAGGTGCTTCCGTTACACAAGTTTTATGATTGGATGGAATCAAAAGGTAAAGTAGGTGGGCAGAATAAATTTCCACGAGTGATGAAGAGCACTCAATTGGATGAGTGGATCAAATTCATCGCTTAGCGGGATGGAGATTGTATTCAATGGATTAAAACTCGGCATTGTATTGGCCTTTTTAGTGGGCCCCGTTTTTTTTACCATCATTCAAACGAGCGTTGAAAAAGGTTTTGGTAATGGTGTCCTCGTTTCCCTGGGTGTTTCGGTAAGTGATATACTCTACGTTACTGTTTGCTACTTCGGCTTAGTTCAATTTATAAATGAGCCTGGCTTTCGGATTTATCTTGCCTATACAGGCGGAGGTATTCTGGTGCTTTTTGGTCTTTATCATTTATTTATCAAGAGCCGCAGAAATGTACATCCATCGTTGGATATGGCTAATGAAAAAAGGTTATATCGTTATTTTATTAAGGGCTTCATCATTAATGGTCTCAGTCCGATGGTGCTAATTTTTTGGATTGGAACCATTAGTGTAGCTTCCATCGATTTTGGGTATTCGAAGGGGTTTGAGTTTCTTATTTTTTTTAGTGTTGTGCTGGCCACCGTGCTGATAACGGATATTCTTAAAGCTTATCTGGCCGATAAATTAAGAAGATTGGTAACCAACCGATCCATGATGATCATGAATATTATAGTAGGCATATGCCTGATTATTTTCGGAGGCAGGTTAATTCTTCTGGCAGATACTTTTTTACAATGATTCGTTAATCCTGAAGTACGTTCGATAAGAAGGTAGACTTCAGAAGCAGAAAGATAATAAAGAACATCACGGCCCATTGCAGATAGATGTAATAATAATCGGCCGTATCTTTAAAGCGGGTTTCTTTTATTTCAGCTTTTTCATATTGATCGATGCGATCAAATACATTCTTCAAGGCTTCATTATCCGTTACCCTGAAAAACTCACCGGAACCAATTTCAGCAATTTTGCGCATGGTAGTCTCGTCAATCGTATTCTCCACCATGTTGGGTCTGCCAAAATAATCTTTTCCAAAAGGCACCATGCCTTCTTGCCCAACAATGATCGTATACATTTTTATTTCATAGGCTGCCGCAAGTTCTGCAGACGTAATCGGATCTATATTACCGGCTGTATTATCTCCATCACTTAGAAGAATGCAAACTTTTGATTTTGACTCTGACTCGCGCATCCGATTGGTGACTACTGCCAAGGCCGAACCAATTGCCGTGCCTCGGGATTCGATCATTTCAAAGCTGATGTCATTGAGGTATGAATTCAGTAAATCATAATCAGTAGTCAAGGGTGCCAGCGAAAAAGCATCCCCGGAAAAGACAACGATTCCGATCCGATCCTGAATGCGACCTTTGATAAAATCACGGGCCACATCTTTAGCTGCCTCCAGTCGATTGGGTTGAAAATCCTGGATTTGCATGGATTGGGAAATATCAATGGCCAGCATAATGTCAATGCCTTCCGTCCATTGCTCCACTTTTTCATTGGTTTTTTGCGGTCGCGCCAGCGCAGTAAGTAATAGCGTTAACACAAGCGCTAACAACACCTCAGGAAAAATCCGAATCCAGTTTAGTGGTGAACTTTTTAGATCACTTTTAATGAGGGCAACCGGAAGTTTTTGATTGAAGTAATGACGCATCACCCAACGGGCAATAAATAGAACCGGCACGGCAAGTATCAAATAAATGAATACTTTATTTTCCCAAGTAAATCCCTGCAAGGTGGTGGGCGAAAACCAACTTAATGAATACCAGGCATCCGTTATTTCATCCATGCTTCACTTCCTCCAACTTTTGATTAAACTTGTTTTGTGTGAACGCTTTCAATTCCTGAAATGAATCAAATGTTTCCGGAACCATACGACCGTAAATCATACGGTCTACCGAATACAAGGCTGGACCGAGTTCACCTTTTTCTGCTTCCCGGATTTCGCGCGATGTAAATTTGGTATACGGCCTTGAAGAAAGTTCTTCCATATACTTTTTCCAGATTGCAACGGCTGACTCCGCCAACTCAGGTGTAAAACTATTTTTGAGACCTTCCACGGATTGTTCAAATTTGCCAATAAATGCTGAATGACTTTTAGTCAATCGTTTAACGGCAAAATATCTTTTAATTCGTTTGCCAAATAAAATCCAGATAACCACCAATACGACCAGAAGAACTCCTGAAATAATAAGACCCAATGGATAATTCAGCAACCAGTTGACTGGATTATAGGCAGTGTTTGTTTTGAGAGGTAATTGACTTATCGCCAACGAGTCGGGAACCGCACCCACCATTTTTTTAAAGAAAACTGTATCAACACCGGAATAAAAAATTACGCAGTCTTTTTGTTGAAGTTGGAACACGGGAAGCGCCAGCATTTGAATACTATCAATCTCAAAAGTAGTAAGGGTATAAATTACACTATCGTAGCTAACGTCATTTTTAGTCTTCGTGATAAAGAATGATTTCTTCTGAAACTCAAAGGGCGCAAATGAAAATGTTGAATCGGGAAATAAGACAGATGTGTTTTTCGGATACGTAACGGTCAAATAATAGTCAATGGGCTTACCCAACTTTACTGTGTCAGATTCAAATCGCCCTTTCACCAAAACTTCTTGGGAGAAACTTATGTGGTTGATAAGCAATAACAAACAAATGAGTGTAGGGTACTTAAACACTTTTCACTGATTTATTTCTGATCTTAAATAACTTAAGCAATTTGGGCACATAGTCCTCATCGGTAGAGACGGTAATGAAATTGATTTGATGTTTTCTACTAAAGTCAATTAACTCCTTTTGCCGAGTAACATGATGCGAAACAATGGTCTCTCGGAAATCTCCAAAGGATGAGTTGACCCATAAGGTTTTTTTTGATTCTTTATCCAATACTGGAATTATACCTAATTTTGGTAATTGAGTTTCACGTTTATCACTCACCTGTATCATCACAAGATCATGTTTTCGGGCTAATGACTTTAAATGATGCTGATAACCTTCGTCAATAAAATCTGAAATCATCACAATCACACTTCTTCTTTTTATCGAATTCAAGGCAAACGTAATTGCTTTATTGAGATTGGTTTTGGAGGACTTCGGGCTGAGTTTGTTTAAGTTGTAAATGATCTCGTAGGCCTGGGCAATTCCTTTCTTTGGTTTGATAAACTTCTCTCGTTCATCGGAATAGCAAATCAAGCCAACCTGACTGGATTCCTTTGTGCCTGACAATGCCAGTACCCCGCAAATCTCTGATCCAATATCAAATTTGGTTTTTCCGGGTGTGCCGATAAACTGCGAAGCGCTTACATCCAGAATGAAGAAAATAGTTTGTTCTTTTTCTTCCCGAAAGGTTTTTACAAAAGTACCGTGCCCTTTTGCCGAAACATTCCAGTCGATAGTACGAATATCATCTCCATACTGATAGGGCCTTACATCATCAAACTCCAGGCCCGTACCTTTGAAGATCGAGTGAAAGTCACCCTGCATCTGGCTATTGATAGCCTTCCTGATCTGTATTTCGTACTTCCTTAGCTTTTTCAGCAGATCTTTCACTCTGGCACCTTTTTGGAGGCCTAAAATTAAGAAATATGACTAATTTCGCAGCCTATATGATAAACAACTGGCACGTGTTGGATACGATTAAATTTCGTGTGAGTTTGATGATAGTGATGGCCGGCCTGGTTTTGAATGCCTGCAAGCAAGAGGAAAGGCCCGCTGGTGTGCTGCCACCGGCTGAAATGTCAAAATTGATGGTGGAGTTTTATTTGGCAGAATCGCGCATGACGGCTCAGGGCATGGTACAGGATACGGCTATGAAATACTTTTTCCCCCTGGAAGAAAAAATCCTTAAAAGCTATGGGGTTCCTGATTCCACACTTCGGGCAACCTACCAATATTATATGGAACACACGGAAGAGTTTGAAAAAATCTATGATTCCGTTATCGACACCTTGAGTTTACGAGAGCAAATGGAACGAACGAAAACTAAGGTGAATTGAGGTATGATATTTCCGCCCGAGTTCGAGTCGAAACTGGGATTTGATCAAATCCGTCAACGGATAAAAAATTATTGTCTCAGCCAGCTTGGTATTAATAGGGCGGAGGCCATGGAATTTAATTCCGACTTTTCCACCATAGAGCTGCTTCTTAAGCAGACACTGGAGTTTAAGCTCATACTTGAAAAAGGAGATGAGTTTCCGGCTTCGCATTATACCGATCCGGAAGAAGATTTTAAAACAGCCGCTATTCTGGATAGCTTTTTGGAGGCGGAAGTTTTTCATAAAATTATTCTTTCGTTACAAACCATTTTGGCCTGCAAGAATTTTTTGGAGAAAAATCAGGAGCCCTACCCAGAATTATTTAAACTGACTCTGGAAGTCTCCATTTCTAAAAATCTTGTATTGGCGATTGAGTCAAAGTTTGATGACCTGGGCCACGTGCGGGATAACGCTAGTCCGGAGCTTGGCAAAATCAGAAAGCACATTCGCGATGAGCAACATCGTGTAAAGCGATTGATCGATCAGATTTTCAGGCAAGCTGTAGGAAATAGATGGGTGCCTGAAGGAGTTTCAGCTACCATCCGGGATGGTCGGTTGGTAATTCCTGTTTTGGTGGAACACAAACGAAAGTTACACGGCTTCATTGTGGATGAATCTGCTACCGGCCAAACGGTATATATGGAGCCCTCGGAAGTGTTAGAGGCCAATAATGAAATTCGGGATTTGCTACATGCTGAACGCAGAGAGGTTATTAAAATTCTTAAAGAGCTTACAAGCTTACTGAGATCCCATTTACCAGAGCTGACTAAAGCTTACCAATTTCTGGCTACTATTGATTTTACCAGGGCGAAGGCAAAGTTTTCTTTAGATATTCATGCAGACCTTCCACACCTGGTACCTAATCCAGATCTTAATTGGCTACATGCACGTCATCCCTTGCTCTACTTAAGTTTAAAAGGCAAACGTGATGTTGTGCCGCTTACAATTGATTTAACGAATTCGACTCCTTTTCTTTTAGTATCAGGTCCAAATGCCGGAGGAAAATCAGTTTGTCTCAAGACTGTTGGACTAATCCAATATATGGCACAGTGTGGATTGCTTGTACCCTTGCATGATAAATCTACACTAGGTATTTTCAACAGTATCTTTTTGGATATTGGCGACCAACAATCCATCGAAAATGATCTAAGCACATACAGTTCGCATTTGAAAAATATGGCGTTCTTCTTGCAACATGCAGATGATCAAACCCTGGTATTGTTGGATGAATTAGGCGCTGGAACAGATCCTAATTTTGGAGGTGGCATTGCTGAATCTGTGTTGAGTGGGTTGTTGGATCGGAAAGTATGGGGCGTTGCAACCACCCACTACTATAATCTCAAGCTATTTGCCAGCAACCATCCGGCTATTCGAAATGGGGCAATGCAATTTGATAGTAAAAAACTGGAACCGTTGTTTCAACTGGAGATAGGAAAGCCAGGCAGTTCCTTTGCACTTGAAATTGCCCGAAAGACGGGTTTACCATCACAAACAATTCAACAGGCAGAAGCGATTATTGGTCAGGAGTTGACGGGGTTGGAAACCTTGATGAAGTCTGTTGCTGAAGAGAAACAATCGTTGGATAAACGACTTCGCGAAATTCAGGTGCGGGAGAAGAAGCTAAACGAAACTTTATCGCATTATCAGGCTTTGTCTGCCGAGTTAAATGCGAAAAAGAAAGAGATCATTGACAAAGCAAAAACAGAAGCCTCGACTTTGTTGAAGGATACCAACCGCGAAATTGAAAAAACCATTCGACATATACGAGAGAATAAAGCTGAGAAAAAAGAAACCAGAAAAGTTCGTGACGGGCTGCAAAGTTTGGTGGAGAAAGTGAAGCCAGTCATACCTGTACAAGAGCAAAAAGAAAAAATTGAGATAGGTGATAGTGTTCGATTGATTGGGCAAGAAGTAAGTGGCCGGGTACTTTCAATTAAAGAAGAAATTGCCTTGGTTCAGTTCGGTGATTTACGGTCGCAGGTAAAGCTCAAGAGATTAGTGCGCAGCGATCAGGTACTTGTAAATCCAACTTTTAGTAAAGCAAAATCGATGGGTCTAGATCTGATGAGTAAACAATCAACTTTTGTAAATACCCTTGATATTCGCGGCAAGCGTGTGGAGGAAGTAAATTCTATTCTTGACCAGTTTATTGATGATGCCATGCTTCTAGGGCATGCAGAACTAAAAATTCTACACGGAAAGGGTGAGGGAGTTTTAAGAAACGTAGTCCGCGACCGGTTGAAAAAGATAAAAGCTGTAGCTTCGGTATCAGATGAACATGTGGAGCGGGGCGGGGCTGGAATAACCGTAGTGGTTTTGAAATAAAAATCAAGGCCGACTCAAAAATCGTGTGGTCATCGCGTCCATGGAGCCGCGATCCCGTTGTGTGTATACATGATGGGATTCCGGCTCAAAGCCTGCCTATGCCGAAGCGGCTCCGCGCAGGCAGGGCCGGAATGACAAACCAATTTTATGGGACTTTTAAGACGGACTCTATAAAGTAAGATCAGAGACCGAAGGTATACTCCCAGGCGCCTTTTACAACACTTGTTCTGGCCGGATATCCAGCCCCGTTAAAGGTAAAAGAAACTGTTAATGTTGCCTCCGTTACTGCATAGGTAACAGCCAACTCATCCGGAGTTCCTTTGTCACGAATAATTTGAGTTTCAGGTGCAGCACCAAAATCCCACGTTCCACTGGCAGGCCACGGACTAAGTGTTGGTCTGCCTGATGTTGCATAATTAAATGGAGGAGTTCCCTTTGTTCCGGAAAATGTTACTTGAAATCCGGTATAATCAGAGATTTTGTCAACGCCATCCAGAGAAACAGTATTGATTTTCCAGGCTTTATTAAGCTTATCGAACTGAACATCAGTAATTGGAACAGGTGGTGGATTATCTTTTTTGCAGCTCATAAAGGTGAGCAGCAGACTAGAAACGAAAAAGAGAGAGAGTATTCTTAATGCTTTCATCATAGATTGCTTAAAATCAACTTAAACATAGTAAAATCGAAATTCTAAAAAAAATATAGGTAAACGGAAGTCCTAAAATTCAAGGTTTAATTAGCAGAATGGGCTATTTGTAACCTTTTTTATAGGCCAGAATATCGATTTTCTCAGCACTTGCCGGGTATTCATGCTCTTGGTTGGAAGCGATAATGACCAAGGTATCTTTTGGCAATTGTTCACGTTGTTGTTGATACCAGTCCACAGATTTTCGATCCAGATTGGTTGTAGGTTCATCCAGAAAAATTGCATCTGCCGTAGAATAAAATGCCAGCCCAAGTTTTAGTCGTTGCCGCATACCCGATGAAAAATTTGCAATGGCTTTATCTCGGGCTTGAGGCAACTCAAAGAGATCAATCAACTCCTCTTCACTTTTGTTGTTGCGTACCTTCTTGAATTTAAAATGAAAACGGATCATTTCCAGCAAGGTGAATTCATCTATCAAATCAAGATAGGGAGTGGCGATGGAAAGATGTTTATAAACTTCATGGCCAGGAATTTCGTGTCCTTCGTTCTCATAGATTACTTTTCCTTGACTCGGCAGCATCTGTCCCCATAACACCTGAAGCAAAGTTGATTTTCCCGAACCATTAGGTCCGATAATCGCATATGTTTGAGGTGCTGAGAATTGGTAGGTGAGGTCTTTAAAAATCCATTCGCGATTGAATCGCTTACTTAGATTTTTAGTTGAAATCCTCATTCAAAAGCTGCCGTGTTGGTAGAAAATCCTTTTAACACTCCGCGTTCGCTGGTGCGAATGAAGGATACGATATAATCTCTTTCTGTACTTGGAGCCAGTTCTGATTCTACAAGGTCCAACGCTTTGGAATTATTCAAACCCTTCAGGAAAATGTAGCGATACACTTCCTGAATCTCGCTGATCTTATCGGCAGAAAAACCTCTTCTTCGCAAGCCTACTGTATTGACACCTGCATAGGTGAGAGGTTCACGTGCAGCTTTGGTATAAGGAGGAACGTCCTTTCTGACAAGAGAACCTCCGGAAATCATGACATGCGAACCAACTTTCACAAATTGATGAATAGCACTGGCACCACCGATAATAGCCCAGTCTTCAATAGAAACGTGGCCAGCCAACTGCACGGTGTTCGCGAAAATACAATGGTTGCCCACAATACAATCATGAGCCACGTGAACGTAAGCCATCAACAAACAATTCTTGCCTACTTCGGTGCGAAATTTATCACTAGTTCCACGGCTGATGGTCACGCACTCGCGAATCACCGTGTTGTCACCAATAAAGGTTTCTGTTTTTTCTCCGGCAAATTTTAAGTCTTGCGGGATAGAGGATACCGAAGCTCCCGGATACACCTTTACATTTTTACCCAGGCGAGCTCCTTCCCAGATTACTGCATTGGGTCCAATCCAACTATCATCTCCGATTACTACATCGGCTTTAACAGTTGCAAAAGGTTCTATTATTACGTTGTTGCCAATTTTCGCCTCTGGGTGAACGTTGGCTAGCGGATGATAACTCATGAATCTTTACGAACAATACTTGCAGTCATGGACCCCTCGCACACTAAGCTGTTGCCCACATAGGCTCTGCCATACATTTTCGCGATACCTCTCTTAATGGGCGCAATTAAATCACATTGGATTACCAATGTATCACCGGGTAAAACCATTTTTCTGAATCTGAAATTCTCAATGCCTAAAAAATAAGTCCAATAGTTTTCAGGATCAGGTACTGTATTCAGAACAAGAATCCCACCGGTTTGCACCATGGCCTCAACCTGCAACACACCTGGCATAACAGGATTACCCGGGAAGTGACCTTGAAAATAGGGTTCGTTAAACGTTACATTCTTTACACAAGCAACGGTTTCATTATCCAGGTAAATAACCTTATCAATTAACAGGAATGGATAGCGATGGGGTAAGGTGCCTGTGATTTTGTTGATGTCCATCACGGGTGGCAGACTGGGATTATATTTGGGCCTTCCCTTCTTGTCATCCTCCTGCATTAACTTTTTAAGCTTCCGCGCAAAAGCAACATTAGCTGCATGGCCGGGTCTTGCTGCAAGGATCTGTGCTTTCAATGGGCGGCCAGCCAAAGCGAGGTCACCAATAATATCCAGCAACTTGTGGCGGGCTGGTTCATTGTTATAACGAAGCTCAATGTTATTCAGGATGCCCTCTTTCTTTACTTCTACTTTGGGCTTGCCAAGCATCTTGGCAATGTTTTCTAACTCGTGTGTTTCTACTACCCGATCTACGATTACAATTGCATTATTTAAATCACCGCCTTTGATAAGATTGTTTTTATAAAGCATCTCAAGCTCGTGCAAGAAACAAAAGGTGCGGCATGAGGCGATCTCTTTTTCAAATTGACGAATGTTGGTGATGGAGGCGTGTTGACTTCCTAATACCGGAGAATTATAATCGATCATTACCGTTACCCGGTAATCATCCAGCGGCAGGGCGGCAATTTCAACATTACGGGCTGCCTCGCGATAAAAAATACTATCCTGCACTTCAAAGAAATCGCGAAGTGCATTTTGTTCTTCGGCCTCAGCTTCTTTTAAGATGTTTACAAACTGAATGGAACTGCCATCCATGATAGGGGCTTCGGGGCCATCCAATTGAATCAATACATTATCGATTTCAAGACCCACTAAGGCTGCAAGCGTATGTTCTATGGTGCTTACCCGGGCTCCACTTTGTTCAATTGTTGTTCCTCTGGAAACGTCAACAACGCGGTCGCAATCGGCATCTATAATGGGTGAACCTGGTAAATCGATACGCTGAAACTTGATTCCATGATTGGGCTTTGCAGGCAGAAAGGTCATATTGGTCTGCACACCCGTATGAAGTCCAACTCCCGAGAGAGTTACCGATTTCTTAATCGTCTGTTGCTTATGGTTTAGCCTCATAGGTAAAAAGTGGGCAAAGTTAACTGTTTGACCCGATAACCAAAACCTAAATAACCTCCTTATTGCCCGTTTCCAGGGGTAGATTCTAATGGCAACGAGGCGGATACCTTTTTTTCAAGTTCGCGTAGCCGGTCATTAAGCTCGGGCAATCGTTTGAAAACAGCATAGGAACGGAAATAGCCCTTTATGTTGATTGCTGGATAGCCAATTATTTGTTGACCCTCTTCAGTTATGGATTTCGATATTCCTGATTGGGCTCCAATTTGGGTGCGATTGGCTAGTACAAGATGGCCGGCAATGCCCACCTGGCCTCCAATCATGGAGTTATCTCCTACTTTAGAAGAACCGGAAACGCCCGCCTGTGCGGCAATAACGGTGTTTTTACCGATTTCTACGTTGTGTGCAATCTGGATGAGATTATCCATTTTTACCCCTTCACGAATAATGGTTGAATCGCCAAACATGGTAGCGCAATCAATTACTGTATTTGCTCCAATGGTCACATTGTCTTCGATCCATACATTACCAAGTTGTGGAATGGTTTTGTACGATCCATCTTCCTGAGGTGCAAATCCAAAACCGTCACTTCCAATAACAGTACCAGCATGAATAACACAATTATTTCCGATCCGTGATCCTGCATAAATTTTCACGCTCGGATGAAGAATTGTATTATCACCGATAACTGAATTATCACCAATAAATACGTGAGGATAAATTCGGACGTTATCTCCGATTTTTACATTGCTACCTACATACGAAAAAGCTCCTCGATAAATGTTTGCTCCTGTACTAGAACTCTCACCTATGAAAGAGGGTTGTTCAATGCCTGATTTTTGAAAAGAAATAAGTTTATGATATTCTTCCAACAAAGCTGTGAAACTTGAGTAAGGATCATCAACCAGTATTAAGGTAGTGGAAATACTTTTTTTAGGAATAAAATCTTTTTTAACAATGACTGCGCTTGCTTGGGTAGAGTAGATGAAATGCTCGTATTTTGGATTGGATAAAAATGCAATCTGGCCATTCTTAGCATCCTGAATTTTGGCCAGCATATTGATCTTGTCCGTTCCGCTACCCTTAACTTCCCCACCCAGCATGGCGGCTATTTGAGCAATACTAAACTCCATAGATGGCTTGTGTTAGTGAGATAGGAATTGCAAATTGAATGAGACCATTACAAAGATACATTTTTAGGCCAGCATAAATAGTTTTTTTCAACGATTTTGCTAATGGCTTTGATGCTGGGTAAGTCCGAAGCTTGTGCGATGTCAACAATCTCACCTTTCTTGGTTAAAATGTTAATGGACTTACCTCCGGATACGTAGGCTTCGTTGCTTACAGTGCCCAGTGAATATAAATAGTTAGTATCCTTTCGGAGTATTCCATACACCTGGTGAATTTCTTGCCTTACTTTTTCAACCATGCTCTTCTTGATCGGGTCGGTTGATAAAATTATTTGAAATAATTCGCGTTGTAAAAGGCGATTACATAATCCTGATAAAATTGCATCGGTACTACTTCGCCAGCATTTAATTGCTCCCCACACATCGTTGTCATCCATCTGCCCGAACTGATCTAGTAATTCAACATGCTCGTTGAAATCATTAATCTTATAATCATGCATCAGGAAATTTTTTAAGGCATCAGTCGCGGGCAAAGGTTCACCGGCTTGCATCAGATAATGTGCTCTTCGTATAATATTTACCATCATGCGTTCGGCACTTAGTGCGGTCTTGTGTAAATACACCTGCCAATACATAAGCCTTCGGGAATGTAAAAAACTTTCAATGCTGAAAATTCCCTTTTCTTCTACGACCAATTGATCGCGATGCACGTTGAGCATGGCAATGATCCTATCCACGCCAATCGTGCCTTCCAATACACCCGTAAAAAAACTATCTCGTTTTAAATAATCCAGACGGTCAATATCTAACTGACTGCTCACCAACTGGTGAAAAAATTTTCGTGGATAACTGTTTCTGAAAAATTGTATCGCCAGTGAAAGAGCCCCGTTAAACTGCTTATTCAACTCTTTCATAAACAGGTATGAAAGACTTTCGTGATGAATGTCTTGCAAAAGAGTTTCTTCCAGGGCATGTGACAAGGGACCATGCCCTATGTCATGAAGTAAAATGGCTATTTGTGCGGCTTCGGCTTCCTGTTCACTGATCTCCACACCCTTGAGTTGAAGATTTTTCATGACGCGACTCATCAGATGCATAGCGCCTAAAGCGTGATGAAAACGGGTATGTAAGGCACCCGGATAAACCAGATCACTTAATCCAAGTTGTTTGATATACCGGAGGCGCTGAAAATAAGGATGTTGGATCAGGTCATAGATTAAATCACTCTCTAGTGAGATGAATCCATAGACCGGGTCGTTGATGATTTTCTTTTTATTCAAATGATCGGTTGAGATTGATGTATATAGCGTAACTTGGAGATATTTTCACTCCTTATTCCATGCAAAGATATAGCATTTTGTGGGCCGATGATGAGATTGATTTGCTGAAACCGCATATTTTATTTCTCCAGCAACGTGGGTACGATATTACACCGGTTAACAACGGATCGGATGCAGTGGATATGAGCGAGGCCCGGCATTTTGATTTAGTGTTTTTAGATGAACACATGCCTGGTATGTCAGGCTTAGAGGCGCTGAGTCAAATTAAAAATACAAAGCCAAATCTTCCCGTTGTGATGATTACCAAGAATGAGGAGGAGCAAATTATGGAGGAGGCTATTGGTTCCAAGATTGACGATTACCTGATCAAGCCGATTAACCCCAGTCAGATTCTTCTGGCTATTAAAAAAATCCTGGACAACAAGCGGCTTGTTATTGAGAAAACAAATCTCAATTATCAGCAAGAATTTAGAAAAATCAGTATGGCTTTTTTAGATGATATGAGTCATGAGCAATGGGCTGATATTTATAAGAAGCTTGTATACTGGGAACTGCAGATGGAAGAAGCCGATAACCGCGATATGGGGGAGGTGCTTGAAATGCAGAAGGTGGAGGCAAATTTAAATTTTTGTCGTTTCATTAAACGCAACTATGAAAGTTGGTTAAACAATACCAACATCGATAAGCCCTTGTTATCGCATCAGGTGATGAAGAAGAAAGTGTTCCCGGAAATTAAGACTGGCGAGCCTTGTTTTTTTGTATTGATTGACAATCTGCGACTGGATCAATGGAAAACAATTGAACCTGTTTTGTCCGAATACTTCAACGTAGATAAAGAAGAGACCTACTATAGCATCTTACCAACCACTACAGCGTATGCCCGCAATGCTATATTTTCTGGCATGCTTCCTTCTGAAATGGCCAAGGTGCATCCCGATTTGTGGGTAGGTGAGGATGAGGATGAATCAAAAAATAACTATGAAGATGATTTTCTGGCTAAGCAAATAAGAAAGAATAATCTGAATATTAAGTTCTCGTATAATAAAATCAAAAAGTTAGAGGAGGGTCGTGATCTGGCAGATTCGATCAACAATCTTTTTCATAATGATTTAAACGTAATTGTTTACAATTTTGTCGACATGCTATCGCATGCCCGCACCGACATGGCCATGGTGCGCGAGTTGGCTCCAGACGAATCAGCTTACAGATCCATTACAAAATCGTGGTTTATTCACTCGCCCTTATTTGAAATTCTAAGAAAGATTTCAGACAAGAAAGCCAAAGTAATAATTACAACCGATCATGGCACAATTCGGGTGAAGCGTCCTTTTAAAATTGTTGGCGATCGCAGTGTTAACTCCAACTTACGTTACAAGCAGGGAAAGAATTTGGGCTTCGAGGGCGATAAGGTGTTTGAGGCGGCCAAGCCAGAACGATTCTTTTTACCAAAAATGAATGTTTCTACCTCTTATGTTTTTGCCATTGAAGACCAGTTTTTCGCTTATCCCAATAACTACAATTACTATGTAAATTTTTACAAAGATACTTTTCAGCATGGCGGTGTAAGTCTTGAGGAGATGATCATTCCTTTTATTTTATTATCTTCGAAGAATGCCTGAGGGTTGGCAACGAGTTGGTGAAGGGTCTGTAACGCTGGCGGACTTGCCGGAGGTAGCTCGCGAGTTATTCAAGCAAGGTCGTAATTATACGGTTTGGCTTTTGGTTGGCGATATGGGCAGCGGAAAAACCACCCTTGCAAAACAAATAGTTAAGGAAGCAGGGGTAGAAAGTTTAGTCACGAGTCCCACATTCTCAATTGTCAATCAATATGGAGGACCCGGTGACACAACGATTTATCATTTTGATTTTTATAGAATAAATAATGTGGTTGAGGCCCTGGATCTTGGTTTTGAAGAGTACCTGGCTTCCGGTAATCTTTGCCTGATTGAATGGTCGGAAAAAATCAAATCATTATTACCCGATAATTTTTTTGAAATCAGGATTCAACACCATGATTCGTTAAGTAGAGAGATATATTTTCGCAAACATGACAGAAAGGAAAAAGACGGGATTTGAGGCATTGGCCAAATCGAGCCTCTATCCACAGGAGGAAATGTTGAAAGTTAAGAGGAGCAAACATTCCTTTTGCATTGGCTTGCCCAGAGAAATCTCCTTACAAGAAAATCGAATCAGTCTGACCCCCGATGCTGTTGCCTTATTGGTAAATAATGGCCACGAAGTGTTGGTTGAAACCATGGCCGGAGAAGGATCTAAATTTTCAGATAAGCAGTACAGTGAGGCGGGTGCAAAAATAGTGTATGCAGTAGACGAAGTATATAAGGCAGAGATAATTTTAAAAATCGAACCGCCCACACTCGAAGAAATCGAATACTTCCGACCTGGCCAGACGTTGATTTCGGCACTTCAGATGGGCCACTTGAAACAAGAGTGCATAAATTCATTGTTGAAGAAACGTGTTACTTCGCTCGCCTACGAATTTATTGAAGATAAAGTAGGAGGAATGCCGATCGTGCGGGCCATGAGTGAGATTGCCGGCAGCACCGTAATGTTGATAGCTGCGGAGTATTTAAGTACGGTGAACAAAGGCAAAGGGATAATTCTGGGAGGTATAACAGGCGTGCCACCTACTAAGGTTGTCATTATTGGTGCTGGTACGGTAGCAGAATATGCAGCACGGGCGGCCCTAAGTTTAGGGGCCGAGATTCAGGTTTTTGATAACCATCTTTATAAACTGAGAAGGATCAAACACACGCTGGGAAATCAATTTTACACATCCACTATTGATACGATTACGTTAAGCGAGAGTTTGAAAAATGCAGATGTGGTGATTGGGGCACTTCGGGCCGAAAAAGGCAAGGTTCGGCATGTGGTTTCTGAGGAGATGGTACGAAAAATGAAACCTGATTCGTTGATCATTGATTTGAGTATTGACCAGGGTGGGTGTATTGCTACCTCGGAAACGACAAGTCTTAACCGACCTGTGTTCAGGAAGTATGATATCATTCATTATTGTGTTCCCAATGTGGCTTCACGCGTAGCAACAACAGCTACCACTGCGCTGAGTAATATTTTTACACCCACCATTTTACGCGCGGCCGAAGAGGGTGGAGTTGAAGAAATGATCTTCTCACACAAGTGGTTTATGAAGGGAGTATATACCTACAAAGGAACGTTAACCAACGAATCGATTGCCCGCAAGTTTGGCATTAAATTCAAGAACATAGAGTTGCTGTTGGCGATTCGGGTGTAATCTTTCCGGTTATTAATTCAGTTCCTGCAGTGTGATTTCATAAGAACGGATCTTTGCCTCAGCATCTGCTTTTTTCTTGCGTTCGACTTCAATCACTTGTGGCGGAGCGCTGTTTACAAATTTTTCGTTAGACAATTTCTTTTCTACCGATGCGAGAAATCCGCGTTGGTATGCTAAGTCCTTTTGGATTGACTCACGCTCTTTAGCAAGATCAATTTTTCCTTCCATCGGTATTACATATTCTTCAGTCCGTACCAGAAACGAAATCCCTACAGGCTTTTCAGCTGAAGAAAAAACCTCGTTGATGTTGGATAGCTTTTTTATGATTGGCCAAAAGACTAAAAGATTGTTGCTGGTTTCTTTTTTATAAAGCTTAATGGATTCTTTTGGAGAGATACCTTTTGAGTTTCTGGCATTTCTGATCTGAGTCACTGTTTCAAACGCAATCTCGGCTTCCAAAAGAATGGAAGCATTTATGGCGCCCGGTGTTGGCCACGGAGCAACAATAATACAATCTCGTTCAGATCGTTTTTTTAATTCACCCCAAAGCTCTTCAGTGATAAAAGGCATAAAAGGATGCAGCACTTTCATCAGCGATTCAAAGTAAGAAACGGTTTGAGAGTAGGTGCTGGAATCAATCGGTTTTCCAAACTCGGGCTTTATAATTTCCAGATACCAGGCACAAAAGTCATCCCAGATAAGTTTGTAGACACACAATAAGGCATCCGACATTCTGAATTTTTCAAAATGATCAGCCAGTTCACTAAGAGATTGATTTAATTTCGATTCAAACCATCGGATAGCGGTCTTGTTTTCTTCAGGTTGAAGCAATTGGTTATCAACCTCCCATCCATTCACCAATCGGAAGGCATTCCAGATTTTGTTGGCAAAATTTCTACCCTGTTCAACCAGTTTTTCATCATACGGCAAATCGTTTCCTGCCGGTGAACTAAAAAGCATTCCTGTCCGAACAGCATCGGCACCATAGGTATTGATGAGTTCGAGAGGATCGGGTGAGTTGCCGAGCGATTTCGACATTTTTCGGCCTTGCTTATCACGAACAATGCCTGTCAGGTATACATCTTCAAAGGGTTTTTTGTCCATGTATTCATAGCCTGCAATAATCATCCGCGCAACCCAGAAAAAAAGAATTTCGGGTGCTGTAACCAGCACTTTGGTAGGATAGAAATAATCGAGCTCCTTATTTTTTGAAATCAGAATCTTACCTTTCTCTTTGTCAAAGTATTCGTCCTTGAAGCCATCAAATACTTCAATCGGCCACAGCCACGAAGAAGCCCATGTGTCTAACACATCCGAATCCTGGCGCAGATCTTTTTCAGTTAATGGGCGGCCACATTTTTCAGAGCCCAATTCAATGGCTTCCTTCAATGACTCTGCAACAATAAAGTCATCTTCACCAGCGCCATAATAATAGGCAGGTATGCGATGTCCCCACCACAATTGTCTTGAAATACACCAGTCGCGAACATTTTCCATCCAATAGCGATAGGTGTTCTTGAATTTGGCCGGGTGAAGTTTAATTTCATCCTCTTCAACAGCCTGATAGGCTTGGCGCGAAATTTCTTTCATCTTCACAAACCATTGCAAGGATAGCTTCGGTTCTACCACCGTGTTGGTTCTTTCCGATCTACCGATTCGGGTAATGAATTCTTCCTCTTTTATCAAATGACCGGTATCACGCAAATCTTTAATAATTTCCTTGCGCACGGCAAACCGATCCTTACCAAAGAATTTTGGCAACTCACATTTTTCATTGAGCGAGCCATCATCATTAATGGTATCGATTACCGGTAAATTGTGCCGCACGCCAATTTCATAGTCGTTTACATCATGGGCAGGAGTCACCTTTAAGCAACCCGTTCCAAATGTTTTATCGACATAGTCATCCATAATAACCGGAATCTCACGATTGATAAAAGGCACAAGCACTTTTTTGCCAATCAGATTTTTGTACCGCTCATCCGTTGGGTTTACAGCAATTGCCACATCACCCATAATCGTTTCAGGACGTTGCGTGGCAATGACAATCCAATCATCAGCTGTGTCTTTAACTTTATATCGTATGGAATAAAGAATTGACTTTTCTCCATCTTCTTTATAAAGCACCTCTTCGTTAGACAACGCAGTTTTGGCTTCACAATCCCAATTGATCATGCGCAAGCCGCGATAGATATATCCTTTTTTGTATAGATCAACAAACACGCGAATTACGGCTTTGTAATAATCTTCGTCCATCGTAAACGATGTCCGATCCCAGTCGCAGGAAGCACCGAGCTTTTTTAATTGCTCCAGAATAATACCCCCATATTTTTCTTTCCATTCCCACGCATATTTCAAAAACTCCTCGCGTGATAAATCAGATTTCTTTATTCCCTTTTCACGAAGCATAGCCACCACCCTGGCTTCTGTAGCGATTGATGCATGGTCTGTACCCGGTACCCAGCAGGCTTCCTTCCCTTCCATACGTGCTTTGCGTATCAGCACATCCTGAATCGTATTATTGAGCATATGGCCCATATGCAGCACTCCGGTTACATTCGGGGGCGGAATGACGATACAGTAGGGTTCTTTTGACGGATTAACGGTGGCATGAAAGAAACCCTCCTTCATCCAGTATTGATACCATTTATTTTCTACTTCGGAGGGGCTATATTTGGTTGAAAGTGCCATGTTATAAATGTGCCGGGATTAAGTTCGCAAAAATAGGAAAAGGATGGGTAATTGTGGTGCCCGAAACTTTTTGAAATCAGGCAGGTTTGTATAGTAATGATTACCAAAAATTTAAATTAATGAATGACCTAGCATCGGCAGAAGGTAATAAAACGGATCATATTGAATGGAGGCAACTATGGAGCCTGGCCGCCTTGTATGGATCGATTGTGATTGGATGGATTGCTTATCACAACTATCAGCCAAAACTGCTCGTTCAATTTAATTTCACCGAATTTACCTTTTTATTGATTATTGTTCAGGGTTTTATCCTGATCATTACACCTCCCATCGCAGGAAAAATCGGGGACCGTTTTCGTTTCCGCCAAGGCCATCGGATTCCTATTATTTCATCGGGAATTAGTTTTGCGGCCATGATCTTCATGGCGTTTGCATTCACCTTACTCAGCAATCCAAACGAAACTTTCCGATGGATTTTGCCTTTGTTAATTGTATTGTGGCTTGTGGCCATGAGTATTTTTACAAGTCCTGCTTTAT
Source organism: Cyclobacteriaceae bacterium (assembly GCA_041736555.1). Lineage (GTDB taxonomy): Bacteria > Bacteroidota > Bacteroidia > Cytophagales > Cyclobacteriaceae > ELB16-189. The sequence continues at coordinate 192,273 of JBGSTJ010000019.1, forward strand.
CAACGCTCGAATTATTTACGCCCATTGACAAGCTCCCGAAGGCCATGGCAATTCTTACCATTGTAGCGAACCTCATCTATTCCCTTGAACCCGTTATTGTCGATTTGATTGATTATCTCGGTGCTCCCATCACCTTTATTTTTGGTGGTTTGGCTGTATTTGTATCAGGTTATGCATTGAAAAAAAATTCTCTCAGTTTATTTAATAATTCCACCAGACCACGAACCGAAATCAGGTTTGACACACAACGATCTAACTACGGCTATATTCTTTTCTTAGGTGTTGCCCTGGGACTTTCAACAACCTTACTCTTCAACTATTTCCCGGATTTACTGGAGGAAAATCTGATGGCCATGACAACATTAGCCGGAAAGTGGATTCTTGTGATTGTGCTCTTACTAACTGCTGTTTTTTCGTTACCCACCAGGACAATCATCAATAAGTATGGAACCAGTAAATCATTTTGGTATAGTCTTGCCATCAATATGATGATGATCATAGTCATTTTTATAACTGGCTCGCCCTCCCTCACGATATTGGCACTCCTGATTTTTACACTCTCATTCACGGTACTTTCCATCAGTTCGTTGCCTTTGGCCATCGAACGGGCTAATTATTATGAAAAAGTATTTTGTGTTGGAATATTTTTTAGTGGGGTGGCAGTGCCAGATGGTATTGTTGAGGCACTTCAGGCAATGGGATACTAACCTGGAGCATTGGAACTCATTCGGATTCTCCAGGCAGAGGGATAAAGGTTATTGATCCGGTTACCCAATTGATTAATCCAACCCAGTACATTTCCGTTATACGTTACAAGTGCGAATCCTCTTTTACCTTCACCCACCACAAGGTTATCTTTTCTGAGATACGCTAACGCTTGATCTAATGTTAATTCAATGGCAGGAAAGTATTCTTTGTTGAGATGAATAGAAAGCGCTAGCGCATGTTCAGGAATTAATTTTTCATGCTTGATCTCGGCAATAGCAGTTCCTTTACTCACGGTGTGTAATTGACTACTGATAAATCCCATGTCATCATACAAGGCATCTGGGATTTGAATCAGTAAATCATCCTGACGGATGGTTCTAAAATAGTCGGCATTCTTCGTCCATGGAACCAGTTGATCAGAGATTTTTTTAGAAGCCAATGAGAAATTTTTTCCAGACCTGATTCGGATACTCGCTTCGGTCTCTGCTTTCCGGATAACAGAAAGAAAGAACCCCTCACCAATCAATCGGTGGGGATAAAACCGATAGCCCACGACCGGTCCAACCTTTATTTCTTCAATATTCCATTCGGACTTTACCGACAGACTCACGAATTCTACTGTATGATTTTCTGCAAGCCAGGTCAGGTTTTCTTCGTTCTCTTGTGGATTGTAGGTACAGGTACTATAGATTAAAACACCGTTTTCTTTTAAGGAAGGCCAAACGTCAGTTAAAATTCTGCGCTGCCGAAGCGAGCAAAGATTAATGTTATCTTCTGACCATTCCTTTGCGGCCTCTGGATCTTTACGAAAAAGTCCTTCACCCGAACACGGGGCATCTACCACAATTACATCAAAATAGCCGGGTAGTTTTTGAAAAGTCTGTGGATCGCTATTCGTGACGATCACATTTGCACAACCCCACTTTTGAATATTTTCTGATAGAATTTGTGCACGAGATCGGATTACTTCATTCGCCACTAACAGCGAATCTTGATTCATCAGGCTGAGTAAATGAGTCGACTTGCCACCTGGTGCTGCAGATAGATCCAATACACGCAAAGGTTTATCAAGTTCGGCAGTTTGTTTAAGTGCTTGTTCCAAAAACATAGAGCTTGCTTCCTGAACATAATAGGCACCTGCATGAAACGTTGGGTCTAAAGTAAAGACAGGCCGTTCCGACAAATAATAACCAACCTCTGACCAGGGTATTTTATTTTCATCTAAGCCTTTACCTTTAGCGGGATTCACCCGAATGCTAATGGGCGAAGAATCTTTGTGCGCCCTGGCAAAATCAGTCCATTCGTCACCCAAAGTCGCCTTCATTCTGGTTTCAAAGGGCAATGGGAAAATGTTATCGGACATGAATTTTAACTTGCTGTATGGAGATGGAAAGAAAAGAAATTAACTTGTGAAAGTTACTGACAATTATGATAAAGGCTAATAATCCGGCACTGAGAAGTTGGTTAGATATCCCCAGGGATTCTGATTTTCCAATTCAAAATTTGCCCTTTGGAATTTTTAAGACCAAGTACTTAACAGCGGTTGCGGGAGTAGCTATCGGTAATCACGTATTGGATTTAGTATATCTGCATGAACATGGTTTTTTTGATGGCCTCGGATTACCCTCTGGTATATTTAATCAGAAATACCTCAATGATTTTATTGCCCTCGGGAAAAGAAAGACGCGTGAAGTAAGGGAGCGTATTTCCGAACTGCTTCAGCATGATAATGATGAACTTAAATTAAATGTTGGGGCACGCGAGCTGGCACTTATACCCATGGATGAAGTGCAGATGTTATTGCCTGTAAGAATCTCTAACTACACCGATTTTTATAGTAGTGAGGAACATGCCTTTAATGTGGGATCCATGTTTCGCGACCCGAAAAATGCTTTGTTGCCCAATTGGAAACATCTTCCGGTTGGTTATCATGGCCGGGCCTCTTCCATAGTAGTTTCAGGAACACCACTTCATCGACCTAAAGGACAAATAAAACCTGCTGATTCGGAGCTCCCTGTTTTCTGTCCGTCACAAAAACTGGATTTTGAATTGGAGATGGCATTCATCACCTGTAAGGAAACGAGCTTGGGAACATCCATTTCTACAAAAGATGCAGAGAATCATATTTTTGGGTTTGTATTATTTAATGATTGGTCGGCCCGTGACATTCAACAATGGGAGTATGTACCCTTGGGTCCTTTCCTTGGAAAAAACTTTGGTTCAACTATTTCACCGTGGATCGTTACGATGGATGCGCTAGAACCTTTTCGGGTTCAAGGTCCGGAACAATTTCCGCATGTGTTGCCTTATCTGGTAACAGAAGGCGCCAAAAATTTTGATGTTACGCTGGAAGTATCGATTCAACCAGACAAATCAGACGAAACTATCTTAAGCCGGTCTAATTTGAAATATTTGTATTGGAACGTAAATCAACAACTGGCTCATCATACTATAAATGGTTGCAATGTTCAGGTGGGAGATCTTTATGCATCCGGAACCATCAGTGGTCCTTCACCGGGTTCCTATGGTTCATTACTTGAATTATCCTGGAATGGACAACGACCTCTTCATCTGGCCGATGGTTCGGAACGCAGGTTTATAGAAGATGGTGATACGATTATCCTGCGTGGACATGCTGAACGGGATCATGTTCGCATTGGCTTTGGTGAATGCAAAGGAAAAATACTCCCGGCTCTATGAAGTCGCGAATATCTTTTTATGCGCTAATCATCGTATTAACGGTTGTGGATGCTTTCCTGATTTCAAATCCAAATTTGTTAGGGAAACTTGGCTTCTTCATTTATAAGTTTAACTATTTGCGCACCTTTCCTCGCGCTCTACTTACCGTTTCAATAGTCGCAGGGGTTGTATTTATTATTACCCAATCCGTTGTGTTGCTAAGCAAAAAAGAATGGCTACCTAAAAAATTAAGTGTATCAGTATTAGTTTTTTTGCTGCTGTTGTTTGTCCTGGTATGGGTGAAAACCGCCTACGATTTTCAAAGTTGGTCCTACGGTCATTCGGGCCATAAACTTAAATATGGTGCTTACCTACTTCCATTTATTTTAATAATTGTTACAGGATCAGGCTTGTTTCAGGTATTCAAGTCAAAGTCAAGATTTCCGGAATCACCAATAAACATAATATGATTATTCACCCTTCTAAGTTGCCGGTTCCTAAACTTCAGGCGTATCTGCAAAGTGCAGTAGCGCCCCGACCGATTGCTTTTGTCAGTTCGATAGATGCACAGGGAAATGTGAACCTTAGTCCGTTCAGTTTTTTCAATATGTTTAGTATGAATCCACCCATACTTATCTTTTCTCCTTCCAGGCGAGTTCGGGATAACTCAACAAAACATACACTAGAGAATGTAGCTGAAATAGGTGAAGTAGTAATTAACATTGTAAGTTATGATATGGTGCAACAGACTTCACTAGCTAGTTGCGATTTTGCTAAAGGTGTAAATGAGTTTGTGAAAGCCGGTTTCACGGAAGTGAAATCTGACATAGTAAAGCCACCACGAGTGGCTGAGTCGCCTGTTTCTTTTGAATGCAAGGTGAATCAGGTAATTCCATCGGGGAAAGAAGGGGGAGCGGGAAATCTGGTGATTTGCGAAGTGCTGTTGATGCACATTAAAGATGAGATTCTGGATGCCGAGGGTAAGATCGACCCGCATAAACTGGATGCTGTAGCTCGCATGGGCCAGGATTATTATTGTCGTGCCTCCGGTGAAAGTGTTTTTGTGGTGCCGAAGCCTAACGAAAAAGTAGGAATAGGGATTGATCAACTACCTAAAAGTATTCGCATGAGCAATATTCTAACAGGCAATGATTTGGCTATTCTGGCTAATACGGAACAGATTCCTGAACCGGATAACCACAACCTCACCCAACATGAGTATGAAGTCTACAAACAAGGTAGGCAAGCTATTGAACAACTGGCTCACCAATACCTAAATGCTGGGAGGGTGACGGATGCATGGAAGGTTTTGCTGAGTGAATAAGCCCTTTATTGATGACCCAGATGCAAAACAGGAATTTTTTCAAAGGCATATCCTTGTTAAAAACTTTTTTGATTGTTGGGTTAGTATTGCTTATGGGTTGCCGCACACCAAAGCCAGCTTATACATATCAACAACCACAAAAGATTAAAAAATTACCGGATGAATTCGTTATTCTAACTTTCAGAATTCAGACGGACAGTACATCATCAACTAGAATAGACTTATTGGATAAGCACATTATACAGGGTATAGTGAAGCAGGTCGATGATAACTCACAGGCTGAAAATAGACTAAGCATAAAACAGGAAGATATCAATCGCAAGGTATTAGCAGAGCTATCAATAGATCATCCCCTGATTAAATATGTGGAGTATGTGAATGGTGCAAAAGAATTTGAAACGAAATTGGTCAGACAACGTGAAACTGAGTTTTTTGTCCGTTTGGAATTAAAACCCCTAACAACGTATATTCGAATAGATGAACTTCGAGACGGAAATGAGACCCTATTAACTCATCTTAAAATCCGATAACGTATGAAGGGAATGATACCCGCTATTTTGTCAATTTTGATTTCTTCGACCTTATCCGCCCAGGTTTTCCCGATAGATACTTTATTCAAAAATGGTAAACTTCAAGAACGCATTAATCTCGTGCTTATTAGCGATGGGTATAAAGCGGATGAGATGAATAAGTACATTTCTGATGTAAATGGATTGCTAAATAATTTATTTAATCAGGTGCCCTTTAAGCATTATAAAAGCTATTTCAATGCCTTTGCCATAAAGGTTCCTTCAAATGAATCAGGAGCCTCACATCCTCAAACCTCACCAGATAATGACTGTTTACCAGTACCTCAGCAGTCCGTTGATAATTACTTTGGTTCTGAATTTGACAGCTTTAATATTCATCGCCTTTTGGTGCCTACCAAAGCGGGTACAATTGCAAATGTTTTGGCAAATAGTTTTCCCTTATACGATCAGGTTTTTGTGTTGGTAAATTCACCTTATTACGGTGGTTCCGGAGGGTCAAATGCAACAGCCTCAACAAATACCGATGCCCATGAAGTGAGTATTCATGAAATAGGCCATTCCTTTGCTGGGCTTGCTGATGAATATTGGGCCGGGTCAATTTATGCTACGGAGCGCCCCAATCTTACCCAGCAAAGCGATCCGACATTGGTAAAATGGGAGAATTGGGTAGGTACGTTAGGGGTTGGTGTTTATCCACACGCTGAGTCTACAACCTGGTACCGTCCACATCAGAATTGTAAAATGCGGTTTTTGAACGTACCGTTTTGTAGTGTTTGTAACGAAACATTCATTGAACGGATCCATACGCTAGTTAATCCATTGGCCTCTTATACACCAACAACGCTAAGCATAGAACTTGGGAATCAACCTATTCAGCTTTCAGTGTCCCTTGTTAAGCCTGAACCAAATACTATGTCCATTACCTGGAAACGAGATGATGTGACCTTTGATATAAACAAAGAATCTGTTACCCTTTCGCCTTCAAGTTTCACTACGAATGAAACAAAGATTAAAGCGATCATCACTGACAATACCACTTTATCAAGAAGTACTACTCATACTGTTAGTCATCTGTATGTAGTGGAATGGACAATTACCACCGATAATCTTTCAGATCCGGTGTTGGAAATCAGGTCCGAGCAATCTGAATATCAGGTTCAGGTATATCCAAACCCAACTCAATATGATTTTAGTTTTTCATACACGCTCCCGAAAGCGAGTAATGTAGTGGTGTCGGTAGTTGATTTAAATGGAAGAAAGGTAAAATCCTTGACAAAGCAAAGACAAGAATCAGGTGAACACACCTATCAATATAATGCAAAGGAGATATTTAGGTCTTCGGGAGAATATATTATTACTTTCTCATTCGATGAAAGTATAATCTCCAGAAAGATTATTCATACTGATTAATTCCGGTACATCACCGCTTTCACTGCCTTCACTGTTCTTGCTACATTCGGTAAGATTGCGTCAATCAACGTGGGTGCATAGGGCAGTGGCACATCCAAACTATTTATTCGGTGTATGGGGGCATCCAGATAATCGAATGCATGTTTTTGTACGTGGTACGTAATCTCAGTGGCTATGGACGATAAAGGCCACGCTTCTTCTACAATCACTAACCGGTTTGTTTTCTTCACTGACTCTACTACGGTTGCATAGTCAATCGGGCGAACCGAGCGAAGGTCAATAACTTCAGCAAAGATGCCTTCTTTTTCCAGTTCTTGTGCAGCTGCTAAGGCCACTTTCATGATTTTACCGAAAGAAACTATAGTTACGTCACTGCCGCTTCTTTTAATATCAGCCACTCCGATTGGAATTAGATATTCCTCAGTGGGCACTTCGCCCTTGTCGCCATACATTAACTCCGACTCCATGAAAATAACCGGGTCATTGTCGCGGATAGCCGTTTTTAAAAGACCCTTGGCATCGTAAGGTGTGTATGGAACCACCACCTTTAGACCAGGCGTATTGGCAAACCAGTTTTCAAAATTTTGTGAGTGTTGTGAGCTAAGCATACCGGCATTCCCAGTAGGGCCCCGAAATACAATGGGAACATTGTATTGCCCACCCGACATGGAAAGCATCTTGGCTGCAGAATTGATGATCTGATCGATCGCTACCAGCGAGAAATTAAACGTCATGAATTCAATGATGGGTCTGAGGCCATTCGAAGCGGCCCCAACGCCAATACCCGCAAAACCTAACTCAGAAATAGGGGTATCTATTACACGGCTGGCACCAAACTCATCCAGCATTCCCTGGCTTACTTTATAGGCCCCATTGTATTCAGCTACTTCTTCGCCCATCAGGAAGATACTCGGGTCTCTTCTCATCTCTTCGCTCATCGCTTCGCGTAGTGCTTCTCTGAATTGAATTTCTCTCATAGCTGCCGTTAGTTTGGAAAGCCCGTAAAAATAGGGATCAGGAACAATAGGTTAAAGGGAATAGGGCTATTTTTTCCAGGTTCAGAATAAAGGGCAACAAAAAACCCCGGTTTGGGCCGGGGTCTTTGGTATAGAAATCTATCTGATTACTTCAATGCATTACGGAAGGCTTCCGTTGTTGCAAACTTGGTAAACTCAAGGTCTGTTAATGCCTTTTCTTTCAAGGATGAATCAACTTTTACTGCGCTGGTCAGGTTGCTAACCACCGCATCGCCATTGCCTGAGCGGGCAGCTGCAACAGCCGCTCCGTAATAAGCCAATGCGAAGTTGCTATTCTTGCGAGAAGCCTCTGCAAAAGAAGAAGAAGCGTTGCTGAAGTCCTTATTCAACAATTGAGCTAAACCCTTATTGAATAGGTTTACATCTGTATCAAGAGCCGAAGAAGTTGAACTTACGGCTGCACTATAATTTGCCATATAAATTTCAGAAGCACCCTTAACACCATTTACACCACGAGTAACATCGTTGTTAGCACCACGAAGGGCCTTCGTAGCGTGGCTATAGGCTTTGTAAGGATTTCCTTTCCACAAAGCTATAGTTGCAAGATTTGCATGCACTTCAGGTGTTTCACGCAGTTTAGCTGCGATATCCAATTGAGCAGCAGCTTTATCAGCATATTCGGCAGCACGTGAAGGATTTTCCATAGCTAATGTTAAGTAAGAAGCTCCTAAGTTGTTATGGGCGTTCCAATTGCTTCCTTTTTTAGTAGCAGCTTCATAGATAGCAGCTTTTTCTTCCGTAGAAGGAGTAAGGGTAGCAGCGTACATCAATTCCTCGAAGCTGAGGGTATCAGCTTTAGCTTGGCCAGCAGTAATTTGCTTGGCTAAGACAGAAATTTCAGCGTCTGTTTTCTTATCCTTAATAGTAAGAATTTCTGTTTTTGCAGTACGCAAACCAGGATACACATCTCTGAAAACTTTATTGTAGGTTTTCAATTTTTTTAATTGCTTCTCTTGATCTTCGAATGAACCACCGCTGTTAATGATGTTCATGTATTGAGACTTGTCATCAGAAGTAATTCCTTCGTAGGCGGCCAGTGCATTTTTAAATTCTGTCCAGTCGTCAACAACAGGCTTCAAAATGAACTTGATTGAATCTGCTGCTCCCTTATAATCATATTTTTTCATCTGGGCGCGGTAGTACTTTTCAATTGCTGTGGCACGCTCTTCAGAAAGTTTGCTGTTAATGCGTTCAGCACCTTCCGGGGAGTGAGTACCAGTGATCGTTACAGTGCGTGTAACGTTCTTGGCAGCGATATAAGCATCCAATGCTTTTCCTTTTGCAGCTCTTGTTTCAGAAGTGCGCAATACTGATCTACCTCTTTCGAATATGAAATCAGGGATAATTACAGGAACAAGTTCTTCCTGATTATTGTAGCCATGATCTGCAAAAGCAGCATAATATGAGTTTTGAACTAGCTTAGACGTGGTGATGATACCGGTTGCTAACGGCAAGCGCGGAGTAGTCTTTGACTTGGTGCCTTTGGAAGCAACGCCTTGTACTTCTACAGTACCTACTTTATAGGCATCCTGATACGGGAATGAAAATGCTTTTGCAACTTTTACCTCTTCTGTATTGCTATTAGGATAATCCTCAGCGCGCATCGCAACGGGATCCAATGCAAGTTCACTTTCACCATACTTATAAAAAGTATTTAGTGTGTAAACTGTTCCTTTTTTTAACATTTTAACTGGTAAATTGCCAGCCAGATCAAAATTAACGGTGTCCTTATGAACCTCGAGTGGATTCGGAGTCACTTCCATTTTTTGTTCCTTGGCAGCTTTGATCATTTGAGGTAGGGAACAACTCGTAAAAGTGAGTGCCCCAACGATCAGGAATGCGTAAAATAATTTTCTCATGGTTTTGATTTAATAGGTTTCTATAACGAGGTGCAAAGTTAACCTTAAACCCCTTATTTATTGCAATTATAGGCAAAAAAATAACAAGACTGCCGTTTACATTAGGCAGAAGACCGCTTATATTTGCGAGGTGATTTTTAAGTCGTTAAAGGGACATTTACTCAGGTAAATGGATGATTTGGCGGGAAAATGATGGAATTGTTATGACAGACTTAATTAGGGGAATCCAGAATTTTTTTGAGAAACGCGCATTTGGGGTTTGTACCTCTCTGGGAGAAAAAATGGGTGTTGCTACCTCATCAATCCGGCTTTTCTTCATCTACGCCTCTTTTTTAACTTTTGGTTCTCCAATAATTATTTATCTATCCCTTGCTTTCATATTGAATATGCGCAGGCACCTCCGAAGACGGAGCACCATTTGGGACTATTGAATCCAGCCCAGATTTTTAAATATCTTCTTCCGGTAAATATAAAAGTCAACCACCAGCAAGCCTGGATATTGATAAGCAATTGGATTAGTTAATTTCTTATTTTTTAATTTTCCTCTCTTTTTAAAATCAGACGCAAGTCTGGTAATAAATTGTATATGGGCTTTAACTACGGCCCATGAATCTTGAGGTGCGCCCTGAAGAAAGAATTTCATCATTGCAGTCCAGTCAAGAATAATCCGCAAAGGTAGTTTCCACCACAACATTGTTGCCGGTGTATGTTTGATGAGCAGGCTAAGTCCATTTCTAAAATTCAAAAAAGTCTTGCGGGGGTTTGATTTGGAAAGTGTACCGCCACCCACGTGATAAACAACACTTTCACCTACGTAATAAACCTTGTTACCGGCCCGATTAAGGTGCCAACATAAATCTATTTCTTCCATGTGGGCAAAGAAATCTTCATCCAGCCCACCGCATTCATGATAAGCGCTGGAGCGAATAAATAAACAGGCACCCGTAGCCCAGAATATAGGACGAGTATCATCATATTGTCCAGAATCTTTTTCGATATGATTAAAAATTCTTCCCCGACAGAATGGAAATCCCAACGTGTCAATGTAACCACCAGCTGCGCCTGCGTATTCGAACAAATCTTTTTTATGATAGGAAAGAATTTTTGGTTGTGCGGCTGCAATGGTTGAGTCTGTTTTAAAAAGTTTTAGGATAGGCGAAATCCAATTCGGAGTAACTTCAACATCCGAGTTTAGCAACACATAATATTCGGCATCAATTAATTTGAGTGCACGATTGTAGCCCCCGCAAAAGCCGTAGTTTTCATTGAGTTTTATAATTTCTACAGCCTGATTAAACTCTTTCTCAAGGATTTCGATGGAATCATCCGTGGATGCATTGTCGGCAACAATAATTTTGGCTTCGGCACTGTGGGCAATAACAGATGGCAGAAACTGGCGCAGAAAATTGCAGCCATTATAATTCAAAATGACAACCACTACTTCGGTCATCCCATCAGGTTACTTAAATCCATACCGGGAATATTGGGCAGTAAACCTTCAGTCGATTTTTTGAGTTCTTCTTTGGCTAGTATTTCTACGGATTCGGACGCTTTGTTAACAGCGGCAACAACCAGATCCTGAATAAGCACTTTGTCTTCCGCGCGTAGGATGGTTGGATCTATATCAATTGAAATCACCTGCTTTTTTCCATTTACGATAGCTTTCACCATACCGCCACCCGATTCGCCTGACGCATTCACACGGACTAAGTTATCCTGGGCTTCTTTAATCCGGGCCTGCACCTCTTTCATTTTACCCATCATCTTCATCATATCAAACATATCTGTGCGGATTTAGTGAATTAACAAAGGTAAAGATTAACCAAAAGAACCAGCTAGTTTTTTTTCTTCAGAATGACTACGGTGCCTTCGCGCGTAAAATCCCGTCCGGCAAGGTCATTGATGCGTGCTGTCCAGACATAAGTTCCCTCAATGAGGGCGCGGCCATTGTTGGTACCATTCCAGGGTTCGTTGTTCTCAGTAATAAAAACCATCGAGCCCCAGCGGTCAAAAACTTTCAATTCTAGTTTAACAATATACTGCCCTAATACGGTAAAGGTTTCATTTTCCGGTGGTCCAACACCATCCGGGGTGAACGCAGTTGGGTAGAACAGGTTTACTTCTTTTGTTACCACCACCCGATTGGAAAGAGAATTAACAAGCCCGGCTTCATTGGCTTGCGCGATGATCTGGTATTGAACTACCTGATTGACAGCATCGGGTTGATCGTCAACCCATGTTGTATCGGTACCTATGTTAATCACCTGCATCAACCCACCGCTTTTATCGAATTTTTCGATTCGATAATTGCTTACTCCATTGCGCCAGCCTCTAAGTGAATTCCAACGCAATGTGATTACATTTTCATTATCAATAGTGAAGGTTAAGCGGATGGGACAAATCAATTCTCCGGGCTGACTGGCATTACCGCACAGGTCGCCATAATTGATGCGGTAGCAAAAATTTCCTTCAGTTGTGTAGCTGACATCACTAAAGGTGTTTGCTGTTGTTTTACCCACGAGGCCAAAAGTATTTCCCTGACCGCGTAAAATGGCATACTCGTCAACGGAAAATAACGGGTTTTGTATCCACAAGAGTTCAACGCCATTGGCTCCAACCCGTGAAGAGGTATTGTCAATGGCAACAGGATTGACAGTGGTAAACGCTTCGCCACATTTCTCAAGGGAAAAACTTTTAATTCCGCCTGCATACGTATTGACAACCTGATAACAATAATTGGTTTTGCAAATCACATCCACATCGTTGAATGCAGAAGGGGCTCCGGGAATAATAACATAGGATGCTCCGTTCCTCACAATTTCTGTGGAGAGTACACCGGGTGATCCACTGGCCCAGGAAAGATTATTGGACCCATTCTGTACAGAAAGATCAAAATTATGACTGCAGATCGGTGCCGAATAGGTATTGGTGTTCGTACACGGATCAAATGAACTTAAGCGAAAACAATAGAAATTATTGTCGGTTGTTAAGTTTGGAATGGTGACACTGTTTACACCATACAAAGTTTGAAACTGTTGAAAGGTAGATGAATTGTTTACGGCAATCTCTAACTTGTATTGAATGTTTTGCTGTGGCGTGAAATCCAGCCGAAGCGAAGTTTCATCAATAGCAGTAAGGGCTGTGAATTGGGGAGCCGGTAAGGTGAGCAAGGAGGTAAAGGGAATTACCTTGGCCGCGCAATTGTTGGCCGCATTAATATCTCTTCCTTTTACACTGATAGTAAAATTTCCTGCAACGCCATAACTGTGCCCAGCGGTTTGATTGTTGCTGTTGGGAATAATCGTTTCCAAAGTTCCATCATTATTAAAATCAATCTGATACTGATCGTAATTCTTATCGGTGATTTTGATGGAGGTTTGCAAGCCGGAACAGGTATAGACTTCAAACTCCGGTTCAATGTTAGGATCTACGGTGATCACAATATCATCGGCACCAATGCTTTGATACAACACGGCAAGAGTGAAGGTTCCGGCTTCTGGATAGGTGATGGTAAATTGATTTTGCTGTTGGGGCGTACCGTTACCGGCACTCATCAAACAGGGTTTGCCCGGAGTGCATTCTCCGGTCGTAATAAGGTTGGTATCAAGAATAGTAACGGTAAAAGGTGCGCAGCCTTTTATTTCATCCACCTGAAACCGGCCCAGCCGACTGGTGTATTGAGCGTGGAGATTACCAGCAAAAAAAACAAGGGATAATATGAGAGTAAGTTTTTTCAATCTTCCAGTTTAGTCTCCTTCAAAAACTTTTCTGCATGTACCATGTCTACATGCAATTCGCGATCTGTTTCTATAAACGGAACAACCGCACGGAAAGTATTCACAAATTTCTCCAGCACCGGAGATGTCTTTAACGGACGTCTGAAATGCAAGGCCTGCGCAGCGGTTATCAACTCAATTGCTAAAATTGAATATAGATTATTTACTACCCGAAACGCTTTGGTAGCTGCATTGGCACCCATACTCACATGATCTTCTTGCCCATTGCTCGAAACAATGGAATCCACTGAAGCGGGGGTGCAGAGTTGTTTGTTCTGGCTCACCAACGAAGCGGCAGTATATTGTGGAATCATCAAGCCTGAGTTAATGCCCGGATTGGCCACGAGGTAATTCGGTAAATCGCGTGAGCCGGAGATTAACTGATACGTTCTTCGTTCAGAGATGCTTCCCAACTCAGCCAAAGCAATGGCTAGAAAATCCAGCGCAAGCGCTAGCGGTTGGCCGTGAAAATTTCCAGCCGAAATAATTTTATCCGTCTCGGCAAAGATGTTTGGATTATCGCTTACTGAATTTACTTCCGTAAGAATAGTTTGCGTAACGTAGTGAATGGCATCGTGACTCGCACCATGCACTTGTGGAATGCACCGAAACGAATATGGATCCTGCACATGTTTTTTGGCTTGTGTAATAATAGCGCTGCCCTCCAGAATTTTCTTAATCTCGGAAGCCACGCTAACCTGACCTTGATGTGGCCTGATCTGATGCACAGGTTCTTCAAAGGGTTCAATACGACCATCAAAGGCATCGAGCGAAAGTGCGCTGATTAAGCTGGTAAGTTTCATCAACCGATGGGAATGTAGTAAGCACCAGATTCCATAGGCGCTCATAAACTGTGTGCCGTTGAGCAAGGCGAGTCCTTCTTTTGCTTTAAAGTGAATTCGTTCCCAACCCAAAAGTTTCAAAATTTCCGCACTTGGATAAATTTTATTCAGGTGATGAACTTCTCCCAACCCAATCAGAGGCAACGATAAGTGGGCGAGGGGGGCAAGATCGCCCGAGGCACCTAAAGACCCCATTTCATAGACGCGTGGTAAAACACGCTGATTAAACATGTCGATCAATCGCTCTACGGTTTCTACCTGCACACCCGAATACCCATACGAAAGAGATTGCACTTTGAGGTAAAGCATCAACAGTACAATTTCGCGCGGTACTTCGGGGCCGGTGCCACACGCGTGCGACTTCACCAGGTTTTCCTGAAGTTGTTCGAGTTGATCTTTGGGAATGTTTTTATTGTAAAGAGAACCAAAGCCGGTGTTGATACCGTAAATGGGATTTACTGAAGAGGCCAGCTTCTGATCGAGGTAATCGCGACACCGGATAATTTGCTGACGGGAACCTTCGGACAATGCAATCTTGGAATGCCCATGCAGAATATGGTCAAGTTCCCTGAGGGTAAGAGTTTTGTTGGATATGTTGTGCGTTGGGTTCATGCTTTTAAAAGTAGGCGGTAGGCAGTAAGCAGTAGGCAAAGATTTGCCTACTGCTTACTGTCTACTTTAGTGTTTTTAAAATATCATTAATACCTGATTTAATCTGTTCTCCGGTTTTCATGTTCTTAAAAGCAAGCAGTCCGCTTTTTACTTCTTCTGAACCAATCACTATAGTAAACGGAATCATTTTCTTATTGGCGTAGTCAAGCTGCTTCTGAATTTTAACCGAATCTGGATAAATTTCGGAAGCAATGCCATGGGCACGCAAGGTTTGTAAAACCGTTAACCCATAGCGCTGACTTTCTTTATCAAAATGTGTGATCAGGACTTTACTGGAGATTTGTGCTTCCTGCGGAAAAAGTTTTAACTCTTCCATCGCATCGTAAAGCCTATCAACACCAAACGAAAATCCCACACCTGAAACACCGGGCAAGCCAAAACCTCCCGTAAGGTTATCGTAGCGGCCACCACCACTTACACTGCCGATAGCAACGTTGTTAATCTTTACTTCGAAGATGCAGCCGGTGTAATAGCTGAGCCCACGAGCTAAGGATATGTCAAAATCGATGTTATCCTGGTTAGACCCATAATCAGAGAGGATGGAAAGAACTTCGACTATCTCTTCAACTCCTTTTGTTCCTACCTCAGATTGACTCATCGTAAAATTGAGATCTTGTATTTTTTTTGCAAAAATTCTATTCGGATTTAATATATCGAATAGCGCATTGGTTGACTCTTCAGTAAATCCTTTACTGATTAATTCCTCCCTTACTTTGTCTTTCCCGATTTTGTCTAATTTATCAATCGCCACAAATAGATCTGACTCTTTGCCTTTGGCTCCTAGTATTTCAGAAATGCCGGTTAAAATTCCTCTATGATTAATTTTAATTGAGTAATCATCAATGCCTAATGCCTGAAATACTTCCTTGATCATTAAAATGATTTCGGCCTCGCAGATCAGTGAATCTGTACCAACCACATCGGCATCGCATTGATAGAACTCGCGGTAACGTCCTTTCTGTGGACGATCCGCCCGCCACACGGGTTGAATCTGATAGCGTTTAAAGGGAAACGTTATTTCGCCCCGGTTCATCACTACGTAGCGTGCGAAGGGAACAGTGAGATCGTAGCGAAGACCTTTGAGTGCTAGTAGATTAACAACCTCTTGAGATTTTGTCCTTACAACATTGCTTACTGTATTTTCGGTTGATTGATTTTTTTCAAGTAGAAAATTGCTTAGCTGAAAGGTGAGGTTCTCGTTTATATAGAATTTTTCAAATATGCTAAAATAGAAATCTTCATCGTCCGTAGTTATTTGACTACTTCTGATATTATTTAAATCGTTAAAAATTGAAGTATTTATTTGGTTGGAATGAGAATCTAAAAAGTCTTCCAATACTTTTTCCTCATCATTGGATAATTCAGTTGCGCTACCAAAAATTATAAGATCTAACTTATCCCAACTTTCCTTTAGATCATTGAGAGTTATAGAATCCTTTTTTCTTAATCCTCTTAAGTAAACTGTATGAATTTTCTCTCTTACAACTTTCAAATTCTTTACCAACTTTTGAGATAACTCGATGGGATCGACCCCTAAGAGTTTGAATTTGACAGGCTTTAAAAAATCGCCTGATTCTAAAACTTTAAAAAGTAACTGATCTCCCTCTTCCCCATACTTCCCCGTAAGGGTGGTAAGATTCTCCATAGCCGGAGTTTCGAGCGGTTGGAAGCCGTATTTTTGAAATACCTGCCTGATTGTATTTAATATAAACTGGCGCTTGGCCATCTGTGCCGGGCCAAAGTCGCGGGTGCCTTTCGGTAAAGTGGGTTTTTCCATAATAAAACGGAGCAATTTAATCACTAAGCCACAGATTCACAGATTGCTGGTGTGCTAATACTACGCAATTGTGTGATTGCTCTTCAATTACTGGATTTTAAAGGCTGAATTGAAATATTCTGAGAATCTGTGGCAATAAATTGCAAAACCTGCTTATTTTTGCACCCTTTAAAAGCAAAAGTTATGTCAGTTACCCGTTTGAAGAGAAAGAACCGCAAGGATAAGGCTAAATCAGCCCGCAGAAGAACCAGTTTGAAAGTGCAAAACTTCAAGCCAGTAGCTAAATCTGTTGATATAGAGAAGATCAAGGAAGAATTTAAAGCCAAAGTAGCGGCTAAGAAATAATTTTGGTGGAAGCCTATTTGAAAGCCAATGTGTGAATCGCATTGGCTTTTTTAATGTCATTAATTCAAGGCTCCGCGCTTACCTAACTCAATAACCTCCATATTTCTAATCTCTTTGCCAACAATCTCAAACCGAAGAATGGTTTTGATGGGATGAAATCCGTGGTTGCCTGCCGCCCCGGGATTCAGGTAAAGCATGTTTTTATAAGTCGCGTCTTTTTTTACCCTGAGAATGTGCGAGTGACCACAGATAAAAATGTCGGGCACCTTCTCTTTTAAAATCTTTTTTATTCTTGGATTGTAATTCGGTGGGGCTCCGCCAATGTGCGTCATCCACACCGTAAGTCCTTCGCAGGTAAACCACAAATCTTCCTGAAAACGAACCTGCATGTCTTTGTCATCAATGTTGCCGAATACGGCCCGCAGCGGTTTAAATTTCTCCAATTCATTTGCAACAGTCGAATCACCAATGTCACCGGCATGCCAGATCTCATCACAGTTGCTGAAGTAGCTGAGAATTTTTGGATCGAGGTAACTGTGGGTATCAGAAAGAAGACCAATCTTCATGATAAAATCAATTGACAGTTTACAAGGAACAATTGACAATTTAGATATCTGTAATCACAAATATTGTCAATTGTCAACTGTCAATTGATTTTTAATAATTCTGTTCGCGTGGCATGCTCTTCCAATCTCGGCTTGGTCTCCTGGAAGAAGACGTTGATGAGTTTGCTGGCTTTGCGGAGTTGCCTGTGTTTGACTTTGTTGTGTTGGCCGATTTAAAAGAACCTGATGCTGAGGGTCGCTTGAATCCTTGTCTGCGTTGTGAATTTTGTTTCGGGGCCTCCACCGGACGACTCATGGCAGAACTGCTCAGCGGATAGGGATTGTTTTCAGCAACGGGTACTGATTTGCCAATCAATTTCTGAATGTCTTTCAAGTACGCTCTTTCTTCAGCATCACAAAATGAAATTGAAATACCACTGGCACCGGCACGGCCTGTGCGACCAATTCGGTGCACGTACGTTTCAGGTATGTTAGGTAATTCATAATTAATAACGTGCGAGAGCTCATCAATATCAATTCCGCGAGCAGCAATATCGGTGGCTACCAGTACGCGGGTCTGTTGCGACTTGAAATTGCTCAAGGCACGTTGTCTTGCATTTTGTGATTTGTTTCCGTGAATGGCTTCGGCAATTACTCCGGCCCGGTTCAAATCTTTTGCAACACGGTCAGCACCGTGTTTGGTGCGTGTAAAAACAAGCGCGGTATTAATTGCATTGTCTTTCAGCAAGTGAAGCAACAGTGAGCGTTTATTATTTTTATCTACAAAGTAGATTTCTTGTCTCACTGTATTGGCAGTAGAAGAAACCGGGGTTACCTCTACGCGTACCGGGTTGGTTAAAATTGTATCTGCCAATTTTGAAATTTCGGGCGGCATAGTAGCCGAGAAGAAAATAGTCTGACGTTTAGCCGGAATGCGACCAATAATTTTCTTTACATCATGTATGAAACCCATGTCGAGCATGCGATCTGCTTCATCGAGCACAAAAGTTTTGAGATGTTCAAGACGCACGAAACGCTGATCCATCAGGTCAAGTAACCGCCCGGGTGTTGCGATCAGAATTTCTACGCCAGCTCGAAGTGCGTCTGTTTGTGACCGTTGGGGTACACCGCCAAAAATTACGGTGTGCTTAATGCGAAGCAGTTTTCCGTAGGCTGCAAAACTTTCTCCAATCTGAATAGCTAGCTCACGCGTAGGTGTTAAGATTAATACTTTAATACCCGTAGGTCCTTTTTTATAAAGCTCGTCCTGATGAAGATGTTGAAGAATAGGAATAGCAAAGGCAGCGGTTTTTCCAGTGCCGGTTTGAGCACAGCCCAAAAGATCTCTGCGTTCTAACAATACCGGAATCGCTTGTTCCTGAATGGGTGTAGGGTTGGTATAACCTTCCGCTTTCAAAGATTTCAGAATAGGTTCAATGAGGTTTAATTTTTCGAATGACATTTTTTAAAATGGTTGTAATACACGGTATCCCGTGAATAGATTTATTAATTATGAATTTAATTGTTGACGCCTCTTGGCTCGAATCCGCCTGAGCGGCTACGTAGAAAGCGCTTTTCTACGGGAATTTGGAGGAGTGACGCGCAAAGGTAGCGAATTAATTGTGGATTGCACCATTTTTAATTGATGAGTCGTACACACGATGAAATGCGTTGCGACCTTCTTCAATGATTTCATTCGCTCTATAAAATTCGAAGACACCACAGGCATCGCGCGAAATGTTAATCACAAGATCAGGTTTGTAGATGTCAATCATCAATTCAGTCAAGCGGTCTTGTGTGAGATCATAGGATTTGTTGAGAATATCAAAGAGCCCAAGGTTTGCCAATGATTCTGTTTTGGAATCGAATTTCGGAAATGAAGATTGAATTGCAGAAAACATTTTAAGGTAAGCTGAGGGTTCTTTATCTGCTATCGGATTAATGGGTTGGTAGGGAATGTTGGCATTTATATTTACCGCTACCATCCAGTCGCCTTCTTCTTTGTGTACTAAATTCATCGGTAATGGATTCAGTACCCCGCCATCCACCAATTGTGATTTACCTTCTTTCACAGGTGTGAAAACTGTGGGTATGGCGATGGAAGAGCGCAAGGCCTTGAACAAACTTCCCGATTGATAATGAACTTCTTTTTCGTTGGTGATATCAGCGGCTACCGCTGTAAAAGGTATTTTGAAATCTTCTATCTGATGATCACCAATAAATTCCTCAATGGCCTTGAAAACGCGTTCACCTTTTACAAACCCCTGGGATGACAAGGTGAAATCCAGTAAACGAAAAACATCCAGTTTTGTGAGTTTGATCAGCCAGTGTTTATAATCGGTAAGATAGCCAGCGCAATAGATGCCCCCTACTACGGCCCCCATCGAGCAACCGACTACTTCTACGATTTGAAACCCGGCATTTTCGAGTTCTTCAATCACACCTATGTGTGCCATACCCCGGGCCCCACCACTGCCTAATACTAACCTTACTTTTTTCATGTTGATTAACGCCTGTTGTCAAATATAATCTCATGAATTTCAAAAAGGAATTATTTTGCGACATGAAGAAGGATAACATTGTTGATCTGAATTTGGTACAACAGATTACTCAGGAGATGTGGAAACCCGAATTGGAGCGAGCTTCTTCCCGGTTTCATGTTACCGTTGCCTGGGTCGCGATCATTCTGGATCCTGTTTTTACCATCACCGATTACTTTAATATTCCTGGCAGTTGGCAAACCTTGTTGGTAATGCGTCTGTTTGTTTCGGCTATCACATTAGCCACCGTGTTATTACGGAAAAAACTTCAGATACCTTCTTACCTGGTAGCCATCATTCCTTTTTTGTTGATTTCATTGCAAAATGCTTTCGTCTACAGTGTAATTGATCTCGACCATGTAGTAGGTCAAAATCTGAATTACATGGCATTATTAATTGGGGCATCCATGTTTGTCTTGTGGCGTTGGGAATATTCGGTAGGGATTTTACTTGCTTCGGCATTCGCAACCATGGTATTTCTTCAATCAAATTCCAATTTAACGGTTGATCAGTTTTTTGTGAATGGTGGCTTGTTGCTGGCAGCCGTAGGCATCTTTACAGGGGTTTTGATTCAAACCCGTTACAACCTTGTTATACGGGAAATTCGGGCCCGGCTTGCCTTAAAGGCCAGCAATGAAGCCATTCGCATGCAAGCGGAACAAATAAAAAATATCAATGCAAATCTTGAACGATTGGTACAGGAGCGAACGGCTGAATTGGAAACAAAAAACAAGGCCCTTGAGGAAGCGGCCTTTATCAATGCTCATAAATTGAGAAGCCCACTGGCGAGTATTCTCGGATTGGTAAATTTAATGAAGTCTGCACCCTTGTCAGAAGAAGTGCAGGTTATGAATAGTCATCTGCAGGAGTCGGCCGAAAAACTGGATGCTATCGTTTCTTCCATTACGAATGCGATTGAACAGGGAGATAAAACCTAATTCCTTTTCCGGTTTACCTAAAAATCTTTCCCGGTTCTTTCATTGTCGCGCGGGTTTTGGAAAACGAGTATAGGAATATCTATATATAGAGAGATTTTTTTCGTCAGACTTGGATTATAGAATTTTTCAAAGAAGTTTCTTTTGTGTGTTGAAAGTGCAACCACGTCAATGGCAGATTCCTGTAGGATGAGATCCAACCCCATGCTAACATTATGGTCGTTTACAATACGATAGGTAAAATCGGAGTAATCGCTGATCAGTTTAACCTCACTGATAAATTTTTGCATGGATACTTCTTCCGTTTCATCTTCTTCCGGTGAAGTATCAACATGTCCAATCATGATTTCTGATTTAAATGCCTTCGCCAGCGTAGCCAACTTAGTTGCACCTTGAATATCATCATACGAGAAATTGGTAGCGAATAATATTCTTTTCGGAATTTTAAAAGTGTACTCTGCTGGAATGCACATCACAGGACAGGAAGACGATTCTATGACCGAAGCTGTATTGCTTCCAAACAAGCTGCGGGTTAAGTTACTGGCGCCCAGCGTTCCCATGATGAGCAGATCAGCCGGGAGTTGTATTGATACCGCAATGATCTCATCAACAGTCTCTCCCACAGCAACCTGAGTTTGACAGGTTATACCTGTATATTCCTGCTCAATTGTCTTTCGTACAATATTCAATTTTTCCAGAATTTCTTTTTTGGCGTCTTCGACTTCATCGGTGATGAAGGCACTTATGATATTACTTTTTGAAACTGCAGGTGTGTAAACATGTAACAAAATAAGAGCTGCTTCGGTGAGATGAGCGATTTCAACTGCATACTCCAATGCATTGTTGGCATTGGCGGAAAAATCGGTTGGGACAAGTATTGTTTTCATTTTCGCAAATTTCTTAGGTGAAAGATGCGCATTGATCGTCATACGATCAATGATGGTTGTCAGGTTTTTGAAGTTAGCTTGCTACTGGACCACCCTCTGTGATCTTGAACCTAATTCTAATTGAATTGTAATTTTTTGCTGCTTTGTCCGTTACTTTGCAAAAAAAGGAAAATGCGATTACAATCATTCTTAATTCCCGTGGTTATCCTGGTGACGGTTTTCACGTCTTGTCTTGATAAAGACTCCGGTCCCAGTTTATCTCTCGAAGAACAGTGGGCCCTGGATACTACTGCTATTGGAAATTATTTGAGAACCAACAATATACCCGCGGTTAAAGATCCCAGTGGTGTCAGGTTTGTAATCGAGTCGTTAGGCACAGGGTTTCCCCCTAAACTTTCCAGCACTGTTAAAGTCTCTTATGTAGGCCGATTTTTGTCAGAGGTGATCTTTGATCAAGGAACGAATGTTACGTTTGCTGTAAATGGCCTGATTGCTGGATTTCAAATCGGCCTGGCATTGTTACCAGAGGGCACAAAGGCAAAAATCTATATACCCTCTGGCTATGCCTACGGGAATAGAGATGTAAATGGAATCCCAGCCAATTCTAACCTGATCTTTGAAATCGAATTGATTGAAGTAGTTACTTCTGAGGCGGAAAAAAACCGATTAGGTGCTGACACGGTCGCTATTGACACATATTTGGAAAATAATTCTATTAACGCTGTTAAAGATAAATCAGGACTTCGATATGTGATCACGGAAGAAGGAACGGGTCCTAAGCCCGGTTTATATGATAAGGTTGAATTAAAGTATACGGGCAAATTACTTGCCGATAGTTCCGTTTTCTTTACAGGCACCAATGGTCCTACGGCAACTTTTGACAGCCGTGTAATTAATTACCTATATGCGTTTCAGGCAGGTGTGCCAAACTTACCGGTTGGAAGTAAAGCAACCTTTTATGTTCCTTCAGGCCTTGGATTTGGTAATCAGGCTGTCTCAAACTCAACGGCAACTGTTCCGGCAAATTCAAATCTGATTTTTGAAATCGAACTACTGGAAATTTTTGAATAGTATTTACAAGAGAGCTCTTTCAGACTTTTCCCAAATTACAGATTGTTGTTTACGCAGTAAGCGTCCAAGACCCACAAAGACGGACAAGTTCATCATGGAAAAGTAGTAAGGGACAAAAAACCCTTTAACAGATATTTTTTTGTCACGCAAAAAATGTCCTGCCAGTGCGATAGCGTAAAAGAAAAGCTGCCCAAAAAAGGAAAACTGGTAGAAAGAAGATTGTGTGAAAAGAAAATAGTTTGAAATGAGAATGAATGGCAATGCCAGTGGTGCGAGCGTCCAGCGCAATACCCGGTGCGACACGTATTGCCAGCTAATCAATCCATATCGTAATGGGTTCAAAAGTTCTGGAAGTCTAAGAATAGCCTGAATTCCGCCAGCAGAAATGCGCACTTTTCTTTTCCATTCATCCTTCAGCGTGGCTGAGGCTGTTTCCAGCGCGTAGGCTTCAGGCTCATAGACAAACCGATATCCTTTGGCAACGATCTTCATAGAGGTTACAAAATCTTCTATGATGGTATCGGGTTCTGGTTCATGATATAATTCAGTGCGCAACGCAAACAGTTCACCCGCAGCCCCAATGGCAGTCGATAGATTGGAATCAAGCGTTTTTAGTATGGACTCATATTTCCAGTAAAGTCCTTCTCCGGAACCAGAAGCATTATCTTCCTTATTAACTGCAATTCTTTTTTCTCCGGCTACCCCACCTACGTTTTTGGCCTGAAAGTGACGCACAATATTTTTTATTGCATCCGGATTCAGGTCGGTATTGGCATCCGAAAAAATGGTGATCGGGGTTCTAACAAATTTCATCACCCGATTCACAGCATGGATTTTACCTTTTCTTTCGGGTTCATGGAAAGCTTTGATCCTGGGAAAACCTTGGGCGATTTCCAACGTCTTGTCTGTAGATCCATCAGCAACAATCCAAACGTTTAGTTTATCAACCGGATAGTTTAGGCTCAAAGAGTTGGTTATTTTTTCTGCTATAAATCTCTCTTCGTTATAGGCAGCAACGAGAAGTGTAACTTCTGGAAGTTTATCATCCACCGGATAATCAGCAATTTTAGTCTTGCCCCAAACCTTGGAAAAAATGTAAATAATTACCCCATACCCTACATACGTATAGACAACTACCATCACGCCAATCCAATAAATGTAGAGACTTAGACTAATCACTGTTTTTGTATCAATTAGAGTGCGAAACTACTAGTTACATTTAGAATTCTGGGCGGATAAACTCAGGTTCTTTATGCTAACTTTGTTGGTTCGGTTCAATTATTGTTAAATTTTAAAGGTAAAACTTACTTGGGTGCGGCTGATTTAAAGAAGGTCTTCCAATCAGGTCTTGAAATTGTAATTTTCTAAGGTTTTGGTCTATTCTGTGGCTTTGTGATGTCAACTTTTAATCTATCCAGGTATTTCAGCGTTTTCCTGAGTTGGGTGCTTATTCAGTTACCGGTAGCACTGCTTTTTGCTGAGACCAATCCTGAAACCCGGAGAATTGGGGAAATATTTACCCAGGACTTGCAGGTGAGCATTGCTGGAATTCCCGTTTCGAGCGGTTCAAGTCAAAACTTTGGTAACGTAAACCTGCTGGTAACCTCATCAGCAGTAACGGTGACTTTAGAAAACATTGGTTCACCGGAAGATCTCAATATTACAGGTGTTGATCTCATTGGAGCCCATTCCAGCGACTTTATTCTGAATACCTCAGGATTAATTACGCTCCTGGGACCTGCTGCAACTACAAGTTTTACAATTTCCTTTGCGCCCACACTAAGCGGCACCCGAAATGCGGCTATTCAAATTGCCAGCGATGATCCCGATACAAATCCCTTCATTATCAATCTGGTAGGTGAGGGACTAAAGCTCAATCAGTCAATAACATTTAATGCTCTTTCCGATAAAACGTATGGCGATGCAAGTTTTTCTCTTGGTGCAACAGCCTCGTCAGGTCTGTCAGTTAGTTATGTAAGTAGTGATCCCCTCGTGGCAACAATTAGCGGGACTTTGGTAACCATTGTTGGCGCGGGTTCAACAACCATAACGGCATCGCAGGCAGGGGATGCAACCTATAATGCTGCCAGCGATGTAGCTCAACTATTGACAGTTAATCAGGCGCCTCTTACTGTAACCGCTGACGATAAATCCAAAGTATATAATACGAGCAACCCGCCATTGACAATTACCTATACGGGTTTTGTTAATGGAGATGATGCTTCAGACCTGAATGTTGTTCCGACTGTATCGACCACCGCAATTACCAGTAGTCCGGTAGGAACTTATGCAATTACGTTAACGGTTGGATCTGACGATAACTATGCTATTACGAATGTCAATGGCACATTAACCATAAACAAAGCTACTCCGGCTATTACCTGGAACAACCCGGCTCCGATAACCTATGGCACAGCCTTGAGCGCAACCCAACTGAATGCATCTTCCCCTGTTGCGGGTTCATTCACGTATAATCATCCTGATGGCACCGTGTTGAATGCCGGCAGTAATCAACAATTACTAGCCGACTTCATACCAACCGATGGAACCAATTATGAAAGTGTACTCGGTACTACTGTTTTCATTACTGTTAATCAAGCGCCTCTTACTGCCACCGCTGACGATAAATCCAAAGTATATAATACGAGCAACCCGCCATTGACCATTACCTATACAGGTTTTGTCAATGGAGATGATGAATCAGACCTGAATGTTGTTCCGACTGTATCGACCACAGCAAGTACTAGTAGTCCGGTAGGTACTTATCCAATTACGTTAACTGTAGGATCAGATAATAACTATGCAATTACAAATGTTAATGGTACGCTTACCATTTCAAAGGCTACTCCTGTTATTACCTGGAATAATCCAGCTCCAATTGTTTACGGAACTCCCTTAAGTGCAACCCAACTGAATGCCTCTACTCCGGTTATCGGTTCATTTACTTATAATCCTCCGGTTGGAACTGTATTGAATGCCGGAAGTAACCAGGTTTTATCGGCTGACTTTACGCCAACCGATGTAACCAATTATGAGAGCGTAACGGGTATCTCAGCATCGATTACCGTCAATCAAGCCTCACTTACGGCTACTGCAGACGATAAATCAAAAGAATTTAATACCACCAACCCGCCTTTAACGATTAACTATGCAGGTTTTATAGCCGGAGACAATGTATCCGTATTGAATGCGGCACCCAGTATATCCACAACTGCCGCTACGAACAGCCCTGTTGGGACTTATCCGATTACCTTAACTGGTGGAACTGACGATAACTATGCCATTACCAACGTCAATGGTACATTAACCATTTCGAAAGCAACTCCTGTCATAACCTGGGCAACTCCTGCTGCCATTACTTATGGAACACCGCTTGGCGCTACGCAGCTGAATGCTTCCGCCAATGTTCCGGGTACGTTCACCTATCAGCAACCGGCTGGAACTGTTTTGAATGCAGGTGTGGGGCAAACCTTATCCGTAGCATTCGTCCCTGACGATAATATTAATTACAATTCAGTACCCGTTACTTCGGTCCTGATCACTGTTAACAAAGCAAACCTCACAGCAACTGCGGAAAATAAAACCCGGGTATACAATACAATGAATCCGGCTTTCACTATTGTCTATTCGGGATTTGTGAATGGAGATGATGCGTCTGATCTGGATACACCGCCCACGGCCTCAACGATAGCGGATAATAATAGTCAGGTTGGGCCCTATGCCATTACACTTTCAATAGGCTCGGATAATAATTATAACATTTCTACGGTGGATGGCGTCCTGACAATCACTAAGGCCACGCCTGTTGTTACCTGGTCGCCTCCGGCAGCGATCGCCTATGGAACCCTGTTAAGCAGTACGCAATTAAACGCCTCAGCTTCAGTATCAGGAGCTTATAATTACTCACCCGCAGCAGGAGCACTGCTGAATGCAGGTACGAACCAGACCTTATCCTTGAATTTTGTACCCACAGATGCCGTCAATTACGAATCTGTAAATACTTCGGTGTTAATCACTGTAAATAAGGCAACACTAACGGCTACCGCTGATAACAAAACCCGTTTGTATGGTGCTGCTAATCCAGTATTTACGATAACCTATACGGGGTTTGTCAATGGAGAAACCATTTCAGTAATAAATTCTTTACCAACAGCATCTTCAACTGCAGTGACTACCACACCAGTTGGTTCTGTTCCGATCTTACTCACTGGTGGTTTGGATGATAATTATGACATCGTCTATACAGCCGGCACACTTACCATTAATAAAGCAACGCTTACGGTTACAGCCAATAATCAAAGTCGAACTTATGGAGCTGTCAATCCGGTTTTTACAGTAAGCTATCTGGGTTTTGTGAATGGCGAAACAGTGTCTGTATTGGATACACCACCGTCCGGATCATCAACAGCGATATCTACTTCCCCGGTTGGCGCATATCCCATTGTAGCCGCAGGAGCGATCGACAATAATTATGATTTTACTTATGTCGCTGGTACACTTACAATCACGAAAGCATTAATTGTTGCCACGGCCAACAATCAATCAAGAACTTATGGATCAACAAATCCCGTGTTGACGATAAATTATTCAGGTTTTGTGAATAGTGAAACGGTTACCGTGCTAAATACATTGCCTACGGCTTCAACGAGTGCTGATTTAATCAGCAATGCAGGATCCTATTCAATCACGGTTGCAGGTGGTGTAGATGATAACTATGATTTTACTTATGTTTCTGGAACCTTGACAATTACAAAGGCCACACTCAGTGTGATTGCTAATAATCAAAGTCGCGGCTATGGAGCCGCTAATCCGGTGTTTACCATAAGCTATTCCGGGTTTTTAAATGGCGAGACTGCAGCAGTGATTGATTCTGCACCCCTTGCAACATCCGCAGTAAATGGCACTACTCCGGTGGGCACCTATCCCATTACTGTTACCGGGGGCTCTGATAATAATTACGATTTTGTATTTACTTCAGGAACAATTGCCATCACGAAAGCAACCGTTACTGCCATAGCGGTGGATGCCAGCCGTGTGTATGGTTCTGCCAATCCGGTATTTTCAATTAACTATACTGGCCTTTTAAATGGTGAGACAGCTATCGTATTGAATGTTGAACCCACAGCTTCTTCTGTTGCCGGATTGGGAAGTCCGGTAGGTACTTATGCAATTACAGTTGCCGGTGGATCAGATGATAATTACAATTTTTTATATACATCCGGCACCCTTACAATTACGAAAGCTACGGTTACGGCTTCGGTCTCCAATACAAATCGGGTGTATGGTGCGGCCAATCCCGTTTTTCCAATCTCTTATTCGGGATTTGTAAATGGTGAGACAGTAGCCGTGCTGGATGTAACCCCAACCGTAACTACATCCGCTATTCTTACAAGTCCGGTAGGGTCATATCCGATCACGGTATCGGGTGGTTCGGATAATAATTACCTTTTCAATTATGTTAATGCAACACTAACAATCACAAAAGCTACACCTATTGTTTCATGGTCTAATCCATCAGCAATAACGTATGGCACACCACTTAGTGCAACTCAGTTAAATGCTACAGCAACAGTTGCCGGAACATTTATTTATACACCCGCGGCAGGAGCAATCCTAAATGTAGGCGCAACTCAGTTACTAACAGTTAACTTTACTCCAACCGACTTGACAAACTACCATGTGGTGAATGGCACAACCGCGGTCATTGAAGTTACTAAAGCAACCCTAACAGTAATTGCCAATAATCAAAGTCGCGTTTATGGTGCATCCAATCCGTCATTTACCATTAGTTATTCTGGCTTTTTGAATGGCGAAACGAATGCCGTGATAGATTCTGCGCCAACAGCAACGTCCGCAGTAAATGCCACCACCCCGGTGGGATCGTATCCGATTGTTGCTTCCGGAGGTTCAGATAACAACTATGATTTTGTTTATACACCCGGAACAATTTCCATAACCAAAGCGACCGTTACCGCAATTGCTGTTGATGCCAGCCGAGTGTATGGCTCTCCGAATCCAACATTTACAATTACTTATGCTGGATTTTTGAATGGTGAGACCTCTGCCGTGTTGGATGCCGCTCCCACAGCTTCTTCTGTTGCCACGCTAACGAGCCCGGCAGGTCCTTATGCCATTACAGTTACAGGGGGATCGGATAACAACTACAATTTTGCCTATACTTCGGGCATCCTGACAATTACTAAAGCAACTGTTACGGCTACAGTCTTTAATGCGAGCAGGGTTTATGGTGTAGCTAATCCTGCTTTTCCAATCACCTATTCGGGATTTGTGAATGGAGAGACTGCCGGAGTACTGGATGTAACTCCATTAGCAACTTCCAGTGCTAACCTAACTACCCCGGTCGGTAGCTATCCGATAACAGTGTCAGGAGGTTCTGATAATAACTATATCTTCACTTACGTGAATGCCACCTTGACAATCACAAAAGCAACACCGGTTGTTTCCTGGGCAAACCCTGCGCCTATCACGTATGGTACACCCTTAAGCACTACTCAGTTAAATGCTACCGCTACTGTTGCGGGAATCTTCACTTATACACCCGCAGTTGGAGCCATATTAAATGCGGGACCTAATCAGGTTCTGTCAGTCAATTTTACCCCAACAGATTTAACCAATTATAATGGTGTCAACGGAACTACCGTACTTATTTCAGTTAATAAAGCCAATCCCGTAATTACGTGGTCCAATCCATTATCGATAACCTATGGCACAGCCTTAAGCGCTACACAACTCAATGCAACGGCTAGTGTGCCGGGAACTCTGACTTATACACCTGCTGCAGGAACAATTTTAAATGCGGGTGTAGACCAGGTTTTATCGGTGAATTTTGCACCCACTGACGGTGGCAATTACAATCCGGTAAATGGAACAACTGTATTGATTACAGTAAATAAAGCCACCCCGATTGTTTCATGGTCTAATCCTGCTCCTATTACCTATGGCACGGCCCTAAGCGCAACTCAATTGAACGCCACGGCTAATGTTCCGGGATCATTTGTATACGCTCCGGGACTTGGTACCATATTAAACGCAGGCATGAATCAGTCCTTGTCGGTTAATTTTACTCCTACCGATGTGGTTAACTATAATAGCGTTAATGGAACAACTGTATTGATTACAGTAAATAAAGCCACCCCGATTGTTTCGTGGTCAAACCCAGCCGCTATCACATACGGAACAGCATTGGGTGCAACACAGCTAAACGCCACAGCAACAGTGCCAGGCACGTTTGTTTACAGTCCTCCTGCAGGAACAATTTTAAACGCTGGAGTGAACCAGTTGCTAACTGTAAACTTCACACCCTCCAACACCACCAACTATAATTTAGTTAACGGAACTACGGTAGTAATCACAGTAAATAAAGCAACTCCGGTAATTACCTGGGCTACGCCAGCGCCTATTGCCTATGGAACAGCCTTGAGTGCAACACAATTAAATGCCACATCCAATGTGCCAGGAGTTTTTGTTTATACTCCAACTTCTGGTACACTGTTAAATGCCGGCCCTAATCAGGTTTTGTCAGTCGATTTTACACCTACCGATGCTAATAATTACAATCCTGTAAATGATGTTCAGCGATTGATTACTGTGAACAAAGCAAACCCGGTTATCACCTGGGCTAATCCGGCAGCAATTATTTATGGCACTCCGTTAAGTGCAACCCAACTGAACGCAACCTCTGATGTTCCAGGTATTTTCACCTATACGCCCAGTTCCGGCACTGTTTTAAATGTCGGGACCAATCAAATCCTGTCGCTTAATTTTGTTCCGACAGATGCCACTAATTTTAATTCGATTATTGGAAGA
This sequence comes from Cyclobacteriaceae bacterium, assembly GCA_041736555.1. Taxonomy (GTDB): domain Bacteria; phylum Bacteroidota; class Bacteroidia; order Cytophagales; family Cyclobacteriaceae; genus ELB16-189. The sequence goes on from JBGSTJ010000019.1 coordinate 223,037, forward strand.
ACAGCCTTGATCTCGGTAACGAAAGCCACCCCTGTGGTATCGTGGTCAACACCACTTCCCATCAAGGTAAATGAAGTGCTTACCAGCACGCAACTGAATGCAACCGCTAGCGTTCCTGGTACATTTGTTTATTCACCACCTGCAGGAACTTCCTATGCAACGGTAGGAACCTATACGTTAACAGTGTCTTTTACGCCCACCGATGCAGCCAACTACAATTCAGTACCCAGCACACAGGTTCAGATTGCCGTCAACAATAAAGATAATCCTGTTGTCACCTGGAACAATCCGGCAGCGATTACTTATGGAACCCTATTGAGTGCAACACAACTAAATGCTACTGCCAATGTGCCGGGAACATTCGTTTATTCACCCGCCATAAACACGTTACTGAATGCAGGTGTTAATCAGACACTTTCAGTCAACTTCATTCCAACGGATGGAGTCAACTACAATTCGGTAAACCGTAACATTCAAATCACAGTAAACAAAGCAGTAGTTACTGCTACCGCTGCCAGCACAAGTCGATTGTATGGAGCAAGTAATCCAACGTTCACCATCAATTACACCGGATTTGTTAACAGCGAAAATGCAAGTGTCTTTGATACACCACCCACAGCATCGTGTTCTGCTATCGCTGGGGATAACGCTGGTGGGGTATTTCCCATTATTCCTGCTGGCGGAGTTGATAATAACTACACATTCAATTTTGTTAACGGATCACTTACGATTACAAAGGCACCACTGATCGCCCGCGCGGATGATAAATCGAGATCGTATGGTCTGGCGAATCCTGCTTTCTCGATCAGTTATACCGGCTTTGTAAATGGTGACACGGAGAGTGAAATAACGAGTCCTTCAGTTAGTACAACGGCAACAAGTTTGAGTAATGTGGGATCCTATCCGATAACACTAGCCGGTGGTGCCTCTATCAACTACAATTTTACACTTCAGCATGGAACGCTAACCATCAACACCTCACCCCTTATTGCCAAAGCAACTGATCTCACAAAAACATACGGTCAAACCAATCCAACCCTAACCATTCAGTATACAGGTTTCTTAAATGGCGATAACGCTACATCGATCACGCAGCCATCGATTACAACAGGTGCCAATCAAACCACAGCTGTGGGAACGTATCCGATTACGCTTAGTGGAGGTTCAGCGCTTAACTATGGAATTATCCTGCAACCGGGAACCATAACCATCAACAAGGCGACACTTTCGGTAACGGCTACAAATCAAACACGCAGCTACGGTGCAGCTAATCCTGCTTTGACATTTACTTATGCTGGTTTTGTAAATGGGGAAACAGCAGCAGTAATTGATTCTGCACCGTTGGCAACAACGGCAGCCAGCGCATTGAGCCCAGTTGGAACATACACCATTAATGTGGCAGGAGGGAGTGATAACAACTATGTATTTAACTTTACACCTGGTACGCTTTCCGTTACGAAAGCAAATCTTATGGCCACCGTGGCGAATGCAAGTCGCACCTATGGTGCAGCAAACCCGGTGTTTGTAATAAATTATTCGGGCTTTGTAAATGGAGAAAATGCATCGGTTATTGATGTGGTTCCGGTACCGGCCACATCCGCCACTGTTACCAGTTCTGTGGGAACCTATACTATCACAGCGGCAGGTGGATCCGATAATAATTACAGTTTTAATTATGTAGCAGGAACCCTTACGATTTCGAAAGCAACCCTTACTGCTACTGCAACCAATGCAACAAGAAGTTATGGTACCACCAATCCTTCGTTTGTAATTTCTTATACCGGTTTTTTAAATGGTGAGTCAGCAAGTGTTATTGACACCCCACCCACGGCCATTACAACGGCTATCGTGGCAAGTCCCATAGGTACATATCCCATTACAGTAGGAGGTGGGCTTGACAATAATTATTCATTGACTTACGTGAATGGAGTTTTGACCATCACAAAGGCGACCCCAGTGATCACATGGAATAATCCAGCTGCGATTACTTACGGTACGCCTCTGACTGGCACACAACTTAACGCCTCGGCTAGTGTGTCGGGTACGTTTACGTACTTACCGGCCAGCGGAACGATATTAAATGCCGGAGTTAACCAGGTGTTGTCTGCCAATTTTGTTCCCACCGATGGAATAAACTACAATAGTGTGCCCGGCACTACGGTTTTGATAACAGTAAATAAAGCAACTCCAACCGTTACGTGGACAACACCAACTGCTATTACCTACGGGACAACTCTTACTGCTGCCCAGCTAAACGCCACTGCATCTGTTCCTGGAACATTTTCCTACTCTCCGCCAGCGGGAACAAGTTTAAATGCCGGACCAAGCCAGACGTTGTCAGTAAACTTCACTCCAACGAATGTCAATTTTAACAGCGTTGAAGGTACAACGGTGCAAATCACCGTGAACAAGGCTACCCCGGTTATCAGTTGGACGGCTCCCGCTGCGATCACATACGGCACCGCGTTGAGTAGCACTCAACTTAATGCGTCCTCAACAGTGCCCGGCACCTATACCTATTCTCCGGCTGCCGGAACCATTCTTAATGCAGGTGCGAATCAGAATTTATCCGTCAATTTTGTGCCCACCAATACAGCTAACTATAATTCTGTTAACGGAACCACCACTCAGATTACAGTTAACAAAGCAACTCCCATAATTACCTGGCAGACACCTGCACAGATTGTTTTCGGAACCGCATTAAGTAGTACGCAATTAAATGCAACAGCGAATACGCCTGGCACCTTTGTGTATACACCTGCCAGCGGCACGATTTTGAATGTTGGCGCTAACCAGATTTTGTCTGTTAATTTTACGCCCACCAACACGGCTAACTTCAATACGGTTTTAGGAACAACCGTACTGATATCGGTAGTTAAATCTTTTCCGGTAATTACCTGGACAAATCCGGCAGCTATTTCGTATGGCACTCCATTGGGTACACCTCAATTAAATGCAACAGCCAATGTGCCGGGTACCTTTACTTACACTCCAGCATTGGGTGAAATTTTAAATGCCGGGGTTAATCAAACGTTATCCGTTGATTTTACACCTACCAATACGTTGGATTATGGCAGTGTGAATGGAACAACTGTTTTGATAAACGTTAACAAAATCAACTTAACTGCTACTGCGAATGATCTGAGTCGAACCTATGGAGCTGCCAACCCAGCGCTTACAATAAATTATACCGGATTTGTAAATGGAGAAATAGAAACGGCACTCGACACCGAACCTATTGTAAATACCACAGCTGATGTTTTCTCTCCTGCTGGCAGTTATCCGCTGACAGTATCAGGTGGCAGCGACAATAATTACAATTTCATCTATGTTCCCGGATCGTTAACTGTAACCAAGGCAACACTGACTGTGACAGCCGATGATCAGTCCCGGTTGTTAGGAACACCCAATCCACCCTTGACAGTTTCCTATAGCGGATTTCTTAATGCGGATGATGAAAGTGATCTTGATGTTATACCTCTGGCATCTACCCTGGCCAATACTTCGTCACCGGTAGGCGGATATCCCATTACGGTGGCAGACGGAAGTGATAACAACTATAATTTCACCTATGTGCCGGGCACCCTCACAGTGACCCCAAATTTTCCACCTGTGATAACCAGTTTTAATATAGAAACCCCGGAAGACATCCAATTCAATTTTAGCTATTCAACCTTCGGGGCCAATTTCACCAGCTTTTCGGGTAGCCCGATTGTTTATATAAAAATTGTTAGCCTGCCCACCAATGGCGTGTTGTTTTGGAAGGGAACGGCTGTTGCCGCAGGTGCTGAGATTACAGTAGAAAACGGGTCGATTCAAAACTTCTTTTATTTACCCAATACAAATTTTAACGGCACCGATTTGTTCCGATGGAATGCTTTTGAAGGAACATTTTTAGCTGCACAAGAGGCAACACTTTCTATTCGGATTACAAAAGTAAATGATGCCCCGGTGTTGAGTAATATTGAAACCACACCTATACTATACAGTCTTGGTGATCCTGCCATTCCAATTACTACCACTACGGTGATTAACGATGTGGATGATAATTTTATCTACTCCGCCAAAATCTCAATCACAGAAAACTTTACCACGGGTGACCTGCTTTCACCAGGCACCGGTGTGAGTTTGGCCATCACCTCTTCCTTTAATGCCACTACCGGTGAACTTGAATTAACCGGAAGAGATACCCGCGCCAACTACGAATTGGCCTTGGCTAAGGTTTTGTTTAGTAGCCCTGTTACAGGAGATGCCACTGTCTCGGACAAACGAATAAGTATAATGGTGAAGGACAGTGTAGACAATAGTAATGTTATTTCCAGGATTGTTTCTATCACTGAAGTATTCCCTGAGCTGAGTATTGTCAACTCCTTTACTCCCAATGGCGACAATGTAAATGACTTCTGGGATTTTGTAAACCTGGAGTTTTATTCGAATATCAATATTTCTGTGTTCGACCGGAACGGAAGGTTAGTCTATAATTGTAAAACGAATGATTGCAAATGGGATGGTAGGTTTAATGGGATGGAGCTTCCTGCGGGAACGTATCTATACACCATCTATTTGAATGATGGAAAAAGGAAATATCAGGGCGATGTAACGATATTACGATGATCAGTTGGTTAAGGATAGTGAGTGTTTGTTGCGCAACTGTATTGCTCCTTTGTTTGGATGCGAAAGGGCAGGAGGATGACTATACCCAATATTATCTAAACCTTCCGGCAGTCAATGCGGGCTTCACAGGTATGGATGATTTTCTGGATGTGAAATCGGGTGTTCGCGAAGGATGGAATAATTTTGGGATTAAAAACAACAATCTTTACCTCAGCGCTTATGGGGCGTTGAACAGTGCTTCCCGTTCGGGCCGGAGAAATAATTCGTTACGCTTGTCAAACCCTGAGGTTTTTGACGAGATTCAGAATGACAAAAAATTCAGGAGACGTCATGGGCTGGGGGGGATGCTTACGAACAGAACGGTAGGTCCGTATCATTCGTTTGGTGCTAACATGAACTATGCCTATCATTTGCCCATTTCCGGAAAGTTGAATATTTCTTTGGGCACGCGCCTGGGGTACACGAATCAGCGACTCGATTTCACTGGTCTGGTGGTGCGCGATGATGTTAATGATCTGTTTTATCGAAGCCTGATAGAAGCAGGCCAGGGAAATCAAAATACCTTTTTGGTTGACTTTGGTACCGTTCTCTATTCTAAAAAGTTTTTTCTGGGCTTATCGACTTCAAATTTTGTAACCGAAAGACTCAATGGTGACCAGCTATTTACAAGTAATCAGGAAACTCGCTATCGAATGCAAACCGGTACGGTGTTTACAATAAATCCGCAACTTGATCTGTCACCCGGTGTACAGGTAACGTATGCGGAAGGCTATGACGTGCTTTGGGCTGCGAACCTCCGCATGCGGTATAAAAATTTATTGTCTTTAGGAACTGCTTACGGATCGGATTCAAGGGTCTCCTTGCTGGTTGGGTTGTCTACCACCAACCTCACGATTAATTATGCGTATGATATTTATACTTCAGAAGTTAATAACTTCAATGTAAATACCCATGAATTGGTGCTGGGGCTTACGTTGTTTAATAAGTATAAGTTAAGACCGAGATTTTGGTGATGGGCATGAGAATAATCTTACTTGCTTTTATTTGTTTGTGGACCTTAACTGTTAAGGGGCAGGAGTTGGTATTTAGCGAACCGGTCAAGTTAGGTTCTCAGATTAACTCCGATGATGAGGAATTAGCCCCGTTGCTTTCCAGCGATGGTAAGACGTTATACTTTTCACGCGCATTTCACGCCAACAATACGGGGGGCAAGTTTGCCGGCACCGATATTTGGGTTTCCAAAAAGGATGACAAAGGTAATTGGATGCCGGCCTCTAACATGACTGCCCATTGGAATAACAAGCGGTCCAATGCCGTGATTGGTGTGAACCACGATCACACAGTTGTTTATCTGCTTAATGCCTATTCCAATAAGAGCGGGATTTCATTTTCTAAGCTGAACAGTGGCATTTGGGGTGAGCCGGAGTTCATTCCCATTCCAGGGATCAACCGCGATGATTTTGTAGGTATCTACGTCCACCCTGACTTCGATGTAATCATGATCTCCATGAAAGGAGCCGATAGTTTTGGGGAGGAAGATCTGTATGTGAGCCTGAAAGATTCATTTGGAAACTGGACAGCGCCTAAGAATCTGGGTCCTACGATCAATACTAAAGGATTTGAAATCTCCCCGTTTTTGAGTTTGGATAAAAAGCGGCTATTCTTTTCAAGTAATGGGCATCAGGGATTTGGGGATGCGGATATATTTTATTGTGATCGATTGTTTGATTCTTGGGAGACATGGTCTGCTCCTAAGAATTTGGGAGACAAAATAAATTCGAAGTATTTTGATGGATATTTCTCAAATTTTGACTCAATATCTTTTTTTACAAGTAGCAGGGATGACATACATTCAAATATTTATTACGCAATTGTAAAAAGTAATAAGGGCGTATTGAAAGATTCCGTGAATCGATTGGTCAAAGAGGCTACAAAAATTTTAGATGAATTAAAGTCATCCTCACAACAAGATGTTATCATAAAATTTATAGAGTATCCGCCCACAATGCTCATTCCAAAATTTGAATTGGATAGGGTAATAGAATTTGTCAGAAAGTATGATCCACAGAAAAAAGGCGAATATGAACTTACTTTTTATTTAGAAAATACAATTAAGTCTAATCGCCAGTCGTTGATGGAAGGCCAATCAAGAAATCTTGTTGACTTTCTTATAGCTAATGGAGTCAATACAAATAAGATTATAACGATCGATGGGAATGAGAGCCTAAAAAGCGGAGTACAAATTAGACTTTATTTAAAATCCGATTAAAATTTCACCAAACATTTTCGAAGTCTTCCTTCATAAATGTATGTTTCTTTTCGACAAAAAGTGAATTCTTATTGTTGGTTCTATTTAGATTATCTTCTTTTTTAAAGACCTTACTCAGAAATGCAATTGGAGTAAGTATTAAGTAGAAAACAATTGATAGTATGATTCTTGCATTTATCCATCCAAGAATTTCTGCCAGTTTGATCCAAATGTAAACTACTAATTCAGCTAATTTTTCACTGATCAAACTCGAAATTGCAATGCTGAGTGCAATATAATACATTGGTTGATTGTCAAAATAATGGGAGATCAGTAGAAACCCAATTACCAATGTTAATATTGTCTTATACTTGTTAGTCATTTAAAATTTAGAATAAAGTATATATGAATGGAGCTAGCGCGGATCCTCCCCCAATAACGAATAATACAGCGAGCAGTAACAAGATTATTGTAACAGGAGCTAGCCAGAATTTTTTTCTTTTTATCAGAAAATTGAAGATATCTTTTAAGGAATCCATTTGAAATAGTTTAGTATTAAAAACACTTAATCAAGCACAAATTCTTCTTTCCAGTTGTCATCAAATTGCAATTTAGTTTGTGATGTCTTATCAAATAGAAAATTGTTGATCACAAGATAGTCCATTTCAGTACGCATAAAACACTTGTATGCTTCGTCCGGGCTGCAAACAATCGGTTCACCACGGACATTAAAACTGGTATTAACAAGCATCCCGATCCCAGACAGTTGCTTGAAGCAAGAAAGCAATTCATGAAATATGGGATTGGTTTCTTTATGAACAGTCTGAATTCTGGCGGAAAAGTCTACGTGGGTGATGGCTGGTAAATCTGACCTTTTTGTATATAACTTTTCGCGCATTGAGATATTGTTGTAATTAGCAGGAAGAGCTTCTCTTCTGATTGGCATTAAGTCATGAACCATCAACATATAAGGAGATGGCTTGCTTTGGTTAAAGAAATCGGAATAGTCTTCAGCAAGGACAGAGGGAGCAAATGGACGAAAGGACTCTCGGTACTTTATTTTTAGGTTGAGTTTTTTTTGCATTTCTGAATCTCGGGGATCTCCCAATATACTCCTATTCCCTAAGGCTCTTGGCCCAAATTCCATTCTTCCATTCATCCAACCTACTACTTTACCTTTTGAAAGAAGATTGGCAACGATCTTACATAATTCATGGTAATCTTTGTATTCTGTCAAAGGCGCATCATACCTTCTGGCCATTTGCATTATTTCAATAGGTGAGTATTCAGGCCCTAAATAGCTTCCTGACATTCCATCCAAATCTGAATTTGAAACAGTTTGTTTAGAGAAGTATATATGGTACGCTGCAAGCGCGGCACCCAACGATCCACCAGCGTCACCAGCTGCAGGCTGAATAAAAATAGATTCAAAAAGTTGTGCCTTTTGAATCTTCCCATTAGCAACACAATTTAGGGCAACACCTCCGGCTAAGCAGAGATGACTAGCACCTGTCAATATTTTAGCTTCCTTGGCGAGATTCAACACAATTTCTTCAGTGATCAACTGAATACTAAGTGCAAGGTCACAATGGTGTTGAGCTAACGGCATTTCATCTGACCTCCTTTTGAAACCAAAGAGATGCTCCCATTTCTTTTCATTTATCATTTTCAACCCAGTTGCAAAATCAAAGTATTCTTGATTGAGCCATATTGAGCCATCCTCTTTAATGTCAACGAGATTTGATTTTATTAAATTGATAAATTTTGAGATACTGTCGGATCCATGATTTCCATACGGGGCCAAGCCCATTAATTTATACTCACCTGAATTTACTTTAAATCCAAGAAAGTATGTAAAGGAGGAATACAGCAATCCTATTGAATGAGGAAAGTGAAGTTCCTTTATAAGTGTTATATTATTCTGATCTCCATAACAGATTGATGCAGTGGCCCATTCTCCAACACCATCAATAGTGAGTATTGCTGCCTTTTTATAACCCGATGGATAAAATGCACTCGCTGCGTGAGACAGGTGATGTTCAGTGAATAAAAGTTTGAGATTCTTCTTATCATAAGGTTCAATTTTATATAGCTCCCTTCTAATAATACGTTTTATAAAAATCTTATCACTCAACCATATCGGCATTGATTTAATGAATGAATTAATGCCTTTAGGTGAAAACGAATAGTAGGTTTCCAATAACCGCTCAAATTTCAACAAAGGCTTGTCGTAGAAAACGACAGCATCTAGCTGATTTATGGAGGCCCCTGAGTACTGCAGGCAGAATTTGATAGCATTGGAAGGAAAGCTTGGGTCATGTTTTTTTCTGGAAAATCTTTCTTCCTGAGCTGCGGCTATAATTTTTCCATCATGAATAATGGCTGCGGCAGAATCGTGATAAAAAGCTGAGATTCCAAGTATTTTCATTATATGCCTAAGTTTATACTCAAATTCTAAGGGAAGGATTGCAAATTACCTCTGGTGATAGGCCTACCGTATAGATTCCAACTTTCGTTCTAATTTTTCCCGATTATCCAATAACACTTGCTTCACAGTTTCGCGTGCTACAGGTATACTGATAGTTGTGGTGAGCTGATTCTCATTAATCTTTCGCAATACACTTTGTATTTTTTTAAGATTTACTTTTTTCCTGAAAATTGGCCTGAAGGGCTCGGCATTATAGCCTTCAATCGTGATATTCTTTTTTAAGATATCGAAAGCCTGGTCTACATCTTTCAAATCTGTTTTATTAAATTCGTCAATTGATCTAAGTACTTGATTTGCGTCTATCGTTTCTGCGATGTATAATAAATCGTCAAAAGTAAGGTTAAGTGAATACATTATCTTTGGAATGCTGTCCATTTGTTTGTTAAGTTCAACTCTGGCTTTCTGAACTGTTGGTTTGAGTTGTTTAGGAATAAGAATTGATTCTTCAGATTCAGACCTTAGGGACTTAGCGATCATTCTGGGTAGCATAATCCGCTGAAAATAGAGGGCAGCCACTAACCCTAAACTCAAAAGGCCAGTGGTAATAAAAATGACTCTTTTTGCCTTTGTGCTCATGCTTTTATAGGGAGATTCTATCCGGTAAAAATACACTAATAACGGTTGCTTGTCAATAAAAGCAGATTTCTTGTGAAGATTAGAAACTGTCTTAAATAGATCAGATTTTTTGACTTACATTTTGATCAGTTTGTGTATCAAGAATGCAGCCAGTTGTGACCCTCCATTTAGGTTAGACACGCTTTAGTTATTTTTCATTCTACAAATAAACTCACTATTAAGACCCTGTAATAAATATTAACCAACACCCTAAATTGGGGATTGATTTTCTTAAATTTGAGTTAAATTGTAATATAAGATTATGGAATTGTTGACCATTTTTAGACTTCTCCGAAAGAGAATTTGGATTCTGTTAACAGTTCCATTCGTAGCGGCATTAGCTGCTTTCGTCTTTACAATGAACATGGATAAGAAGTACAAATCAACTGCTCAGCTTTCTACGGGATTTACAACAGTTAATCGAATTCAACTAATTGAAGAAAAGGTAAGTCTATACGATGCCGGAATTAAGTTCAATAACTTGATTGAAGCAATGAATTCTGAACTGATCCTTTCTTTGTTAAGTTACCGACTTATACTGCATGATTTAAAAGAGGAAGAACCTTTTAGAGTGTTAAAGGAGTCTGAAGAGGTAGATGGATTGTCTTCATTAAATAGTGACAGCGCCATTGTATTTTTTGAGAGGAAGCTCGAAAAGATGGAAGTATTATCGAAGGATAACCCCCTAGAAAGGGATATGGTCCATTATTTAGAGAGGCTGGGATATATAAATTGGGCAATTAAGAGTTCGATATCCATTCGAAGAAATGAAAACACAGACTATGTTTCGGTGATTTGTATAACAGAAAATCCAAATCTATCTGCATTTGCTGTTAATGCGTTGAGTGAAGAATATATCCGGTATGATAATTATATTAAAAATTCAATATCGAATGAGTCCGTGACGTTCTTTTCAAATCTTGCGAATGAAAAGAAGAAAGTTTTAGAAGAAAAAACTGCATTACTAAGTAAATTCAAAGCTGAAAATGGAGTATTTACCGATGAGATGACCAGTTTTGGATCTGACCAGATTGCTGATTACGAGTTGCTTCGTCAAGATAAACTTAATAGGATCAGAGGGCTTACTCTTTCCATCGAGAATACAGATAAATGGATCCAAAAGTTGGAAAGTAATTCAGAAAGTTCGGGCACATCTATGAACACTAAAATACTGGAACTCCGAAAAAGAATTAATGAGTTGAATGAGATTTATATTAGCACGGGTGCCAGTGATACCGAACTGTTGGGTACGATTACCAACCTGCGAGAACAACTTCAAGTTGAAATGAATAAGTTAGCAACTACCCAGTCAGGAAATCAATCAATAGGGTTAAGTCTGCAAGAATTAATTGCGAGAAGAGATCAATTCGAACTGGAATTGGAAATCGAAAGAGGTAATCTTGCCTCTATTAACTCAACAATTTTGGCGATGAGAAATAGTATGACTGGATCTGTTTCAAAAGAATCAACCATTGATGCATTGCAACGTGAGATCCAAACCGCATCTGATGAGTATCTGCAAGTTCTTGACAAATATAATGTTGAGAGGAATAAATCTTTGCTTTCAGGAACTTCAACGAAATTGGTAATTCGGGGTCAGCCGAATGGTTCTCCTGAATCATCCAAAAGAATGATAATTATCGGTTTATCCAGCCTTGGAAGTTTTTCGATGTGTGTGTTTGTTTTAATATTAATTGAATTTGCGGACCCCCGGATTAAGTATCCCTCTCGATTCGAAAGTCTTGCAAATATTACTTTGTTGGGTTCAATTAATCTTATTCCCATCAAGAATTTGGATTTAAGCGCATTGTTTAAAGCGAATACCACCAATGCCGGCTTAGAGAACTATAAGCACTTATTAAGAAAGATTAGATTTGAGATTGTGAATTCCGGAGGACAGGTGATCCTTTTTACCAGCAACAAGAGTGGTGAAGGCAAATCCTTTACAATTCTATCATTAGCTTATTCATTAAGCTTACTCAATAAAAGAATTTTAATTATTGACACAAATTTCAGAAACAATACCCTGACCAAATCTCTGATTGCAAAACCAAATTTCAAACTCATGCTAACCGAATGGTCAGGGGTTAAATTGATTGAAGGTGGATCTAACGATTCGAATGATAATATGGGAAATATAGTGACACCTACCGGGGATAGGAATATTGATGTCATAGGAACTGGAATGGGTACACAATCACCTTCCGAACTCTTTGCGGGACGCAACTTTGAAGGTATGCTCCGTCATTTTCGTGATCAGTATGAGTATATTTTTCTGGAAGGGGCGAGTTTAAATGATTATTCGGATACAAAAGAACTTATGTCTTTTGCGGATAAAGTAATTCAGATTTTTTCTGCAGAATCAATAATCAAGCAGGAGGATAGAGAATCAATAAACTATTTGTTGACTCTTAAAGAAAAGTTTTTAGGTGCTATTTTAAATAAAGTAGAGCTTAAGGAATTGGTTTAGGGCGCATTATTGAAGCCAACTCGATAGATCACGCCCTACTAGTTTTTGAAGTTTGAGTATCTCTTCTTTATACAGAATCTCCGTCATTTTTCTCTTTAAGTCAGAGTCTAATGGCGGCTTATCAAGATTAAATTTACGTAGTTTATTTACAAATTTTCGGATTGAATTATTTTGTCTCATCATATCGTAAAAGTGAGGGGCAATTTTTTCAATATTTTTTTTTAGAGGACTGTTTTTGCCGAAGATTATATCCAGGTATTTATTTTTAACAAACCCAAGCTCATTATAAGTAACGGAAGTGTCTGGTTCAAAATGTGTAGAAACATTCAAAAATTTATAGATTTCTTTCATAACATGTTTGGGATTTGTACTAAAGTCTTCATAGAACAATATTTTGAAGTGTTCTGCCGGAAATAAATCAAAGTACCTTTTTAGGTTCGTGTAATAAAAGCCCTCACTAACCAGGTCGTCCCTTTTCCACCAGATAGAATTGTTGTCCAGAGCGTCTAGAAAATTGGGAGTCGGGGCTCTATCCTCACTTGCAAGATGCAGGAACCTTGAATACAACCGTTCAACAGGTTGTCTTAAGATAACGATTAGCTTTACATTAGGAATACATTTGTAAATTTGGCTTGGAGCCATTTCATTGTGAAGATAAATTGGGGAGGTTTCTCCTTTAATCTGATTCTCTTTCGAATGTTCAAATAATTTTTGATAGTCCTCATAGTTTGTAACAGCCCGAGGAAAATGAAATTTTATATCTCTGATCTTGTTTAACTTGATTTCTGTTACCCCAATTAGAGCAAAATAACTCGGCTCCTTGGGTGCCATGAATATTTGTGGATGCCTACTAAGATATTGGTCTATGGAAGTTGTGCCGGACTTGCCAGCTCCAATTAGTAGAAAATCAGGTAATTTTCTTTTTGGATTGTCTTGATTTTGATTCACTATACTAGGAGAAAATTTCAGAATTTCAATAAATCTAACAAAGAGAGCTTTTTGCCAAAAATACTCTATTTTTGTTTTTAGTCTATTTATCTATAATCTTAAATTATTTGGCTTTAGCAAAGAACCCGTATTGGTTAAAATCAGGATTTTATTCAATAGCCCAGAATGCGCTTATTTTAGTATTTAATTTTGGCAGTTTTTTTATACTGGTGAGATTAGTTTCTGTAGAAGATTTCGGAGCATGGAATCTTTTTCTCGCAATCATCTCAGTAATGGAGGTTTTTCGGTATGGGTTGCTAAGAAATTCCTTGATTAAATTTATAGCCTCTAATAAGCAAGAGTTACATGGCGAAATAAATACAGCCTCACTTTTGCTCAATTCTTTGACAACCTTTCTTGGTTTTTTTATTTTGATCGGATTCTCAACGAAATTGTCCGAATTATGGGGAGTAGATGGTCTTGCCAGGATGTTCTGGATTCATGGGTTAACAGCCGTTTTTCTAGTCCTTTTTACCCAATTTGACTACCTTCATCATGCCCACTTGAATTTCAAGGCAGTCTTTTGGCCTAATATTGCGCGCAAGGGTATTTTCTTTTTTTTTGTAGCTTTTGCTTACTTTTTAAATATTCAAGTTGACCTAATTCAACTCGTTTGGTTTCAGGCGGTTGCAACATTTTTAGCAGCACTCATTTCTTATTTTATGATTAAGGATTACTTAATTTTAAGTGCTAAAGTAAGCATGATCTGGATAAAAAAGCAGTTTGACTATGGAAAGTATGTTTTAGGAACAAATTTAAGTTCTATGCTTTATAAGAGCATTGATCAATTTATGCTAGGTGCTCTCATGTCAACTGAAGCGGTTGCAAAATATAGCATTGCGGTTAGGGTAACAAACCTGGTTGAAGTGCCAACCACGGCTATTTCAACTATTGTTTTCCCACAAAGCGTGAAGCGACTGCAAAGTGATGGTGAAGCATCCGTTAAATATTTGTACGAAAAATCCGTTGGGGTGATACTTGCTTTGATGGTCCCTGCCGCATTGTTTATTCTTTTATTTCCTGGTTTTGTTATCTGGATTGTTGCTGGAGACAAGTATTCAGATACGGCTGCCATGCTTCAGGTAACCATTTTGTACACTTTGTTTGTTCCCTTTGCAAGGCAGTTTGGATCCATTCTTGATTCCATGGGACTTCCAAAAATAAATTTCTATTTTACTGGCTTGAGCATGCTTCTTAATGTGATTTCAAATTATTTTTTCATTAAGCATTTTGGAATGATTGGAGCAGCCTATGGTACATTAATAACTTATTTTATCTCATTTATAGTTATGCAGATAGTAATCACAAAAAGATTGAATGTCAATACGTTTAATACCCTTCGCTACATGTTTGAATTTTATAAATCGATTTTCAATACTTTGATCGTACGATTAAGTAAGAACCGATAAATTAAACAACTATAGGCTAGACAAGTTGATATGAAAAGCTATGAAAAAAAAGTAAATGAAAGGGTTAAATCTAACAGATCGCTGAGAATATTGTCAATCATTTTTGTGATGATAGTTTATCTTTTTATCTTTTTCAAGGTACTCTTTTTTTAATGCTTATAGAATGGAAAGGGTCGTTCATTTATTCCAACCTAAAAAATTAAAAGAGACAGTCATTTTTGTAACCCTTTTGATGACTTCTATTGGATTGTCGTTTATAATCTCGGAAAATGGTGTATTTACGGGGATAGTAAGTATAGTCTTATTTGTTTTAGCGGGTCTATTCGTAAGAACAGTAATTGATTTGCGATTTGGCTTCTTTTTGATGATTACCTATGGTTACTTTCTTTTCCTGCTGGATCGCCTTTTCCCATTACCAATTCCTTATGGCACCGGGATAGAGATTATCCAATGTGTTATGTTGGTTACTATCTTAACTCAGGGTCGTAATTTTGTTTCCTGGGATTTATTTAGAAATCCTGTTACCTATTGGCTTCTTATAACAGAAGCGTATAATGTGCTACAGGTATTCAATCCCTATGCGGTATCAATGTCAGGATGGGTATATTCTACCCGAGGTATAATTTTTACTCTCATTCTTTATTTTATAGTAGTAATTGTGCTCAGTGACTTTTCAATTGTGAAAAAGTTTACCAAGTACTGGCTTGGCCTTGCCCTGCTCGCTGGTATGTATGGT
Organism: Cyclobacteriaceae bacterium; assembly: GCA_041736555.1. Classification (GTDB taxonomy): domain Bacteria; phylum Bacteroidota; class Bacteroidia; order Cytophagales; family Cyclobacteriaceae; genus ELB16-189. The sequence continues at coordinate 238,604 of JBGSTJ010000019.1, forward strand.
ATTTATCAGGAAATATTCGGGTACAGTGACTTTGAATGGCGATCAATTTACAGCAACCCTCAAACATATGGATTGATTGCTATGTGGACCGGAATCCGGAAGTTTTCCTTTCTTTCAGACGTATCAGCATTTGGTATGCTCATGGCCTTTGCGGGCATATTCTGTTGTGTTTTGGCTCTTGGTCCTTACAAAGTGCATATAAGAATTACGCTGGTTGTTAGTGCTATTTTAATGTTTATTGGGATGACCTATTCAGGAACCCGTACGGCAACAGCCATGCTGCCTGTTGGTGTAGTCTTTTATGCCTTGATGAGCATTAACAATATTAAGACCTGGATTTTTCTTTCTGCATTTGTGATTATTCTATGCGCTATACTTTTTGGGCCATTTTATAGTGGTCCCTTTCAGCGTATTAAATCTACATTTCAACCAAGCGATGATCCATCCATGCAGGTTCGGGATAAAAACCGCCAAAGAATACAACCCTATGTACTTTCGCATCCAATAGGAGGGGGAGTTTTTACTACCGGTGATATCGGACATGTCTATTCTCCCGGACATTATCTGGCAGGCTTTCAGCCCGATAGTGGATATCTTAAAACGGCTCTTGAGCGGGGCTGGATCGGCTTAATCCTGTTATTGGCACTGTATTTTGTAATCATGAAAGAAGGACTGACAAATTATTATCGCTCACAAGATCCTGAAATCAGGATATTTTATGCGGCTTACCTCTGTGCTTTTTTCTCGCTTACCATCGCTAATTTTGCTCAGGCATCTATGACCCAGAAACCAATTGGACTGATTGTTATTTCCATCTATGCGTTAATGCCGAATATGATCAAGTTTGAAAGATGATTTTTTTGCGTTATTTTCACAGTCATTATTATATTATATAGTTTATTAGAATAAGTACATCAAGTAAGTTATGAGGATATTAATAATAACACTATGGGTACTCGTTACGAGTTATGCAATGGCCCAACAAGTTGACTACAATTCAATTATTCTACCGACTAGCGCAAAAGGAATAGAATTTTCAGAAATTCTTGTTCGGCTTGCCTGGCAAAATAATCCTCAGAATGAAATTTTAAAGGAAAGACTGGGTGTTTCTGAATCAGAGTTAAAACAGGCGCAATGGAAATGGTTAGAACAAATACGGGTAACCGGTAACTTAAATGAGTTTACCATTAATCCAACTCCAGAAAATGCCGACAGGGCCGCATTTTTTCCAAGATACAATATCAGTGCTTACTTTACATTGGGCAATTTTGTATTTGATCCGCAAGAGGCTAAACTAAAACGTCATGAAAGGACTATTGCCGAAGAAAACATTAACGGACAAAAATTAGCTTTACGAGCTGAAGTTTTAAGACGTTATCAGGTATACCTTACTGATCAGGAATTATTAAGAATACAGGGCGAAAACGTTACAAATGTGCAAAGTATGTACCAGCTAGCCGAGCAAAAATTCGGCAAGGGCGAAATTACCCTGGAGGAATTTAATAGCATATCGGATAGAAATAATGCCGAAAAAATGAAAATGGCAAATTATGAATCCAATGTTAAGATTTCTAAAATCAATCTTGAGGAGCTCATAGGGGTCCACCTTGAAGATGTTTTGAGATAGTTTGAATCCTCTTCAAAGCTATAAGTTATTACTTCTTTACTAATGGTTTACTTTGATTGCTTCTGCAACCAGGAAAAGATGTCATGGCCCGCGCTACCATTGTACGTTTTGGTCCAGGCGTCATGTGCTGCACCTGGATAAATAGTGAGCAGGGCTTTTTCCTTGGGTGGTGGGCTACAGGCATTCAGACTATTCACCATGCTGATTGAGCCTGATGACTTAACGGTATTATCCCCTTCGTTATGAAACGCCCACACCGCAATGTTCCTCATTTTACAGGCCTGAGTTTCATTTCCATCGCCTGAGATAGGTACTATGGCCGTTAAATTATCAGGATAGGTTATGGCATAATTCCAAATCCCAATGGCTCCTAAACTGGTGCCTGTCATGTAAATCCGCTTTTCATCTATTCGGAAACTGTCCTTGACATGAGTTAAAATTTCGTTCAACAAATCAGCATTCCAGTCACCCGTACTAATTTGTGGGGAAATTGTCACGAAGGGATAGTCAACTCCCTGATTGATTAACTTTGGGGGCCCATTGAAGATATCAGTAAGGCTGGTTCCTTTGGATCCGTTTCCATGAACAAATATCAGCAATGGAAATTTCTCGTTTGTCTGATAGTAATATTCTTCAGGCCGATAGGCGTAATAGTGTCCCACGGCATTACTAAAAATTGTTTTGTATTTTTCTTCCACTTGGCGCCTAGGGAGTGTTACCTCGTAAGATTTAGGAGAAGCTTCCAGGACTGTGTCAATGGTATTACTCTCGGTTACCAAATAAAGGAAGTAGGTTTGATTTTCCATCAGGGCAGAAACTTTTTCAGTCAAGGGAGACTCTTGAGGGGAGTAAGATAGAATTCCGTTTTTTACGATGGTAGGACCACCACTTACCGCCATTGTCTTTACATTAGCAGAAGTAATTGACTCCTTCGTGGTCGATACAATATAATATACTTTTGCAGATTGATTTAGCTCGGCTACAATTTCAAGGGAAGTTGCTCCATGAGCAACCAACGGAAAGCCAGACTCCCATTGTGGAGGACCTGGCACTGCGGTATCACTGGTTTCGTCACCCGTACAATAAATGAAAATAAAAGCAAGTCCACAAAAGGCTAAAGTAGCGGCATGAGATTTCATATTACTGCAATATTTGAACACAATATATTCAATATTAATCTTCTTTGAAATCTAATGACTCCTTCTTGCCCTGAGACAAATAGACTTCGACATATGAGTTTTCCTTAATTCTTGGGGCTAAAAAACGATCTTCAAGTCTATAATTTTTTAGAAGGCAATCTCTTATTGCATCCGGGAAGAAATTGTTAAGATTCGGAATCGTTTGGAAAAGAACAATATCATAATAGTGTTCTTCAATTCGTGTGCAAATTTGTTTGATTTCCCTGTCAAATATTGATACATTCTTGTGAAACCAAAGTGGCTGCCCTGACATGGGTGTAAACCCTAGTTCATAAGCCAGGGGTGTAAGTTCCGACATATTCAAAACCTTAAGATCAACTCTTTCAGCATGATTGACAACATTCAGCGTTTTAATTCTTTTTATTCCTTCTATTGTTTCGGGGGGTAAGTAAATTCTATCAAATGATTTAAGATCAGATAGTTTCCAATTTGCCCGCTTTGTTGGGAGTGTATCATTTTCAAGGGACCATGAATATTTGGAAAGTTGATTAGGATCACGAGCCTGCCCGTATAGGCCTGGCATCATTTTGGTCAAAATTCGATTACTATACTTCCAATAATCTGCCGACCACCAGAAAAGAACCAGGATACATGTCAAAATCAGGTAACCGGGTTTCTTTAAGGAGAAGTTGAAATTTATATTTTTCAGAATATAGGCGATAGCAAAGCTATGAAAGTATATGTTGGCATTGTGTGGGATATAACTTGTTACTTGCAGTACCAGAGCCTGAATTAATATCCCGAATGTCAGCATGGTAAAAAGTAAATCAGCCTTACTTTTGAAAAGCGTATTGGTCTGTCTGAATTTTTGTACGACAATTAAAATGCAAACAACCAGATAAAACTTGATCCATTCTGAATGTTCAAAGACATCTTTTAAAAGGTCACCAACGTTCAATCGAGCTGAATGCGGAGATTGACCGTAGTTAAACCAGTACCCAAGGTCATACTGAACGAACGGTAGAATAAACACTAGTGATAAAAAAGCAATCAACATCAGGTAGAGCAATAGCCATTTTATATTTTTAATTAAAATGGAATCTGTGATAAGTAGGCCTGTTGCAATAAGAACTGCAAATCCCCCACCATCTTGCTTCGTAAAAAAGGAAAGTGCAATAAAAAGTACGGCAAGGAATAAAAAAATGATTTTCTTCTTTGGTATATCTGCAAAGATATGAATGAACAGGAAACATAACCCCACCATTTCAAATACGATCACGGTGTGATTGTACCAGGGCCAAAAATTAATGAAGACATAGGAGAGGCAAAAGATTAACAATGCAACCAGGGCCTTCTCGATAGGAAGACCTAAGTGTTTCACTATCCCAAAGAATGACCAACAGGAAAGTAGATTTAAAAAAACTTGTGCGTAGATGAGGGAAAATAATTTGGGACCAAAAATTTTAAAGGAAATGGCTGGGAGTACCCAGAACCCAAAGCCCATGGGCAGTGTGAAATCGCGAAAAGGAATTTGACCAAGAGAAAGACGATAGGCGCCTTCCCAGGCAAGAAAGAGATTAATTCGAAATGGATAGCTAAAGAATACCGGTAATAAACAGAAAAGGACAGCAATAGCAACTTGTATTTTGCTGATCAAGGTGTCACTTAGCTCATGACGCAAAAATATTTTACTCAAATATTGTGTCATTGTCTTTTGTTTATAGCTAGCGCATGGTCAATTTTTAAATGTACTGGTAAAGAAATTGTTACCAAGTAAAGATGAATGAAGGTCAAAGCAGCCCAGAGTTGATAGGAGATACCGTATTTACTTGGCACAATAAATTTGTTAATATTAAGAATAGTAAAAAATGCAATAATTATGAAAAAAATCAGTGAGCCAAAAATAAAGATAATATAAGAACCTTTTTTGATGCGCGAAGTGAATTCACTTGAATACTGTCTGTAGTAATTTAAGGAAACAGTAATAACCCAGGGAAAGGCTAAAAATAGAAGTCTGATTTCATTGAAAATTCCCCCCAGAAATGTAGTGATGAGAACAAGTACCACAACGAATAGAGATGACTTAAGGAAGAGGTTTGTCGTTTCTTGATTCGCGTCTGTACTACTATTCCATCTACGAATGCAATGTAAGAATGGTAACCAAAGAAAGCCAAAGGAAAGGAATAAAAAGCCAATTACCTGAGCGGGGTTAGATAAATTCCATAGTAAACCTTGCTTAGCATCATACGTTTCTACTCCGCTGATAATTCGATAAACCAGGTAAGTTGTGATAGTGAGTAGTGGAAGACCATACCTGATCCAGTATTTTTCTTGGGCAGAGAAGAAAAAGTAAACAAGCGGGAGAATCAATAGGGTCTCCCGACAAAGAAATCCTACTATTGAAAGGAGTAGAACCCAGAAGGTTTTTTTTTTGATGATAAAAATTAATCCTAATAGCAAAATTAAGTAACCCAATATATCCTCCCTGGTATGTATGGGAGGTACATAGGCAACCAAATAGGGAGTACTAAACAACATCAATAAGCAACCACTAAAAGCGAGATTCGTTTTGAATCCTAATATTTGAAGAAATATAAAATAAGTAATTACCGCCAAACTGTAGAAGATACCGCTCCAAATTTTATAGGTGATGAAAAAGCTTGAGGAATCTTCTTTATTACCCAGAAGGTTGTAGCTATTGAGTACCACTTCCTTGAATAATATCCTGTATTTAAAAGGAGCTTCGTCATTGATTTTCCACAGATAAAGATTGGCTGGAGAAGTTTTCAGGTCTTTCCCAAGTCTCTCTTTGTTGCTAAGATTGCTAGGGAGGAGTTTATTGGTAAAATAAAATACAAGCAATGAAAGAATCAACAATACTGCAATGTATATAAATCGATTCATCAAAGATATTTTGATTAAAAGTGGGTGTAATAAAATAGCACTTACAAAAAGTTACTAAATATCTAAATTATTAAGGTTTAATGTATAACTCACCACCATTAAAGTCTTCACTTATCTTTATGTAATGGTTGTTAATGGCATATTCTCTCAATGGGTCATCCAGATCGCCCTCAAACCCTACTAAGATTGCCGCAGGCGGATCATTTTTAAATAGTTCTTTTGCAATCGAATTTGGAGAAGTGGCTTTATATTTTTCTCGTAATGATTTGTCAAGCATATCACCCACTCTGAACAGAAATGAACCAGTGGATAATTCAGGGTAGATATCTAATCCAGATTCAATCGCATATAGAGGGGCAAGTGTTGCTATTTTATCTCCAGGTTTTAGATTACCCGTATCCCTAATTCGAAGCGCATCAGTATGGATTTCATGTCCTACCCATTTTGAGTTGACTAGTAATAGTTCTGGAATACTATAAACAAATTGGAAGGTAACGAGAGTCAGTAAGAATAGGTTTAAAATTGGGCCTCTCTGTTTTAGGATAGCGAATGAGCTAATAAAAAGCAAAAGAAAAAACGTCACGGGCATTGCAAAATAGTTTAGTAGCAGCGGGGTGAACATTAGAATCGTCAATGCGGTGATAATCGAAAGTAGGAATGCAAGAATAATTTGAAAGGGTAGTTTTTTTAAAGAAAGACTTCTATTTTGACGAACTTCCATTTGAAAATGAATTCCAAGGAAAAGTAAGGATCCAAATAAGAGAAGTAAAGTATCGTAATTAAAGAACTCATTCCTCGCCAATTCCATTTTAGATAGCCAACTCATCCCTTCACTAAAATCGGTTTCGATTCTCCATTTAGTGGTAAGTAGATGATATTGGATATTATTGAAAAGAAACAAATCCTTCATCGTGAATAAGTAGTAGAGAATCGGAATCATTCCAACTATAAGCCCTATTGAAATCGGAAAAATTGCTGATTTTAGCCTTGATCTAAAATCAATGGTCAATGGATAAACCATTGCGACAAATAAAAGAGGAGGTATAGTTACAACATAGTATAGTTTTGTGCTAACCGCTAATGTGGCGAACATCCCTGACAGGAAAATTCCAATATATGTACTTTTTTTTCCTAAGTACTTAACCAGACAATAATAAGATAACAGCGAAAAAAACGCTGCTAACATGTAATTCGAAGAATCCCGGGCAGCAAAAACAATGGTTGTATTCAAAAGAAAAATTACAACTATAAGGTACTGGTAAGTTTTATCTCTTATCAGCTCTTTGGCAAACAGATAAACAATCCATCCGTAAGCGAGGAATATAAAATATGTAAAAAATTTACTTACCGTTAGCAAATCAGTGAAGTCAAAAAGAAAAAAAAGATTTCCGTAAATGAGTGGTAGAAGAGGTGTTTGAAGGTAAGCAAAATCACTATACTGAGAGTAACCTTTGGATATGAGATAACCTGCTGTCACGTACATATGTTCATTATGATTAAATGTAGTCATGCACTTGTTGAGAATGACTAAAATGAGAAATAATATTACCGTTGTCAGGATAAAGTTTACTTGTTTCTTATTATCAACAAATAATTCCATCTACAATCTTAAATTAGTTCAAATTTGTTTTGATAGAATTTGATAATCTTGATCAATAAACTTCGGAAAAATATCAGATCCACGTCATTTAATATTCCCAGGAAAAAAATAGTCTCTGATTATTATTGATTCCCGGACTAGCCTTCTTTTTACTCCAGCAAAAAATGATTCATCTCTTAAAAATGCCCGGTAACTTGTCCACACAAAGGAATCAGGGTTGGTCAATCTCGTAATTTTGCCATCCCGCATTAGATTCATTACAAGTACACCGTCTGATCCGGATTTTCGATCCAACACCTCTTTATATTTGAGACCCAATTCTTTAATGTATCCTAAGCTTGCGCCAGCAGCATTGAGATAAGGTCTCCTGGCATGCCGCATGGTAAGAAATGGCTTTTTGATTTGATCATAAAGAAAGAATTTCCAACGTGGAATCTTATTATCTCCAATGAATGTAAATTTTCCAAGAATTGCAACAGCTTTAGTTTTTTTTAGCTTAGAGATCATTAACTCAACCCATTCTTTTGGATAAACTGAATCAGCATCGGCCAGAAGAATGTAAGATCCGTTTGCCTTTTCCTGACCAAGTTTTCTGGATGGGCCACTTCCCTGAAGAGTTTGTTTGAATGCTCGAACATTCATTTTGTCTAAGTATTCAGGAGTGCGATCTGTTGAATTATTATCTACTACTATTATTTCAAAGATGTAATCAGTTGTTTGATTCGCCAACGACCACACACATCTCACGATATTTGTTTCTTCATTATAAGCCGGAATTATAATTGAAACCTCAGGTTTTTCAACACTTGGCTTTAGTCTTGCATTAATCTTTAAAAACAGGTCCTCAGTGATCACCTCCGTTAATTCAAAATATTCCATAAGCCACCGTGGATTCCGTAAAGTCATAAAGGTTGTGTCTTAAGGTCAATTCGCATTAAAATTCTAATATACTAAAGTGCAACACTCAAAAGTATAAAGAATGTCCACTACAAGCAATTAACGAAGTTGAGGGTATTCGTTGGGAACGATTGCATTTAACTCTAGTTTTCAATGTAGTTAATTTACGAACAAATATTTGATGAAAATATGAATATTTAGTAATATAAGTCATTTTCCAGGAGCCTGAATTTCCGAAAGAGTTTTTTTTGTTTTTACTCGCGATAACCTGTATTTTATTCCTAATTTGGATGCCGATTTATAAAGATGCATCCAATAATTAAATTAATCCGGCCACATCATTGGATTAAGAATCTGTTTTTACTGATACCTGTTTTTTTTGCAGGTGCATTTTTCAACTCTGATAAATTAGCCCATCTTGCTGCTGGAGTCATCGCATTTAGCTTAGTATCAGGTGTTATATATATAATTAATGATATCAAGGACGTAGAGTTTGATAAATTACATGCTGAAAAGAAAAACCGACCACTTGCCGCTGGCGAGGTAACGATCAGGTGGGCAGTTGCGGCAGCGATTGTTTTATTTATTACTGCGGTCGTTCTATGTTATTTTCTGCCTCCACATTTCAGATGGATCATTTTCCTCTATTTTATTCTTAATGTTCTCTATTCTTATGGTCTAAAACAAATACCTATTCTGGATATGGTTATTCTATCCTTTGGATTCATTCTGAGAATATTGGCAGGAGGAGTACTGGGAAATGTACCGATTTCCGAGTGGCTTATCATTATGATTTTTCTATTGTCACTTTTTCTTGCTATTGCCAAACGGAGAGATGATGTTTTGATTTTTATGAATTCAGGAATAGTTAGCAGAAGCTCAACAACAAACTATAACCTTCAATTCATTAATTCCACCCTGACGATGATATCTGGGATAATCATTGTATCCTATCTTATTTACACAATTTCTCCGGAGGTTAAGACGCATATGCATTCGGATTATCTCTATGTAACCTCGATTTTTGTAATCCTGGGAATGATGCGGTATCTGCAAATAATTTTCGTTGAGAATGATAGTGGCTCTCCGATTAAAATTATTTATACCGATCGTTTTATTCAGATTACACTGTTTGGATGGATTCTTACTTTTTTCTTTCTCCTTTATGCACCTAAAATATGAAAGATCAAATAGCGAATTGGGGTAACTACCCAATTGCCCAATCTACAATTTTTTCGTTTGATTCAACTCGATCCCTTTGCGATAGGCTAAATGAGAATAGGTATCTCATCGCTCGTGGAAATGGTCGTTGTTATGGCGATTCGGCATTGGCCCGAAACATAGCCTCCACGCTGAAGTATAATAGATTTATTGCCTTTGATAAGGATAACGGGACATTAACCTGCCAGGCTGGTGTCTTGTTAAGTGAGATCATTGATGTAATTATGCCCAAAGGCTGGTTTCTTCCGGTAACCCCGGGTACAAAGTTTATAACTATCGGAGGGGCCGTGGCATGTGACGTGCATGGAAAAAATCATCATAAGGAAGGTAGTTTTTCTAGGCATGTGGTAGAGATTTCCGTTGTATGTTCTGATGGCCAACATAGGGTTTGCAGCCGGAGTGAAAATGCCGACCTATTTGAAGCAACGTGTGGTGGAATGGGTCTTACCGGAATAATTATGGATGTAAAATTTAACCTCAAAAAGGTAGAGTCTTCCTATATCCTCCAGAAGAAGGTGAAAGCCAAAAACCTGGATGAGATCATGGATTTGTTTAGCCAGCATGAGAGTATCACTTATTCAATGGCCTGGATTGATTGCCTCATGGGTGGAAAAAATTTTGGAAGAAGTATTATGATGGCTGGGGAACACGCCCGGTTAGATCAACTTTCTATCAGAGAAAAAGGGCATCCCCTTAATCCGAAGCAAAAGCAAAAGATTACGGTTCCATTTAATGTTCCTTCTTTTGTATTGAATAAGCTCACGGTCAAGGCTTTCAATGCAGTTTATTATAACAAAACTCGTTCAAAAAATTCAGAGAGTATTATCTCCTATGATCAATTCTTTTATCCACTGGATTCAATTTATCATTGGAACAGAATGTATGGATCCCGGGGTTTTTTGCAATATCAGTTTGTACTGCCATTGGAAAGCAGCTACAAAGGTCTTGTTGATATTTTGGGAAGGATCCGGACTAAAGGGTTAGGGTCTTTTCTGGCCGTGTTAAAATTATTTGGTGAGCAGAATGACCTGCTATCTTTTCCCATGCGAGGCTACACACTGGCACTCGATTTTCCAATATCAAAGGGCGTCTTTGAATTTCTCGATGAGCTTGATAAAGTTGTATTGCACTATGGTGGAAGAATCTACCTTACTAAAGATGCACGGATGAAGAAAGAAATATTTTGGAATTCCTATCCCCACCTTAAGAGATTTCAGGAAATTGCCAGGAAATACAATCCGGAGAACCACTTTTCATCTCTGCAATCAGAAAGATTGCAAGTCCTATGAGTTCGATATTACTTTTAGGCGCCAATTCGGATGTTGCAGTTGCAGTAGGAGTGAAGTACGCGTCAAAAGGCTATGATATTGTTTTGGCCGGCAGAAGACCTGACGAATTGGAAACTTTGAAATCGGATCTTGAAATACGATTTGGTATAATGGCGCGGGTTATGCTTTTTGATGCCGAAAATACAAGTGGACATGCTGATTTTTGCAACCAATTGAATCCCTTCCCTGAAAAGACCTTTTGCGTATTTGGGTATCTAGGTAATCAGAATAAAGCAGAAAGTGACTGGGACGAAGCTAATCATATCATACAAGTTAACTTTACGGGAGCTCTATCTATCGTAAGCCGAATTGCAAATCGGTATGAACTCCAGAAGGAGGGTACCATCATTGGAATCAGTTCTGTGGCGGGAGAAAGAGGGCGTCAAAGCAATTATTTTTATGGAAGTGCGAAAGCCGGGTTCACTACCTACCTCTCTGGTTTACGAAACAGACTCGCAAATTCAGGGGTGCATGTGTTGACTGTGAAGCCAGGATTTATTGATACTAAAATGATTCATGGTGTGTCAACACCAAAAATACTTACAGCTTCTCCAAAGCAGGTTGCAGAAGCAATCTTTAGAGCCGATAGAAAGAAGAAAAATGTACTTTATGTTCTTAGTTCATGGCGCATTATCATGATTGTTATAAAATTGATCCCTGAGTCAATTTTTAAAAAACTGAAGTTATAACGGAAGCTTCACTTTAATGGAAACAGAAGAATCCCACAAGAGAATTCAGCAAGCGCTATGGATTCTACTCCTATTGATCATTGTGCTCTGTCCAAATTTCTACCTTTATTTTAAAAATCTTTTTATCCTAAAATTCTCCTTTTCGGTAAGGATATTAATACGCGTACTGTTTGTTATGAACTTGTTTGCCATTCCACTTTTTATTAAGGCGATCAATGTGCGAACCTATTTCTATTTGATTTCTCCGTTGGTATTATTTTCCCCATTTGCATTAGTCCCGGTTGCTTTGTACGATTTTCTGCCTTCAAAATGGATCATGCTGGGCGTATTTCAAACCAATTCAGAAGAAGCGCTGGAATTTATCAGAGGACTTGAATGGGTTGTCCTTCTCATACTCATTCTTTTTATAGTCTATATTGCAATAGTTCGATTCAAGATTCCCGTGCGACTGAATGTTTCTTTAAAGGCGCGACTTGGTTTCTTTGGAGGGACACTGATTTTTTTTCTGGTTATAGTTGGTTGGACTATATCTCTGCATGGTGTTCGTAAACTTTCCACTAATCTCTTTAATAGGGTGTTGGTTTTATCCTACCCCGTTGGACTAATTCATAATTCGATTCAGGCCTATCAGGAGGTAAGCAGGTTTCAATCTATGGGATCTGATGACTTTTTATTTCATGCCTATCAAAAGGATACTTTGAAAGAACGAAAAATCAGTATTGTAATAATTGGCGAATCATCACGGTATGCAAACTGGGGTATTAATGGCTATGAAAGAAACACCTCGCCCTATTTATCAGCCAGCCAACATGTAATTACCTATTCAAACATAATAAGCCCGGCACCTCTGACTGGATTAAGTTTGCCAATCATTCTAACCAGGGCTACTCCTGAAAATGGCGAGGTGATGTATATTGAAAAATCGTTTCTCTCAGCTTTTCGCGAAGCAGGTTATAAAGTGCATTGGATATCGAATCAACCGGCTGAACCGTCTACGATTGGGTTCATCAAGGAGGCGGATAGCTATACCAACCTGGCCGGGAAAGATAAGTTTGATGAGGACCTTTTGCCACTTATGAAAAAGGCCCTTGATTCTGGCAATGAAAATCTTTTGGTTATACTTCATACCCTGGGAAGTCATTATAACTATGCTAACAGGTTCCCGCAGAAATTCAATATTTATGCACCCTCCTCTAAGGATAGAAATAAACACTCAAAAAGCATACAAGACAGGCAATTGATTGTCAATAGTTATGATAATTCCATCATGTACACAGATTATATTATTCATGAGTCAATCAAACTGGTTGATCAGGCAAATCTATTAGCTACAGTTGTTTATGTATCAGATCATGGAGAAATCCTTTTTGACGATAACCTAAAAATTCTTGGTCACGGAATTGGAACCCCTTCAAGATATGTTCATCATATTCCATTTTTTGTCTGGACTTCTGATCAGTTTAGATTTCAATACAAAGATTTGGTAGCAACAGCCATAACGCACAAGGATACGCCACTGAGTACTACCAATTTTTTTCATTCATTCCTGGACCTCAATCAAATCTATGTAGAGAATGAACAACTTCATCAAAGTTTTTTCAATAAATCTTTTACACCAGGAAATAGAAAAGTAATGTTGCGGGAAGATGAATTGGTGGATTATGATTCGATACAGTAGGTTGAATAAGATAATTTTATTCTTTAATTCTTGACAAAGAACCTTGCTATTTTTGATTTTGACGGCACACTAACAACGGCTGATTCCTTCATTAGATTTATTTATTTCTATAGGGGTGGCATTCGTTTTGTTGTGGGTATGATATTCTTATCTCCATTTTTGGTACTGATGAAAATTGGAGTCTTACCCAATTGGAAAGTAAAAGAGTTGGTGATGCGTTACTTTCTGAAAGGAGAGCGTCTATCCGTTTTCAATACTCGGGCGTCACAATTTTCCAATAGCTATATTCCCCAAATAATAAATCCAAAAGCGTTAGCAAAACTTCAATCTCATCTAAAACAAGGAGACAGGGTTATAATCATTTCTGCCTCTGCAGAAAATTGGATTAAATCCTGGAGCGATTCTCTTCGGGTAGAGCTTATCGCTACACGTTTGGATCATAGAAATAATTTAATAACAGGAAAAATCAAAGGTGCAAATTGTTATGGCGTTGAAAAGGTTAATAGACTCAAGGAATACCTTGATCTCAGTAACTATTCAAGAATATATGTCTATGGTGACAGCAGGGGGGATAAAGAGATTCTGGAAATTGCCACAGATCCATTTTATCGCTTCTTCTAACTGCCAAGTATGTACCTACTTTTATTCCCTACGATAAGTTTAGCAAGGTAAACAATCAGTATACTTACACCCGTTACTACAAGCGTATACCCTATAAAAGAGATTGAGTTAAATGTAAAATCAGGAAGAGTTATCTTAACTATCTTTTCAAAAATTCTTAGGATGTAGAGATGAATAAAAAACACTCCGAAGCTGTATAGCGCCAACAGTTCCAATACCTGAATTCGCCTGGCGCCAACCCGATACAATAAATTCATTAAGATAATGCAGAGAACAATCATTTTTAATTTGCCGAAATTCAACAGGTAGGTATTTTCACGGATATCTTCAGCAAATCCATACGTTTTTCCAATCGCCAAAACATCCATAAGTTCCAAAGCGAAGATGATACTATAAAGTAGAATGAGTGGAGAAAGTTGAGACCAGGACAGATTGATGATGCTCGTTTCATTTTTGCTTGCCCACATGCCCAGGATATAAATTGGAAGAAAATAAAGAAACGAACCGAATACACTCGTGTTATGACCAAAATCATGAGTAAATAGTCCAGCCAGAAAAATTAGTGGAAAAAAGTAACGATAAAAGTATTTACTCCTATCCAGGAAGATGAGTAAGGGAGAGATGAGGTACACAAGGGTAATCATGGGTATAAACCAAAATGGGCCCAAATGCTTTCCGGTAACCAATAAGTATCCAGATTTAACTATAGGCGAAAGTGATTGGTAGAAACCGGATTGCCATGGTTCCGGTGCATCAAAGTAAAGCTTATTAATGATTGCCGGAATGGAAACTATAATGTATGGAAGTACGACATAGTTGAGTTTCTTGGTGAAATAGGTTTTGAAGTGGAATTGCGTTTGATGGACGTGCTGAAAAAGAAATCCTGAGATAAAAACGAATACGATGGTACCATACACAATTAAGGAGAACCAGAATTTTTCCTGATAATGATTTGTGCCCCAGTTAAAAGATGTTTTACAATGGAAACTAACAATAAGAACAATGGCCAGCCCACGCAAGTGATTAATGTAGGGCAAATGTCTATCCCTGGCCATCTATGATTGCATTAGCATTGTAATAGATATTGGAGAATGGATTTGAGCAAGGTCGCGAATAAGGATTATGCAACCCGATATACCGAATTTGACTTTCAACATCCATTTTATGGATGAAAAAGTCTGTGGACAAAAGAAAATTTCTCACAATGAAACTCCGGTATTGAATATACTTGCTAGTAAAGGGTAGCGGAAAAATAGGATTGTTAAAATAATAGCAAAATTTGATAAAGGCCTTCTTTTGAAAGTTAAACTGATCCCATTTTTTCTCTTTGGCAGCTTCGGCAATGAACTGAGCGATGGTTTCATCATGTACCCGCAGTTTATTAGTATCATTTTTAATAATGCTTTTCACTACATCATTGAAATCCTTAAAAAGATAGAGGCTGGTGAAAACCGTAATTACAAAAAGTAAAACCAACCAAATAAATCTCCGTCTTGTCATCGGTAAGGCCATGGTCAAAAACTTTTATCAGCGGCCATCAGAGACAGAGCCGAAAGTGTGAGGGTAGGATTGGCCGGGGATAGACTGGGAAAAGCCCCGCCACCAAGAACAAATACATTTCGATATTGATGATGAATCATATTTTTATCAATTACACCGTTATCGGCCGACCAGGACATACGCGTAGTGCCCAGAATATGTGCCTCCGTGCTTTGCAAGTGGGGGTCTATTTCAATGCGGTCGATGGGTAAGAAAGAAAAGTATTTATTAATATTAAACTCCAGGTTATCTACTCCTTTTTGTGCATACTTGGAGTGGCCAGAATAAATGATTTCAGGCATATCATTATTCTGACTTGTGATAACCCTATTTTTATTTTGAGGCAGGTCTTCGAAGATGAATTTAAATTTTGCAATCTGTCGCCATTTTCCAAACTCATTTCGAATATAAGGCAGGTTATGGTTTTCGATTAAACAGGCAGCATACTCTTTTCTATGCTCGCCATCATAAAACATATAACCGTTTCCGCTAATGACAGATCCACCACCCAGATTGTCGAGGTTATTAAAATAGAACCAGACGTATTTACCAACTTGTTCACTTAAGCCAGCCCCGGTAAGTGGGTTGGTATCACCACTATTCAACAATATATGAGCATTGAAAATGGGATTTGCTCCCAATGCAATTACTTCGCCCTGTGCTTCAACAATTTTGTTATTTTGTTTGTACAAAATGGATCGGGCTGTTCCGTTTTCTATTGACATGCTAAATGCCTTAGCTCCATATTCCAGTTGAATTCGCTCATCCTTCATCATTTCGGAAAAAGCATTTTCTATTGTGAACTTTGCATTGACAGGACATGTCTGACAAACGCTGCTGGTACAACAGGCATTTCTTGTGCCGATGCCTTTACTTGCCCGGGCGGAAGGCTGACTGATATACTTGTCTCCGTACTGTTTATTTAAAAGTAAGTCGATAGTACCTAATTTGTGCGCTGGCAGTGGATAGGGGGCGCTTTTAGGAAAGGGCGTGATATCAGGACCCGAAATCGACATCAATAGCTCAGTTTCGGTGTAGTAAGGCTCCAGGTCATCATATGAAATAGGCCAATCAATACCAACACCGTAGGTAGTATTGATTTTGAAATCGTTGGGCATAAACCGGGGTGTGCAACCGGTCCAGGTATTTGAACCACCTCCAAAATTTGGCTCAAATACCCAGGGTTTCTTTTTGTTTGAATTCAAAATTGCTTCTGACCCGCTGGATAATACATCGAGTTCAGCGACTTCATCTGCGGTTGTAGTTTTGCTTTTAAGTCTTTGTTTGTGCGAATAGAACTGACCCCTTTCCAGAATCAGGATCCGTGAATGTTTGGGAGCCTTTTCTAAATATTTCTTAAGAAAGAAAATCGAAGCGAAACCGGTGCCTACGATGATAAGATCAAACTTGGATACCATGTAAGTCGATTAGGATGGTGTCATTCATTCATAAAATCAGATACACTCTTCGCAATTATATTATTTCCGTTGGGCGAAACATGACAAAAATCTATGTAAATATATTGGTCGTTATCAAACTTATCACTTAAGTCAATAATCCAATTGTAATTTTTTTTCTTAATCTTCTCCTGAATGGCCTTATAAACCACTTCAATATTACGCCCCAACGCTTGATCCAGATGTAGATGATCAAGCTTAGGATTGCCAACGAATGCTACAGGTTGGAGTATAGCAATAAAACGACCTCCGGAGTTTGTAACCAAGGTATTTGCCATTTCCCAATTTCTTACTATTCCTTCTGCGATCAGATTTATTTTTTCATCGTTCTCAAAACAATTATAGGCCTCTGAACTTTGATCGGAATAGGTGAGTTTACTGATGAGTCTTTTTATATTACCTAAAAAGAGGTTGTCGAGAAAAATGAAAGCAAAATCAATATTATCGCCATAAATCCGCTTTTGAAAAGACGGCACTAAACGATGGCCCGGCACGGTTATTTCCCGTGGGCATAAGAATGCAGCATCGTTGACGCCATCGTAAAAGATTACTGTACCGATTGAATCTTCCTGGGAAAGCAGGTTGATGAGGTTTTCCAGATTTTGACGGCTGTTGTAGGCAAGTTGACCATGGTTAAATACACGTCTGCCTGGGTTCATGTGTTGAAAGTAAGCAGGTATGGTTCGGGCATCATCAGAACCCTCGCCCCATAATGTAGATCCACCGAAAAACCGAATCGGGGGGGCAGTTAACGTAGGGCTCCCGGGCACTAACCTTTCGCCATTATCAAGAACGGTGGTTGTTTCTCCGGTAAAGGGAAGTGTTTTCCACTCGGTAAACGCTTCGTATCGGTGCTTAATGCGTTTATAATCGGCAAAAATTTTTCGCGCAAATTCGCGTTCATCCTCATAGTTAGGAAGCTCTGATCGTGGTGGATCAGCAGTGATTCTCAAATACAGCCGGCATGCTCCGTTAATAACAAGCAGCAGCACAGCAAGGATAAAAACATTGATTACAACAACCTTTGAAAAGGCCAGCAGTCTATCTTTTACTTTGCTCATGGAGCTAGTTAGCCAATAGTTTCAAAGAAAGTAGGTGTTTCCCTTGCTTAATCCGTACCAGGTAGATACCCGAAGTTGGTTTGTCCAGGGCAAATCCACTCTCAAATTGGTCAACGGTAATAATATTCGTATGGATTACCCTGCCAACCATATCAATTACCTCAACCAGGATCTCGCGTGTGTCGCTCGCATTTCCCTGTACGTTAAACGTTGCTGTTGTAGCCGGATTAGGATATAGCGTTGCTAAAAACAAGTCCCCATTTTCTTCGCCCACTCCGGTTACGGCAAACATAAAAGGGTCAGATTGAGCAGCACACGAACCATTCATCGAAATGACTGCATACTCTCCGGTAACAGCGGGAATATAACTGCTTCCAACAGCTCCCGGGATTATTTGGTTATTGAACAGCCACTGCAGGGGATATTCACTTTGTGCGGTGAGAGCTCCGTCTTTTATTTCAATAACCGGTTTATCGTTTGTTACGCCCAGCACTTCAACCATTGCAAATTCCTCGCTTGCACAACCATTATCACTAAGTGCATAAACATAGAATGTATTGTACTCCTGAAGAGGTTGTGTGGTGAGTTTGTTGCCAGGCACGGTATACGTGGTGTCATTGGCTACATCATACCAAAGGGTGGAAGTTCCGGTTGCTTCTACTTCAAGGTCTATCACAGATCCTAAACAATTCTTGAGTGTACCGAGTGAATAACTAATCGTAGGGTTTTGAACAGTAATGCTGGCACCGTTTGGTAATATTTGTGCACCGCAACCCGGGAAAGATGCCTTGGCAAATAGTTTGTTGCTTCCTATCACCAATGAGTTAAAGGGTATAGTAAGCAGTAGCGTACCACCGTTTCCAACATACTTCTCTGAAATGGTTTGGGAGTCGTTATTGATAGCCTCATAAATGACGCCTACCTGCGAATTTTCAATAACAAGGATAGCATCACTGCTTTGGTTGTAACATAAGTTTGGAGTTTCTGCCGTTACCGGGTTGGTTACCATAAGTTCAGGCCGTGTTACATGCAATACAAAACGATTGCTGTAGGAAGCCACAGCGGCAGTAATTTCAACATTGACTTCAACATGATCAGTGGAAATGGGGAAGTTCTCGTTCAGCAATTTATCTTCCAGGGTTACCCGACCGGTAGCAAAGGTTTCGATGTGGTCAAATGTTAACGTGTAGTTGCCGGGTTGTATATTCTCCAGCACGACATCAATTACCTTATCACAAAAATCATTCGACATGCTATTAACCGCCAGCGCTATTCCATCGGTCGAGTGGGTCGATAAATTAAAATAGGAATTGGGTCTTTTTACGCCATCATTTAGCTTGTCATACGCATCAATTCCATTGTCTGTGAAATTCACAAAAGCTGCATCGCTTTCAATGCCATTAGTCAGCACCAGGGAGAAAACATTAGGCGAGACTTCAGTATCACCTACGCGATAGAATTCTGAATTTTGACTAGCGCTTTCTGTTGTCTTGGCACTTTCGTGCACGGTTAAGGATGGTGATGCAATGGTGGTTTGTACCCAGAACGCCTGGCCAGCCGGAATCTTTCCATTTTCAAGCGTTCCCATATTCATGTTCCTGTCCCAGATTTTCCAATCAAATGTTCCGTTGTTATTATTCTGCCTTATATAAATAATATTGGCGATGCCATTGGATGTCCAGCCTGCATTGTTCCAAACAATGTCTGATGCATACGGATTGCCCAACAGGTTCCATCCATCGGTGCTAACCCCCGTATCTCCAGTTAAGGTAAATGGAATGCTGCCCTGGTGCGGAACCCCCGTGCCAATGATGGTAACCGGATTTACTTTGTCCCTGATGAAAGCAGAGTACCCGCGGCCTGTTTCGATAGGGGCTGCATTCGTGGTGGTAGGGTACGGTAACCAACCCCCGGGGGCAGGTTCGTTAAAAATGTACATCGATGGATTGGCAGAAAGCCCGGGACCGGTGCTTGTGCCAATGAAGTTACCGGTAATAGGAAAATACGTTTGCCAGTCGGCCACGGTAAGGCCCGCTACGGGCGATGAAATGTAGCGGTACTTTTGTCCGACTGACATATAACGCTCTACGCTCACATCTCCCACAATTGAACCATTGCCTTCAATTTGTTCAATGCTGGCGCTGGCCGTAGCGCTCGATTTGATCGTTACGTGACCCGAAGAATTCAATGTCCCGGCTTTAATTTTAAGCCCGTCATAAATCTCAATGTCCTCATGAATAAAAGTGGTTCCGCCACCCGTTGATTCCAACCGGAAGTCCTCCACTTTATTGTTGCCTGGTTCAAAGTAAAAATTAGCGGCCGTGCTGGCAGATGTTGTAAGGAGAATGTCTCCGTGATTGATGGACACTTTGCCGGTGGTAGTTGGGTTAACCTGGCTAGCCCAGATAAACTGAAGGTTATTATCATCAATTGCCAGGGTACTTCCATTAGCTAATTCCAGGCCCCCGCCATTTAAAGAACCTAGAGTAATGGTTACAGGAGTTGCACTGTTCATGGTTACTATACCATTGGCATCTGTTTTTAACTTGTTTAAATGTTGGTCGGAACTTGCCTGGTAGGTATGGCTGCCCGAGCCGGTAAAGTGCAAGCCCACGCGATTGTCGGTGGGTATTACTGGCATGGCAGCACCTGTAATCAGATCACCGGCTACCATTACGGTAGTTGTATTATCAGAGCCACCCTGCATCGCCACCCCATTATCCAGAATGAGATTACCCTGAATTTCTAAAGTACCTTCAGGTAATGATTTAATTCCACCTCCATTCAAAACAAGATTACCATACTTCGCCATTGGCACCGTGCTACCATAATTAAACTCGACCGTGGAAGTAGGGGCCAATACATCCAGCCCGATGGCTTGCCCTGTATACACCTGAACCGTTGCGTTGTTCCCGGCTGATATTTTTGCACTTAACGTCTCATCAAGCGAAAGTGTCACATTATCTTCAACTACCACTTGAGTGATACTACCGCCAAGGTTCCAAGGAGTTGAAAGGTTAGCAGTCCGGGTCAGGTGATAGTATTGACCATTGTAGGTAAAGTCGGGCTCAGTACCGGTACCATCCGGGTTTGTACCCCAGGTGGCAGGTACGTCCAGTTCTCCGTCCGCTTTGCTATAAAATGCAAGCGGAGCATCCGTGGTAATTGGCGCAGCTATAGATTGTGCGGATTCATTGCCGGCACCATCACGGGCCGATACAGTAATGTTATAGGTCGTGCTCGGCAACAAGCCAGTGGCCAGAAAGGTAGGGGTGGTGGAGGTTCCGATTTGTACGCCATCCGCAAAGATCTTGTACGAGGTTACGGCCACGTTATCGGTGGCGGCAGTCCAGCTTAATCCCACATTGGTATAGGTGGTAGTAAGGGCAATTATGTTGGTGGGCACCGTAGGCGCCTGCGTGTCTGAAAGTGTGGTTCTGTTAATCTCAGTGGGATTAGTAGAGAACCCAGAACTACCATTAACATTAACGCTTTTAAGTTTGTAATAATACCGGGTGTTGGGCTGAAGCCCCGTATCGGCAAATGAGTTGGTGGTTACCCGCGCAACCATAGCATATTGCGTATTATTAACTGGCGACCGGTAAACTTCATACTCCGGGGTGGGCGTTGCACTTACAGCTGTCCACGTAAGGTTGATGGTAGTCATTCCCGTTACGGTTCCACTCAGATTTTGAGGAGGCGTAGGTGGAGCCGGAAGCGTTGGGGCAATGCCGCTTCGTAAACTGTTCTGCCAGGCCGATGCGCCCGCACCCGTAATCAGTTCTCTCCAGGTTCCATATCCGCCAGTATCGGGTCCAGCATATTCTACTCTAAGCTGATTGCCACCGTCTCGCTCAAAATAAATGGATGAAATTTTATAAGCTGTATTTGCCGAAAGATTTTGATCGGCAGAAATAACAGGATTGAAACCATGCAATCCATCATTATTTGCAATCCGATTAGTTGTATAGTTTGTTCCGTCAAACCATCCACCCAGGTAGAGCATGCTTCCATCGTCCGAAGTAATTCGGAACCGGTAAGTTCCAGCGGTTACAATGTAGATATACCCATTGTGCCGGAAATTAAAGAAGTCGTTTTGAGTTCGGAGTGTTTCATCAATTTTGGTGTGATGACCAATTTCTTCTTTTATATTCCAGTTAATTTGCGTCAGTAAACTCCAGGCACCTGTACTGTGTTCATAGTCAACCCCGGTAAAAACCGTAGCGGTGTTTACCTGGTTGCTTGGCTGAGAAAGATTACCCGCAGCATCTTTCGCCTTTACGGTAAAGTAATAATTTGTATAGGGGGAAAGACCGGTAACAGTAAAGGTAGTGTTGGTACTGCCGGTGTTAACTGAGCCTGAGCCGTAGTCAATCACATATTCTGATACGCCCGTATTATCGGTGGATGCTAGCCAAGTAAGCCTCACATCCAGGTCTAAAGTAACATTGCTAATCAGGTTTTGCGGTGGTGTGGGTGGCACATTGTCTGCAATGGGATTAATCTGCAGGTTGCCCGTATAGTCCGATTTACCGGTTGGGCTTACCGCACGCATTTTGTAGTAATAGGTTTCATTGGGAAGCAGACCTGAGTCGTGGTAGGCTACAATATCCTCACCGAGTTGAGCTCTTAATTTCCAGGGCCCTGCCGGGTTGGTGGCCCGGTAAATTTCAAACCCCGATTCATTGGGGGATGCATCTTCCCAAAAAAGATGTACACTGCCCGGGGAGGTTATTTGTCCTTGCAGGTTGGCAGGGGTATTTACATTTATCGGTGAGTTTACCGTAACATAAATGGGGGCCGACTGCAAGCTCTGGCAGCCGTTGAACGGAATTGTTACCAGGGAATAGGTGCCGGCATCATTTCTTACGATCGAATCAAGGGTGTTAAAATTTGGATTGCCACCAGTTAGTTGGGTGCCGTTTTTAAACCAGTTCTTTGTTAGCTCACTTATGTTAACACTTTTTAAGGTTACACTTGTTTCACCATTCACACCGGGCAGGTGCGGGCTGCCTGTGGTTGTAAGAATCGGGGTTACCAGTTCACCCTGCTTTATCACAACCGGCTTCGACCAGATGTTCCACTGGGCTTCGCTCGGGGTTGCCGAAACCCGGCTAAAGCGGGCGCGGTACGTGCCCGGCTGTGTAGCTATAATGTAATTGGAAGTGGAGCCCAACATGATTTCGCCATCCTTTTCCCATTGATAAGCCAGAAAGCCCTGCGACACCCCCAGTTTAATCCCATTGCCATTGGTTGCACACAGGGTTGAATCGCCAAAATAAACATGGATATTAGCTTTATTATGGCTTAACAACCAGGTAAAAAAATCAGGCTCCGCATAAGCTTTGTTCCAGATGCCGTGCCCAAACCCTGGATATTCGGTATACCGCACTGAGCCCCCCACAGCCTTCAAATAATTTCCGATTTGTTTAGTTGCAGTAGGTGTGGGATTTCCATCAATGCCACCCTGAAACTGCCAGACCGGAATGTGAGCGAAGTTTGAGTATGAATTAGCGCCTAAGGTACCCCAAGAATTGGGGAAAGTCGTTGATACAGTTGCAGACATAGGGAGTGCGGCCGCAAATAGTGAAGGAAAGAAGTCAATCATATTCCAAACTGCTTTGCCACCATCAGACAGTCCATGAATATAAATCCTGTTAGGGTCGATATGAAGTGAATCAACCAACAATTGCACAATTCTGGCAAGAGGAGTATAACCACTACCATTCACCCAACCTCCTGCAAATGCATTACCCCTTTGAGGAAAGAGAACAAACCCCGGAAACGCTCGTGGATTCAACGTTGGGTCCTCAGCTTTTTTTGTACCAGCCAGATTTACAGCATCCTGGTGTGGCTTTCCACCATGTAACAGATTATGATCATTATTTTTCCATCGAGGATTTGTCAATTCACTATAGAAGGGAGGCCCCCATCCTGCTCCAGACTCTCCAGCTCCATGGGTCATTACAATCAACGGGTATTGATATGGATCGTTGTGATTATAACCTACTGGAAACAATAACCGGTAATTCATTTGACCATTAGTCTCATACCACAATTTCAATTGACCTTGCCCGTATTGTGAAGAGTTAAAGCCCGCCATAGCTCCATTTGGGAACCCGATATAGGTATTTGTGTAGCCTGTAGGGGGTGGTGAGGCAGGCGTATTATCAACCGCTGTATTTAATCCGGCATCATTATTAACCCGCCAACTATTGGTGCCAGGTATTAAAGAATAACCGGAGGTTGAGGGCAACTGTGCAAATCCATGTAAGGAAATCAGCAGGAAAAACACCCCGGCAACAAATTTCAAAATCTTCATAATTAAAGCAACTTTTCTTCTTTTCGACCTTTGTTAATGACCCCGCAAAGATCTTTGTAACCAACCACTGTGATGTAAGTTTGTTCTCAAAATTGAACAATAAAGGTACCAATTGTCCCGGATCAAAAGGGAAGGATTACCAATAAAAACTTTTGCGGTTTTTTGATCTAACTTTGATGATTGAAAAGATCTATTTTTTGAACAAATGAACGCGACATGTCAGTTATAAAAGGCCGGGATTTTGTAATTATCGCCACTCAGCCCTGGGATATTAAAATTGGGAGTAACTGTAAAAATATTGCCCTTGAGTTCAGTAGGCATAACCGGGTGCTATATGTTGACCCCCCGCTGGACCGGAAGACAAAAACATTAGACAAAAATACCCCGGAAGTTCAAAGACGACTGGAAATAATTTCGGGAAAAAAACCAGGCCTCGCCAAGATAAATGAGAACCTGTGGAATTTATTCCCCGAGCAATTGGTGGAAAGCATCAATTGGATGCCGCATTCTTTTCTTTACCATTTCTTCAACAAACGTAATAATGTAATTCTGGTGAACCGGATAAAAGTTGCCCTGGAGAAGCTGGGGTTTAAGAATGTAATCGTATTCAATGACAGTTCGATGTTTCATGGGTTTTATGCAAAGGAATTACTGAACCCGGCTCTTGCCATTTATTACATCCGCGATAATCTTATTACCCAACCTTATTTTAAAAAACACGGCCAGTATCTTGAACCTCAGCTTGCGCGTAAGTATGATGGCGTGGTTTCCAATTCGGTTTATTTGGGTAATTACCTGAGGCGCTTTAACCCGCACACCTACATGGTGGGGCAGGGGTGCGACCTTCGGACCTTTGATCCGGATGGTGAGTATCCTATGCCTGCAGATATTGAATCCATTAAACGCCCCATCATCGGGTATGTGGGTTATCTTACTGACCTGCGTTTGGATATTGACTTACTGGTTTACCTGGCCCGGGCAAATCCCGATTTCAGCCTTGTGCTTGTTGGACCGGAGGATGTTGCTTTTCAGCAGTCGGAGTTACACCAGCTAAAGAACGTTCATTTTTTAGGGGGCAAAAAAGAGCCAGCGCTACCCGGCTATATATATCACTTTGATGTAGCCATTAACCCCCAGGTTGTAAACGGGATGACGATTGGAAACTATCCACGAAAAATTGACGAATACCTGGCCATGGGAAAACCTACCGTGGCCACCGCTACAGAAACGATGGAATACTTTCAGGAGGTAGTTTTGCTAAGCAATTCCAAAGAGAATTTTTCTGAAAATATTCGCACGGCCTTGAAGGATGATAGTGAAGAAAAGCGAACTAAAAGAATTCAGTTTGCCAACGAACACACCTGGGAAAAAAATACGGAGAATATTTATGAGGTTATTGAGCGATTCATTTAAATAGCCCGCCAACCTTAGTAGCCAACCTCTGGAACAATTGATCTCAATAGTTTCAGTATCTTTAAGCTATCTGCTAAAAAATCAAACCACCTATGCTAAGAGAATATATTGAACCTGTTACACCCCCCATTCTTTTAACATTTATGATTTTTGTTAAAAAGGGAATTTTGGGCATTATAAAACCCAATCAACTATTTAACGGAAATGATGCAATGTTTAAAAAGCACGCGGCCGCCCTTAAAAGCTATGGCGAATATGGAGTGGGGGAATCAACAAATTGGGTTCATAAAAATACGGGTGCGACAATCACATCGGTTGATACGTCAAAAGAATGGATTGACACCGTTAAATCGCAGGTAGGCGTTAGCAACAGGCTTGACATGAAATTTGTGGATGTTGGAATTTTATCAAGTTGGGGGCGCCCCGTAGATTATAGTAAACGTGAAAATTTTGGTAGGTATATCCGTGCCATTTGGAATTCGGACTCTGCACCAGAATTGATTCTTGTGGACGGAAGGTTCAGGGTTGCCTGCTTTCTGTATTCATTATTAATGGCGAAGGCCGGAACGAAAATTATTTTTGATGACTATTCAAACCGGCCGCATTATCATGTGGTAGAAGAAATCATTAAACCCATTGAAGCTTGTGGACGCCAGGTTTTATTTGTTGTACCCACCACGGTGGAAACAGATAAAATTAAAGCACTGTTTGAGAAATTTGAATATATAATTGATTGAAACGCATTTCCACGTGGACTACCATTCAATATCGGCTACTTAATTTCCAGCACCCACGTTTTTGGGAACTCAAAGCGACTAATTTTTCGAACTTCGTCTCTACGCGCTTTCGCTTCGTTTAAGCTAGCCATATAATTCAGGTAAACATAGTTGTAGCCTGTTTGATTATGGGCTCCTATGCTGCCACTATAACCCGCTGCAGCTATTTTATCAAGGTATTTCTGTGCATTATTCCGGTCTCTGAAGGCGCCCACTACAATATAATAACCGGGTGGCATATCGCCCGACCGGTCACTTTCAATTGTGGTTATCGCATCTGTTACCGGTGGTTCTTCTTTTACATCGGTGTTGATTATCACGGCTGCCGGTACTTCCTTTACTTCTTCTTTCACTTCTTCCTTCACTTCTACTTTTGGCTCTTCAACTACTGGTTTTGTTTCCTCAGCAACAGGTTCAGCACTCGCTGTAGCTACTTCTGGTTCTGGTTTGCGCTCGCGTTTATTGGTTTTACCCAACCTAATGCGCAGATGCAATTCATGGGAGCCATTGCCGATTTGCTCAGCAAGGCCGCTGGCAAATTCATAGTCGTACCCAACCTGAATAAATTCTTTGATGTTGAAGCCCAAGAAAGCGTTCGGACCTATCTCTTGTTTATAACCTCCCCCCAACCAAAACAAATTTTTATAATACACACTTGCCAGGCCTCCGAATTGATCTACCGTGTTTAAGTCAGTTAAATAAAACACGGCCGGCTTTACAGAAAATTGACTACCAACTTGGAATAGGTAGCTGATAGATGAAAACGTTGTTTTTAATAGAGCTAGCTCCGTTTGTGACAGATCGAATTCGTCTAATAATTCAGATTCAAATAGCCTGGGGAGTGCAAAACCAATGACGAGGTTTTTATGTTCCAAATTGAGTCCAAACTGACCTGTAATTTGGGTACCGCGCACATTAACAATTGCCTGATCAATCACCGATTGGTCGATGGTATTTCGCTCCATGCCGGCAGCCAGCCCGAAAGTCAAATTGCTTGCCTGTCCAAGCCTCACCCGGTAACTCAACCCAATATCGCCCTGATACGTTGATAAAAGTCCAGACTTGTCGCTTATCATAAAAACACCAAGTGCTAACTTACTATTGATAGGTACCTGGAGGTTAATATTCGTAGTGACCGGAGCACCTTCTATTCCTACCCATTGATATCGTTGATTGATGTATAGTTCGGTATATCCATGGGCACCAACAAAAGAGGGATTATAAAGACTTGGGTTAAGGAAGAACTGATTATAAACAGGAAGCTGTTGGCCTTGAGCAGAGAAGGTGGTGATCCAAAAACAGATGTAAACTGAAATAATCTTTAGTCTATTCATTATCGAATAATTGTAATACTTCCGGATTTTGAAATTTTACCCTGGCATTTCACAACGTAATGATAGGCTCCCTGTGGTAATGGCTCCCCATTTATTGTCCCACCCCAGTCATTTGCATACGAATTAGATTCATATACAACAGAACCGCGCCTGTTATAAATTTCCACTATACAACCACTAAAGGTAGCAGGATCGGGATCGAGAATCCAAAAATCATTTTGTCCGTCTCCATTAGGAGAGATTAATTTAAATGGGAACTGAAGACTTTCACCATTATCAACGATGGTAACCTTAACCTGATCCGTATCGGTTAAATTCTCATCGTCCGTTACTGTCAATTCAAAATTGAATTCACCTTCAATTGGACTGGTAATGGTAAGCGTATCATTATCCAAACCTGTTAATTGCAAGGGTGTACCTGAGATTTGTGACCATTGAAAGGTTGAGATAATTCCATCATCGGTGCCACTGCCAACAATAGATACAGTTGTTGCCGGGAGATCAACAATAATGTCTTCACCCGCATTAGCTACAGGAGGGGTCGCTACGGGAGCAACCAGGTCTTGTGGGCTCACAATCACTTGTGCTTCATCAAATGCAGTAAGCCCATCGTTGTCAGTAACGGTAAGCCGAAGAATATAGGTGCCGGCCTCAAGATCGCTTACAGTTAAAGTCTGGGTATTGGCATTTGTTAGCGTTGGGGTTGAGGGCCCGCTGATAGCAGTCCATAAATAAGCTGTAATCGAGCCTGTGTCTGTGCCAGTGCCGTTTAATGTTGTGTTGTTTGAAGGCAGGTCAAGAAATATATCGGGTCCGGCATCCGCTATTGGACTTTGGCTAAAACTCTGGGGAAAAACAGTTACGGTTACCTCATCGCTTCCCGTTAAGCCACCACCATCAGTAACAGTGAGGCGAAAGATATACGTTCCTTCAATCATGTTAGTCAAAGAGATATCGGCTGTAGTTGCATTCGCGATAGTTACGCTCGGACCGCTCACTTTCAGCCATTCATAGGAGGCAATTGCTCCTTCAGCATCATTGCCAATACCATTAATTATAAGTGAGTTGGTTGGTAATGTAAGAGTTTGGTCAGCACCTGCATTTGCCAGAGGCGGTGTATTCGATGCAAGTGGTTGTACAACAACAGTAACATTATCTGACCCTATTGCACCATCATCATCGGTTGCCGTCAACCTAAATATATAGGTGCCCTCAACAAGACCCGTTAAAGAAAGAGAAGATTGATCTGCATTGGTTAACGTGGCTGCTCCTCCGGAAACTTTTGTCCATAGATAAGTTACAATCAACCCATCCGCATCAGAGACTGATCCGTTAATTTCAACACTATTAATGGGAAAGACCATTGATATATCCGGCCCAGCATCCACTACCGGAGATTGATTGGTGGTAGCTGCCAGAACGAACACAGTAACATCATCATTAGCCGTGGCCCCGTCATTGTCTGTTACCATGAGATTTAGAATATAGGTACCCTCAACAAGATTAGAGAGTAATAAAACAGCCTGATTACTGTTGGTGAGAGTACACGCAGGCCCGCTTATTTTTGTCCATAAATAACTTGCAATCGATCCGTCCGGGTCACTGCCACTTCCGTTAAGATTGACAGAATTAGTGGGTAAGTTTATGGTTTGATTGGTACCTGCAAAAGCAATCGGAGTTTGGTTGGTGGCAAGTGCGTTAACAGTAACAGTTACCTGGTCTGTTCCTGTGGCCAAGAGGTTGTCACTTACAGTCAATTGAAATACATAAATGCCCTCGAGAAGGTTTGTCAAAGATAGTGTTGGCGTATTTGCATTGGTGAGTGTAGCTGCAGGACCACTAACTTTTGTCCATAAATAGGTCGATACGGAT
This sequence comes from Cyclobacteriaceae bacterium, assembly GCA_041736555.1. Lineage (GTDB taxonomy): Bacteria > Bacteroidota > Bacteroidia > Cytophagales > Cyclobacteriaceae > ELB16-189. The sequence goes on from JBGSTJ010000019.1 coordinate 268,082, forward strand.
CCGTCAGCATCGCTTCCGCTTCCAAATAGTGTAATGGAGTTTGTTGGCAATGTAATGGATTGGTTTGGACCGGCATTAGCAATCGGAGCTTGATTAACTATTTGTGGCAAAACATTTATCGTAATATCATCAGTAGCAGACAATCCTCCGTTATCAGTAACCGTAAGTCTGAATAAATACGTTCCTTCAACCAACGAGCCGATAGATGATGATGATGAAGTTGGGTTTGTAAGAACTGCTGTTGGACCACTTATTTTTGTCCATTGATATGTTGAAATAGATCCATCAGGATCGGAACCAATACCAACCAATGTGGTTGAATTAACCGGGAGTGTTAAGGTTTGATTTGCACCCGCTTCTGCTGTGGGGGGTTGGTTTATTGCTGCAGGATTTACCGTTAAGGTAACATCATCAAAACCAGTGGCCCCATTATTATCCAATACCGTAAGTCTGAATATATAGCTACCAGCTACAGCCCCGCTAACCGTTAATGTGGTTGTGTTGCTATTGGCAAGGGTTAAAGCAGAACCGCTTACTTGTGTCCATTGATAGTTAGTGATTGTTCCGTCTGAATCATTTCCAGAACCGGTAAAATTCGTTGAGTTGGTTGGTAATGTTATCGACTTATTGCTCCCTGCATTAGCCGTAGGGGATAAGTTGATAGCAGTCTGCACGGTCACGTTCACTTCATCAAATGAAGTGGCTCCTTCGTTATCAGTTACTGTAATTCGGAATACGTAAGTCCCTGCAATCAAATCGCTAACGGCTAACGAATTTGTTGTGGTTCCAGCCAGTGTTGGAGCGGCAGGCCCGGAGAGATTAGTCCACAGGTAATTTGTAATTGAACCATCTGGATCCGAAGCTACGGCAATTAAGTTGGTTGAGGAGGTTGGCAGGGTGATTGTTTCGTCATCAGAGGCAACCACAACAGGAGATTGATTTCCAATGGCAACAATAATAGTGATATCATCGCTTGCAGTCGCACCAAGATTATCGGTTACCGTAAGGCGAAAAACATAGGTTCCTGCTACCATAGCGGAAACGGAAAGGGTGGCTGTATTGACACCCGATAGGGTCGCAGCAGGACCACTGAGTTTTTCCCATAAATGAGTATTGATGGATCCATCAGGATCGCTTGAAGAGGCAAAAATATCTGTGCTGTTGGTGGGAAGAGTTAATGTAAAGTCAGGGCCAACATCAACTAAAGGAGATTGATTAACGGCAGCGGGTTGTACAGTTACGGTGATATTATCAAATCCAGTCGCACCCTGATTATCGGTTACCGTGAGTCGGAATACATAGGTTCCAGCTACCAGATTGGATGCAGAGAGTGTAGGAGTGTTCTGATTTGTTAGCGTGGCTGCGGGCCCGCTAAAAATTGTCCAACTGTAGGAAGCTATGCTTCCATCTGCATCAGTGCCTGATCCGGCAATGACCACTGAATTAGTTGGTAATGTAATTGACTGGTCTGTTCCTGCGTTAGAAACTGGAGCGATATTTATCGGAGCAGCATTTACCGTAACAGAAACAGTCGCGGAACCCGTTGATCCCTGATTATCTGTAACTGTTAATCTAAACGTGTACAGCCCTTGAATAAGATTGCTTGCTGTTACGGTTGGTAATGTGGCATTAGTAAGGTTGGCAGTATTGGGTCCACTTATCTGGGTCCAAAGATAGTTGGCAATTGAACCGTCCGGGTCATTTCCAGACCCATTGATGTTGGTTGAATTAGTAGGTAGGGTTATCGAAAAATTGCTGCCCGCGTTGGCAACAGGTGATTGATTGGCAGCAACTACAGTCACGGTTGCATCATCACTTGCAGTTGAGCCCTGATTATCAGTTACTGTAAGTCTGAAATTATAGACACCAGCAACCAGGGATGTAACAGTTAGAGTTGATGTGTTGGTATTTGATAAAACGGCAGCAGGCCCATTCACTTGTGTCCACAGGTAGGTTGATATGGTGCCATCAGGATCGCTCCCAGAACCGATAAGGTTTGTACTGCTGGTGGGCAAATTGATTGATTTATCGGATCCAGCATTGGCGGAAGGAGGCTGGTTTACGGCAGCGGGATTTACAATTACGGTAAAATCCCTGGTAGCTGTGGCAGCATCGTCATCACTAACCAATAGCCGGAACGTATACGTGCCAGCAATTAATGCACTCACACCAAGCGTAGCACTTCCCGTCCCCGCTAAGGTAGCCGTTGAAGGGCCAGATTGTTGTGTCCATAAATAACTTGCAATTGTTCCATCGACATCACTGGCCACTGCAATGATATTTGTAGAATTTGTTGGCAGGGTAAGAGTTATGGTAGCAAGCGCTGTAATTGTTGGCGGTTGGTTAACTGCTGCCGGATTAACAGTGACTATCACATTATCGGCAGCTGTGTTTCCTTCATTGTCCGTTACGGTAAGGCTAAATTCGTAGATACCCTCAACCATGCCACTTAATGATAAGTTGGTTGTGGTTGCATTGGCAATTGTGACTGCGGGTCCTGATATTTTTGTCCACTGATAACCAGTTATACTCCCTCCCGGGTCACTTCCTGATCCAATAATAGTGGTACTATTAGTAGGTAAGGTTAAAGTCTGGTCTGCGCCAGCATTTGCAGATGGACTTCCACCCAGTTTTTGCAACAAAAACCATTCATACAAATTTGGACTGTGTAGGGAATTATCAGGCCGATAGGCTCTATCCCAGGAATTGTGACCAACACCTGGATAAATCGTAAATTTAGCTTGTGGATCTGCTGCGGGAACGCAGGCATTATAAGCGTTGATCATTTTCTGGCCTCTATCAATCGTGATTGTTGCGTCTGCATCCCCATGAAAACCCCAAACAGAATATTCATCATAATTGCCTGCAGGGCATACGAGATAATCACCGCCCCATCCTGCAATTGGGGCGATAGCAGCTACCCTCGAAGGTTGATTTCGCGCATTGTACGCATATATCCAGGTACCATTTCCCCCCAAACTAAAACCGGTGAGATAAATTCTTGACGGATCACCTCTTAAATTATTGATAGCATGATTAATCAATCCATCGGTAATTCCGGCTGACCAACTTCCGGTGATTTGAGGAGACATAACGATAAAACTAAACTCAGGACCAGTGCCTCCGGCCTTAAAAGTCATATTAGATCCAGCTTGAATCACCTTAGAAATGCCAGTATTAAGAACCTGATTTAGATTAGTACCCCGTTCACCCGTACCATGAAGAACAATGATGACAGGATATTTTTTTGTGGTTACATTATAGTCTGCCGGAAGAAATTGCAAATAGGGAGTCCCAGATTGACTTACCTGCTGGGTTTGTTGCCCTTTTGACATGAAAGCCAGAAGTATAAAGCAAAGCCCCGGAGCAATTTTGAGTATTGGGATAAATATTCTCATTGCAATGATTTTTAGAAATATAAGGTAAAAAGATACAAAATATAGTTAAAGGAATTATGTTTCTTAATTTTAAGGAAGGGGACCTGAGTTGTAGCGAACATTATCAAGAAATTCAGAATACTGCGTTTTTTTCAAAAATTCGATCATTTGGGACGAATTTTCTATAAAGTCCTCAAAATCGTTAGATGATAATTTCACAAAAGAAGTAACCGGAGAGGATAATTGAATTTCCAGAAAATCGGCTATTTTTCTGACTGTTTCAAGGTGGGTATCTGGATTCTCGAGATTCCTTTCATAGGTCATGGAAAAGTGAGGGATTCCTTTTAGTACATCAGTTTCAAACTTTTCTAATCTTTCGCTTTCCTGAATTGATTGAAAAAGCTGATGTACATCAATCTTCATTTTCGGTAGATTGGAGACTATTGATTTAGCATGCCACCGATTGGTGTGATTGGCATAAGCTTTAGAAAGTGCATGCCTTAACAGATTCTCCCTTCTGAGGTATATTATTTTAAATCCTTTCAGGTTTAATTCTCTAAGGAAGGTGTGAGGATCATTAATCTTCTGAACGGTTCGAAGTTGATAGGAAAGCAACTTGAAACCATAAATTTCTTTTGAAGCAAGAGAACACCTACGATTTATTAATTTGTCAGGAGATAACACCCGATGATTAAGAATCTCACCTTCGCAATTAACTTTAGGATCTGAATTAAGAAGACTCAAAAGTAACGTACTACCCGAACGCCCTCGGGCAAATATCACAAACTTGATTTTCTTTCTTGTGCCTTTCTTTACACTACTTTTGATAAAAAAGATTAGCTCCTGAATATATCCGAATAGATATTGAAGAATAAAGTGTTTGAGTTTTCTCATGTACACATCTAAGGACATTCGTTCTTTAGCCAGGGTCTAAGATCAAGACTATAAAGCTTCCCTCCCAAAATATCCATTTCTAATTCATCTGTGATGTAGACCATATAATCATTGTAAAAGCAGATGGCAGCCTTGTGACTAAAATGATTAAGTGATATTTGTTGAATTTTCCCTTTTCCGAAATTTACACCTTCAAAGCATGAAATAAGCCATAGCTTATCGTGCGATAATAGTACCAGATGTTTCTTATCAGGACTAATATCAGCAGCCGTTATCCAGCACGTCAACATAGATTCATTGCACAAGAATATACTATCCATCAATTCTGCTTGATAAGTACCTGGTGTATTTGGAAGTCTATAAACTTTCGTATATCCATCGAATGGCTCAGTCCTGTTCTTGGAAAATAAGTACAAAGAATCCCCTAAGCTGATCATGGCATCCATGTCAAAGTTTTTAAAGCGCTTATCTGGAGGAAAAAATTTCTGATCCGAGTAGCGGTAGTCGATGATCCCGGCATTGACAAATTTCTCTTTGATAGAATCAGGATTGCCTATTTTGTAGATTTTAAGATCTTTTCTTGCATTGGTGTTGTTACCAAACCCACCGATGTAGATATTGCCCTGATCATCTTGTGCGAGATCCTCCCAACCAGAGTTTTTGTGATTGAGATAAATTGCCTTGATAAGTTGCCCAGTGCTGTCGAGTTTGTATAGATAGGGGTGAGTATCGTCATTATGCGACCAAAGACTGTTAGGTGATGTAACTTCCAGACCAGATGTTTCTTTTAAAATCTTGGGCATCACTCCGATCTTATGTAAAGGAGAGTTCTGACAGTTCCCTTGGCCATACGTGCCAATAATTAGGCCTGAGCAGCATAGTATCGCAATCGAAAATCTTATTGAAGGCATTGTTTACTTTGTATTAACCCTTGGTAGTTTTTCCCATAAAGTGTGAAATCCGCCTGTTAGTTGATGAGGAAGTAGATCAGCAACCTTACAGTCAAGTTTCTGCAATGCTGAGATTCTTTTGGTGGCTAACGATACTGGGAAAAGGTCTTCAATGAAATCAGTATTCTCAAAAGCGGTAATAGAAAAATTATTTCGAGTTGATAGATCAATTAATTGTTTCTTTGTAAAAAATTGTACGTGTTCCAAATCATCCGCATCAGACTGTACAGTTTTCCCATCATACCCAAGTGCAGCTTTCAATTTTTTCGTCATTTTCCACCAAATATTATTTTTCCGTTGCATCCATTGCATAGGCTTAGTCATAAGCATCTCTCTGGGTCCAAATCCATTGGGGACAGTTACGATTAATTTTCCTTGAGGTTTTAAAAGTATATCTATCACTTTTAAGAGGCTGTCAGGGTTCTCAAGGTGTTCCAATACTTCACTGCAAATTACTACATCATAGGTCGGGTCTGTGGCAATCAGTTCTTCGGCACTCATCACCTTAAAGTTCACATTGGTGAGTGTATTCAATTGAGTTGCTTTTTCAATGGCCTTTTCACTTATGTCCACGCCTAGTACATTATAGCCTAAAGAACCCAGGTAAATACTTATGTTGCCATTTCCACAACCGATATCAAGTACTTTTCCTTTTTCAGGATCCAGATGCTGAATATGATTAGCTATGAAGTTTAGACGTTTTAAGTCTACTGCTCGGGTGTACATATTTAATTGAGAATAGATGGTTGATGATTCTTGTAAATTTTTAAAACCTCTTTGGCAGTATTGTTCCAAGTAAATGAAGTAGCTCGTTGGAGCCCCGCTATTTTCAACTTTTCGTACTGCTCGTTGTCTGAGAGCACTTTGGTCATGGCACTTGCCAGATCCTCCTTGCTTTCTGGGTTTATTAAAATGGCAGCATCCCCTGCTATTTCAGGCATGGACGAAGTATTTGATGTGATGACGGGTGTTCCGCAAGCCATTGATTCTACAATAGGTAATCCAAAACTTTCACGCAGGGAAGGATAGAGAAAAAGTTGTGCTAGGTTATATACGCAGGGTAAGTCCTTAAAACCAATGTAATCTCTTACCTGCACATTTTTAATGACTTCCGGCTCTTTTATATCACGTAGTATTGATTTTATAAAACTCTCATTACAATCAGTAATCACTAACGGTAAGATTTCTAAGCCTGATTTTGAGTATTGGGCATAGGCTTCCAATACTCTTCTTGTGTTTTTTTTTGGAGCGGTATTTCCAAAGAATAAAATAAATTTTTCAGGTAATAAATAATCAAGCCTGACCTTATTTAGAAGAGCTTGATCTTCAATTACTTTGAATGCTATACTCTTTGCGTTATAAATTGAAACGATCTTTTCTTCTTTGATTTGAGTGTGTTGAACAATCCGCAATCGTTCGAAGTTGGAGACGGTAATAATAGCTTTGCTTTTCCTAAGGCAAAAAGGGACGATAATTTTTCGGTATAGATTGCCAAAATTTTGATATGCTGATCCGTTGAAATTGGTTGACTCCAGATAGATTATATCATGAACTGTAACAATCAGAGGGATGTTTGTAAAAATGGGAGCTGTATTACTCGTGCAATGAAGAATATCTACTCCTTCCTCCCGGGCTGCTTTTGGGAGTATATATTGTTCCCATATTGGATAAGCGCTTGATTTAATTTTTCTAATTTTAAAATTTTCTGTTTCATTTAGACAATTAGAATCCTCATCGTCTTTCACGAAGATTACATAATTATTCGTGAGATCAAGTGTTTGTAATTCTTTGATCAATTCTAATGCAACAACTTCCATTCCATGTTTCTTCTTTCGGAATAATCGTTGGGCTTCGATTCCTATCTTCATGGGAAAGTATTATGACCAACCTTGTGGAAGGTTTTTGTTAACCTCAATATTCTCAAACTCTTTGCTTTTTCGGGCACCGACCCTTTTTGCCCAAATAACCATTTTCTCTATTCCAGTATTTAAATCAAAAGGTGTGTTAGTGCCAAACAGTTTTTTGGCCTTGCTGTGATCTGAGTAAGCATGAACAACTTCTTTGCGGGCTTCTAGGTGGGTTACCTGTGGTTGCACGTGTAGATGCTTTGCGACCACATTAACCAATTCATTGATGGTATACGGCTTGTCAGCGCCAATATTAATTTCCTGGTTATAGGTCTCTGGAATATTCACACAATTGCTGATGGGAATTGCTACATCATCAATATAGCTAAATGCTCTAGTTTGATTTCCGTCTCCAAAAATTGTCATTGGTTTGTTTTGCATAATTTGATTGATAAAAATCCCTATGACATTTCTGTATTTGTCACCGATGTTTTGATTTTCACCATATACATTATGAGGCCTGAAAATCACATAATTAAGGCCAAACATGTGGTGAGCCGCCTTTAAGTCTAGCTCTACAGCATACTTTGAAACACCATATGGGTCTTCAGGTGTTGGGGTCATTTCTTCTGTCATTGGAAGTTGACCTGGACCATATACTGCTATGGAGGAAGTGAAGACAAAACACTTTACGTTATGTTTAATTGACTCATTAATAAGGTTGACGCTACCGATGAGGTTGTTGTTATAATTGAAGCGCCTAATGAAATGCGACAATCCTTCGGCAGCGTAAGCAGCCAAATGGTATACATAGTCAAATTGATGATCATTAAATAGCGTTTCTAACAGCTTATGATCGGTAACTGAGCCTTTGACAAATTCTACTCCAGCAGGGATGTGGTCTTCAAAACCTCCACTGAGGTCATCCAGTACGATGACCTGATGTCCAAGGTTCTGGCAATGTCTGGCCACGTGTGAGCCAATGAATCCTGCTCCGCCTGTCACTAATGACTTAATCATATATTTAACATTAATTTATTTTTGGCCCTATTATAGAAAGTCTCTACCACAAATAACTGAATAACGGTGAATCGATCTTAATACAAAAACCTCGCTTTGGCTTTTTACTAGAAATAATCTCATGTGCTTAAAATGATTTCTATTGGTAATAGAATGATTCGGATTGCAAATGTACAATGGTAATTCAAATTTTCCTTGCCTTATAAAAACTGAATTAAAGTAGCTTATAGTTTTTTGAGTCAAACAAAATTAACTCTCTAATTATTGTCGAGTGGCTTCAGAGAGACGTTTTCAAAATGGGTATTGAAGGGCTCTGTTTTATAGATAGTTAAATTTTTTAGATTCCACCAGATTGCTCGTAAGAAAGACTTACAATGTTCAAATTGAAAATGCATCAAATAAGTGAGAGTGTTTTTTGGAATAGTTAGAAAAATGAAATAGACAAAGAAAAAACTTAATTGCATAATACCACTATTTCTTCTCATAAACATGATTCTATTTCTGTTAAGGAAATATACTTTAATAGGCGTAGCCTTACCCATTGTCATGGATTCTTTGTGCAAAATGTAAACTTGAGACTGGTAAAAAATATTGTACCCTTTTTTGATTGTTTGAGCTGACCAATCCAATTCTTCATAATAGATAAAAAAGTGATCGGTAAATAAGCCAACTGTTTCTGCAACTTCTCTTTTTACTAACATAGCAGCGCCATGTGCATAGTGTGTATATCCAGATTGATCATATTGACCAGTATCAACTTCATGGTCCCCAATTTGACTATTTCTCCCAGTAAATGGATTGATTTTATTATACCCTGCAAATTGTATGATTTCAGGGTTGTCAAAATACCTAATTTTAGGGCTCACCATTCCAATAGTTGGGTCTTTTTGAAATGGCTCGAGAAGTTTCTCAAGTAAATTAACGCTGGCGATTTCTGTATCATTATTAACAATAAAAAAATAGTCGCCTTTCGCAAGTTTCATGGCAAGATTATTCCCACCGGTGAAACCTAAATTTTTTGAAGTTCTATAGAATCTGACTTCTGGAAATTCAGTGCGAATCCGTGAGGTCGGATCAATAGCTGAATTGTTATCAAGTAAGATGATTTCGTAATTATTAAAGGTCAATTTCTTGAGAGACAGAAGAAATTGACATGATATTTCCGTTTGATTATAGTTCAATGCGATGATGGAAATCAAGGGGTTGTTCATTGTAAGAAATTATCTTAGGGGTGTTTTTATTAGGATGACTGCTTCTTAATCGTTGGATTATTACTATAAACTAGATTGGATCAATAATGATTTTATTTATCTGAAAAAAGGCTTGTATCAACCTCAACCTTACTATGTGGGGTATGAATAAATTGCTTCCCGGCCGTTCGCATGCCTAGAAATATTTCTATATACTTGAAAAGTAAAATGGGGATGGTAGCAAAGGCTTTAAGCATTTTGAGAGTATAAAACCTTTTGGGTAACGACAAAAAAATTGCAACTAAGTAAACTAAAAAAAGTATTAGCCATTTTGGACTATAGGAACCCTCAGTGTAATTTAAAAATGTCAGTAGGGTGATTGTTGAAAGTAGGAATAGTGTAATTAATCGTGGCGGAAAAATATTGTTAAGGATTGAAAAATTGAAATAGTTGATGTTTCCTTTAAACAGGAAAATAAATCCTTTTACAAGGTGGTCTTTCAGAAATATTAATTGTGCGTAGAACCATCTTTTTCTTTGATTTTTGTAGGAAGTTGAATTATCAACTTTCTCATCAAATACGAGAATATCTTCGAGGTAGTGTATTTTGTTAGATCCTTTTGCCAATTCAAGTTGCAGCTCCCGATCTTCATAGACAGAATCGATAGTAGTGAGAGTTTTCTTGAGAACGGAGAAGTCCATGATAATTCCAGAACCGATTAAGCAAGCTGATAAACCCAAGGCATTTGGACCTTTACGGAATAGGTGGTTGTTAATCGCTTCGCTTGCTGCATCGAGAATGGCGAAGGAGGTATTGATATTCTTAGCAACTCGTTGTGCCTGGATAACATGATATCCAGCATTGAATGCATTGTTTACGGATTGTAGAAAATCCTTTTTAACAACATTGTCTGCGTCCAGAATAACACCTATTTCGTAATTTTCTTTGATAACATTGAAGGCATAGTTTAAGGACCTGGATTTGGAACTTTTTTCAAATTGAACTGAAATTAGTTTTATAGGTAGCTTTGATAATTCAAAAAGAGTTTCTTCTTTAAAAGAATCTGCTATGACATAGATGTCAAATAAATCTTTTGGGTATTCAAGTGTTGAGAGACCTTTTGCTACTGAAAGGATTACTCCATCTTCTTTGTAACCAGGAACAAAAACAGCAATTCTTTTAGATTCTGCATAGTTGAACTCTACTCGTCTATAATAATGACCAGCGATAGCCAGGATAAATATGTAAAGTACTGATAAGGTTAAATACCAGTAGATAACGTGTTCAAAAAATAACATAAATGAGAATTAAACTTTCTCCTTCTGAAACAAAGCCGGGAAAGTAGAAAAAATTATTTTCATGTCCATCGCAAAGGAATTTTTCATAGCATATTCCATATCCAAATGGATGCGTTCATCTAACGACATATCTTTTTGACCTCGTTTGGTAACTTGCCATAGGCCGGTGATGCCTGCGGGGGCAATAAATCGCCAGGCAATCTGATCTTTCGTGAGCCGCTCGGCTTCGTAAAGTGGAAGTGGACGATTACCGACCAGCGACATATCGCCTTTAAGGACATTGATCAGTTGCGGTAATTCATCCAGACTGGAATTCCTTAGGAACAGCCCGAAAGGTGTAACCCGCGGATCGTTTTTGATTTTAAAGAAAACAGATTCTTCACTTCCTTCTGCATATTGATTGAGATGGGAAAGGTTTTTTAATTCCTGATCAGCCCCAGCCCGCATAGAACGAAATTTATAGAAGTCGAAAATTTTGTAACCGGATCCAGCTCGCTTGGAGATATATAAAATCGGACCTTTTGACTCTAATTTGATAATCAGTGCAATTAAAATAAGAATAGGAGAAAGAATGATAATTGCGAACAAAGAAAGAATTATATCAGAGGCTCTTTTCAATCGCCAGATCTTAACCGATTGCATCGGTTGGATTTTATTTATCTCGTATGGTTTTTCATTTCGAGTGTTCTTGTAGGCTTTGATCTTACGGATGAACATAAGCCTTTTTTGCATCGATTCAGTAAGAGCACCGAAAAGGTAATCATCCACCTTTAATTCTATGGCTTTTTCTTTAGCAGCAACATCATACTTTTCAGTATATAAGATAAATGGGATCTCATGTTTTTTGAGTAATTCCGACAATTTATCCATCTGTTGAATTACAGCGTTTGATTCGATAAAAACAGCATCAGGTTCCAGGGTTCCATCAAGAATACCTAAGGAAAGTTCATCGAGCTGTAGGGTGGAGATAAGCCAGTTATCCTGGGTATACTCAATGGTTTTTGTAGTATGATTGCCTACAAAAACTATATGGGTAGAGATACCCGGAGTTATTGCTGTTTGAGAATTTTTCACAATAATATCACCATCAATTTTCATCGATCTATTACAAGGGGATTATCTAACCTTTTGAATGTATTCTCAATCTCTTCAATTAGTAACTGTGGTTCAAAAGGTTTTATTAAATAGTTACTCGCGCCTAAAGCAAGACACCGTTTTCTTTTTTCAGGCTCGTCTGAGGCTGAAAGCATGATTACAGGTATATCTCTTAAAATGCCGCTGGAACGGATATTTTCAAGCAATTCAATCCCATCCAAGGTAGGCATGTTTATATCGGATATGATAAGATGTGGCAAATTACCATCCGAAAGCCAGGAAAGACTTTCAAGGCCATTTTTCATGATAATGGCTTCATACTTACCCGTTAAGATCTTTTCCAATAGCCAGCAAAGGGGTTCGTCATCCTCTATAATAAGTATCTTTTTCAAAGCCACTCGATTTAAAGCCAACAACCAATTTTCATCCCATAATTCGCTTAAAATCATGGAAATTTGAAGGTTTCACCCTACAGACCCTTTAGTTCCAATTTAATTGACGGGTTAAATCGAAACGGGGTAGGCAACTTACTAAATACTTCTTTTTATACCAATGATTTAAGACACTTTCAAGTTTATGTACTGGATATAACCGGGAAGTTATTACAGCTTGAATATTGTGTTATGTGATAAAAAATGGATTACAAACCATTGAAGGATTGGGTTGTAGTACCGAATTAAGCTCCCTTTGTTAGTATCCGAAATATTTAATTAAACCTTGTTATTCTTTCCTTGAACGATTTAATTGACTTATAATCCATTTACAGTTCTACTTATGGATGGTAAAAGGTATGTTGCTGGTTGTTTCTTTTAAAGTCGTATCATGAAATTAATTTTGACCCTATTATCTATTCTAGCTGCAAGCTCCCTAATTGCTCAGCCCGCTGCTAAAGCAATAGAAGATAAAACTTTAACGCTGCAGGAACGCTATGAGGTGATGAAGTCAGGATCCCAGACTTATGAAGATTACAAAGTAATAAAAGGATTTATACTGGATAGCTTCTGGAAGATCAACACCGACTCTATCAACAATCAACACGCCCGGCTTAAACTTGCCAATAGCCGGATTGATTCCCTGCATGTTGAGTTAAAAAATGTTCAAAAGGAACTGGTGGATCAGAAAGCCTCCATGGAGGAAATTGTTTACGATAGTAAACATATTTCTGTCATGGGTATTCCATTTGGTAAAGGCACATTTCTTGTTTTGGTTGCAGCCATCATTGCAGGCTTGCTTGTCTTTTTGGGCATCATCATGGGGCGGATGAAAATTTTGAATTCCGGGATGAAAGAGAAGTCATTGATTGCCCACACGATTACACAGGAATTTGAGGAATACAAACGCAAAGCGCTCGAAAAGCAGACTAAACTATCCCGTGAACTTCAGAACGAAAGAAATAAGTCGCTGGAGCGCGGACAAAAGTTAATTTGATTTCAGAGTTTAGTGGCCTGCCGCGAAACCAATTTCCATTGTTTCTTATGCTTAATATAAACCTCCGTGTAAAGGAGATGAATGTTAAACTCAGTCGTATCCGTTATCATGCCTTTAAAATATCCTTTACCTGTTATTACTACACTTTTATCAAAATAGGAAGCGGTTGATTCTTCAACGGTTACGGAGGTATAATTAAGTTTGCCGGATTTTAAATCGCCAATAACCTCCTGTTTTGATTGAATCCATCCATTAGAGTGGATATACTTTACCTGATCATCCAAGATCCAGTTCAATGAATCATATTTTTTATGAATCAGCCACTCAAATTTTTTCTTATGAAGTTGATTCACTTTTTCTGCTTCCGGGTTTTGACTGAAACCCTGAATTCCAATACTCACAAGTACGATAAGTAGAATCTTTTTCATTAAAAGCAGCGTTTACAATGTTGTTAATTGTCTCTTATCAACTGTCCGTTGTCAACTGTCAATTGCCCTTTGCCTGCTGCCTATTTTATTGATATACTCTTACATAATCAATTTCCATCCTCTGCGGCCAGATCGAATCATCAATGCCCTCTTTACCACCCCAGTTTCCGCCTGCCGCAATATTCATAATCAAATGAAAGCGCTGATCGAAGGGCCAGCCTTTAAAATCTTCGTTCGGATCACGCGTAACGGTGTGATAGAGTTTGTCATCTACGAAGAAGTCCATTTTATCTTTTGTCCAATCAACCGCATATACGTGAAAGGCATCCATAGCATCTTCCACCGTTATCTTTCCTTCTTTCTGTGTTCCTATTCCATGGTTGTATGATTCGGTGTGAACAGTACCGTGGATTACACCGGGATCGTAACCCACATGCTCCATGATATCAATCTCGCCACTTGCCGGCCAGCCGCCATATTTCCAATCGGTAGAAAGCATCCAGATGGCAGGCCACGTGCCTTTTCCTCTTGGGAGTTTTGCTTTTACTTCGATGCGTCCGTAACGCCAGTCTCCTTTGAACTTGCTCACGATGCGTGTGGAAGTGTATGCCTTTCCGCCAAGGGAATCTTGAAGTGCTTCGATAACCAGGTTGCCATTTTCAACACGCACGTTTTTAGCGTCTTGGGTGTAGTATTGTGCTTCGTTGTTACCCCAGCCACATGCATTGGGGCAGCCATCACCCAGGTCAAAGTTCCATTTGGTAGAATCAGGCGCACCTACATTGTCAAATTCGTCTGACCATGCCGGTTTTTTATTTGTGCAACAAGTGCAAAACAGAATGGCGGACAGCATCAGAATGTTCTTCATAGTAATGTTCTTTCGATAAAGTTAGAGTAAATCCGGCAATCAAAATAATCTACGAGCTTCTCAATCAACAATCTTCGAATTATTAAGTATTAAAATACTGACGGGGGCATTTAATCGTAGGAAAGCTCAATACCATTTAGCACTAACCTCTCAATACTTTTCGCCCTATTTCCTAACAGATCAAAAGAGCATGTAAGAGGATTAAACCTAATACCTGACCGATTAAAGTTTTTACCATTGTAAATGGTTGTTATTTCAAGATTTAAACACATCAAAAATTCACACTTTTTATCAAAATCTTGACTTTCGGATAGTTATATTCTATTACCTAGCTGAATACTATTGTGTATAAGTTATCCATTATTTTTCTCTAGTTTAGCATTTAATTTTAACAATTTTCGAAGCACTTTTTCCTTATCAAATTATCTGCTGATTAGTGGACCCTCTCCAGATTTATGTTCTCCTTGTCGTGGTATTCTTGGTGTTTGCACTTTATAAAGAATTACTAAATCCTTCCTTAACCTTCGTTTTTGCAACGTTAGCCTTGGTTTTGGCAAAGGTAATTACCCCAGCAGACTTGCTGAAAGGCCTATCCAGCCAACAGATTATAATAATTTTTTTATTGATATTCGTCACAGCGGGCATACGATCCATTTATGGTCCTGATTTGTTTTCAAAATTATTCAATACCAAGCTAGCCCCGAAGGTCTTTCTTTTTAGAATGATGATAACTGTGTCTTCACTCTCGACCTTACTGAATAACACACCAATTGTGGCATTGATGATTCCATATGTAAAAGACTGGGCAGATCGAACTGGAAATTCTGCTTCTAAATTTTTAATGCCGCTGTCCTTTGCAACAATTTTAGGTGGTATGATCACTGTTGTAGGAACTTCTACGAATCTTATTTTGAACGGTCTGTTACACCAATATAATTTACCCTTATTAGGGTTCAAGGATTTTCTCTTTCTTGGGATTATCGTTACATTGACTGGTTGGATTTACTTATACTTTATTGGTTATAAATTACTGCCTAGTAATCCAAATAAAATTGAAACACTTCGTCAAAATCTTAAGCAGTATTTAATAGAAACTGAACTCTACTCGGCATCCAAACTTATAGGAAAATCAGTACAAGCAGCTGGGCTTAGAAATTTGCAGGATGTTTTTCTAGTGGAAATTATCCGAGATGATAAAATTATCTCACCTGTTTCGCCCGAAATGGAGCTTGCAGCTGGTGATTTTCTATTTTTCTCCGGCAATACTCAATCTATTTACAGCCTTATTAAGGAGGATAATGGACTTCGAATACCAAGACAGGACTCTCTTGAAAGAGAGGGACAATTCAATATAGTAGAAGCGGTTATTCCAGCTAGTTCTGAACTTATCGGGGTTCGGATAAAGGATTCAGACTTTAGAAAGAAATATAATGCTTCCATTATTGCTATCCACCGAAGGGGTAAACAGATACAAGAAAAGATAGGTGAAACATATTTAGCAGGTGGTGACTTCCTTCTTCTTCTTGCGGGTGAAGGACAATTACACGGAGACTTGGAAAAAGATTTATTTTTTATATCTGTTCCAAAAAGAATAACCAGTCAGAGAACAACTTGGTTAAATTGGGTAGGCATAATTTTTTTTATTTTGCTTTTCTTAGGAGCTGTTGATTTTTTGCCTCTATTCACAACTACTTTAGTGGTTCTATCGGGGCTTGTATTTTTCAAAGTTCTTAACCTTGTGGAAATAAAACGAAATCTTGATCTTGGATTACTGATTGTGTTACTATGCTCATTAGCAATAGGAATCGCGTTAGAGAAATCCGGAACGGCTACCCTTATTGCAGAATTACTGATAGGCATTGGAACACAGATGGGACCAGTCTCTGTAATAGCTGCACTGTTTTTGGTTACTACCTTGTTAACTGCACTTATTACGAATGCAGCGGCTGTGTCCATTGTATTCCCAATTGCAATGGCCATGGCGGAACAAATGAGGTTACCGTACACTCCTTTTTTTGTAGCTATTACTTTTGCTGCCTCAGGGGATTTCATGACACCCATAGGTTATCAAACTAATCTGATGGTATGTGGTCCTGGCGGATACACATTTAAAGATTTTATAAAAGTAGGCACTCCGCTTACGATTTTATATGTTGTAATTTGTATTACATTTATTTCCTACTACTATAACATTGTATAAGTGAAACAGCTATTTCTGTTAGAAACAAAAGTTAATTCTCAACAACGGCAGCATTTGTTGAAGCAGATACCAAAACTAATTTGGTTTACGGGACTTTCAGGTGCTGGAAAATCTACACTCGCAGTTCAGTTGGAAGCGCAACTATATGCCAAAGGATTCAAAACATATTTACTGGATGGGGATAATATACGCCTAGGCTTGAACAAAGACCTGTCTTTTTCTGATGAAAGTCGTGTTGAGAACATCAGACGGGTTGGTGAGGTTTCAAAGTTAATGCTGGATTCCGGTATTATCGTCTTGGCGGCATTTATTTCTCCATTTAAAATTGACAGGGATCAGGTGAAGAAAATTATTGGTAAAGAGAACTATATCGAAGTTTTTGTAGATGCACCAATCGAAGTATGCGAACAACGTGATGTAAAGGGTTTATATAGAAGGGCTCGTGCGGGTGAAGTAAAGAATTTCACGGGCATTGATTCTAAATATGAACGACCACAAAATCCAGATATTACTATACCAACTCACCAAATGAGTGTAGATCAATCATTAGAGTTATTGATTAAATTAGTTACACCTAAAATCACTTTGGTATTTTAATTTAATGAAAGACTGGTTCAGCACGGCTTCTTCATATTGGAATGAGTCTTTGTGATAAAATTAGGATAAATCCTGTTACCATTTTCAGTACCTTCAGTTTCCCTGTTTGATTAAACCTTGAATTTGGAAGCGCTTTCCGATAATGTCTTGATGATGAAGGTCAAAGAAGGTGACCTGGACAAGATGAGCCTGCTTTTTGAACGCTATAAAAGACCGTTGTATGGGTTCTTTTATGGACTTACCAAAGCGCAGGAACTCAGCGAAGACCTCGTGCAGAACACTTTCTTCCGCATTTTGAAATACCGCCACATCTTCCGGGGCGAGCTTGCCGGCCGGACAGGCGGGGGCGACTTCAGGGCGTGGATGTTTCACATTGCGCGTAATGTGAACAATGACCATCATCGGAAAAATAAAATCAAGGCAACAGAAGTACTTGAAAACTGGCAGGAGCGCATCGGGCACAACGAGAATCGTGCAACCGAAATGCAACAGATGGAAGAACATCAGTTGCTAGCCATGGCCATGGAGCGATTGCCTGAGGATAAACGCGAGGTTCTCTTACTCAGCAAGTTTCAGGAAAAGAAGTACAGCGAGATCGGTGAAGTGCTGGGCTGCACCGAGGGCGCGGTGAAAGTGAAAGTGTTTCGTGCCTTGCAGGAATTGAAAGTGATTTATAAACAATTGGAGAAAAGTCATTAGGTAAGGTTAAAGTTAATACTCTCATCCCTCTCCTCTGGAGAGGGAACGAGGGTGAGGTAGAATGTTAAACATAATTCGAGCATGGAAAAGAAGCAGCGGGAAGATTTGATAGCCAAGTATAACGAAGGGTTGGCCGATCCGGCCGAAATCAGATTGATTGAACAATTGATTGAGTCCGGTGAGGTTGATCTTATTGAACTGCGTGAACTATCAGGATTGGATGAACAAATTCAAAAAATTGAGTCGCCCATCCCTTCTATCCAGCTTGATGATCAGTTCTATGCAGCACTGGCGAAAGAGAAGCGTTCACTAAAAACCAAAGCATCGTTCGCTATGCCCGATTGGAATTTTCTTTTCCCTCGATTGGCCCTGGCCACCGTTCTTATACTGATTGGATTTTCTGCCGGATTTTTTATTCAGACGCCTTTCGAAAATAAAGAGGTAAGTCAGCTGACCGAGGAGGTGAGTGAATTAAAAGAGTTGATGATGCTGACCATGCTGGAAAAAGAATCCGCGACACAGCGTCTGAAAGCAGTGAGCCTCACTTCGGAAATGGAACAGGTAAGTGAGAAGGTGACCAACGCATTATTCACCACACTTAATAATGATGAGAATGTGAACGTGCGCCTGGCTGCACTCGAGGCACTCAAGTCATATTCAAACGATAGCGCAGTGCGCACCAAACTGATTGCATCCATTGCTGCCCAGGATTCTCCATTGGTGCAAGTGGCTATGGCCGAGTTGATGGTGGTCATCCAGGAGAAAAAATCGGTAGAAGCCCTGAAGCAACTTTTGCAAAGTGAGAAAACGCCAAAAGAAGTGAAAACTAAAATATCAGAAAGTATTGAAGTACTTATCTAACCAACAGAGGATGACTAAAAAGTCAAAATATCAATTGAAGTGTCATTCCGGGCTTGACCCGGAATCCCGAAGTGTGTACACTTCACGAGATCGCGGCTCAAGGCCACGATGACAGATTGACTTTTTAGTCATCCTCTAGGTGAGACAAAAACCAAAATAACATGAAAACAATAATCTTACTAATAACCACCCTTATTCCATGCTCCCTGTTGGCTCAGTCATTCACGGAGAAAATTACGAAGGAGTTGTCCTTCGAGAAGAAGGGCGTTGACAATGCGTTGATCATTGCCAACATCAACGGAAACATAAAGGTGTCGGGCTATGAGGGTGATAAGGTACTGGTAGAAATGACCCGCACGATCAAAGCCAAAACTCCAGAACGTCTTGAGAAAGGAAAAGCACAAATTAAACTGGGTGTATTGGATCGTGCTGATACCCTCATCCTTTACACCGAAGGTATCTGTAGTCGCTTTGGAAGAGCTTCAAAAAACAAAGGCGACTGGACGCACCGCAATGGGTGGGGCTATCAATGGAGTGATCAGAATGATGATTGCAAAGAATTAGTGGATTACACATTTGACTATGTGATCAAAGTTCCGATGTCATTGAATGTGCTGGTGAGTACGGTTAACCTGGGAGATGTTGAAGTAGAAAATCTGAAGGGCAGCATCGTTGCCAACAATGTAAATGGCAGCATTAAGCTTTCCAACATCGCACGCGAAGCTACGGCCAGCACCATCAACGGAAACGTAGATATCACCTACACAAAAAATCCTGAGAAGGCTTGCCGCTTCTACACGCTGAATGGCGACATCAATGCCTGGTTTCAAAAAGGATTGTCGGCCAATATGAGTTTTGAAAGCTTTAATGGTGAGTTATTCACCAACGTGCCGCAACTGGAATCCATGCCGGTTGCGATAGAAAAAAAGGAAACAGAGAATGGAACAAAGTTTAAAGTCAATGGCAACCGGTTTAAGGTGGGTGATGGCGGTGTGGTCCTCGACTTTGAAACCTTCAATGGAGATGTGTATGTAAAAGAAAAAATTTAATTGAAAAGAAAATGAAAAAGCAAGTATTGATAGTGCTGATAGTATGTTTAGCCACGATGACCTATGCGCAAAGCTCCGGAGATTTTCCGGTGCCGTTGAGCGACCCGGCCAAGCGAGGCAGATTAAAGGCTCATCTTAATTATGGTTCCATTACGGTGAAGGGCACGGCCCGCAAGGATGTGCTGGTGAAATACGCTTCCGTTAATGAAGGTAAAGACCACGGGAACAAAAGCGAGAAGGAGGGATTGAAACGCATCAGCGGTGGCACCATGGACCTGGAAGTTTCGGAGAACAGCAATTATGTGAAAGTGGAATCCGGATCATGGAATACTAAAATGGACCTCGTTATTGAAGTACCCACAGGATTTGACGTAAAAGTAAGTTCCTACAACGATGGCGATATTTTAATTTCAAATGTGGAAGGCGAAGTAGAGATCACCACCTACAATGGCGAAATTGCTGCAGAAAATATTTCTGGCTCGGTGATTGCCACCACGTATAATGGAGAGATCAAAGTCACTTTTGATAAAGTGAAAGAAGGTGTGCCCATGTCATACTCCACCTACAATGGCGACATTGACATTACTTTCCCGGCAGCATTAAAGGCTTCCTTCAAAATGAAAACCGAACAAGGCGAAATCCTTAGCGGGTTTGATATGAAAATGATCGAGAGTGGCCCGGTGCAAAAGAAGGATACCAAATCCGGCACCTACAAAGTGGTGATAGACGAGTGGGTAAAAGGTGAAGTAAATGGCGGTGGCCCTGAAATTTCGATGCGGAATTATAATGGTGATGTGATTATCAGGAAGAAGTAGTAATGGGAAGCAATAAAAAAAGGTCAGCGAAAACTGACCTTTTAATTCTGTTGCTATTATTTCTTTATAAGTTGTTTTGTGATTTTAAATGTTGATTGAGTAGCCACAATCCAATATATCCCAGGAGCAAAGTGGTTGAGATCAAACGTCACAGTTTTATTTTGTACTTCATGGCTTTCCGTTATTCTACCCAGCGGATCAATAAAAGCAACTGCAATTGATCCTGATTTAAATCCAGTAAAATCAACTTCCAATCGGTCTTCTACAGGGTTAGGGCGAAGAGTTAAATCAATAAAGTTTTCCTGAATATCTCCTGTTATAATTATTGCGACTGACTCGGACGCAACGCTCTCGCAGGTTTCCACTTTTACTTTTACTGTGTAAACACCCGGGTCAACTGCAGTTAAAATTGAATTGGTAGCTCCGGGAATAAGCACACCATTAAGGTACCATTGATTTCCTATAGTCGCGCTACTCGTTAAAGTAGGTTCCGGACCATTGTTGTTGGTTACGGTAACTGTAGGCCTGGCGGGATTGATACAAAATGACTGCGAAACAGACTCCGCTGCATTAAACTTTTCGTCTCCCGGTTGTGTAGCACGAATCGTTGCTGTTCCTGCATTTAATAATATTACCTGATTACCGTCCACAGTGATGTTGGGGGTTACAGCCTCAAAAGAAATAGTCAAGTCTGAAGAACTACTTGCCGAAATAGAAAAGTTTGGGTCACCCAGGGTTTTATCAGGTATTGTTTCGAATGTAATCAGTTGATCTTTTTTTACAACCACAAGTTCCTGATCAACCTCTTCGGCCGCCTCATACATATCATTACCGGATTGACGTGCAGTAATTGTGGTACTTCCTACACCAATAATAGTTACAAGAGAGCCATCGATGGTTGCCACTTGTGTATTGCTACTGCTATAATTAATGGGGAGACCCGAGGTTGCCGTAGCCAGGAGTTGAAAAGGCTCATCACCATAGGTTTTAAGCTGGATTGTTTCAAAGGTGATGCTCTGATACATTTTATTGTTGATGAAAACTTCCTGCGTAACATCATCTGCTGCATTGAAGTTTGTGCCGCCTGCCTGCGAAGCTGTAATGATTGTTGTACCGCTACTATGAAGAGTTGCCGTAGTTCCACTGATCGATAATATAGCAGGATTACTACTTGTAAAAGAAACAGGTAACCCAGATGTTGAAGTGGCGATTATTGCAAACGGATCGTCAAAAATAGTTTTACCAATGATAGCTTCAAAGTTGATGGCTTGATCAGCTTTGTTAATGGTAAGTGTGCCATCCGTAAGCGCATTGATGTCATAGTCATTGTCAATTCCTTCGCTAATGAACGTGATAGCATAGGAAGCGACCGGACTGAACGGTGTTGCATCCGTACCTAATAAAGGAGGAGTATCAATCATGGAGGCATTATCAGATCCTTTAAAACCGGAGTAGGTTATCGTGAATACCGGATTGGGATCACCATATTTTTTTGTTTTGTTGTCGGCTGTTGCCGAGAGGGGTGCCTTGGTGATGGTAAGTGTGCCATCGGTGATTGAAGTGATCTCATAGTCATTATCGAAGCCTTCACTGATGAAAGAGATGTCGTATAAATCGGCCGGACTGAATTGGGTTGCTTCGGTAGTTAATAAAGGCGGGGTATCGATTACCGAAGCATTGTCTGATCCTTTGAGACCGGAATAGGTGATGGTAAATACAGGATTAGGATCACCATAGATTTTAGTTTTGTTATCGACTGATGCGGTGACTGTTGCTTTGATAATCGTAAGTGTGCCATCGGTAAGCGGAGTTATGGTATAGTTATTATCAATGCCTTCACTCATAAAAGAAATTTCATAGGAATCTACGGGACTGAACTGAGTTACTTCGGTGGATAATGTTGGCGGTGTATCAATAACACCGGCATTATCAGATCCTTTAAAACCTATGTAGGTGATGGTGAGGACAGGATTGGGATCACCATAGGTTTTTGTTTTGTTATCGGCTGTTGCAGAGAGAGGTGCCTTGTTGACAGTAAATACCTGCACTACGTCCACAGCCGGATCATAGATTGCATCACCTGATTGGCTTGCGATGATGTTGACAGTTCCGGCACCAACTATGGTGAGTAAATTTCCGGACACGGTTGCCACGCTCGGATCATCACTTTCAAAAGTTACCGGTAAGCCGGAGTTAGAAGTTGCAGCTAGCGTGATAGCAGGATCTCCGTAAGTAGCAGGTGCCAATGGATTAAAAGTGATGGTTTGTTCCTGAATTTCTGCATGGGCAATAAATAGATTTTCAAATGGATGGGAGAAGACTCGCACTCGTGTATTATGCGCAATACCAGCACCAGATTCAAACGGAGTTGTGCAACCAGATCCTTTGACTGTAATAACAGCCTTGTTATCCAGATGTGAAGAAAACCCAGTATGTGTGCTTCCCAGCAGGAAAATAATTATAAGTAAGTAGGCTGCGGGGACGTAAAAGCCATCCATAGTAGTTTGTGGCCTTGTTTCTTTTTGAGTCAGATAACGCAGGATGATGCTACTCATTTGTAACTTTCTTATTTATTTACAAAAATAGACAAACCCGCTCCATTTTCGGGTCGATCAGAGCTTATATTCTTAAGCAGGCTGATCAAAGCACTGGTCATCGTTCTAATTTCGGAATCACTCAATAGTAAGCCCGATTCCTTTTGCCATGAAACCCGCCAACATAGGAATGATGAATAACAACAACAATTCCATGCGCAGCAACCAGAAAATAGAATTGGGAATGGTGACGCGTTCTTCCGGATTACCTTTTCGATTCTTTAGAAAAAATACGGTTGGGTAAATGGACAGGAGCCCGATGATGATGAAAAGGGTGAGCTTGGTGTGAAAAATCCAGTTTTTGGTATAGAAGATGGCAGGTTTGCCAAACTCACCCAACCAAAGTGTTAACCCGGCACCCAGCAAGGTGAGCGCAGCAATGCCATACACACCATCGATGCGTGCGACCCGGCCTAGTTCCAATCGGGTCATCTCTTTTTTGAGCAGCAGATGTTCAGCTACCAACGTACCCACAATGGCAAATATGCTGATGAAGTGGAAGTAACGTAAAATAAGTTCTGTAGTCATTGCTGAAATTTAGTAAGGTGTTAAATAATAACCATAGGTCGGGAAATGATCAGAAATTTTCATGGTACGATTAACCTGATACCCTACGGCTTTAATATCGGATCTGTAAAACTGATGATCGATTCGCAAGAGATAAGGAAATTCGTTGAAAGTAAAACCAAATCCATTTCCTGTTTCTTCAAATGCGTTAAGAAATTGTTCTTTTAATTCCGAATAGACATAACTATAAGGCGTCTCGTTGAAATCGCCACAAATAATAAATGGATAGGGCGATGCTTGAGTATGAGCAATCAGTGTTTTTATCTGTTCGCTTCTTTTAATCGATCCGGATTTAAGTCTTTTGATCTTTGAAAGATTATTTTGTAAGCCTTTGGTTTTAGTGAGCTCAAGATTCATGGAGGCCAGATGAACATTGTAAATTCTAATAATTTTTCCTTTGATCATCAGGTCAGCATAGATGGCGCCATTCAGGGTATTGATATCCTCAAAGACAACACCAGCATCCTGCATTTCAAATTTACTAAAGATCGCCATACCCGGATTGTGATCGTTATCAGAGACGGTTGCCCGAAACATGTAACCTTGGTAGCCTCTTCGCTCTACCTGAGCTGTAACATCCAGCAACGGCCATCGATCGTTGGTGCTATATTCCTGCAAGCATTTGATATCAGATGAGTCATTGGCAACCCACTGAATCGTTTCGGTGGAGAATTCGCTGTAGGTACCTGGTTTGCGGAAAAGTTTTGTGTTAAAACTTAAAATACGAATAGAATTGGTATTCGGTAAGGTGGAGGTATGAAGTGACAATGTACTGGTTAGAAAAGGCCAGCCAAGCAAGAGTAGTAGGAGAGGAATGATCGCATTTTTCTTTTTTCGGAAGGCCAGAACCAGGAAGGTAAAAATCTGGACTACCAGAAAAAGTGGTATCAAATGTGATAAAAATCCAGCTGGCCAAAATACTTCGGGCGAAACCAAGACACTAGCATAACTGATCAGACTAAGAAATGTGAGTATGATAAGAATCCAATGGCGGGATAGAAACGCGTGGAGAGATTTCATTCAGAATAAAGGAATTTCAAAGTTACGATTTTAATGGAATTGACTGACCCGGTACTTTCCTTGTTTTTTTTTCTAATATTTAGTTAATTGTGATTGAGACGGTAGATAAATTCTACAGTCAATCGTTAACCGACACCTTAGCTAAGAATGAAAAGAGCTGTGCTTATTTTTACTTTATGTTTGTTCAGCTTTGCGACTAATGCCCAGGAAGGTAAGATTTATAATTCCCTCGCTGAGGCTTTAGTAAATCCGGGGGTTGTAGTTACACTTGATTTAACACTTAACGATCTCAGCGAGTTACCCGAAACCATTGGCGGTTTTTCAAATTTGAAAGAACTTTATTTAAACGCCAATAAATTAAATGCACTTCCGGAAAGCATAGGTAAATTGGGGAATCTTAGAATTATTAGTTTAAATGCCAATTCATTAACAAAATTACCATCGGGCATTGGGCGATTATCCAATTTAAAAGATCTTGAATTGCAGGATAATAAACTCACCGAGTTGCCATCAGGCATGGGTTCACTTCTCCGTCTTGTAAAACTGAATGTAATCAACAATCAATTAACTACACTTCCGGAAAGTCTGGGTAAACTAACTGAATTGTCCACACTTGAACTGGATGATAATCTAATCACGTCTTTGCCGGCAAGCATTGGCAATCTCAACAAGCTTACTACCTTGAGCGTTACGAATAATCAATTAAAAGATTTACCGGAAAGTATCGGCAAACTTACAGGGCTACAGTCTTTATACCTGGGAAACAATCAACTCACCACACTGCCGGCAAGTATTACTAAACTTACAAGCCTAAAGTATATTCATTTGACAGGTAATCAGGATTTAGTGTTAACTCCCGCTCAAAAGGAGTTTATCGACAGGTTAAAATAGAAGTAATTTTAAGATTAGTGAGGCCCATCTTATAACTCATCACCAGTGTCAGGCTGAGGCCATCGAAGCCAATGTCAGGTTGAACCTATCGAAGCATTGGTCAGGCTGAGGTTCTCCCTGTCTGCCGAATCCGCCAGTTGGCGGAACAGGCAGGGAAGCCTTAAAGTTTAAAAAATATTTTCTTTCGATAGAGAAAGTAACACAATCCCCACTCCAAAGCAAAAATGAAGAGTGGCGTGATAATCAACGTCAAGGGTTGGGGTGTATGAATGATATCCATAAGTCCATTCGAAATGGCTCCCGCGTATTCTGTAAACCATCTATTTCCAACAATCTCAAAGAACAAGTAGATAAAAATTGAATTCATTCCGACTATAGTAAAGAAGGTGAGATGCAGCCGATGATTTCTAACATCAATCCACCAGCACGAGAAGGCAAGTGCTATAAGACACCATCCTCCGGATGCAATCGTAAACGAACTGGTGGCAATCCTTTTGATGATAGGAGTTATTGTCCAGTCCATGCTGTAACCAATCACGAGACAAATTATCCCGGCAATCATGAGGTATTTTATTTTCTTTACTTCTTCGATTGAACTTATTAATAGTTTGCCGGCCACAGCACCCCAGATGGTATGAGCAGCCGTGGGAATGCAATTGATGGCTACCCAACCACCTGTGTTGATCTTATTCATCAACACCAGGTCCATGAAATTTCCAAAATTATGCTGATCCGTAAAGGGTTGATCAAAACCCGGAATACTTGTAAAACGATAAAGTACTTCTGTCAATATCAATAGACCAACACTCATCAAAATTTGATTGGTAGCAGTCCAGCGGAAAATTAAGAATGCAACTAAGGTGGTGAAGGATAATTGCGTTAGCACGTCCCACAACTCGAAAGAAAGACCTCCGGGGCGCACGGCATAATCCAGCACGCCCCAGAAAAAAAGCCAGCAGCTTCGCCTGAGTGTTTTGGTAAATTGATTTTTCCACGCTATGCCTGCCTCACTTTGCCGGTGTAATGAAAATGCCAAGGCGGTACCCGCGATAAACATGAACCCTGGTTGAATCAGATCCCAAAACCGCAGGCCGTTCCAGGGATGATGAAAGAATTGGAGCAATATGCTTTGGAGAGCAGACCCTTCAGTTATTTCGAATAAGTTATCATAAAGCCGTGTACTCTCCAGCGCTAACAATACCATGATGAAGCCACGGAGAAAATCGAGGGATAACATCCTGTTATTTTTTTCCATAACCATAAGGGAAAGTTAAGAGAAATAGGAAAATCTAGTCTAACTGACTTATGTAATTAATCACACGAATATAATCTACTGTGGCCTTAAATCTGATTTTGTTTTCTCGCGCAAAGGCACGTGCCCTCGCGGAATTTTCCCCTAAAATTAAAAATAGATTTTTCTTGTCAACAGGTGACAATTCACCATTTTTCATATCAACAAAATATCTGTCATAACTATTTGTCAATTTCGTTGATAGGCCATTGTTGTGCCCAATTAAACTTTTTCTACCTAAAATTGATATCAACCTATTTTCATATAAAATTTCTAGAAAATATTTTCTGTGGGAAGAGGTATACTTATCGTATACTGGCATGGATTCAAAGCGTCTTTCTTGATTGGAGTCAATGTCCATAAAATTGAAACTAGAAATGTGGCTAGGCCCAAAGGTAAGAAGTCCATCGCTAGTTTCAATTTGAATAAGTCCCTCTTCTGCCAGAGGGTTGTAGGCGAATTTTGTATTAATTGATTCCCCTGATGTAAAAACAATTGTTCCGGAATACCATTGTTTTAGTTTTTTATCAAGTTTATTGAAATTTTGAGAATACGATGCAAGGCTTATATATAATAGCGCACTTATGATGACTATAATTCTATAAATGCGAGGTGTAAACATTTATTTAGCCTGGAGGAGGTGGTTATAAGTTGTTTTTAGGATGACAACTCAGGTTGATTGTTTCAAATTAGGATTAAGTTAAACCAAGATGATAATATATTCTGAAATTTGAAATTCCAAATTATTTAAGTGCCTTTAATCTTTGCAACAACGGTGGATGTGAATAATGAAAAAATACGTAGGCCGGATGCGGATACAGGTTGCTAAGTGAGTCTACAGAAAGTTTTTTCAATGCATTCGCTAACGCCATTCCATCAAAAGTTTCCTTCGCATACGCATCCGCTTCAAATTCATTTTTACGACTGAGCATACTCATCAGCAAACCTGTAATTGCAGAGATAGGGGAGTAGAGAATGCCAAATGCGATCAGGTTGAGGTGAATAGCCTGTTGACTTCCCCCCAAGGCGATAGAGAGATCGTCATTGAAAACCATTTTGGAAAGTATAAACAACACAAAGAAAATCTGAACAATAGAGATAAGATAACTCCAGATAATATGTTTCTTTTTGAAATGCCCGACTTCATGTGCCAACACGGCCACCAATTCTTCAGTTGAGTGATTGTTGATGAGTGTATCGTAAAGCACAATCTTTTTCTTTTTGCCGATACCAGAAAAGAAAGCATTCGCTTTAGCGGATCGTTTGGATCCGTCCATAACAAAAACATTGTCGAGGGGAAAGTTCACCTTTTTGGCAAAGCCTTCGATGGTAGTTTTTAATTCGCCTTCGGCCAAGGGGGTGAGTTTATTAAATAAGGGCAAGATCAGCGAAGTGTAAAACATGTTTACAAAAAGTGTAAAGGCCGCAGCAAGTAAGCCAAACCAAATCCAGAAATTCGGCCCGATTGTATCAACAAGATAAATTAATATAGATAGCAATGCGCCCCCAATCAGTGCACCCAGCAGATATCCTTTAAGTTTATCGGTAATAAAAGTTTTGATGGTAGTTTTATTGAAGCCATAGCTTTCTTCAATCACAAAGGTACTATACCATTGAAATGGAATCGTTAGGATGTCTGAAACGATCATGATCGCACCAAAAAAAAACAGAGCTAATAAGATTTCGCCAGTAACGTACGGCCGGAGTAAACCGTCCAACCAACCAAAGCCACCAAACACCAGCATGCTCAGGGATAGGAGAAAACTGAATCCGGCCGTGATGAAGGAAAAGCGCGTTCGATCCCTTTGGTAGTCAAGTGACTTTTGATATTTCTCCTTGTTGTAAAATCCTTCTATTTCTGCAGGTATATCTTTGCGCTGTGCTCTCAGATTGATGTAATCAAGTACCTGGTCAAACAAATAACTGATGATGGAAATACCCAGTATAATCCAGAGAATAAGTTCAGGCTTCATGTGTGATTAGTCCTTCAGCAGGTGGTTAATGGCGGTTGTGGTTTTTTCAAATTGAAACGTAGCCACTAAATTTTTGAAATTTTCCTTTACGTGCTCATTCATCAGATTTCCGATGCTTCCTTCATGCGTGTGCTGAACCTTTGTAGAGTAAGTGAATTTACCTTGTTCAATATCCATCCCGACTTTTTTATACGCATCCCGGAAGGGAACTCCTGAAAGCACCAGTTTATTTACTTCTTCTACGCTAAAAAGATATTTATATTTTTCATCACCCAGAATGTTTTCCTTTACCTGAATGGCGGAGATCATCAGGTGTGTCATGCGTAGGCAATCTTTCAGGGTGCTGATCGCAGGAAATAATTTTTCCTTTAGCAATTGCAGATCACGGTGATAACCGGAGGGAAGGTTGGAGGTGAGCAAAGTCAACTCATTAGGTAGTGCTTGCAAGGCATTACACTTGGCGCGGATTAGTTCAAATACATCCGGATTTTTTTTATGCGGCATGATGCTCGAGCCGGTGGTTAGTTCATCCGGAAAGGAAATAAAGCCAAAGTTCTGATTTAGAAATAACGTTGCGTCCATCGCCAGCTTGCCCAACGTAGCGGCTACATTACTCATGGCTTGCGCCATAATGCGTTCTGTTTTGCCACGACCCATTTGTGCGTAAACTACGTTGTAATTCAGATCTGTGAATCCAAGTAATTGTGTGGTGAGCGTTCGATTGAGTGGAAAAGACGATCCATAACCAGCTGCCGATCCCAACGGATTTTTGTTTACGATCTTGTAAGCAGACTGTAGGGTTATTGTATCATCTGCCAGGCTTTCAGCATATGCACCAAACCATAATCCAAATGATGAGGGCATGGCAAGTTGTAAATGCGTGTATCCTGGCAATAGGTTGTTCTTATGCTCTTCACTTTTTGAGATCAGTAATTGAAAGAGCGATTCAATTTGTGCCACCAACTCTTCAATTTCATTTCTTAAGAAAAGTTTAATGTCAACCAGCACCTGATCATTACGCGACCGACCACTGTGGATTTTCTTACCTACATCTCCGAGTTTTCGAGTCAATAACAATTCTACCTGCGAATGTATGTCTTCAACACCAGCTTCGATTTTGAAATCACCGGAAGTAACCTGACTGTAAATATTTTTTAACTCTTTGCTGAGCAGGGAAAGTTCTTCTTTGGTAAGTAGCCCAATCGACTCGAGCATGGTAATGTGTGCCAGTGAACCCAGTACATCAAATGGAGCTAAGTGTAAATCCAGAACATTGTCTTGCCCTGTAGTGAAGTCTGTTACTTCCTTTAATGATTCTTTATCTTTACTCCAGAGTTTCATATGTATTGTTCTTGTTGAACCTTAGCGCCTCTGCGTCCCTGCCTACCGGCAGGCAGGTTTGCGGTTCCAAAACCATAAAAGCTCCAAGTTACACGAAGTTTATAAAATAGCATGAAGTTTTATGTATTGAAGTAACATGATGGTTTTGCCATCCTTAATTTCTCCGCTTTCCATCATCTGCAACGCTTTTTCAAACGGCAGTTCCAAGACTTCAATATCTTCACTGTCTACGCCCCGCCTAAAGAGGTTTGCATCTCTTTCGAATATTCGGCAATAAAGAAATACAAAATTTCAGTTACCGAACCGGGTGACATGTAGGCCTCAAAAATCTTTTTAACGTCTTTCAGGATAAAACCGGTTTCTTCTTCGGTTTCTCTGCGAATGGCGGCTTCGGCATTATCCTGATCCAATAAACCAGCACAAGCCTCAATAAGCATTCCATCCGCATTGCCATTAATCTAGGTGGGAAGGCGAAATTGCCGGGTTAGAATAACCGTTTTGGATTCTTTATTATAGAGTAAAATCGTTGCGCCATTACCCCGGTCATACGCTTCCCGATTTAGTTGTGTCCAGGTTCCATTCTTTCGATGAAAGTCAAATGTCAATTTCTTCAGTGTGTACCAATTATCAGAAAGGATTTCTGTTTTAAGAATGCGTACCCGGTCGCTCATTGGATATTTTCAAGTAGTTTGATGTATGAATCGATGCCAGCTTCGATTTCGTTAATAAAGATAAACTCATCCGCGCTGTGCGAACGAGCTGAGTCACCAGGTCCCATTTTTATAGAAGGTGCCGGTATTAATGCCTGATCAGAGGTGGTGGGAGAACCATATAGATTTTTCCCCAGTGATTTTCCGGATACCACAAGTGGATGATCTTCGGATATGCCCGATGGTCGCAAGCGAAGGGAGCGTGGCATTACTTCACAAGAAACATGATGATTGATGATGTCCAATACTTCTTCAAGTGAATAGGCATCCGTTACGCGCACATCCACGGTGAATTTACATTCAGCAGGTACCTGATTATGTGCCTGGCCTGCATGCATAACAGTGACCGACATTTTTATTTTACCTAACGACTCAGACACTTTTGGAAACTGGTAGGTACGAAACCATTCTATGTCTTTCAAAGATTCATAAATCGCATTCACGCCTTCTTCGCGCGCTGCGTGCCCGGCTTTTCCTTTCGTAATGCAATCCAATACAAGTAAACCTTTTTCAGCAACAGCAATGTCTGTCAGCGTGGGTTCACCTACAATGGCAAAATCAATTTTAGGAAGTTCATTCCAGATCAGTTCAATGCCATTGGTCCCTGAAATTTCTTCCTCGGCAGTAGCAGCCAGTACCAGGTTATACTTCAGGTTCTGTTCATTATAGAAATAGAAGTAGGTCATGATCAATGATACCAGCGGACCACCAGCATCGTTGCTCCCCAAACCATAAATTTTTTCATCTTCCATGTCGGCAGAAAAGGGATCGCGGGTGTAGGCAGGATTGGGTTTTACCGTATCGTGATGCGAGTTAAGAAGAATGGTAGGCTTATTGGGATCAAAGTATTTATTTATTGACCATACATTATTTCCTTTCCGCATTGTTTCCATGCCATGATGCTTGAAAAAGCTAACTAACAGGTTCGCTGTCTTTTCTTCTTCCTTGCTAAAGGATGGAATAGAGATCAACTGCTGGAGTAAGCCAATAGCAATATGGGGCAGGTGCTCCTTCATGCT
The DNA here is from genome assembly GCA_041736555.1 of Cyclobacteriaceae bacterium. Lineage (GTDB taxonomy): Bacteria > Bacteroidota > Bacteroidia > Cytophagales > Cyclobacteriaceae > ELB16-189. The sequence continues at coordinate 300,104 of JBGSTJ010000019.1, forward strand.
TGTGTGATCAGAGTTCCTTTTGTATCGTAGCCGGTGTTTGCCAGCAGGTGGGTATGTTCACCAATTAACACTTCCTTAACTCCGGATTGAATGGCATTAAAAGCGTTCTCAAGTTTAGGCAGGATGCCATCATGGAAAGTACCTTTGGCCAATAAGTCTTTATATAGGGAGCTATTCAGATTACGAATGACAGAGTCTTCTTTGTTAATATCCGCGAGTACACCTTGTTTTTCAAAACAGAAAATTAAACGCACATCAAAATGTTTACTCAACGAAATGGCCAACACGGAAGCAATGGTATCGGCATTGGTATTCAGCATCACTCCATTGGCGTGAGTGAGTGGTGCAAAAATCGGAATGACATTTTGTTTTAATAAGAAGTACAACAGGGTACTGTTTACACTATCTGGCGTGATATCACCCACAAAACCATAATCTAATTCACCTATCGGACGCTTCACGGCTTTTATGAGGTTTCCATCCGCTCCGGTTACGCCCATTGCGTTGCAGTGATGGGATTGAAGCTGGGCCACAATTTGTTTGTTGACCAACCCACCATATACCATCGTCACAAGATCAAGGGTTTGCGCATCGGTAATTCTTCTTCCTTTAACATAGTGCGATTCGATACCCAGTTGTTCGCCCAACTTCGTAGCAATCTTTCCACCACCATGTATTAATATTTTTGGGGCCTGAATAGAAGCGAAGTCTTTCAAAAAATTCTTCAGTGACTTTTCATCATTCAGTACGTTGCCACCGATTTTTATGATGTATAGTTTATTCATATAATTTATAATTGACAAAAGACAATTGACAATTGACAATTATTTTGTCAATTGTTAACTGCTTAGTGCCTATTGATTTTAAGTAATTCCGCCAACACTGCCTGCGCAGCCCACACGCGATTTCCGGCTTGTTGTGTTACGATGCTGCTTGAGCCGTCTAATATTTCATCGCTCAGTTCTACATTTCTTCTTACCGGTAGACAATGCATAACTTTTGCTTTATTGGTAAGAGCAAGTTTTTCATCGGTGAGCATCCACTCCGGATCATTGCAGTAAATTTTTCCGTAGTCGGTATAAGTGCTCCAGTTTTTGATATACACATAGTCAGCGTCCTTTAGTGCTTCATCCTGTTCTGGTGTGATGGTTGCTCCTTTAGTGAATTTTTTATCCAACTCATAATCCTCTGGATGTGTGATAACAAAGTCGGCTCCACCCCAGGCATTGACCCACTGAGAAAAACTATTGGCGACACACTGTGGCAATGCTTTCACATGGGGTGCCCACGTCAACACAATTTTCGGTTTTCTTTTTTCTTTAAAAGTTTCCTGGATGGTAATGATGTCGGTAAGACTTTGTAGGGGATGCAGGGTTGCACTCTCCAAACTTAACACAGGCACACCTGAATATTTGATAAATTGGTTAATGTATAGTTCGCTATAGTCGTCCTCTTTGTTTTTCAAGGAAGGGAACGTGCGCACACCCAGGATATCAAAATATTTTCCAAGTACCGGGGCGGCTTCTTTTACGTGCTCCACGGAAGTGCCACTCATGATGGCTTCATCTTCGAACTCCAACGACCAACCGTCTTGCCCAACATTGAAGACGATCGCATCCATACCCAGATTTTTGGCCGCTATCTGGGTGCTGATGCGCGTACGCATGCTGGGATTAAGAAAGAGCATGCCCAATCTTTTGTTATGACCAAGGGTTGCGTCTTTAAAAGGATTGGCTTTATAGGCAATTGCGTTATTAATCAACTGTGAAAGATTGGTTACTTCGTTTACAGATAAAAAATGCTTCATGATAACACAGGCTTTTTTAATTCAACAGAAAGGGCTTTCAGGAAAATGTCGGCTTCTTTTTTTGTAAGTGACAATGAAGGAAGTAGACGCACGGTGTTTGGTTTAGCTTCGCCTGTGAAGATATGATGTTTGAATAATAAATCCTTTCGAAGGGAAGACAAAGAGTCCGGTAAATCGAACCCGATCATCAAGCCCTTGCCTCTCACTTCGGTGATTGAAGCAAACGAGTTAAGTTGTTTCATCCAATAGTAACCTAGTGTAGAGGCATTGGTCATCAGTTCTTCTTGTTCAATTACCTCCAGCACCGACAACGCTGCTGCACAGGCCAGGTAGTTTCCGCCAAACGTAGTGCCCAGCATGCCGCTCCAGGGTTTGATGTCGGGATGGATTAATACACCGCCTACGGGAAATCCATTGCCCATACCTTTGGCGGTGGTAATTAGATCCGCTTCAATGCCTGAAAATTGATGAGCAAAGAATTTTCCTGTGCGACCATAACCAGATTGAACTTCGTCTAGGATTAACAGTGCACCAACTTCTTTACACTTAGCGGCAAGCAACGTCAGAAAAGAATCATTGGGTAATTGAATTCCGCCAACTCCCTGAATTCCTTCAATGATAACGGCTGCGATGTCTTTGTTGATGGCCTCAGCAAATGCTTTATCATCATTCAAAGGAAGAAACAAAATCTCATGACCCGCATTGAAGGGTGCCACAATTTTTGGATTATCGGTTGCAGCAACAGCTCCAGAAGTTCTTCCGTGAAACGCTTTCTTGAACGCGATCACTTTTTTTCTTCCGGTAACGAAAGAAGCAAGCTTTAATGCATTTTCATTCGCTTCTGCACCTGAATTACAGAGAAAGAGTTGGTGATTCGGATATCCTGAAAGTTGTCCGAGTTTTTCAGCTAACTTCTCTTGTAATGAATTTTTAATACTATTAGAATAAAAACTGATTTTGTCCAGCTGACCTTTCAGAGCTTCTACAAAGCGTGGATGATTGTGACCAATGGAAATCACCGCATGCCCTCCGTAGAGATCCAAATATTTTTTCCCTTCACTATCCCATAACCAGGAACCGGTAGCCTTAACAGGTTCGATTGGGAAGAGTGGGTATACATCGAATAATTTCATTTCTTGAAGTTTAAAGTCGAAAGCTTAAAGTTAAAAGCTGTGACTATATTTATTTTCTCAGTTTTTTAATTAGTGATATTAACATGGCTTTGACTTCGCCAATTTGTGCGTTTATAGTTTCAAAGTTTTTCTTATCGATGAATTTTAATTGATAAGAAAGCATTATCAAATATTCAGATTCTTGACAAGAGCCTAAAGCTGTTTGAAGAAAATTAGCAAAATCTTTATCAGTGAATTTTCCAGTACCTTCCACAATGTTATTAGACACAGATACTATAGCTCTCCTGATTTGGCTTGTTATACCGTAAACCTCTTCTTTTGGGAAGTTGATAGTAAGCTTGTACACATCCAATACATTTTGGTGAGCTTTCTGCCACACAATCAACTTCTTATAATCTTGCATATCTTTAAGCTTTCTACTTTAAGCTTTTCACTTTCAACTTAGAACACAATTCCCTTCAACTTAAGTCCCTCCCCCTCCTCAAACCCAAACATCAGATTCATATTCTGTACTGCCTGCCCGCTGGCTCCCTTCAGTAAATTATCGGTAATGGAATGAATTGCGAGTTTACTCCCGACCTTCTCCAAATGAATCAAACACTTATTTGTATTCACCACTTGTTTCAAGTCGATCATCTCATCATTCACATGAGTGAATGGGTGCGATGAATAATATGCTTTGTAGAGCTTGTTTGCTTCTTCAAGGTTTAAAGTACAATCTAAAACTGAAGTCACGAAAATACCGCGCGTAAAATCACCCCGCCAAGGTACAAAGTTGACGGCCTCTGAAAAGTTGGGTTGAAGTTTTTTCAACGTTTGATTGATCTCACCTAAATGTTGGTGAGTTAATGTTTTGTAGGCAGAAATATTATTCGCACGCCATGTAAAGTGTGTGGTGTCTTGCAGTTTTTGTCCGGCACCGGTTGAGCCTGTAATGCCGGTTGTATGAACTTCAGTTAGTAAACCCGCTTTCGCCAAGGGCAACAACCCTAATTGAATAGTAGTAGCAAAGCAGCCGGGGTTGGCAATATTTTTGGCGGCTTTAATTTTATCGCGTTGAAATTCCGGCAGACCGTAAACGAACTCACGACTGCCTGCCGTATCACCCAACCTGAAATCATTTCCTAAATCTATAATACGTGTAGTTGCTGGAAAACTATTTTCACTCAACAGCTTTCTACTTTCTCCATGACTTAGACAAAGAAAAAGTACATCGACAATTTGGTTGAAGTCTGAAGTATAAATCAACGCTGTTTCGCCAATCAGATCTGCATGCGTTGAAGTTACTGGTTTGCCAACCTGACTTCTACTCTGCACAAAAGCAACCTCCACTTGTGGATGCAACAGTAGCAGACGTAGCGTTTCCCCTCCGGTATATCCGGCTCCCCCAATAATTCCTGCCTTTACTTTTTTCTCCATCTAGTTAGAAGCTAAAAGCTCAAAGCTTAAAAGCTGAAAGCTCTATTCTGGTTTAATTTATGAAGTTATGATAATATACTTTAAGCTTTTTGCTTTACAGCGTTAAGCTTTTTCTGCTTCTTCCTTTACTTGATGATAAATCCCAACCTGGTTGCCGAAAATCTTCGTGAATCCTTTCACATCATCGGCTGTCCAGCCCAGGTTCATCTCTCCATACTTGCCAAATTTAGCTGACATCAGATCATATTTCGATTCGATGCCATTGATTTGATAACGATACGGATACAAAGTAATTGAAACTTCACCTGTTACGTTTTGCTGTGAACTTGTTAAAAATGCTTCCATGTCGCGCATGATGGGATCGAGGTATTGACCTTCGTGAAGCCAGTTGCCATAAAATTGCGCTAACTGATCTTTCCAACTCATTTGCCATTTGGTAAGCACGTGCTTCTCCAACGCATGGTGAGCTTTGATAATCAATACCGGAGCTGCCGCTTCAAAACCAACCCGGCCTTTTATCCCAATGATGGTATCGCCTACGTGGATATCACGTCCAATCCCGAAAGGACCAGCCAACGTTTGTAAATAATGGATTGCCTCTATGGAATGAGAAAACGTTTCTCCATTCACAGTCTTCAGTTCGCCTTTTTCAAAACCAAGTTTTATTTCTTCGCTGCCTTGCTTGGTCACTTGTGTCGGCCACGCCTCTTCGGGCAATTGTCCCATGGAGTTCAACGTTTCCTTTCCACCCACGGAAGTTCCCCAGATACCTTTATTAATAGAGTACTTGGCTTTCTCGAAGTTGTAGACTACGCCTTTTGATTTCAGGTATTCGATCTCCGCCTCTCGACTTAATTTTTTATCGCGAATAGGCGTAATGATCTCTGTGCCCGGAGCCAGAATCTGAATGATCATATCAAAGCGAACCTGATCATTGCCCGCTCCTGTGCTGCCGTGTGCAACAGCATCAGCCTTGATGGCTTTTGCATATTTTGCCGAGGCTAATGCTTGTGACATGCGTTCTGCACTTACACTCAATGGATACGTTCCGTTCTTCAATACGTTTCCATATACCAGGTAACGAATTACCTTTTCGTAATAGGTTTTCGTTTCGTCTACGGTTTTATGCGAAGCCACGCCTAAACTCAAGGCGCGCTTTTCGATCTCCTTTACTTCTTCTATGCTAAATCCACCGGTGTTCACAGTAATGGTGTGAACTTCATACCCAAGATCCTTCGATAAATAAATGGCACAGTAGGAGGTGTCTAACCCGCCACTGAATGCTAAAACAACTTTCTTCATAACCTCACCCCTAACCCCTCTCCAGAGGAGAGGGGATTCAGGTTTTAATTTGTTTAAATTAGATTATTTACAATAAAAAAATCACTCCTTTATTTCACCCCTCTCCTCCGGAGAGGGGCCGGGGGTGAGGTTACCAGAAGTAAAGAAAACTCATGAACGAAGACTTTTTTCCTTCTTCGCCTTCTTTTTTCTTCCGGCCCTTCAGCAACACAAATTGTTTGAAGCGTACCCAACGTTCAAAGAGTTTAAAGTTGCCTTTGAACTCACGCTTGCGATGGTGTTCAAGATCCCCTTCCGGAGTAACTACTGTTTTGGCAATTTCTGCTTTTTTCTTTGCATCCTCAATGGGATCGAAGAGCATGGCGGTACACATACAGTTCTTGCGTTCTTTGCTCGTCAGGATTTCAAAGTTTACACAACTGCGGCAGCCTTTCCAGAACTCTTCATCAGTGGTAAGCTCGGAATAAGTTACCGGCTCATAACCGAGGTCTGAGTTGATCTTCATCACAGCAAGTCCTGTGGTGAGCCCGAAGATCTTAGCGTCAGGATACTTCTTGCGCGACAGTTCAAACACTTTGCGTTTGATTTCCGTAGCTACACCGCTCTTGCGGAAGGGTGGTGACACAATGAGGCCGGAGTTGGCAACATACTTTTCGTGTTCCCACGCTTCGATGTAACAAAAGCCTACCCAGGTGCCATCGCGGGTAATTGCAATAACAGCTTTGCCTTCTTCCATTTTCATGATAATGTACTCGGGCGAGCGTCTGGCTATTCCGGTGCCGCGCGCTTTCGCGGATTCGGCCATCTCATCGGTGATGGTTACTGCATAATGGGTGTCATCAGCCGTAGCTGGTCTGACAATAATACTATCTTCCAAAGTTATAAATCGTTAATAGGTAAAAAGAAAAACAATCATGCTTAAAAGCACTTCAGACGTAATCTATCTTGCAGACTCGCCATACAATTGTTAGTAAGAGAAGGTATCAGATTCTGATTTGCCTTCGAAAGCTCATGAACCCCGGTCGGGGTGAGAGTTCGTTGCAAATGAGCATGGTTGCCGGGATGGCAAAGCTGAAGGTGGTGTCAGCGGGCTCAAAAGGGGTGATGGTTGTTTTCAATTCAGATTGTTGCGTTTAAATCGTCAGATAAAAGGCATTTAAGAAAATTTTATACAAAATTAATAGAATTACAAACGATTATTCTACTAGTTGGTTGATTTTTATGACAGTTATTTTTGGTTAGGCTTAAACAACAATGCACAGATGGAGAGTTTTTTGAATCAATATGGATACTTCGCACTGTTGCTAGGCACTTTCATGGAAGGAGAAACGGCTATCCTGATGGCGAGCTCACTCATTCACCGCGGACTTTTTAATTTTCCCCTCACTGTACTGGTGGCCTTCTTTGGTTCGTTCGTCAGCGATTGGATTTATTACCTAATAGGCCGCCTCAATGGAAAATACTTCCTTGCCAAACGCCCAAAGCTAAATGCAAAGGTTAAGCCAGTCACAGATTTCTTTCTTCATCACAAGATGCAAATCCTGTTTAGCTACCGGTTCTTGTATGGTTTCCGGATCCTCATCCCGGTTGTTATTGGCATGAGTGGACTTCGACCGCTACAATACCTTTTTTATAGTACCGTTACTGGGTTACTCTGGGCAACGGCCGTTAGTACCACCGGCTATTGGATAGGTAGAATGTTGGATCTCAAGGTGCAATCTTTCGAAGACAACATCCTTTTCATTGTCCTCGGCTTCGGTAGCCTCGGCTTCCTGATCGGCTATGTGATCAAACACGTTGCCATGAAAAAGATGCACATGGAGTGACTTCTATTCATAGCGCAACGTATTGCTCGGGTTGGTCATGGCCGCCCTTACCGTTTGTGTGCTTACTGTAACCAGGGCTAATAAGATGGCCGCTATTGCGGATAACAAATAGATCCACACGTTCATGTTGATGTGATAGGCAAACGAATCAAGCCACTGATTCATAAAATACCAGGCGAGCGGCCAGGCGATCAGGTTGGCAACTATAATCAGAGTAACGATCTCCCTGGAAAGCAAAGTTAAAATGCTTGGAACTGAAGCCCCTAATACTTTGCGGATACCAATTTCTTTTACTCGCTGCAACGTATTGAAGGTAGCCAGGCCAAACAGGCCGAGACAGGCAATGAAGATGGCAAGTCCTGAAAAGATGGTGAATAATTGACTCTGCTTTTGCTCTGCCAGGTATAAACGCTGATAGTTCTCGCTCAAAAACTGGTAGGTGAAGGGACGGGTTGGTAAAAATTCTTTCCATACCTTTTCAATGTGCTCCAACCCTTGTTGCATTTGGTTGCCCGAGATTCGAATTGACAAGTCACTGAATATTCCTGGGCGCGACCAGAACACAATAGGAATAATAGACTGATGCAATGATTCAAAATGAAAGTCTTTTACAATACCTACCAGCTTTCCTTTTACTTGAGCATAGCTGAAGTCCTTGTCAAGGCCATCGGAAAAGTTATTCCAACCATAGGCTTTGGCCGCGGTTTCGTTTATGATAAACGCCAGCGAATCATCGGTAGTAATTCCTTTTGACAAATCGCGGCCGGCTGCTATTTCCATCCCATAGGTTTTAAAAAACTCCTGATCGATGGCAACAAACTTGGTCGTGACACTTGAGTTTATCAAACTATCGCCCTTGGTGATCAGGGGTGGCCCTGAACTATCCAATAACCTGCCGGTAGGAATGCGTGACGAGCGGCCTGCATTTTCAATAGCCGATGATTTCAACAACTCGTTATAGAAGGCGTCATAGTTATCGGCCAGCTCATTATAATAACTCAGCATTACCACCTGGTCCTTATCATAGCCAAGATTGCGTGTATTCAGGTAATTCAATTGCTGAAAAGTAATCGCAGTGGCAATTAATAATACAATCGAAATTGCAAATTGAGTTACTACTAATGATTTCCTTACAAATCCCTTTCCTTTTACAGAACCTTGCTGACCCTTCAGCACCAAAGCCGGTTTAAAGCTCGACAAAATAAAGGCTGGATATAATCCGGCAATGATTCCTACAACAACCGCCACCAGCAGTAAGCCAATGAACAGTGGCATCTGCGTGGCAGGATTAAGAGATAAGAATTTTCCTGTAAAACTATTGAGCCACGACACCGCCACCAGCGATAGCACGATGGCGAGTATCAGCGAGAAAAATGAAATCAAAACCGATTCGCTTAAATACTGACTTATCAGCTGACTTTTAAAAGCTCCAACCACTTTTCGGAGGCCCACCTCTTTGGCTCGTTTGGTTGCCCGCGCGGTAGCCAGATTGATAAAGTTAAAGCAAGCGATCAGAATAATGAATAAGCCAATGATAGACATCATTCTTACATTGTTAATATTTCCGTTTACTTCCAGTTCGTCATCCAGATGCGAATAAAGATGGATGTCAGTAAGCTTTTGAAGAAAGAGTGTGGTTGATTTGGAAGCTTTGAAATCCGGAGGCGCACCGAAGTTTGTTTTAGCAAAATTGGCAAAGTGACGCTCCATAAAATCAGGAAGACCGGCTTCCACTTTTTTTGGATCGGCACCTTCTTCCAGCAACACATAGGTTCCAAAAGCATTGTTACCCCAATTGGTTTCCAGTGCATTTCTGCCGTAGATATTATCCTCATTCAACGTGCTGAACGACACCAGGTATTCAGGATGCCAATGGGATTGAGCCGGGAAATCTTTAAACACACCGGTAACTTCCAGATCAAACTGACTATTCACGCGAAGACGTTTACCCACCGCATTTTCAGAATCAAAAAATTTCCGGGCTGATTTCTCAGACATCATGATGGTGAAGGGCCGGGTGAGTGCGGTGTTTTTGTCACCGGCTAGCACGTCAATGTCAAAAATTTTAAAGATGTCAGGCTCTGCTACAAAGAGAAAGTTCTCAGAAAAGTTTTTTACCAATTCTCCATCTTTCTCTAATCCTATTACTAACCCATAATTGATAGCACGCGCCATTACTTCAATTTCGCCAAAATCATTTTTTAGTAACGGGCCAATGGGTGGGGCTACGTTTGCAAGATGAAGGTTAGGCTCGCCATCTTTATTTAGAAAATTACGGGTAACGCGGTACGTTCTGTCCGCTTTTGTATGATACCGATCATAATTCAATTCATCAGAAACAAATAAATAGATCAGGATGCAGCACATCATCGCCAACGCAAGGCCGGCAATATTGATAAAGGCAGTGAGTTTATTCCTGAAAATGGAACGAATGGCGACTTTCAGATAATTGCGAATCATAGGATCCTGACTTTAGTTGTTTAAAATACGAATGACAACCCGTGGAGCAAAGTGTTGCATAGTAATACGAGTACAGCAACTTAAAAGGCTAATGAAATTTTAAGGTAAGTGTTGAGCGGTCGTAAGTATTTGTGTTTGGCTGGATGGAATGCTTATTTTATAATGCGATGATAAAACAAGTCGGTTGTGGTTACCCAGGTTTTACCGTCATCGTTAGTTGTTTCAAATACCTGTCGCACCTTATTGGGTTCCAGATTAAAGAACGTAAGCCGTGTGATCTGGTTTTGAGCATCGGGCCTGGTTACAAATATCATTTTATTGTCTTTGTACTCGCCATTGATAAATTCTGTTACGGCACCTTTGTCGTCTATCCATGTTTGCATCCATTTGCCGATGGTGTTATTATAAAGATTTATGCTTTTACCGGCATAATTCTGCGGGGCTGCTGAGGTCCAGTTTTCAAAAATCACACACTCGCCCAGGATGTTTTCAATACTACTTCGTCCTGCTGGTAGTCCGGTTGTTGATTTCACGTCCCATTCACCAATCCAAAAGTCAAATTTCCGGGCTTCTTTCGAATAGCGACAAGGATAAACTCCGCGCAGCAATCGTTGATGCAAAGCCTGATAGGTAGTGGATGATTTTAGTTTGGCAAGATTACCATCTGTTTCAAACAACGTAAGTGAAGTAAAGCCATTTGCCAACGATTTATCGAGCGCATCAAAACATTTCTCTGGTTGATTGGCCTGTGCATAGGCTGTAGCCAAATAGAAAAATGACAGTGGGTTTGTGCCCAGTGCAACGGATTCTTCCAATTGTTTGATGGCCTCAGTGGTTTTAGATTGATTCAAAAGTCCGATGCCCGCCCGCATCCGTGCATTTGAATTTTGAGGTTCCCGTTTAGCGATCGCCTGATAGGCCACCACAACCTGCGGCCAGTTTCCTGCTGTAAAATAGTCGTTGGCTTGGGTACGCTCTTCTGATGTTACGGATTGTGCCAAGCAGCAGGTAGTAACAAAAATAAACAAAGCAATAAGTGTTTTCATGTCATTAATCTTAATCAATAAAGCTATGTGATTTGCGAAATCTTTTACTACCGTTTATTGCGGTATCCTGAATTGATATTAAATTACAGAACTTAAAATCTTTCAATCATATGTACATACAAGGAGATGCAGCAAAGGAAATGACGTACGATGCAATTGTCATCGGATCGGGGATGAGTGGTGGTTGGGCTGCCAAAGAGTTGTGCGATCAAGGACTCAAAACTCTTGTTTTGGAGCGTGGCCGCGATGTCAAGCATTTGCAGGATTACCCAACGGCAACCAAAAACCCCTGGGATTTTCCCCTGCGCGGAAGATTGCCATTGGATGTTACAGCTGCCAACCCGATTGTTGATCGGTGCTATGCTTTTGGCGATGCAACCAAACAGTTTTTTGTTAAAGATGCGGAGCACCCTTACGTACAGGAAAAACCTTTCGACTGGATTCGCGGCTATCAAACCGGTGGCAAGTCTTTACTGTGGGCCCGTCAAGTGCAACGCTGGAGTCGTTTTGAGTTTGAAGCGCCCGGTCGCGATGGTTTTGCTGTCGATTGGCCCATTCGGTACAACGATCTTGCGCCCTGGTATTCATATGTAGAAAAGTTTGCGGGTATCAGTGGCAATCGGGATGGACTTGAAACATTGCCTGACAGTGAAGTGATGAAGGCCTGGGAGATGAACTGCGTGGAGAAACATATTCTGGAGCGAATCAAAGAAAATTATAAAGACCGTGATGTAGTGATGGGCCGTTGTGCACACCTCACCGAGCCAAAGGAAATTCATAAGCAACAAGGTCGTGGTCAATGCCAGGCGCGCACGCTTTGTGAAAGAGGTTGTCCGTTTGGAGGGTACTTTAGTTCTAACTCTTCAACGTTGCCGTGGGCGATGAAAACCGGAAACATGACGTTGAGACCGCATTCGGTTGTGCACTCTATTATATATGATGAGGCAAAAGGAAAGGCAAGTGGTGTGCGTGTGATTGACGCTGAAACCAAAGAGGTGTTTGAATTTTTTGCCCGCATTATTTTTGTCAATGCAGCCACCATCAATTCTAATTTGCTGTTACTCAATTCAACGTCCAATCGTTTTCCGAATGGTTTGGGTAACGACAATGGCTTGTTGGGTAAGTTTGTTGCCTTTCATAATTACCGTGGCTCTGTGGATGCCATCTTTGAAGGGTATGAAGATACTTATTACTACGGTCGCAGGCCAACACAATTGATGATGCCTTCCTTCCGCAATGTGCGCAAACAGGAAGAAGATTTCATGCGCGGCTATATGTCGTTTTTTGGTGCTTATCGGATGAATTCACGCACAGATGCTATAGGGGCACAACTGAAAGACACACTGGCCAAACCCGGCACGTGGGCTGTTTCCATGATGATGCAGGGCGAAACTATTCCGATTGAAAGCAATCATGTACGACTCAGCACTGATCAGAAAGACCCTTGGGGGATTCCGCAATTGATTACTTCCATTGAACATACCGACAACGATGAGAAAGTGATGAATGATTTTCTGGTGCAGGCTCAGGAGATGCTTGACAAAGCCGGTTGCAAAAACATCAGTCCACGCGATAGCAAACAAGCGCCCGGTTTGGATATTCACGAAATGGGTGGTGTGCGCATGGGCCGCGATCCAAAAACTTCACTGCTAAACAAGTGGAATCAATTCCATAGTTGTAAAAATGTTTTTGTAACCGATGGTGCCTGCATGACCTCCACAGGAAATCAGAATCCTTCACTCACGTTTATGGCTTTGACGGCCCGTGCGGCCAATTATGCGGTGGATGAAGCGAAGAAGGGGAATTTGTAGAATCCTATTTCACTTTGGTTTACTCGTTTTTTACCGCAAAGGCGCAATGACGCTAAGAGATTTAAAAAAATGCAGATCAAATCTTCACTATTCTTTATTGAGCATCGGATGATCTTCAACACATTAGGCGTCAGACCGCTTTGAGCGGTCAGACGCCTTGAGTACATTCCTTATTAGCTAGTAAATACTTTGCGTCTCTGCGCCCCTGCCTACCGGCAGGCCGGTTAACGGTTTTTTATTTACCGCAATGGCGCTAAGAGATTTAAAAAATTGCAGATCAAATCTTCACTACTCTTTTATTAGCATCGGATGATCTTCAACGGGTAATTACTTTGCGTCTCTGCGCCTTAGCGGTTTTTTATTTACTGCAATGACGCTAAGAGATTTAAAAAAAGGCAGATCAAGTCTTCACTATTCTTTAATGAGCATCGGAGAATCTCCAACTTGTAAATACTTTGCGCCTCTGCGCCTTAGCGGTTTTTTTTTACCGCAATGACGCTAAGAGATTTAAAAAAATGCAGATCAAATCTTCACTATTCTCTAATGAGCATCGGAGAATCTCCAACTTGTAAATACTTTGCGCCTCTGCGCCCCTGCCTACCGGCAGGCAGGTTAGCGGTTTATTTGCCGATTTTAATTCTTGTAACTGATCACTTACCTCCTGATTTATTTTTTCCAAATTTTTTATCTTCCAGTAAATGATCTTCTCCTTTTTCATAAATCACATTTGAGCGGCCTACGATCAGGGGATCCACTCTTCCAATCATGTTGGCATCCTTATTACTATAGGGAATTTTGGTCAACACATACCGCATTGCATTTAAGCGCGCCCTTTTTTTGCAGTTTGATTTTACCACAGTCCAGGGAGCATCGGAAGTATCCGTATGAAAGAACATTTTTTCCTTTGCTTCGGTATAGTCTTTCCATTTATCCAGCGAGGCTTTATCAATAGGAGAAAGTTTCCATTGTTTTAAGGGATGCGTTTTTCTGTCTTTGAACCTGCGTCTTTGTTCATCCTTGCTTACCGAAAACCAGAACTTAAATAAGATAATGCCGTTGCGTACCAGGTTTCGTTCAAACTCGGGAGCCTGGCGCATAAATTCATAATATTCATCCTTCGTGCAGAAACTCATCACTCTTTCTACTCCGGCACGATTGTACCACGATCGGTCAAACAAAACGATCTCACCATGGGTGGGCAAGTGTTTCACATAGCGCTGAAAATACCATTGACCTCGTTCTTCATCGGTCGGTTTCTCCAAGGCCACCACCCTCGCGCCCCGTGGATTCAGATTTTCCATCATACGTTTTATGGTTCCTCCCTTTCCCGCTGCATCTCTGCCTTCAAAGAGAATGATTACCCGGCTTCCGGTTTGTTTTACCCACGCTTGTAATTTCAATAACTCTACCTGCAGATTATATTTTTGAAATTCATAATTTTTGCGAGACATTAAATATTTGTACGGATATTCACCATCCTGCCACCCATCGGTAAGTTCATTATCCCGTGATAATTTAGCTGGGTTAAGCGCAAATTCTTCCTTAAGGATTTTCAATAAAAGTCTCTTTTCTTCTTGCGGAAAATTGGAAAGGTAATTTTTGACGATGGCTCTTTTATCACCGGGCTGTTCAAATTTATTTTTTAAGGCAGCCGCTTCGCTGTTGAGTTTCGCCCGTAATCGTCTGTTTACTGTATGGGCTCTGGCTGTTTCGGGGGTGTCTCCGGTTATGATATCGCCCGTGCTTGCTTTTCGCGAGGTATGCTTAAGGGCTTTGACTTCGCTGACGATGGGGGTTTTCTTTGCCATGTTAGTTGATTGATAGGATCTTAAATGACGTACTTTTTTCGTAATTCTTTGATATAGGTATGCATGATTTATATCATTGTTTCAAACAGAGTTGGTAGAAAGGTTATCCAGGTATAGGTTTTTGTTGCTGCTTTTACCAAATTGATAGTTAATGATGAGAGGTATTGAATGGATTGGATTCATGGCAGTCATTTTCATTGCCTGTCATCCTTTTCACAAGTCAACGCGTCAAGATATGATCGATCAGGAAATAACCGTTGTTGGAATTGCGCGAAATGGAAAAGGTAACGCCATGGTTGTAACCAAAGATAGAATCAACTACTCTATAAACGGGTTGGACTCCTGGGAACCTGCTGTGGAGGGCAAAGAAATTTCGGTGACTGGGATTCTTACGGTAGAAACAATGACAGAAGAAGATTTGAAGAATGAACCGGGTGAGTGGAAGCAAGGTGTGGCCGGTGACCGAAAAATAATAACCAAAGCACGCTGGCGACTCATTGCCAAGTGAATGTAAAGTTTGTTTGGTTTGCCTGGCCCGGAATTTGATGATCCCGTGATGGTTTAGAGCCTGCTCGATTTTTCCGCATAGAAGAACAAATTTCGCCTTGCATATGGTTAAATTATGTCCGTATTTTATTCTTGTCAGATGATCAGTTTAACTTTAAAATCATTAATGAATTAACACGAATCGAGAATGATCCGCCTGCTTTTAATATTCCTCTGTCTCATGTCTTTTACTCAAACCATATCCCAAACCAAGGGAAAGAAAACTTTTCACCTGCTTGTGGGTACCTACACCAACCGGACTTCAGATGGGATTTATGTTTATGAATTTAATTCTGTCACGGGAGAAGTGAAACCGGGTAGTGTTGTAGCGGGATTAAAAAATCCATCGTTTCTAACTATAGCTCCGGATGGAAAAAGTGTGTATGCCGTAGCCGAAAATGAACCCGATGGTGGTGTCTATGCACTACAGTTCGATGCAGGGCAATTGAAAATAATTAACGAGCAATCCTCCGGTGGAGCGCATCCGTGTTATATTGACATGGATCATGCAGGCAAGAGACTTGTAGTGGCAAACTACACGGGCGCAAGTGTCAGTGTCCTCCCGGTAAAGGAAAACAAGTCGGTAGGAGAGTTGCTCCAGAATATTCCACACACCGGTTCAAGTATAAACCCGGAGCGGCAAACTTCACCGCATCCACACTCAGCTGTATTCGGTCCGAAGAACGATGTATTCGTTCCGGATTTAGGACAAGATAAAATCATTCAATATCAGGTAGAGAAACAGACTGGCACTCTCAAGCAAGTTGGGTTTGTTCAGGCAGAACCGGGCAGCGGACCACGGCACCTGACCTTTCATCCCAATCAGAAATTTGCCTATGTGATCAATGAACTCAATGCCTCCATCACTGCCTATCAGTACGACAAAACATTAATGCCTATTCAAACTGTAAAAACTCTTCCTGATGATTTTACCGGAAAAAACTGGTGTGCGGATATTCATGTTTCACCGGATGGGTTGTTTCTGTATGGTACTAACCGCGGGCACGATAGTATTGTGTGCTATAAAATAGATCCGGCCACCGGACAATTGACTTTTGTGGAGCGGCAGTCTGTGCAAGGCAAGTGGCCGCGCAATTTCATGATTGACCCCACAGGGAATTTCGTGCTGGTGGCTAATCAGGAAACCGATAACATTACAATCTTCCAACGCGATAAAAAAACGGGTAAACTAGCTTTTACAGGCAAAGAGATAAAAGTCTCTATGCCTGTTTGTTTACGAATGGTCGAGAAGTGATGGGACTGAAAAATTCCTAGCTGTGATTATAACTTCACCACATTATCAAGATTGAAGCTTACTGCCTCGCGACCAATTTTATTGTCGGTGATTGTAAAAATGAGATCATTATAATCGTTGGTTTTAGGCCCGGGAGTCGAGGCCGAGATGTCCTCAAAGCCAAGAATAACTTCCTTGAAATCTTTGAGCGTGAACAGTACATGTTGCTGATCGGTATTGGGATTGTAAGCCATGTCGGTGAAGAGTTTTTCGCGATCAAAGTGTACTTTTTCTGCTTCCCAACCTTTGACAATGATAAAAAATCCTATCACGGTGCCTGCTGGGAAAATGGATTTGCCTACCTGTAACATATCACCTTGCTTAAGGATGCCATCGTTTACACTAGGGAATAGAATGCGTAGATTAAGCAGGGTCGTGTCAGCCGGTAAGGCCGATGAATTATACGTGTAATAGCCTAATGAGTTGTGATTGCTGGCCCCTTCTGAAACAAACGTGATATATACTTCAGAGGCCGTTGACAATACAATTCGCTTCTCAGCTTCAGGTAGAAACAAACTCGGATGGCTCGTTATCGCATTGTTTAGATCGGGAAACATCACTCCAATGGTATGGAGAGTTTCTGCACGCACGGTGGACGGTATGATGTTCTCTGGAAGCCCTTCATCTATATCTTCTAAACACGAAACGAGTACCAGAAGAGGAATAATCCCCATCAGGTAGAAAAGTATTTTTTTCATAACTATTAATTTTATTATAGCGTATCTTCTTAGTCCTATTAATAGAAGACAATGTAGAGGGATCAAATGCAATGCCGTAGAGTACGGTCGCTGAAGTGTGCTGTTTGAGTGTAGTTTGCCTGTAGGCGAATGAAGTGATGATCAAATACGTGGATTTAATTCTACGTGTACAATGGATTATCCCAATAGGGTTAATTCCTATTAAAGAGCCGTTTGAAAAAGCCTTTCTTTTTGTCTCCAAACTCTCTTACCTGGCTTTCTTCTTTTTTACCAAAAATTCGCTCTAGAATATTTATATCTTCCTGAAATAAATCGCAATCGATTTTGCTTTCCCATTCGGGTGGAAGTGGAGCGAAGCGCGCTCGTGTGATGGAATTCAATTCTTTGTCCTGATTGGAGAGTCTTAAAAATTCACCAACAATTGGCAAAGCTGTTTTTGAACCCTGTCCCAACGCTGTAGAACGAAACCGGATCTTTGGATCATCAGCGCCTACCCACGCACCCATCACCAACTTGGGTGTTATCGCCATAAACCAACCATCGGTGTTGGATTGTGTAGTACCTGTTTTGCCGGCAATATCATTGGTGAGTCCAAAACTCGTCCGCAGACCCGAGCTCGTGCCTTCATTTACCGCACGTTGTAACATCTTTATAATTAGCGCTGCACTTTCTGCCGACATCGCGCGGGTTGCTTTTGGTGATTGGTATTGCTCAAGCACGATATCATCATGAGAGGCAATTGTTGTAATGTAGAACGGTTCAACGGTTTTCCCTTTGTTGGCAAAGCAAGTATACGCGCGCACCATTTCTATCATAGAAATATTAGGTGTGCCCAACGCAATGCTGGGCACTGCAGCCAACGTACTATTTATTCCCATTGCGTGTGCCAGCTCAATGGTATTATTAATACCCGCCTGTTCCAATACGCGCACAGCTACTGTGTTTACAGAATGAGCCAACCCTCCGGCAAGCGAATATTTAAGCTCATAATTATCGTCTGAATTTGCAGGCGACCATTCCTTTGCACCCGTGTAAGTAATTTTTTCTGCTGAGATGAACGTACAGGGATCTACACCCTGCTCCAATGCGGCTGCATACACAATGGGTTTAAACGTGGAGCCCACCTGTCGTTTGGTGCTTTCCTGCACATGGTCGTATTGAAAATAACTGTGATTAATGCCACCTACCCAAACGCGAACGGCACCTTGTTCTGGATCCATCGCAAGCATGCCGGCATTTAAAAACTTAAGGTAATGTTTCAACGAGTCGACCGGACTCATTATCACATCTTCTTCACCTTCCCAGGTAAATAGGGTCATCAACACGGGTTTGTTCATGATCTCCAGAATTTCATCGTGCTCCAGTCCCTGGGCCGCCAGTTTATTATAACGTTGTGATTTGCGAATCACTTCGTCCAGGTAGCCGGGGTATTGATGCCACGGATCGCGTTTACCCCAATGCGCAACAAACTTCTTTTGAGTTTCCGCCATCTGTTTTTCCATCGCTTGTTCAGCATATTGCTGCAACCGCGAATCGATGGTGGTGTAAATCTTCAAGCCATCGGTATACAGGTTGATGGGTTTTTCATGATCCAGATTATACTGGTCGCACCAGGTTAAGAGTTGCAACCGCAGGTATTCACGAAAGTAAGGTGCCAACCCGGTGTGATGTGTCATCTTATTATACTTCAACTCAATCGGCAAAGCTTGTAATGAGTCGACCTGATGCGCTTTTAAAAATTTATACTTTCCTAATTGGGCCAGCACCACATTTCTGCGTTGCTGCGATTGTTCCGGAAAAATTCTGGGATTGTATGACCGCGTAGCTTTCAACATCCCCACCAACACGGCCGATTGATTAATTGACAAAGCGTTTACGGGCACTGAAAAGAAACGTTGCGCGGCTGTCCCTATTCCATAGGTATTATCCCCAAAGGGAATGGTGTTAAGATAAAGGGTAAGGATCCCGTCTTTATCGTAAATAGCTTCAATACGTTTAGCAATAATGATCTCCCGGATTTTGTTGATGAATAAAGAAAAAGCCCAATAGTCCTTGCGTGGATATAAATTTTTGGCTAGCTGTTGTGTGATCGTACTGCCACCGCCCGAAGATTCGCGTTGTAACAAAAGACTTTTGACCAACACGCGGCCCACGCTGCGCATGTCAATACCGCTGTGATTGCGGAAACGAATATCTTCAGTCGCGATAAGCGCCTGAATTGTATGTTTGGGAATTTCCTGAAACGATACATTCGATCGCTCCTGAATAAAATAGCGACCTAACAAAACACTGTCGGCACTGTATACCTCCGAGGCGATAGGATTTTGTACCAACAGCAATTCCTTTTTATTGGGTAACGAACCAAACAAGCCACTCCAGATTGAAATCACAAAAAGTAGAATCAGTGCAAATACGCCAGCAACCGCTTTACCACTTAGTACCAGAATGTCTTTAAAAGTGAGACCTTTTAACCAGATAGAAAATTTATCGAATAAGAGAAGTGCACGGAGAAAAAAGTAGTTCATTCAATTATTTTGTTTCCATCTTTCGATTTGCTTCAATACACCACATGAGTTCTTTAACAAACGGTTCTACCCGCTTTTCTATTGCCTCCTTTTCTGCAGGAATTCCGGCTGGATCAAAAAGTTCGTGGGCTTTGGGCATGGGGCACATAGCCGGCACCACCCACGCTTTCATCTTAAAAAGTATAAACTCTAAAGAAGTAATTACCTGTGATCCACCAAACACGCCATTTGAAACAGTGGAGATCGCAATCGGCTTTCTGCGCCATTCATCATAGAGCAGGTCAACCACATTTTTCAGACTGGCCGGATACCCTCCATTATACTCAGGGGTAACAATGATAACGCCATCGGCTTTTTTTATCTTCTCAGCAAAATCAAGGACTTCCGGCAAAGGATAAGGCTGGTGACTTAACCGTTCTTCAAATACCGGAAAATTATATGCTTTCAGATCCACGATCTCACTGGTGGCGATTTCATGTTCGTCAATATAATTTTTAAAGAAGAGTGCTACCCGATGACTAACTCTGTCGGTGCGTACGCTGGAGGAAATAATGGCAATATGCGGCATAGGTTTAGGTTTGTGTCAAACAATATGCCCAATATCGCAAAAGGCCCTGGCATGTCAATTGTTGAGGTTGGTTTGCAGAATGGGGCATTACCTGAAAGGTTATACATTTTACTGACGTAACATTCTGTGAATTAATTCCCCAACTCCGGTCTAAATTCAAAACAATTTCGGGTTTACCTGACTTAGTATAGCGGATACATAATGAAGTACACAACGCAATTTTTGAACAAACAACGCCAGCGAACCGATGATGCCGCTGACGAGCTGGTAAAGCGCTTATTTACCAATAGTCAGCAAACTGAGTTATATGCGCTGTTCCAACTTACCGACATGGAACTTGTGCAGGCCAGACCATCTGCAACCAAAGATTTTCTGTTATCGCGCAAGCCGTTGCCGGTCTGGTTCGATGAAAAGAAATTGCAAAGAGGACAACAGGTTTTCGAAGCTTATGCGATGGAGATCATGACGTTGCTGGGTGCCTTGGCATTGCCGTATTGTTATGCAGGTTCACCCGGTAACAAAGCACTCTATCTGTCGGAAAAAATGCGCAAGGCTCCGGGGAAAAGATTATTCGATACCGCTCAATTTATTATCAGTGTTTCTACCCCGGGTGGATTAACACAGTCGGGCAGCGGGCATATCCATATCAATAAAACGAGACTCATTCACGCCATCGCGCGCTATTACTTGCAGCAAGCAAACTGGTCTGCTGAGTGGGGCCAACCCATTAACCAGGAAGATATGGCGG
Organism: Cyclobacteriaceae bacterium; assembly: GCA_041736555.1. GTDB lineage: Bacteria > Bacteroidota > Bacteroidia > Cytophagales > Cyclobacteriaceae > ELB16-189. The sequence goes on from JBGSTJ010000019.1 coordinate 321,095, forward strand.
GCACCAACCTTGCGTTCTCCTATATTATTTTACTCGGACTTCAAAAATCAGGCTTTATCCTTACCGAGATAGAGAAGGAAGATTTTCTCTTTTTGTGGCGCTACATCGGGTATCAATTATACGTTGACCAGGAGTTGTTGCCGGATTCTTTTCAACAGGCAGCCACCCTCGCGCGCACCATTGAAAAACGAAATTTTAAAAAGTCGGAGGAGAGTGTGGGCCTTGCCAAAGAATTAATGAACTATTATAAAACAGTCGTGCCACCGAGGCAAGCCATTTTTATTGAGTCGCAGGTGCGATATTTTCTGGGGCCGGAAGTAGCGGGGTATCTGGGGCTGGAAGAGAATCCGATCCGCGATGGTATCACCAGCATGATGAGTTCATTCAAAGAGTTAAAAAACATTTTTGAGGTCCACACGCCCAGTTATGCGACCATGATCGCCAACCAACAGCGGTTGAAGATTCCAAAGTAAATTCCGTTGTCTTGCATCATTCTTTGCCGCCAACCCGAAAGCCCATCGAATTTCTTTCTTGTTTGATTTCTTTAATCTCAAACTCAGCTACGTCACTCATGATAATGGTGGACATCAACTCCGGAGTGCGATCTTCTTTTTTCATGGCGGCCAGGCGCAGATGTTGATTCTTTACACTTTCACCTACTACCTGTCGCACCGTGCGGGCATTGCCAAAATGTTTATCCTTTGAAGAATGGATAAATGCAAAATAGTTTTTCAGATGGGCTGCTGCTGCGGCATCGGGGGTCGCCTCTTCTCTCGTAAACAAAGAAGTGGCGATGGCATTCATCTCATCTACAGAATAGTCATCGAACAGAAAATATTTATCGAAGCGCGATTTTAAGCCGGGGTTGGATTGAATAAACTCATGCATGTTGTCGGTATAGCCGGCTACAATGACACCAAACTTTCCGCGCAGGTCTTCCATACGTTTTAAAATGATCTGCACGGCCTCCGCACCAAAATCATGTTGCGAACCTTTGCCACTTGCCAGCGAATAAGCTTCATCAATAAAAAGAACCCCACCCATCGCCTCATTAACTTTCTCACCCGTCTTGATAGCTGTCTGGCCAATGAAGCCCGCCACTAAACCTTCGCGATCTACTTCTACGAGATGGCCTTTTTCCAAAATGCCCAGGCCCTTATAAATCTTAGCCAGAATTCTTGCTACCGTTGTTTTTCCTGTGCCCGGATTTCCTGTGAACACCGTGTGCAACGAAAATTTGTTGAGCACATCTTTTCCGCTTTCCTGATAGAAGCGAACCAACTGCACCATCTCATTCACTTCATTTTTAATGTGCGTTAAACCTACCAGTGCATTTAACTCCGCCAGACTTTCATGCAACAAATCATCCGGTGTTTTAGCTCCGGTAATACCAGCCTGATGCGTGGCGGTTTGTTTTATTAATTGTCCGGAGTCGGTAACGATGGGCACATCACCAGCCTCAACTGCTTCGCCTATCGGAAAAGGAACGGTGGCAATAAGATTATCCATGAACACAACTTCCAGCGTATAGTTGTCATGGCCCCAGCGGCCCGGTGTATCTCCGCCCCAGCCGGGATATAAAGTATAGGATTGTCCGTTGGTGTTTACGGCTACATACGTGAGCAACGACTGGCTGCCTTTCAAACGACCGGCTTCATCATAGAAGTTGAAAAAGAGTTCGGTAAAAAAATCTTTGGTGGTTTTTGGTTTGAACTTGAATTCGCACCACACAAACCGGGTGTCTTTCTGACTGAATTTTTTTAAATACTTTTTCTCCGGCAGGGTGGAGGCTAGGCCATCGCCTTCAAATAATTTTATTGATTCAATATCAAAGTAAAGATTCTCGCCTTCTTTGGCTTGCCCCAGATCTTCTACATAAAATTTTGCTTCGCCTACTTTTACATCATCGATGTAGCCTTCCCACAGGTAATCGCCCCGAAACCAATACGACCCCGCAGTTGCATTGCCCCAGGCCTGCCGCACATACACAATGTTTTCATCTTTCAGAATGACGCGCTTTGTTTCCAGGTTGCAGAGTTCATTTTTGTTGCTGCCATTGATATAAAAACATTTCAGTCGCACACTGGCTTCCCAATCGCCTTCGTCAAACAGTTTGTTGAAGAAGGAAAACTCTACGCGCATGTAGGTGGTTTCGAACCGATCGAAAACCTTGCGGTATTTCTTGGTGGCATCCGCCATCCACTCATCGGAGGAGTGCACTTTGATATCGCGAAACTTGTATTGCAGCGGCTTTTTTGGGCCTTGAGTTTCCTTCGGGGTATTGGTGTTATCCTTGTTGGACGTATCCATAGCGGGGTAAATTTAGAGATCAAGGTAATAAAAAATACCGCACCC
>JBGSTJ010000048.1:0-85672 GCA_041736555.1 Cyclobacteriaceae bacterium
AACGTCTGTGTATATGTATTGATGATATTTCCCTTATATCAAAATTACATGAAATCCTGCGAAAGCAGGGCAATTTCGAAGAAAATGGCTGATATTTTTTTTGTGTACCCATGGTCTCAAAGCCTCCAGGTAGCCCAAACTATCCCTATACAAGGGGCACATACAGATGGAGGAGCACGGTTGTTAAACCAGCTTTATCGAAGCTGAATTAATACAAAATCTCAGGCCCGTGGGGGGTGGGCCATCCGGAAACACATGGCCTAAATGACCATCGCACACACTACACTCTACTTCCACGCGGGTCATGCCGTAGCTGGTGTCTTTCGTGTATTTGATTACGTTCGGTTCAACGGAGGAAACAAAACTCGGCCATCCGGTACCCGATTCAAATTTGGTTCGGGAATCGAAGAGCACCGTACCACAACAACGACATGCGTAGAGCCCGGCCTCATGCGCTTCACAATATTCTCCAGTGAAGGCCCGTTCGGTTCCCTTCTTACGGGTTACATAAAATTCTTCTTCGGTAAGGAGGCGCTTCCATTCTTCATCACTTTTTTCAACTCGTGTCGGGGGCGTCAGGTTTCCTTTCGTTGCGTATTGTAAAACGTCATTCCATTTCATGCTAAAGTGGTTTATCAGTAAAGTATCCTACTAATAAACCACTTTTAGCTTGATTAGTTCGTGTTACTCGTGCTGCTTTTGGTGCGTTTGCCAAAGCCACCAAACTTAACGGTGAGGTTATACGACCAGTCGCTTAAGTTACTATCAGACAAACCCAGTCCATCACTTTGATAGGTTTGGCGGTAAGAAACTCCCGGGCTCAGGCGCATCCAGCGAAAAAGGTTTAACTCCAGTTGAGCTCCGGGCTCCAGCACATAAAACCAGTTCTCGTCATGCACCGAAGAGTGGTAGTCGTAGTGATAATTATAGTCATGCCAATCGTTGCGGTTGTATTGAGCCGTAAAACCAACACCACTAAATAAATTCACCACCAGGTGCACGGGTTTATTGGAACCAAATACGCGTTCAATCTTGAGTCCACCTTGCCCATATTGATAGGTCATAGGTTGCAAAGGATCAACGCTAAACTCTACGGGCACACGCAAATCGTTGGTCGATCCCGCAAAGGCAAGGCCTACCATCCACCTGCGGTTGATAAATACGCCCCCATAGATTTCACTGAGGTTGGCAAACTCGCCACCAATGGTGGTCACCTTATTGGACAGCGCACCATAGCCTCCGGTGGTTCGGCCCTGGCCAAATAAAGTCCGGACCTCTTGTGCCGTGGCCGCTATCGACACTAAAACGATAATTAAACTGGTAAATACAAAACGGGTTTTCATAAAAGATGTAGTTATGCCCGTATGACAATTGTGATCCGGGGAACCCCTACCCGATCGGAAGTTTTTTTTCTGCTTTTCAGTGACAACGCGGCCTTTCATAGTGTCATTGCGGGCAAGCAGAATGCTTCTCAAGACGAAGTATGCACAATATAAATATTGGATGAATTTAACATTTAAGAAGGCGCGACCCGCAATCCCACGGGGAGTACGAATGCATTTCAGGCGTTACTTTAACTGGATCGCGGGTCGCGTTTTGAAAAAGAGGTGATGGATATGAAATGCGGTTAACTTGCCCGCGATGACCGGAATTCATTTACGATGAGGTTCTCACTCATGCCGAATAGCATCCACCGGATTAAGTCGCGAGGCGCGGATGGCAGGATAGGTTCCAAAAACAATACCCACCAGCAAGGAAACGATGGTGATGATAAGAAGAGTATTCAAGGTATAGTCGGCCTGAAATGGCACCTTGGTAATCGCTGTTACGATGGGAATTATGATCATGGTACCTACAACGCCAATCACCAGGCCCAGGAAACTGCCAAAGGCTGAAACTGTTATAGACTCTGACAAAAACAATAAAATAATATCGCGTCTGTTGGCTCCGGTTGCTTTACGGATTCCAATTTCTGCGGTTCGTTCTGTCACCGATATCAATAGCACGTTCATTACGCCAATACCACCCACCAGCACAGAAATGCCGACAATCAAACCCATAATTACCCGGAAGAGTAAGAACGCTTTGGTCGCCTGGTCAATACGAAAATCATTTGTCTGAATGGTGAAGTTTTCCTGTGCCTGACCGTAATTCTTTTCAAGCCAGTTTGTGATTTCTTCTTTTAAGAAAGGAATATCCTCCGTCTTTTTTGCATCCATATATACCATGGGTGGATGAGCATATAGTTCGGCTGTTGTGAGCAACGTGATTGGAAAATAGATTTGAGGCGCCTTAACTTTTGGTTCCGGAACGATGCCGATAACTTTCAATTCCTTACCGAGAAAATTAACAACTTGCCCAGGTTCAATCGTGATGCTATCTAACAAAGCAGCCGTAACAAACGCCTGGTTAACTACCACTACATTACGTTTCTGATCTACATCATCAACCTGGTAGACAGCCCCGGTAAATTTAGCAGTATCAGATCGTATAGGCATTGCGCTTGTCCACGCGTAGGCCCCTATTCGTTTACCATTGTCAAACACCACTTCGCCAGCCAAAGAAGTTCTGAATACTCCCTCTGCAGGTCTAGTGAGTATGTTTGTCAGTTGTTTGAAATGATCGTAATCAATCACATAAAATGTATCTCTTTTAATCCTAACATCATTGACACTTTTGTGTGATCGGGATTGTACCATGATCGCGTTCAACGAGGTGGTGCTTGAAATTTGTTCCCGCGCCAGTCGCTCCATCCCATCAATAAGAGAAAGTATCGATACCAGCGCAGCCACGCCAATGACAATGCCCAGCACAGATAGTAAAGTATGCAGGAGATTGGAGCGGATATTCCCAAACGCCAGGGCAAATGAATTCCTGATTTTTTGTAACATGTAGACAAAATACGAAACTAAGACTTTACGAAAGTCAAAATGTTACAAAAAGCTAAACAGGAATTCTATTTTTTATTTAAGAAAGCCGAATACATCCAAACCAGCTTTTCTTGGGCCCGGATGTAGTCGCTCATCAATGCATTGGTGCCCTCATCCCCTACTTCTGCCGATAGACTCAACAGGTTTCGTTGGATGCCAATGATTATTTTAAACGACTCCAGAATATTACTGACTGCTTTTAAGCCATCTGAAACTTCGGTGCTTTCTTTGATCACAGACACTTTGTAATATTCGGTATAGTTATGTCTTGGTGTAAATCCAAGGGTAAGAATACGCTCTGCTACTTCATCAATTTTTAGGAACAAGTCATTATATAGTTCTTCGAACTTAAGATGAAGTTCAAAAAATTTCTCGCCTTTGATATTCCAATGATAACCACGTGTATTCTGATAAAACACAGAATAATTTGCTAACAGCTGGTTTAAAAGATTTGCCAACTCTTCTGATTTTGTACTATCAAGGCCTATTGCATTTAAATTTTTCATATCTCACAGTTCTTTAATTAATTAACACTCAACTTTCAATGTTGTTAAAGGTACTGAAGAGCTTCTTTATATACTATGATGGAAATCATCTTTTCGAAGGTGATAGTCTCGGTCTCAAATCAAATAGATTTTTAACCGATCATACTTATTTACAGTTGAAAACCCTGTGTTCACTTCAATTTAAGTAAATTGAAAACTTTTCGGTATAGTATGCGCATCACGCTTTTGATTTTGGGATCGTTGTTCTGCCTTAACCATGCAGAAGCTACACACGTGCGCGCTGCCGACATAAAAGTTGAACCTATCTGTGCCACTCCAAGGACGTTCAAAATAACGATCGTTGCTTACTTAAACACGCTGTCCAACACCCGGTTCGGTACAGGTAGTGAGGTCTTGTTCGGTGATGGTTCATCGGTAAGAATTCCGATTACTGCAGCCACCCTGCGGCCCGACCTCGGCAGAAACATTGCTGTGGCAACCTTCACCGTAAATCATACTTATTCCAGTAATGGCAATTACACGATCACCTATGTCGAGCGGGACCGGAGCAGCGGCATACTTAACATTGCCAACTCGGATGATGTGCCCTATGTAACGTTTGTAAATTTTACGATTGATCCAATCAATGGATGTAACACCGTTCCCATACTTGCTGTGCCCCCACTGGATCGCGCTTGTTATAAGTCGGCATTCTTTCACACTCCGGGTGCCTATGATATTGATGGCGACAGTTTATCGTACGAACTCTCTGTTCCGGCAAGCAGCCCCACCACGTTTGCTAATTATACGCCACCCAACAACAATCGATTCTATGCCAACTTTAATCAAGGCAATGAACTGGGAAATGGTCCCCCCATTTTCACAATCAATACCGCATCCGGACTGCTGACCTGGGACGCTCCCGGCACGCTGGGCGAATACAACATCGCATTTAAAATTATTGAATGGCGCAAGGACTCTGTTACCAATCTCTATCGAAAACTAAGTACAACCACGCGCGACATGCAGATTGTTGTAGAGGAATGTCTAAACATCCGGCCTGAACTTATAGCACCCGTTGATGTATGTGTAGAAGCAGGTACTACGATTGATGAATTGATAAAAGGATTGGATGGTGACAAACATCCGGTGATTATTGAAGTATTCTCGGAACTAATTTCATTCTCACCAGAAAAAATTCCTGCCACTTTTTCTCCTCGTCCGTTTGAGTTTACAGCCTCGGATCCTCCTGCAGAATTACGTTTCCAATGGCAAACCGATTGTATTCACGTGCGACAACAACCCTATCAGGTTGTTTTTAAAATTACCGACAACCCACCCGAGGGACCTAAGCTGGTGAATTTTAAAATCTGGAATATAAAGGTGGTAGCCCCGGCACCACAGTGGATAAATACTGAACTAGACTTAGTGAAACGTTATGGCGAACTGGAATGGAGCGACTATGCATGCAACAATGCCAATAAAATTCAGATCTATCGTAAAGTAGATTCTTATCCATTTGTACCGGGTTTATGTAGTCCGGGTTTGCCAAAGTTTTTTGGTTACAATTTGATTGCTGAAGTAAACCCCACGCAAACCAGTTACACAGATACTAACTCAGGCAGAGGTCTCGTAGTAGGTGCCACCTATTGTTACCGCATCCTGGCGTACTTCAATGCTCCGGCCAGTACACCCAGTATGGTCTCCATCGAAAAATGTATTGGCCCCATTGAAGCCGATGCACCCATCATCACGCACGTAAGTGTTGAGAAGACAGATTCTTTACAAGGAAAAATCAGGGTGAGTTGGCGAAGTCCGTTTGCGATTAATGAAGTTCAATTTCCAAAACCCTACGAATATGAAATATATAGGGCCAGTGGATTTGTTGGCGATACCAGTATTGTGAATGCGGGCCGGGTAACCGATACCACATTTGTGGATAGCGGAATTAATTCTCACGATCACGTTTTTAATTATCGGATTGTGCTGTACGCCCAACCGCAAAATGCACAAAGTATGGTGGCCGTAGACACATCGGCTGTTGCTTCCTCCGAACGGCTAAGCGTTGTTGCAGGAGTTAAACAGATTGAACTTAGCTGGCGCGATAGCGTGCCGTGGTCGAACGTAGCACAAACGAGACCCTATCACTTAATTTACAGATCCGTAGAGAGCCCAGATCCACAGGAAATGATTTTAATTGACAGTGTAAACGTAACTGAAAATGGCTTCTATTATCTGGATGGAAAAGATGAACCTCTGGAAGATGACAAACGATATTCCTATCGAATCTTAACACGGGGCACTTATGGGAATCCTAATATTTTGTTGCAGGAAAATTATTCGCAGGTAATTACCACCTATCCGGTAAACGACTTACTTCCCTGTTTACAAGAACTTGAAGTCTCGATAGTTAATTGTGAAGAATATTTAAATTCAAACAATTGCAACCAAACGGAATTCAGCAATACACTTACCTGGAAATTGAAAGATTTGCCAGGTTGCCGCAGAGACATTGTGTCGTATAACCTATATGCAGCTTCAACACCCGATAGTGAATTTACTCTGCTAAAAAATGTAAAAGATACTTTTTATATCGATAGCGGACTTCCCTCCTTCGCTCGATGTTACAAGATTTCAGCTATTGATGCGCTGGGTCAGGAAGGTCCGTTGAGCGATTCGTTGTGCAACGACAATTGTCCCTATTATTTGCTACCCAATGTTTTTACTCCCAATGAAGATGGATACAATGATGTGTTCAGTGCAAACTTTGATCTCGAAACGAATCCGCAACCTGGTGGGCCAGCGGTTGCAATTCGCTGTCCGCGTTTTGTAAGGAGTGTCTTATTCACGGTGTACAATCGCTGGGGCAATCCGGTTTATCAATTCACTTCAGAAGCCGGAAACACCAGTATTGAATGGGATGGAGTTGGAACTGACGGACACTTATTAAGTGAAGGTGTGTATTTTTATCGGGCCGAAGTAGAGTTTGAAAGACTTTATCCGCAAGACAGGAAGAAAGAAATTAATGGTTGGGTGCAGTTGGTGAGATGACGGATTTTAGAATTGAGATATGAGATTTGAGAATAGGAGTTGTAGTTTCTATTTATTACATAAATTTTCGTAAGACAATCGTCCAGATTTCATAGCCCTTTTGATTCATATGCAGATTATCTTCAACGAAAAGATCTGCACGCACCTCACCTTTGTCATCCAACATGGGGGTCCATACATCGGCAAATTTAACCCGTTTCTGTTTTGATGTCCATACTTTTAGTTGTGAATTAAAGGCTTGATACTGTTCCTTCAACTGCCATCGGGCTACACTTGGTTTGGCAGAAATAAAAATGATTTCAATTTTTTTGGGGAGACGAGCTCGAATAAGTGATAGCAGTTCATCTGCTGTTTTTAATATCTCTTCAGAAGTTTTTCCAGCGTTAATATCATTGTCACCCTCATAAATAAAGATTTTCTTTGGCTTATGCTTTAAGATTAGCGGCTCTGCATAATAGAGTATATCCTTCATTTCAGACCCCCCGAAACCCCGGTTGACTACGTTGTGTTTCGGAAAATCTTGTTCTAAACTATTCCAAAACCTGATACTTGAACTCCCTGTAAAAAGGATTATATTTTTATTGCTTACTGAAGAATCGCCAGCAATCAGACTTTGAATTTCTTTCTCAAAGCGTAATGGATCCTGAGCTGAAAGTCCATAGAATGTGTATAGAATAACAATAAAAATCAAAAAGCGCATCCTACAATTATTTAATTTCTCCATACCGTATTGAACTGATTCTGAAGATAGAGTTTTGCTAGAAGAGCCTGCGATGCCAAATCACCCCATCTACATTCAATTACAATAATACCTCTATAATTAATTTTTTTTAAGGCTTTAAAATACTCCGAAAAATCATCGCCCTGAGCACCCGGTGGGGTACGGCCTTCCCTTTCAGCTACCTCGCAGTATACGACATAATCTTTTGCAGTAACAATTATCTCTGCGGTCTCACCTTCCTTTGCCATGTGATAAAGGTCAACGCACAAACGAATATTTTTATGGTCAATGGCGCGCACGATTTCAAGCGCTTCTTCGACTGTATTTATAAAATTACACTCGGTTTTATTGAGACTTTCCAACGCAAGGGTAATGTTATAGGTCGCTGCTAAAGCACCTATCTTTTTTGCTATGGTTATAAATTGTTTTTTCGCTCTTGTGTGGTCAAATCCTTCCGGGACTCCGCGCGATCCGCCACTGCCCCAGATAATCATTTTAAGGTTGGCTTTTTGCGCTCGTTGCAAAACAACTTTCACATACGCCAGCACGGCTTGCTCATCGACTTTGGGGCCAACAACTTTTAAATCGCCCGGGATAAAAAGATTGCAAGCATATAAAGGCACTTGTAATTTTTTAATCGATAGTGAATATTCTTCGAATTGTTGGTCCGTAACATTTCGCGGTGAAAGAATTTTATTGGTAGACTCTACTAAGTATCGATAACCAGATGCATGAAGTAAGCTGTCATTCTGAAAATCCGTAACCATACCAACTTCAGGACCACGCTGTGCTAGTGATTGTATGGTGAACAACAAAAAAAAGTATAAAGTGAATTTCATGTTGATTTGATATGTGTTTGCCTAATCATATAGGCTGTTTCTGGTTAAAGAAAACGGGATGCCGGGTCTAGCTGCTTGCTAAGATACCCATTGGCAGGCAAGCCCGGCATGACACCCTTAAATTATTTACAAAACCTTCTTCATACAAATGCTTTCCTTTACCTCCACATAGGGTGGAAAATTCGGAATGCGGGTGTAGCCTGATTTTTCATAGGCGGCTATCGCCTCAGGTTGATTGATACCGGTTTCCAGTTTTGAAATTAAGAACCCTTCTTCCTTCGCCCACTGTTCAAGACCATATAAAATAATTTTGCCGAAACCCTGATTGCGATGGGTAAGTTTCACATACATACGTTTAATTTCTATGGTGCGCTCTTCGTTCATGGGTCTGAAGCAACCGCAACCAATCGGTGAATTTATATCATATGCAAGTATCACCCTAAAACTTTCATCTACTCTATTGTAAGGAGCAAAATTTTGTTGAATGTCAGGGTAGCGGCTCCATAGATCCTTATCAAGGTCGATAATTAAATGCTGAAAGTCCGGATCGAATGCACTCGCTCTTCTATACGTGATCATACTGCCTTAAATCCAGTTCAGGTTATGAACGGTTCGTTCATGTTCTACATTTCCGGTATGGGCAGTTTCTTTGGGCTCAAACAACAAGAGCCAGACTTCCTCACCGTTCGTTCTCGGGTTGTGCTCCACTCCTTTAGGGACGATTATCATCTCGCCTTCTTTTATCACTTCCGTGCGATCGCGAAAATCCATATACAACGTACCCTTAAAAATCATGAACAACTCATCCTCGTGCTCATGGCTGTGCCATACAAACTCATCTTTTACTTTGGCAAGTTTTACATACTGACCATTTAATTCACCAATTATTTTTGGAGTCCAGGTTTCGGCAAACAAGTTGAATTTTTCGTGGATGTTAACTGGCTTCATAATGTTATTGTATAATTCAAATTTACAAAATCAAATAACCATTCCGATGGCAGCAACCAACGTCATGACAATAATAAACCACCGGTACATGGTTTCTGACAATGCCTTTACAATAATAATTCCCAACCAGGCGCCTAACATAATCAGAGGCAACAAGGTCAAGTCAAACCAAACTGTATTCAAGGAAATGGTGTGCCATGCAAATACATGAAATGGAACTTTAAACCAATTCACTACCAAAAAGAACCATGCGGTGGTGCCGATAAATGCATTTTTTGGAAGCCTGACTGATAATAAATATATGCTCATTACAGATCCAGCCAGATTGCCCACCATGGATGTAAATCCGCCCGTTATTCCGGTGGCTATCGCAAATGACTTATGTTTTGGAATCTTATCGGGTTGACCTAACCTTTCGAGCCACAGCATTATAACTACACTCACTAAAATAGTAATGGCCATCATCAATTTAAAAATCTGATCATTGATGTATGTGCCTGTAATAGTGCCAACAACAATCCCCACAGCTGCCCACGGAAATAATATCTTAAGATGGTGCCACGAAGCATGGCGATGGTAATACCATACCCCGAATACATCGGCCAATACTAACATGGGCAACATAATACCACTGGAAAGCTGACCACCAAATACATTGGCTAGCAATGGAACCGATAACATGCCTGCACCGTGAACACCCGTTTTTGCCATGCCGGTGAGTAAGGCAACACAAAGTATGATAATGATTTCGGTGTAAGTAAGGGTGAAGGAGAAAAGTGTCACAAATCAGGTACTGGTTACTCGTTGCTAGTTACTGGTTTGTGATGACATTTCAATCAAACAACAAGCAAGCGATTAGTGACTACTTTTCCAATCGCTTCAATCCTGCATCGATCTCAGCTTTCGATAACCACCTGCCCCGAATCATTACACCTTCTACTTTTTTAGAGTTAGTAATATTGGTAAGGGGATTACCATCCACGAGCACAAGATCAGCCACAGCTCCAGGCCGGATGGTACCGGCATCGGCTAACTTCAGATAGGTTGCCACATTCACAGTGCCTGTGCGTAATGCCTGATAGGGAGTGAGTCCCGCGTCTACCAAATACTTTAGTTCATTATGCGTAGAAAAGCCGGGCACATTAAAAACCTGAGGGGCATCGCACCCCAATAGTAAACCTACTCCCGCCTGCTGACATTCATAAATTAGCTTTCTACGAAGTTTAATGAAGTTTTCAATCTTCGTTGCATCGTACTGTGGATTGGCCATCAGATTCTTTTTACTATCAACCCATTGATTTACTGTTTGCGGGCTCATGTATTTACTATCAGGATCTTGCTTAAAAACCTCTCCGGTATAATCAGCATTAAACCACCGATCGGCCAGCGATTGCGTTGGCACCACCCAGATATTTTTCTCTTTCAATTCTTTCATCAGCCTGGGGACTACTGATTCATCTGCTTTATCCGCCACAAACATGCCGAACAAACCGGTCTGTTGCTCTACCATACTTTCAATGCCCGGAACCATAGCCTCCACAAATCCATCGAGGTGATCAATGGAAGAATAGCCAGCATCAATGGCACGCCACACCCCCACCCCAAACGACACATGTCCGGCAAACGGGATTTTAATTTCATTGGCTGTTGACGAAACTGCCGCAAAGGTTTCTTTCGTTAAGCCAGGATGAAGTTTAAGAAAGTCATAACCGGCAGTTTTTTGTTCGCGCACCATGGCTACTCCACGCTCGGCCGTCTTTACGCTTAAGCCATTGAATGAGGGACCGGTTGTATAAAACCGGGGTCCCAGAATTTCTCCGTTGTTAATCTTTGATCGCAAGGAAATATGACTGGGGTGACCCAACATCCCGCGGATGGTGGTGATACCATTGGCGGCAAACAGAAATAAAACTTCTTTATGCGCTTCAAGGTTATCATTGGGTGGCACGTGTGCATGCATCTCAGCCAAACCCGGAATCAGGTATTTTCCTTTTGCATCAATCACCCATGCATCTTTACTATATTTCAATTTTTTACCAATGGCTGAAACCCGTCCATTTTTTACAAGCACCATTTGATTTTCGAGCACCTGCTCGGTATCCATTGGCACAACATTCACCGATGTGAAAACGATTTCACGCTGGGCCGAATCGACAAGATTCTGACCACACAAAGAGATTGTAGAAATAGCAAAAAGAAATACAAAAAGTCTTTTCATTTCAGTTTGGTTAAGAGATCAATGTACCTCACGCTTTGCGCAATGAAAAGTATTCTGTGAATAAGCTGATGTTACTGGGTTTAAACGGTAAGTATTGCGGAGCATCTATTCATACCGCAATGCAGTTACAGGATCAGTAAGTGCCGCTTTAATAGTTTGGAAACTCACTACCGATAAGGTAATCACAATCGCCATTGCGGTAGTTGCTACAAATAACATAGGATTTACAGACATACGAAAAGCAAAAGTCTGCAGCCACTCATTGGCAAAATACCAGGTCAAAGGAAAGGCAATCAGGTTGGCAACCAAAACCAAGACAACAAATTCCTTACTCAGTATTCCTGCAATACTGAAAACATCGGCTCCCAATACTTTGCGAATACCAATCTCCTTGGTTCTTGCTACCACCATGAAGGAGACAAGACCCAGCAATCCAATCATGGCAATAACCATCGTGATGCCTGCAAAAAGTGCAAACACATTGGCCAGTCGCTGCTCCGATTGATATTGTCTTTCAAAATCCTGATCCAGAAAGAAATAATTAAAATCAAAGCCCGGAAAAGTTTTTGTCCATAGTTCATGAAGGGATGCTATCAATTCTTGCGTGTTAGCCGCCTTAAATTTTATCGCATATAGATAGCTGTAATTGGGTGCATAGTCCATGGTCATGGGGCCAATTTTCTGCTGCAGGCCTAATTGATGGTAATCTTTAACAACACCAATTACTTCTCCCTGAGGTGTACCCGAAGGTGAAGTGATTTTTTTTCCAAGTGCTTCTTCCGGTGAAGACCAACCAAACACAGATACTGCAGTCTCATTTAAGATTAATCCTTCTTTTAAATCAGCCGCCCGTTGTTTATCAAATGCACGGCCTGCAATTAACTCAAGACCCAATACAGCAAGATAATTATCATCCACAGCCATATATTCTACACTCACCGCATCTTCACCAGATTTACCTTCCGCATAAGCTACTTGTCCCATCCATCCTGGATTACCCGGTACTGCATTGGTGTAAGAAACACCATTCACCATAGCCAGCGAGGCTAGCTGATCTTTAAATGCTTCGAAGGCCTGAGGGTTGGAAGAATTAACCCGTGCTGCATTGATTATAAATATTTCATCTTTATCAAAACCAAGTTTTTGTTTCTGCATATAGGTAAGCTGATCCAAAACGATCCACGTGCCCGTAACTAATGCAACTGAAATCACAAATTGAAAAATAACCAGACAGCGTCTTAACATAACACCTCGGGCGCTCGTATGCATTTTTCCCTTAAGAACCTCTACCGGTTTAAGTGCAGACATAATTAAAGCCGGGTAATAGCCAGCCAGCAACGAAACCATCACAACTAAAATGACTGTGCCCATCACAATAGAAAGATTAGCCAGCGATAAAAGTTGATAATTCTTTCCAATCATTTGATTAAAATAGGGTAAGGAAAGACCCATCAGAACCAATGCAAAAAATAATGAAATCATGGTGAGGACAAACGACTCGCTTAAAAACTGTGCAATTAATCCGTTGCGGGTTGAGCCCACCACTTTGCGCAGCCCGACTTCACGTGCCCGATAGACTGACCGTGCGGTTGCGAGATTAACAAAATTGATACACGCCAGCAGAATAACAAAAACAGCAATACCTGACACAAGGTATATCCGATCGATACTACCCACAGGGCCCATCCCATTTCCACTTTTAGTTTTTAAATAAATATCAGGCATAGGCTCAAACAACACATAAGCAGAAACTCCCCAGTTTTTCATCATCTCCCCCACCCGGTTCATATAAATATCTTTTGCTTTGGATGCAAAGAGCTTGAAGTCGGTTCCTTCTTTTAAGAGTATATAATTGCGCATGTTAATATTACCCCAGCCATCCTCATAACTAAATTGGGTATTCAATGCTGGGTAGGTTGAGAAAGAAATCAGCATATCGGCCTGAATATGTGAATTGGCGGGTATGTTGGCCATTACACCCGTAACAACCATGTTCAGGGTATCGGCCATGATCAACGTTTTGTTGAGGGCATCACCCTGCGGAAAATATTTTCGTTCCATCTCTTCGGAGATTACGATGCTGTATGGTTCAAGCAAAGCAGTTGTAGTATTTCCTTTCAGCAACGGAAAAGAAAACATAGTAAAGAATTCAGGAGACGCAAAGTGGTTCTTCTGTCGTATCCGCTTGTCGCCATGATTAATCAGTAAAAAATTGGCACTACGGGTATACAGTACTTTTTCAACTTCAGGAAAATCTTTTTCAAGCACTTTACCAATCGGCCACCCATTGGTTTCATTGGCTGACTCATTACCCGATTCCGGTGTGGTGAAGGAAGTGTTTACTCGATAGAGTCGGTCCTTGTTTGTGTGGAACTTATCGAAGGATACTTCATCCAGCACATACATCATAATAAGTACTCCAGCCGTTAACCCTAAAGACAAGCCGACAAGATTAATCAAAGCATAGCCTTTATATTTCAATAAGGAGCGATAAGCAATTTTTAAATAGTTAAGAAACATACGTAGAGGTTTTTGATCAGATTATAAATCCCCTGATTTGGTTGCATACTCAAATTCACTCAGGAATCTACCTGCCCATACAATCCTGGTGCCATCACCCCAATCTGCATTTTGAGCTACTAAAATGGGGTCTGATCTTCTGAACTTGTTCTCAATCGAACGAATTTGTTCGCTGACGGACGAAAACTAAATTTTTACTAATCAGAATCTCGCTCTATTTTTACCCCTCAATAACTGTATTTATGGGACGTATTTTCGAAAAGAGAAAGCACAAAATGTTCGCCCGCTTTGATAAAATGGCGAAAGGATTCTCCCGCATTGGCAAAGATATAGCCATTGCCGTAAAGCAAGGCGGACCCAATCCGGATAACAATCCGCGGTTGCGTATGGCCATTCAAAATGCCAAGGGATTAAACATGCCAAAAGACCGTGTGGAGGCTGCCATCAAAAGGGCTTCGAGTAAAGAAGAAAAAGATTTTGAAGAAATAATCTATGAAGGGTATGCGCCCCATGGTGTACCTGTGGTAGTGGAATGTGCAACCGATAACCCAACCCGTACCGTAGCGAATATTCGTCTTCGCTTTTCCAAGCATGGCGGTAACATGGGCAACTCTGGTTCCGTTGCATTTATGTTTGAGCGAAAGGGTATTTTTAAATTCGATCCCTCCAAATTAAATTTGGATGAGATGGAATTGGACCTGATTGATGCCGGTGCCGAGGATATTCAAAAAGAGGAAGAAGAAATTATCGTGTACACCAAGTTCACTGAGTTTGGTCACATGGCAAAATTTCTCGAGTCAAAAGGTCTGGAGCCAAAAAGTTCGGAGCTTCAATATATTCCTACTGCCACCAAAGAATTGAGTGAAACGGAACAAGATGAAGTAATGGAATGTATCAGCGCATTGGAGGAAGATGATGATGTGCAGAATGTTTATCATAACCTAGCATGAGTTGAAACCCAAACTTCTCTTCGTACTGCTACTTTCAGGCGCAAGCTTACGGACTTTATACGCCCAGCAAACTGACTCATTAAAATTTTCTTACATCAACTTCTACCTGACCGGCCAAATGGCAATTCCTTCTGAAGAATTCAGGAAGGTAATTAATAATGACTTTGGTAATCTTGGGTTCGGGATTGGAACAGGTCTTGTGTTCAGTCCCCTATTAGAGAACAGACCTTCACCCATTCTCATCGGCCTTGATTTTGGATATTTCACGTACGGACAGGAAAAGACAACGGCTACCACCACAGCACCTTCGTTAAAGACCACGCACAATGTTTTTACCTGGAATGCAATTGGCAGGTTACGTCCTAAATATGAGCATGGAACTATAACTCCCTTTCTGGATGGGCTGGTAGGATTGAAACTTTATAACACCAAAACCAAGATCAACAAAGACCTGATTGATTTTATTTTTAATGATGATCAACGGGAAGTAATCAACAATGTAAAAGATACCGGAGTGAATTATGGTTTAGGTGCTGGTTTTTATACCAACCCTAAAAAAAGAGGCCATCCCGGGTTTACGCTACGGGTACTTTACCTCTGGGGCGATGAAGTGAATTATGTAGTTCGCAACTCTGTGAAACTTGACCCCGATGGATTTGTTACGTTTGATACAGCCCGGGCCAATACCTCCATGCTTATTATTCAACTTGGCATTAATGCGATTGGTCTCAAGACACTGGTTGGTTCCCATTAAGAGTGTTACAATAGGACCTTACAGGAACAAAATTTTCCTTCAAATCCTTAATCGATTATGCGGTAAAAGCAGCCAAAAATACCGCAAGTGAGGTCTTAAAGGCCGTGTTAATTCCCTTTATTATCTTAGATTTGTAATTCTGCCAAAAGCAAAAAAATGGCTTCTGAGTTGATTTAAGAGACTTTTAACCGAACCTGACACCCGCAATGAGAGCCGTTTTTACTGGCTTTTTATTTTTACTAATTACTCAATCCTATGCTCAGGATATTGAGGCCTTTGGAGTATTTGGTGGTTTTAATTTTCCTTTCACGGTTGACCAGGGTTTAAACAAAGATCCCCGATTTGTCGGAAGATTTACCATCCGGGCAACACCTGTTGGTTTTGCCTACGGCTACGACCGGGTGGGGCATGGAATCTTACTCACTCCCAACTACACACAAACGGGGCAAAAATTTATCATCAAGAATACTACCGGTGGGGATGTTGGGACCCGTAACGTACAGATGAATTATTTCAGCGTTCCTGTCGCACTCAAATTGCACATCAACGACATGTCTTTTTTCAGATTGAGCCTGGTAGCTGCTATCACCCCAAGTTTTTTAATTAAAGGTGAAGACACCTTTACCATATCCTCACCCGACCAGGCAACCAAATTGAGATACCCGGCCGGAGTAAGTATTCCTACCGATCCGGGTTATGAGCAAGTTTATGATGGTGTATTTGTACCACAACTTGATAATGAAGTGTATGTTTCAAAAGATAAATTTAATGCCTTTCAGTTGTTTGCTGCTTTAGGGTTGCGATCGGATTTTGATTTGAACGATGACTGGAGTCTCAACTTTGATGGCCGGGCCAACTTCGGGATTTTTGACACCCGGACAGCAGCCTACATCGATGAATTGAAAAATCCTGCAGGACCTCCTGATATTAATGGCAACCCCGGAGCTCCGGATTTATATGGACAACGAAGAGAAATTTATCTTTCCGTTGCGTTTGGTATCTCGCGGATTATTCAGATCAAACATCAGTACAAACCAAAAGTTACAACACACGCAGATCGATTTAAAGCGGCTAACACCAAACCGCCACGCTCTACCAGCGCTGTCCATGGGGGCATGAGCAAACAGAAAAGCAAGGGTGGCAAAAAGAAGAATTAGAGGCTGTCTCAAAAGTCAGACCGTCATCGCGGGCTTTGACCCGCAATCCCAGATAAGAAAGGGTAGAATGAGATTCCGGCTCAAGGCCTGCCTATGCCGAATCCGCCACATGGCGGAGCAGGCAGGGCCGGAATGACATTTCACTTATTGATTGACTTTTGAGACAGCCTCATCGCTATCACTTCAGGACAAATGCTGCCTGCTTTACATCGCGCGAGTTTCCACCAACAAACACATGAAACTCACCGGGCTCAGTTTCGAATTTTAGGTCAGTATTATAAAACGATAAATCTCGTTTGCCCAATGTAAAGTTCACAGTTTTGGATTCTCCTGCTTTAAGTGCAATCTTTTGAAATCCCTTTAGTTCTTTCACCGGACGCGTAACCGAGCCTACCAAATCACGAATATACAATTGAACAACTTCGCTTCCATCGCGGGTACCCGTGTTGGTAACCTCGATGGATACTTGCAATGAATCAGTTGAAGTTATTTCACTGGCGCTTAACGTTATATCACTGTAGTCAAAATCGGTATAGCTTAAACCAAATCCAAAAGGATAGAGCGGTTCATTGGAAACATCCAGATAGTTGGATAGAAATTTCTGAAACCAGGGTCCACTTAATGGCCTGCCTGTATTTTTATGGGCGTAATACAAGGGTATTTGCCCTACGTTTTGAGGGAATGTCATCGTGAGTTTTCCGGAAGGATTTACATCGCCAAACAAAACATCGGCTATTGCATCGCCAGCTTCACTGCCACCAAACCAAACATTTAATATGGCAGGCACATTTTCTTCTTCCCAGGTTAATGCCAGTGGACGACCCGTGAACAGTACCAACACGACCGGCTTGCCAGTTTTAAGAAGGGCTTTTATCAAGTCTCTTTGTGTTTCCGGGATTTCAATATCTGTGCGACTGGCCGCTTCACCACTCATTTCAGCGGCCTCTCCTATTGCAGCCACGATAACATCTGCGCCCTTCGCAATCCGTAGCGCCTTATCACGTAGCGCGGCTGCTGATCGCTTATCCCGATGTAGTGATTTTCCAAATAACGTTGAGTTTTTTTCTAATGTTGAATCTTCTGCAAGGTTAGATCCTTTAGCATAAATAATCTTTGCCTGCGCGCCTACCGCTTTCTGTAGTCCTTCACGCAGCGAGATGGATTCTGAAAATCTGGCTGCCACACTCCACGTTCCGGTCATGTTTTCTTTTGCATCGGCTAAAGGTCCCACCAGGGCAATGGTTCCTGATTTTTTTAGCGGGAGAACATTGTCTTTATTTTTTAATAACACAAAACTTTGCGCAGCAGTACTACGGGCCTCCGCTCTGTTGGAGGCCGTGAACACTTCATTTTTTGCTCTGTTATCATCACAATACCTATAGGGATCATCAAACAAGCCCAGCAGAAATTTTGCTTTTAGAATTCTTCTGCAGGCATCATCAATTTGTTTTTCCGTAAGCTTACCCTCTTGAACGGATTTACCCAACGTAGTTAACAATCCTTCACTTACCATATCCATATCAAGACCGGCCTCTACGGCTTTGGCAGAGACGGATTGCAAGTCCCCAAAACCATGAGTAACCATTTCACTTACCCCGGTATAATCAGAAACTACAAATCCTTTAAAGCCCCACTCGTTCCGCAACACATCCGATAGCAACCATTTATTAGCCGTAGCCGGAATACCATCGATTTCATTAAAGGAAGTCATAATACTTCCCACCCCGGCATCCACGGCAGCCTTGTAAGGAGGCAGGTATTCATTGTACATCCGATGCCGACTCATATCAACAGTATTATAATCGCGACCGGCTTCAGCGGCTCCATAAAGCGCATAGTGCTTTACGCATGACAGGATGGTATTGCTGGTAGATAAATCATCTCCCTGAAAGCCCTTCACCATAGCCTTTGCAATTTGAGAGCCCAGGTAAGGATCCTCACCGTTGCCTTCCGAAACCCGACCCCAACGTGGATCACGGGAAATATCAACCATGGGTGAGAATGTCCAGTTAATTCCATCAGCGCTTGCTTCCGTGGCGGCAATGCGCGCACTTCGTTCAATCAGGCTCATATCCCAACTACAACTCAATCCCAATGGAATGGGAAATACCGATTCGTAACCATGAATTACGTCCATACCAAAAATCAGAGGTATTTTCAGACGACTTTTTTCTACAGCTATCTTCTGCATTTCTCTAATGTTGGCAACAGTCTTTATATTAAAGAGCCCACCGACATTTCCTTGTTCAATTTTTTTGGCGATATCGGAACTCTCTACTGCGCCTGTAACAAAAGCACCTGCCGATGGAAGATTAAGCTGACCAATTTTTTCTTCCAGCGTCATCAAACTCAGTACTGAATCAACGCGATTATCTATTCGAGATTGTTTGTTTTCAGAAACCTGACTGCAGGATACTATCAGTATCATGACAGTAAAACCGAGAAACGTTTTCATTTTATAAAGTTTAATAGACAAAATTCAATTTTGCGGTTGCACTTTGTACTTCCGGGGCCGACATAAATAAATCCCACAATAATCCGGTGCGATGATTTTCAATCATAATAATGATTGGGCCCTGATCAATCGCCAGGTATGAATTGGCATACCAACCTTGTGTTATATTAAACGCGTCATAGAATCCGTAAGGCCCCCAAAGCTTATCGCCCATCGTATAGTAAAAAAACTTCAAGGCTTTCATCGATTCAACAGGTGTGTAAGGAAAAGAAGAAAGTGCTGCCGTGGGGGTTATTACTCCAATATCATTGGCCGGAGAATGAGCGCCATACCCATTCTGATTATCACTGGATGTCAGGCCCCAATTGGAATCATTATATCCAACAAATTTTTTGGGATTAGCGATGCAATAGGCCTGATTGATGCGTGATGTATTAACATTTTGTTCCCAATAATCAGCATAGTCGTCAGAGAAGTGTGGATCTAATCCTAAGTAAGAATAATGAACCCAAAAAAGTGGAAACAAACCGCCCAGTTTCAGATTGATTCCATAGTAAGTATTGTTCTGAACAATATTCCCATTTCTGGCAAAGCCATTGGTATAAACAACCTTTGGAATACTATGTGTGGGAGAAGCTGCCGCGAGGAAGTAGGTTATCTGCTGCTCAAAATATCCGTACATGGCAAAGTTCATTTCCCAATTGTAATTGGGCGACCAATGCCAATATAAAACATTCTCGTTATTTTTTCTATACCAGTCCCACTCAACCTCTTCCCATACTTTCGTGATTCTATTGATCAGATTGTTTCCTACTGTGTCAGTAGGCTGCAGGTATTGACGAAAAGTTATCAGCCCCTGTACCAGGAAAGAGGTCTCTACTAAATCACCCCCATTATCTTTGGTACTAAAAGGTATTACGTCACCTGTATTGCCGTTTATCCAATGCGGCCAAACTCCATGAAAGCGGTCGGCAGTTTCTAGAAAATCAAGCATTTTGTCAAGGCGTTGAACTCCTTCTTGCCTTGTGATAAAACCTCGCTCAATACCAACAATGATGGCCATGATTCCAAAACCGGAACCGCCACTGGTTACCGTATTGCCGGAAGTATTTCGCTCTCGTGCCATGCCGCTGGCAGGATGTGCAAAATCCCAGAAGTATTTAAAGGTTTGTTGTTGAACCAGTGTAAGCAATTCATCATCTGAGATGATGGGAAATTGGGGTACCGGGTCAACTTGTGTATAAAAATATTTTGTAAACTGGCTAAACGTTTCAAGGTTCGATCCCTTAAGCTCATTGGAAATCCACAGTTGATGGCGCGATAGCGAAGGAAGTTTTTGAGTTGATGATAAGGTTACTTTGGTATTTCCTTCCGATAGCACATAGGAAAGAGGTACGCTGCTGGTGTGTATTATCTTAAAGAAAGAAGCAGTAGCCTGCGCAGGATTAATGGGGTTTGAAAAAGTTATTTCAATAGATGGGTTTTGATCGACATTGGTTACAGGAGCTGTATTTAAAACTTCGAAGCCACCAATTTTTAATGAGGTAACTTTCAGGTTACCAGGAATTGTGCGAAACGATACGGTGATCCCAGGGAAAACTTCGCCATTGGCTCCTTCAAGTTGATCTGAAATAATCAGTTCATACTCCTGGTTAGGTTGCAGTGTGACAGTTGATGTGCCCGTAAATATTTTATTGTTATCAAGGAAAGAAAAAGTAAGCGGTACCTCAACACCACCTTTTAATTTTAGTGTGACGGCTGCCTGGACAGAAGCTTCATTGAGAGGAGCAGAAAATTTTCCTTCAATGGGTTGATCAACTGGCGCAGCTGAATTCTGAGTTGGATCGGTAAGGTTAAGTGCAAACGTACCTATTTGCAACTCCCCTAATTGAAGTGGGGTTTTAGGATTCTCCGGATCGGAGCAAGATGATAAAATGAATAAAAAAACCAGCGATGCACCAAGCCACTTTATCATTACAATTCTTTTTTAAAGTTAGGGGTTTCTGTTTCCAGAAACCCCACACTCAAACAATTAACCAAACCTATTAAGGCTTACCAGAATTATACAGCGTAGAAATTTCTCCAGCGGTAAGCACCTTATGATAAATAATCAGGTCATCCATTAAACCATGGAAGTGGTTTGCGCCTGGCTGATCATAGCCACCCCAAGGTTCAGCATCCCATAAGGTACCGGCACGGGATTGAATAAATCCTAATGCCAATTCATTCTTAACATCGGGTTCTGCACCGCGGTAACTTAAACCAGTTGTAAAACGAGGGTTAGAATCATCCGGCCACAGATCAAAATCCTGTTCTTTAATTTTCTCACCATTCAAATATATCGTACCAGTTTTGGCTGCAGCATTGTAAACAAATACGTAATGGGCCCAAACATCTTTAATAACAGGACTCATGGTTGGAACTCCAAAGTTCTTCGAGAAGGTCCATCCTTGCCAGTTACCATTATCCTTGGTTTTACCTTCACCATCAGCCCAAAGGTCCTCACCAAACTTACCCGGAGCTGCAGGATTCGTATGAGCATATGAGCCCGCTAATTTAAATCCGTTATAGCCACCAAAAATCTCCATTTGAAATCCATAGAAAGCACCCAAACCTAACACAAACTGGCCTTTCGCAAGTTCCGAATTGGTTTTAACCCATAAACTCATGGCCCAATTTCCATTGTTCATCAACTCGTCACCATTTGAAATTTCGATGATACTGGTAGTTCCATTAAAGCTTGCTGCTTTTCCTGCATCGGCTTTGCGGCCGGCAACATAAGTAATATCAACGATCTGATTTGCAGATGGATCCTTTGAACCAATCACATCGTTAGCATTGTCCTCAAACGTCCACTTTGCTATCGCACCAGGAACTTCAAATGTTCCAACCGTAGAAAAGGAACGCTCAAAAGGTGTTACTAATGTTTTGCCATCTGTACTCTGCAGGCTTGCAGCTACATCCAGTAGGTACAAAGCTCCACCATAATACTCATCTGTTGGATCGATGGTCACTTCAGCTCCATTGACAGTAATCGTGGTTGCTACCACAGCATTATCGAAATTACGATTAAGTGTAAAGGCAGATGCTGCAGACGCCTGATCAACCGCTACATTAAAGGTAGCCACTATACTTGCACCCACGGGCACGCCTGTTCCACTGGTTGCACCATTCAAATCTACACCTCCAGCTGTCATGCTAACGAGTGCTAATGCAGGTGGTTCATCTTCCTTACATCCATTCAGTACTGTAGCAAGCCCTCCGGCAACCAACAGCAAACTCAACATCCATTTGATTGTTCTCATACTCATTTATTATTTAGTTAAACATGTTTAAAGTGATCTATTTTAATTCTCCCATCCTGGGTTTTGTGCTAATGCGCCTTGCGACAAATCGATCTCAGTTTGAGGAATCGGTAACAACTCATGCGTGCCGGAAATAAATCCCAGTGGACCTAAAACTGAGGTCGCCTTATTCGTGCGTACTAAGTCCCAAAAACGATGACCTTCCATAGCCAACTCAACCCTTCGCTCCTGTAATATGATGTCTCGCAATTGATCCTTGTCGGTGGTAGCGATGTCTGCAAGAATTGCATTGTTGCCTTCCCGCGCCCGTTGTCTCACCCGATTCAAATGAACTAACGCCTGAGCGGAGTTATTATTCTCATTTAATGCTTCCGCGGCAATAAGTAAAACATCTGAAAACCTGATAAAGCGTCTATTATGACCGAAAGAAGGTGGAACATTAGTTCCGGGTGTCCATACTTTTTGATTATAACACTCAATTTCGGCTTGTCCATGAGAATCTATCGAAGCATCGGGTGTAATACCATCGCCAGCAATGATAACTCCATCCAGTACTTCACCCAAAAAGATCACGGTAGATTCGAGGCGGGGATCTCCGGGTTCGAAACTATTCCGAAGACTAAGTGTAGGGCGATTAAAACCCCAACCACGATTGGGTGTTCCTCGCACTCCCTGCACGTTTCCATATTGGTTGCCACCATTGTCCAGTCCTTCTTCACCAAAAGAGGCAACTTCAAAGACAGACTCAACACCTTGCTCACCAAGTACGCTATTAGCATTGTCAAAATCCGGTTCGAGGTTGTATACTCCTGAATTGATTACTTCCAATGAATAGGTAGCTGCATCTGCGAAATTTCCTCTGAACAAATATACTTTTGCCAGCAATGCTTTCGCTGCACCTTTTGAAGCCCTTCCTAAATCAGCCGAACCATACTGAGATTTTTCTGGTAACGCTGTGATAGCAAATAACAAATCTTCTTCAATAAGATCATAGATTTCATCCTGGGTGCTACGAGGCAATATTTTTGGTTCGATGTCAACCAACATTGGAACTCCGCCCCACGCACGCACAAGGTCGAAGTAAAAAAACGCGCGCAGAAATTTAGCTTCCCCAATATACCTATTGCGTAGGGTTTCGTCCATAGCAATTAAGGGAACTCGTTCAATAACTACATTCGCTCTCCGTACTGCTTTGTATAGTGTATTCCACCACCGCAAAATGGCAGGCTCGGTCTTTACATGTTCAAATTGATCGAATGGTCCAATGGAAGCAGCAGCATCATCTGGGTTGCTACCTTTATTGGCATCATCGGACATGATATCGTGAAGAGGAAAAAGTCCTGAATTAAAATTGGACTCGCGCATGGTGTTATACACCGCATTGGTGGCAAGCAATGCGTCACCGGCCGTAAGCGGAAAGTTTGCCTGGGTTAATTCGCCTTGCGGTGGCTTTTCTAAAAAATCCTCACATGCCAGTGGGATAAAGAGAAACAACCAGATAAGTTGAAATAATTTTCTTTTCTTCATCACCATATCTTTAGAAAGTCATATTTAAACCAACAGAGAATATTCTGGGAACCGGGTACGTGGCAACATCAATTGCATTCAGAACCGGGTTACCACTTACAATTTCAGGAGTATAACCTGTGAAATCACTGATCGTGAATAAGTTGGTAATGCGCACATAGGCTCGTACCGACTTCATGCCTCCTTTATCCACGAGAGCCTGAGGCAGTGTATAGCCCAACGATATATTTCTCAATCTGATGAAGGAGCCATCGTAGATGTATCGTGACGAAGGCTCATAGTTTACACCACCGTTACTAGGTCGTGGCTCACTGTTACTCGTGCCATCACCGTTCCAAAAGTTCAGATACCTGCTTTCAAAATTGTAGGGATCGGGTCGTATAATTTCCTTTCCGTTAAAAATTTTATTGCCACCCTGCCCTTGAAAATCTGAAGTAAAATCAAAATTCTTGTAGCTAAGATTTAAATTCAGGCCAAACAAATACGTTGGAATAGGAGAGCCTAAATTTGTGCGGTCTTCGCTGTTAAGGATACCATCATTATTAACATCTTCAAATTTCAAATCACCCACTTCGGTATTTGACAAGTGAGGATAGGCACTTAACTCCGAAGCGTTTTGGAATACACCGAGAACATTATAACCAAAGAATGAACCAATTGGCAAACCCGGAACTGTGCGTGATACCTGACGGCCATTAAAAAGCCCTACCAGCTCCTCATCGGACTCACCCGTTCCACTTACTTTTAATACTTCGTTGTGAATTGTGGTGCCTACAAGCCCAACTCTATACTTAAGTTCTCCTACTTCACTGTTCCAACCCAGATTCAGTTCAAATCCTTTATTCAATACCTCACCCGCATTAAAAGTAATGACTGCGCCATCACCATTGCCATAATATCCCGGCACGGGCAAATCAATAAGAATATCACTTGTGGTGCGATGATAATAATCTAATTCAGCCGTGAGCCGATCATTTAAAAATCCAGCTTCAATGCCTATATCAATCTGCTCGGTCGTTTCCCATTTCAAATTCGGATTTCCGGAAACGCCATAGGTAGCACCTGAATATAAAACATCCTGCCCGAATAAGGCATTGATTCCGTTTTGTACTAATGAATACTGTCGTTGATAATTAATCTTCTCGTTGCCAATAGTTCCCCAGCTTGCCCGCACCTTCAAATTGCTGAATGTCTTGTTGTTTTGCATGAAACTTTCATTGATGGCATTCCAACCGACAGCAAACGATGGGAAATTTGCATAGCGATTTGACTCAGTAAATTTTGAAGAACCATCTCTTCGGAACGTTGCTGTAAACAAATACCGGTCGTTATAGGTGTAGTTAGCTCTGGCCAGGTAAGAGATCATAGAAAAGTTTGAGCCAACTGAGTTAGTGGCAAAATTGGGGCTTACCAGGTTGGGGAAAATATTTACATACCAGAAGTCTTCCCCCGGACGTAACAAATTCTGAGCACCTAAGAAAACATTTTCGGAAGAAGACTCCTGTAAAGTATAACCAACAACTGCATTCACACGGTGAACACCCATTTCCTTTTGATAGTTAACCGTATTCTCCCAAAGCCAATCTATGCGATCCGAATAACCTTTACCCAAATCATCGGTGGCATTTTGTTGTTGCGGGCTAACAAAAAATATGGGTGTGTAACTTCTTGATTTACCATATTCAATATCAGCACCAAAACTGGTTTTGAACGTAAATCCTTTAAGAAAATCAACCTCTGCATAAATATTGTTTACACTGCGCAGTCCACTATTAAAGCTGTTGGTATTGTCAATGTCGGCTAGCACATTTCCAACGCCAGGCACTTCTGAATAAGAGCCATCAGATTGAAATGGCGTAATGGTTGGCCAGGCACGATAAACCACAAAGACGGAGTTGCCATTGGTATTTTGTTGCGTAAAGGGTGTGAAAGACAAATTACTTCCCAACCGAACATCTTTTGAGAGGTGAAGAATATTGTTGAATTTTAAGGATACCCTCTCGTATTCTGATTTTGAAATTATGCCGTCTTGCTTGAAGTAACCAAAGGAAGTATAGTATTGAAACTTTTCAGAACCCCCGGCAATTGAAACCTGATAGTTCTGAATAGGGGCCGTTCTAAAAATCTCGTCTTGCCAATCTGTATTGGGCAATGCATCAATATTATTGAATGTGCCCGGGTTAATCTTGTTTCTTACGATGGCATATTCGCGGCCATTAAGTAAGTCAATTTTTTTAGCGAGCTGCTGAACGCTGTAATCAACGGTTAAGTTAATGGTTGGAAAATTGTTTCCTGAGGTAGCTCCTTTTTTGGTGGTTACTATAATAACCCCATTAGCGCCACGGGCACCATAGATGGCTGTAGCCGAAGCATCCTTCAATACCTCCATCGATTCGATGTCGGCTGAGTTGAGGTAGTCAATGTTTTGTAAAATAACCCCATCCACTACATAAATAGGTGACGAATCATTGAACGTTCCTATCCCTCTGATGCGCACATAGGTTCCTGCGCCAGGGGCGCCTGATGAACTGGCAACCTGTACACCCGCAATCTTTCCTTGCAAAGATTGCATAGGGTTAATAGAAGGAACCGTATTTAATTCTTTACCCCTGATACTGGATACCGAGCCCGTTAAATCTGATTTGCGCACAGTACCATAACCAATTACCACTACTTCCTGGAGACTAACCGCATCCGATTCCAAAACAACATCAATCGATGTTCGCTCACCGAGTGCGACCGTCTGTGTTTTATATCCAATTGAAGAAATGATCAAAACCGTTTCACCAGCCTGCAATTCCAGACTAAAATTTCCATCTGCATCGGTGGCCACACCTTTGGTTGTACCTTGAACTAAAACACTTGCCCCGGGAATCCCAAGATTATCATCAGCTCCGGTAACTTTCCCAGAAACAGTACGGTTTTGAGCTACAAGCAGAGATGGCAAGGATAAAAAGACTAACAATAGTAACTTTTTTATCATACTAAATTTTTGGTTTACAGTTACTTGTACTTAATAAATACTCCAAAAGGCATTAAACTTGCCCTTCATTGCACAAGAAATTTAGATAAGTCAATAAGACATATAACTTTTTTTGAGCACTATATGCGTAAATAGGCCATTTAATAGGTTCATAAACAATGACTCTTTTTACGCTTTATAAACATTGATTTCAAACGATTACAGGCCTATTTTAGTCATTTTAGGCAACCCATTTATCGCTTTAAAAACATTAGTAATAAAGCTGAAATCAGGAATTCTTTTAAAGGGCTTGCTTGGGTGTCCTTTGAAGATGGATTGGATTAATTTCCTCGGTTAGCACAACTTCATGCCACTTTGAAATGGAAGGCCTCTTACCCTCGCGTTCCAACTCGGAGATTTGACTCTGAACTTTCCGTTTAAATGCCCAGATTGTATTCATCCGCAAATCGAGGATAGCCGACAGAGATTCCAGTGTATAAGTCTTTTTTTCTATAACGGAGAGGTAGGTAATGAAGAACGCTTTTTCGATTGGGAATTTAAGGTTGTGAAAAATCGTATACGCGGTAATGGATTCGTTGTACCCACAGCGAGAGCACCTTTTTGAAAACTTCTGAGCCCCATTAAAGAATTTCTCGTTTTTACATTTTCGACATTGAAATCCGTGCTCCCATTTTAATTCTTCGAGAAAGCGATAACAGGAAAGCGTATCCGGATACAAGGTTTTAAACTCCTCGTAATCCATGGCCTTTTCCATCAGCCTCTCTTCCAGTACTTCTTTGATTTTGTTCTTCAGTTTCCAATTATCCAAATCCAGCACAGAGTTGATCTGGTTGATTTCATTGGTTTGCCAGATTAACCGTGTGTTGCTCTCTGCCAACTCACTATTTTTTTGATTTAATTCAACCGTTCGCTCCTGCACCTTTTGTTCCAGTTCTTTATTCACTTTGTCCTTCAATTGCATGTTCAATTCATGCTGATGAATGATCCTGCGTAACGCCCGATCGCGATTATCTTTTAAGATGGTAATCCGATCACCCAGTGCAAAAGTCAAAAACAACATTTCAATGACAAAACTAAAATGCAGACTATAATGTGAGAGTGTAGTCAGTTCAATAAGGTTAAAGAACACCAGCGACCGCAAAAAGAAACCAATTAATAGCAGGCCATACGCGATTACAAAATACCGTGCGGGTCTATAGCCGCGGAGCCAAACCTGCACCCCTGTATAAAAAATTAAGGAGAGCGGAATAATTTCAATAAACCGAAACGAAAAGAATTCGGGGTAGAAGAAAAATTCAAATACAAACATGAGGGTTCTCACTACAATCATCCCTTTCAATGCTTTGTCAAGGATGGGGGCTTTGGCCTTCGTACTTAAAAATCTGCGGGTAAATACGAGTGCCCATAAAATTAAGGAATACAAAAATATCCCCGCCATGTAGTCATTCCACTGCGGATAGTTGGGCCACAGATACTGAAACCCTACCCCATCCAAACTCATCGCATACAACGCAACACTGATTATATAAAAAATATAATAGATATTTTTTATCTCACGAATTGCCAAGAATACAAGAAAATTATAGAGTGCAATGATCAGGATCATTCCATAAAAAGTTCCGAATAGAAAATATTCATTGAGCGCATAAAACAATAACCTGTCAATCGATCGGAATGCAATGCGGATATCAGCAAATTCATGCGACTGCACCCGGAAATAATAATACTGCACGGAGGTAGGATGCGAATCTAATTGAACTTCGAAATTTTTATGCGCAAACTTGCGTTGATAAAAGGGAAGTCCATCACCCATAATGGATTGACTGTAGGCGCCATCTATTTTTGGAACATACGCTTCAATCAAATCAATCGTTTGATCGTAAAATTCTACTAACCAAACTTTTTCAGAGGGATTATGCTTTACTGAAAACCGAATCCAATAAGAGGCCCCTGATTGATAATCTTTATTTTGATAAGATTCTCTTTGCTGAAATTCCTGTTCAAAAAGTGGATTCGAGATTTGAGAAAAGGTGAGCGAATTAGTAGTATCAATGAAGAACTCCAGATCTTTCAATAGAAAAACTCGCTCATCCACAGAATCATCGATCTCTGCAGTTTGAGCCGATGAAAAAACCGGCAGGCTAAACCATAAAAACAGAAGTACAAATTTCTTCACAGGATAAACTCTTGCATCAATGCATAAAGATCGGAAAAATATGGTATCGGCATCTACCCATCGCTGACCAGAACCTCAGCTTTACATATAATCACAATTAACGCTACTTAATTTTTTTAGAATTTTTTAAAGGTTTATTAGCCTTTTTCATCATGAATCTTGCTTCGTTTTCTTTCATTCTGGCTTTCACTATCCTTTTAATGATAGTTGCAGGCAGTGGCTTATCGATTGTAAACTGAATGGTACCCTTGGCAGTTTTGAATGATTTCAACTCTTCAAACAACTTAATGACTTGTGAACTCCCAGGAAAAAAACTGCAATGATTTTTAAAAGCCGCAAAATAAACCAACGCGCCATAATACTTGTAGCCTGGCATTCCATAACTGATTGCCTCCTCAGCTTTTGGCGCTGTTGATTGTATTATTTTACGCAATTGGGCAAGAACAGCGCGAACTTCGTCCGGGAGGCCAGCTAAGTATTCATCAACTGTTTTGGGTAGTTGAGATTTGGGGATCCTTTTCATAAAGTACTTGGTCTAATGGATCAAATAATCAATTATTCATTTGGACATTTTACTTAGCCGAACTGGAGTACTGTAGATAATACTCCACACGTTTCCCCACACGATTAACGCGACTGACTAAACCTTGCATTTTTCGTTGACTTTCAGACATGAATATAAGGCCTAATTATTGAAATAACTTTTATTAAATATCTACTTACTATGAAATTTAAAAATCTAATTGTGGTTAGCGGGGTAACTCTCCTTTCGTTGACGATGTGTTTGCAGACAACCGCACAAACAAGGGTCTGGAGTGTTGGACCTGAGGTTGGGGTCAGCGTTTCCAAATACGGCAAAGATGCCAGTACAAATGACTTTAAATCGGGTGCCATCGGGGGGATGTTCCTTACCTATAGCATCTTGAATACTTTTGCAGTTACTACCAAACTTCTGTATTCACAAAAGGGAGCTTCCTTCGAATCGAGTGATACAAAACAAACACTAAACTACATTGAAGTGCCTGTTATTGGTCGGTTTTTCCTGAACAAGGAAGGTAATTTTCGCCCTAATCTTTTTGTAGGTCCTTCTTTCGGGTTCCTGGCAGGTGCAACCAATAAAGTTGGCAGCAGCGATCGTGTAGCCATTGAAGGATATAAAGACATCTTTAATAATTTCGATTTGGGTGTAACCGGGGGACTGGGATTAAACTTTCTTGTTGCAACCGAAACTTATTTAGTCATTGATGCCCGCTACACCCATGGCCTTTCGGATATAACTAAAGCCAACGGAAATGCTAACAACAGCGCGTTTGGGTTAACAGCCGGGCTATCATTCGGATTTTAGAATAACTATGCTGTAGACTTGAATTCCTTGTCAAGGTACCGGCAAGGAATTCAATCTCAGCTTATACTTATAAGGAAGGCAAGATCAACCTAAAGCAAAACGGCTTCGAGGGTAATTTTAGTATTCAACAATTTGCTAATAGGGC
Source organism: Cyclobacteriaceae bacterium (assembly GCA_041736555.1). Taxonomy (GTDB): domain Bacteria; phylum Bacteroidota; class Bacteroidia; order Cytophagales; family Cyclobacteriaceae; genus ELB16-189. Next base: position 30,510 of record JBGSTJ010000048.1, read on the forward strand.
AATTCTCTTTAGCCTCTGCTGCACAGGCATCAAACTTTTCCTTCTTAATACCGGGTACAGTTGCTTTTAGATCGAGATGGCTTTGAGTTATAACTCCATTATCAAAGGTAATAGCTCCCGTAACGGTGATGTCTTCTGCCGTAAATCCGGCTTCGTTTAATACAAAACTGAGCTTCATCGCAAAGCATCCTGAATGAGCAGCCGCAATTAATTCTTCGGGATTGGTTCCCACACCTTCTGCAAAGCGCGAATTAAATGAATATTGTGTCTTGTTTAAAACTGTGCTGGCAGTTGACAAAACTCCCTTGCCATCTTTGCCTGTTCCCTTCCAATTGGCAGTTGCTGTGCGTTTCATACGTGTAATTGGTTTATTATCCATCTAAGATAGTAAACAGTTCTACACTTACCTTCCAACCAAAACAATTCTCACTTCTTCTCAATAAGATTTTTAAGATTGCGGAAGGATTCATAGGGTCCATCTGCCATGGCCATATTAACAAGTAAGGGCGGCACATAGCCACCCGGATCAATGTTCAATTTGTAGTTCACTCGCAGGTCATCGCCTAGCTTGGTAACAAGCCAGCTTGCCTGAGAAAATGGTACCCTGACCAATCCATCCCTGAGAGGATACTCATAAAAAACAGAATAGATGAAAAATGACAGCTGGTTTGGAACTTGCCGGTTTACAGAAAACTGAACCAATAACTCCCGATCATCAACTGGCCAGGGAGCATCTACCCGAGATCGATAAATCATTTCATGATCATTGAGTTTTTTAAGCAACGTTGCTTCTACCGTGTTGTATTGCCAGTTCACATAGTTATCTACATCCCACATAAACGTTGCCAGCTCTTCAAGAGAAGTATCTTCCAATACAAATTCAGCCATCAAGGATCGAAACTTACTGGTATCGGATTTACAGGTATATACTTTAATTCCGTTCTTGTCTTTCTTCAAGCTACAATTTGAATCCTGCCCGTAGGCAGGTATCATCAAGCAATAAAAATAAATCAAGAATAAGGGGAATATATTGGCTTTCTTCAACATGCAGGGTTATTCTCTCACCTCGGTTTACCAGCATGGCAATTTAATCTTTTCCTGGTCGAAGTTTTTTGAAGTTTCACCTAAAGAGTTTCATTTTAAGCGTTCAAGTTTTCCTCTTCGCTTCACTATGTTTTTATAGTCCCACTGAATTTCTCTTGATTTCTTCAGCCAATGTTTCAACTCTTCGGTTTTAATTTCGGATACGTGCTGATAGAATATGGAAGCATCTTTAAACTTTTTACCTCTTATGTTTAATCCTATCTCATCAAAATCGGCACCACTCCAGAACATGAGACGTACGCCTGGCTTCTGTTTGCTGTAACCAACAATTGGATTTCCTTCTAAAAACCATACCGGATGGGCATGCCAGATTTTACTTTCCGCTTCGGTGAGTAGGCTGTCAATAGTCGTTGCAAGAGAATTACAAATTTCTTTGTCTGCAGAGGTCTGCTTTTTATTATAAATATTTATTTCTGAGTTCATTCTTGTCTTCCAAATAAAGGTTGAGATGAGTGAAAAGAGTTAAATGGGTCGTCATGCTGAGTTAGTAACTACTATAAAAATACGTACTATTCAATAACATCACCAGGATTCATCTCAAACAATCTTCGGTCAATACCCGGAATCACCCGTATGGCATTTTCATAATACACTTTACGCAACACTGAATCAGGCAGTTCCAACCCATACATTTTCCAGTGTGCATGACGCTTGCGGTAGTAATCAAAATACTCATCTCCAGTTTCCAGCACCCGGAAGTAGGTATGATACTCTTCTTTTTTATAGGTGTCCTTTCCAAACAGCACCCGATCCTGATAGTGTATCATCCATGCCCGCGCAAACTTCGGCTGACGACCGAGTTCGGCAAGCACAGCACCCAGTTCGGTGTAAACATTCGGTAGTTCGTCTAACAATTTTCCCAACCGCTCAAGATCGTTACCAAACCAGCCGAGGTGGGCATTAATGAATTTTGTTTGCGGATGTTTCCTAAATACGCGATGTTGCTCAACCATTACTTCTTCAAACGAAGGATACTTTTGTGAGTCCCGGTATCGACCCGGTTCCTGCTTTAGTTCCAGCCAACGTTCGTTGTACTTGTCTTTCGGATTCCAGAATGAATTGGGTTCGCCTGAGTGGATTAGCACCGGAATACCTAACTCACCACACTTAGCCCAAATGGGATCAAGCCGCGCATCATCGATGGCAATTCGTTTTCCTTCATTGTCTTTGTCCGTTAATCCCAATCCTTTATACACCTTCAACCCTTTCACACCTTGCTTCACACCTTCCTCCAGTAGCATAAGTGCATCTTGTGGCCAACCAGCATCGTCTAATTTTTCAAAATCGATATTTAGGAAAATTACAAACCGGTTGGGATGGTTCTCATTTACGTTGCCTAAAGTCCACTCCAGGTATTTTCCGCGAAAGCCACTCAGGTTTACCATCACGCCCATGTTCAACGAATCCATCTCGGCCACCAGCTTATCAAGATCTTGCACCGGCATAGTCCACTGGTGATTATGCACATCTATGAAAGGGTACCTGGCGCTAGTAAGTTTATGCTCTGGCACTTTTAACGTAGAGATTGGTTCATATTCCTCTACATCCATCACATTGAGACGATAATGAATTTTACCAATAATCCAGTACGTGGTGCCCAGAAAGAAGAGTACTGCCAATGGAAGGAGCAGCCACTTTCTCTTAGATAAAGCCATTTGCTAAATTTCTATTGAATAGTAATAGGAACCGTGATCTTTGTTTTGTCCCAGATTAAATCCATATTAATTACATCGGTATCCTTAATAAAGGTGATAGTGAATTTCTCCGTTTCTGCTACAGGTGTTACCGGAATTTCGACTTTCACCACATCCAAGGAATAGTCTGGCTCAGGTGCTCCTGAGAAAGAACCAATTTCACTGTTCAATGAAATCTGAAATGACTGGGCCCCTGGCACCGCATACATACGATACGTTCCTGCACTCACAGATTTACCTGCAAAGGTGACATTCTTATTAAAAGTAATTTCTGTAGGTGCATTAGCCCCTAGCCTCCAGTATTTTCCATAGGGTTGCAACGCATCGGTTGACTCTTCTCCAAAAATTACCCGGCCTCGTTTAAACGGTTGAGAATAGGAAACAACAATACTGATATCACCTTCAGTATAGGAGGCGCTTGCCTTCGGACTCTTAGGAAACAACAAACCGTATGCTACCCAGCCAACGAAAGCCAGGATAATGAGACCCAGACCTATAAAGATTTTCTTTTTCATGTGTATTAATTGGTTTTAATGATTTGGAGTGGTTAAATATACGAACAATGGTAATTAATTGAGGTAGAGGATATGTTCTTTAACGATAGTCGAAAGCGATAGGTAATTATTGTAATGATTAGAATAAGAAATAAGGTATCTATGGCCATTCATTTGATTCAAAATGCTTCAACCAATCGGTAGTGAGATTTGTTAAATTTGTACCCCTAGCTTGCCGATCATGAAGTGTAGTTGGTCATATTGGTTATTACTCTGCTCGTTCATCTGCCATTCAGCGGTTGCGCAGTGGATCGAATCGAATAACGGGATTTATGGTGGAACTATCACTTCCCTGGCAAACTACAATGGCAATGTATTTGCCGGAACGTGGGGTGGCATCTATCATTCGAATGACAATGGTGTCTCGTGGAAACAACTCAATGCGGGGTTAGATAATACGTTTATTAATTCAATAGCGGCTTCCAGTAATGGCAAAATATTTATAGCCACCCAGGGAGGTGGGCGCTTGTTTGTTTCTTCTGCACCCTTCACCGAATGGACTACTCTTAACTCAGGCCTTCCGTCAAATCCAATCAACAACTTAGCGATTATTAACGACCGTGTTTTTGGAATTACTGAAAACGGTTTACTTTTTACTTTGACAGAGGGAAGTATATCATGGACAGCCATCAATTCGGGTCTTGGCGCGATCAATTCTATCTCAACTTCCGGTGAAGAACTCTTTGCTGCCACCGATAAAGGAATCTACTTATCAACGGATGGAGGCTTGAATTGGAGTGAAAAAAATAATGGGTTAATTGAGAAATCGATTTATTCAATCTCTATCGTTAACAACTACGGAATTGCCAAAGCTCGCGCGGGAGTAACTTTTTTTTCTACCGATCGTGGATCAAATTGGACGCTGACACGGCTGGAAGGAGGAAGTTTCAAATTGGTTGAGTTTAATAATATTCTCTATGCAGCAAATGAATTGCGGGCGTATTACTCCGCCAATCAAGGAAACCTTTGGGAACAAGTCAGAAACCTTCCTGGCGCCCGGGATTTACTTGTCAGTGGCTCCACTTTGATTGCAGGAAATCCTTATGGAATTTTCAGATCGCCTAACTCATTTCAATGGACTCGTAGCAATTACCCTAAACTCAGCAACTCACGTATTGTCGGATTTGCTTCTTCTAAGAATAATATTTTTTGTGCAACCGGTACTGGCGATGTATTACGTTCCACTAATATGGGTAAAACCTGGACTTCAATCTCGCAAGGCTTACCATTAGACCAGATTACAACGATCGGATATTTTGATAATACGCTACTAGTAGCACTTTCGAATTATGGAATCTACCGGTCCAATAATGAAGGTGGGTCGTGGTCGTTCGCGGCTGGTATTGCACGAGTCACCAGCTTTGTTAAACACCGAAATCAATTTATGGCGGGTGGGGTAAGTGGTGTTTACTCTTCCTCTGACATGGGGTTAACCTGGTTGCGGCTCACCAATTCACCACAGTCGACACAAAAGCAAAAGTTATTTGATCAAGGAGATACGCTGTTTGTTACTTCTCCGGATTATGGTATTAGCCTATCTGTGAATAATGGTCAGTCATGGAATTCTTTAAATGAGGGAATCCCATTACCATCGGCCCGACCCACTTCCTTAACAACATTTCAAGGTCTCACATTGCTAGGTGCCGAAAACGCAGCACCTATATATATCCGAGATACAAACGCATTGCCCTGGCAGAGTCTATCTGAAGGTTTTAGTGAGGGAACTCTCTCAACTTCCTTTGCTACTGACCAACAAAATATTTTTGCTGCCGGAAACAAAGGAGTTTTTACTTCAACCACTGGCTTTGATTGGAGTCCGTTCTATAATGAACAACTTCCTGTATTTAGTTCTCCGTTAGGTATCGAATCTTTACTGATTTACCGAAACCATTTATTTGCCGGTACTGAGGCGCACGGTGTTTGGGTTTCTTGCATTGAACCCCCGCGACCAACCATTTCTGTTATTGGTAATACACCCAACGACTCAACATTGGTTTCCGATTCCCCCGAGGGTAACCAATGGTATTTAAATGACTCACCGATATCCGGAGCAACCCTGCCTACCTACAAGCCTCTTGTTTCAGGTTTATATTCTGTAAAGCTTACGTTGAATGATTGTGAAAGTGAAATGTCAGAAGTGGTGGATTTGTTTGTTAAAGAATACCCCGATGCAATTATAGAAATGCCAAATGTGTTTACACCTGATGGTGATTCTTATAATCCGATGTTTGCACCAAAACAATATGACGATGTTTCGACAGCAGAAATTCAGATTGTTGACCGATGGGGCAAGGAGATCTTTCGATCGGGTGACGTGCCCGCTGGTTGGAATGGTATAAATACTCAAGCCGGAGTGTACTATTACCGAATTCAATACATCGGTAAAAATGGGAAGTCAGGAGTTGTGAATGGTTGGGTTCAACTCGTTCGATGATTCACATCATTACAGACTCTCCAGGTAAAGGTCCTCTACCTTCTTTCGGGCCCAGGGCGTCTTTCTCAAAAAAGTTAGCGTTGATTTAATGCTCGGATTGTTGAGGAAACAATTGATGGGAATCCGTTCACCTAGTTCTTCCCAACCATAGCGATCAGCCAAATGAGTGACAATAGTTTCAAGGGTAATGCCGTGCAGTGGGTTGTTAGGTTGACTTTCTTTCATGATATCTTCTCTATGTCCTGCTCATAATCATATTGCAGATCTTCGGGCAATTTAGCCAACGTGGTTTTTATTTTGGCTAATTGTTGCTGAAAAAGATTAAAGAGTACCGTGCCTGTAGTCAGCGGAATATGAGCTTCCATAATCTTTGAACAGAAATAAATCCGTAGTTCAATTTCGGTCCGCTTTATTCCTGAATACTTAACTTGTCGGTTTACAAACCGAAGAATTTTTCGTAGTACTTTTTTGATAAGATAGAGATTTTGAGTTGGTAGTGTGGTGAAAAGTTCATCTACCTCTGCTTTTACTCCTGCTACATAATCTTGCTCGTGGTGCGCTTCAAACAACAAATACGTCAATAACTCTTTGTTTTCCTTTTTATACTTAGCCAGGCGCAAACACAAGCTTGCCAGCGTCTCCGGGTCGAGGTTGTGTAATTCGGTTTTGATCTCATGGAGAGAGGCTGTTTTCATTGGCTCAAGGTACAAATAGTTTATACCAGGTAAACAAACCTATCAATTGATTTCAAGTAAATCCAGAATGATTCGCTAATTTTAATTCATCTACGACCATTCATGAAATCAAAACAAAATTTATCGAGTTGGCGACTGAAGTGGTATGAAATAATCTTTGAGGCCGATACCCCACAAGGTCGCCTGTTTGATATCATCGTCCTTGTTTGCATTCTTTTAAGTGTTTTGGTGGTGATGCTGGAAAGTGTGGATTCTGTTAGAGAACAGATTCACGTTTGGCTAATCCGCGCAGAGTGGTTCTTCACCATTATATTTTCATTGGAATATATTGCCCGTATTTATATTGTTTTGGAAAGGCGAAAATATGTACTAAGCTTCTTTGGAATCATTGATTTGCTATCTATTATCCCCACCTACCTGGCATTTTTTATTCCGGGCTCACAGTCTCTGCTGGTTATACGCAGCATCCGACTACTAAGAATTTTCAGAATCTTTAAGATGGTTCGGTTTGTTGGAGAAAGTCATAATCTAATGATCGCCCTTCGCTCCAGCAAGTACAAAATTATTGTGTTCATGATGACGATTTCTACTTCGGTGATTGTTGCCGGCACCCTCATGTATCTCATAGAAGGACCCGAACATGGATTTACCAGCATACCCACAAGTATCTACTGGGCTATCGTAACAATGACCACAGTAGGCTATGGCGACCTAGCACCTCAAACTGCTTCAGGTCAAGCTCTCGCCTCCATAATTATGGTCTTGGGATATGGAATTATTGCCGTGCCCACTGGAATTGTTTCTGCAGAAATGATGCACCTCAAACATTCCTCAAAAATTACTACACAAGTCTGCCCGCATTGTCTGAAAGAAGGCCATGATGTGGACGCTAAATTTTGTAAGTACTGTAGTGAAAAACTTAATTAAATTTCTGAATGGAAAGACCCAACCCATTTATCGCAGCGGTAGTACAGGCAGCACCTGTTTTCTTTAACAAGGCTCAGACTGTTGATAAGATTCAAAGTCTTACAACACAAGCCGCCAAAGAAAAAGCTGCCCTCATTTTGTTTCCCGAAGTTTTTATTCCCGGTTATCCACGCGGATTAATCTTTGGTACTACGGTGGGTGGCCGCACACCCGAAGGCAGAGACATGTTTCTTCGCTATTGGGAAAACTCAATACTTGTGCCCGGGCCCGAAACTGAACTTCTTGCACGCTCGGCCAAACAAGCCAAAGCCTGGCTGGTGGTCGGTGTTACCGAAAAAGATACCATCAGCGACACGCTGTATTGCACATTAGTCTACTTTTCACCAGCAGGACAACTCGTACACAAACATCGGAAACTTAAACCTACCGCAGCCGAACGTATACTTTGGGGCGAAGGCGATGGAAGTGATTTGAATGTTTTAGAAACCAACCTTGGTAAAGTAGGTGGATTAATTTGCTGGGAAAATTATATGCCTCTTGCCCGCACGGCCTTGTATCAGCAAGGGATTGAAATCTACCTCGCCCCTACTGCAGATTGTCGCGGAACATGGCAATCTTCGCTCGAACACATTGCCTGCGAAGGCCGGTGCTTTGTGTTGGGATGCAATCAATACTTAACGGAAGAACATTATCCGGCAGAATTGAAATCTACGTTGTCCGCAACGCATCCCTCACTACCCAGCAGTGGTGGAAGTTGCATTATCTCACCATTAGGGAAACGATTAGCAGGACCGCTTTATGATGAGGAAGGAATTTTAACAACTGAAATTGATCACCGGGAAATTATTAAAGCTAAAATGGATTTCGACCCGATTGGGCACTATGCAAGGCCGGATGTGTTTGAGTTGAGGGTGAAAGAACAACTTAAATATTAATTCATCAATCCTTCACCAACCTATTCCCTACAAAGATTACCCCAATAGCCGTAATAAACATAACAAGGCTATAGATAACAATAGGGATAGTCATGGCTGAGTTGTTCAGTAAGGTTGCGGCAATCATAATACCGAGCGTTCCATTTTGAATTCCACCTTCAATGGAAATGGCAATTTGTTGATTTACGGGTAACAAGAATAACTTAGCGAGTACGAAAGCGGCAGCCATGGTTGCAAGGTTAAGCAAGGTTGTGATGGGGCCGACCAGCATAAAATAAGAAACAATGTTAGCACGCTCTTTGAAAATAGCCGCGAGAAGGATTAATGTAAAAAATATTGCAGATGCAGTTTTGAAGGGTCGCTCTGCCGCAATTGAAATTTGAGGTCGGAGTTTACGAATGATCATACCGATCGCTACCGGGATAATCGTAACCCCCATAATCTGACCTATTGTTTGCAACACGGGCAAGGTAACACTACCCTCCTCACCAAAATACAAAATGGAATAGTTAACAATAATGGGAATCGTGACAACCGTAATCACTGAACTAACTGAAGTAAGACTGATCGAAAGCGCAATGTCGCCTTTAGCGAGGTGTGTGATAAGATTAGAAGTAGGACCACCCGGGCAAGCTGCAAGGATCATTACTCCAACAGCCAGCGGGCCATTCAACCCGAATGCACTAACCAATAAAAATCCAATCAGTGGTAACACGATCAACTGAGAACACAATCCAACGATCATCCCTTTCGGATACACGAAGATTCGTTTAAAATCATCCACGGTGAGTGACAAACCCATCCCCAGCATGATAAAGGCAAGCGCCAGTGGTAAAAAGACTGCAGTTAGTATATTCTGTTCCATCTTTTAGTATTTATTCAGAACTTGATCGCATCATGAAGATATTGAAAAGAACATGAATGAGATTTGAAAGGAGACCTAATAACCTCAAAGTTATTCAAGTCAACTATACTCCAATCAGAAGAAATTTTGTGAGCTAACTCTCCAATACCCAAAACAACTGGCTCCATGGAAGCCATAAAAAAAGCCTTTAACTTATTGAAAGTCAAAGGCTTGGTAGTCTGTACGGGAATCGAACCCGTGTTACCAGAATGAAAATCTGGTGTCCTAACCCCTAGACGAACAGACCGTTCTAAAATGGAGGTGCAAAGATAAATCCAGGAACTGCATTTGCAAACGTAACCGTTAAAAAAGTTGGATTCTCGCATACTTTATCATTGGTTTTGGCAATCGAGAAGCCTATTTTTGACATCGCAAAATTTAAACTATAAATCACCATGACAAAAGTTGGAATTAACGGATTCGGTCGTATTGGTCGCCTGGCCTTTAGAGCGGCTATGGAACGCAAAGACATTGAGATTGTAGGCATCAATGATTTAGTGGAGCCAGATTACATGGCCTACATGTTGAAGTACGATTCTACACATGGAAGATTTAATGGAACCGTTGAAGTGAAAGATGGAAATCTGATCGTTAACGGAAAGAAAATTCGGGTAACCGCTGAGAAAGATCCAGCGAATCTGAAATGGTCTGAAGTAGGTGCTGAGATTGTAATCGAATCAACGGGTTTATTCCTTACACAAGCAGATGGACAAAAGCACATTGCAGCGGGCGCCAAGAAAGTAGTATTCTCGGCTCCTGCCAAAGATGATACGCCTACTTTTGTAATGGGTGTAAACCATAAGAAACTAACAGCTCAACATACCATTGTTTCCAACGCTTCATGCACTACTAATTGCCTTGCGCCACTTGCAAAAGTGTTGAATGATAAATTCGGCATTGCGGAAGGTTTGATGAGCACGGTACATGCTGTAACCGCCACGCAAAAAACCGTGGATGGTCCTTCGGCTAAAGATTGGCGCGGTGGCCGTGGAGGGTTCTCTAACATTATTCCATCTTCAACCGGTGCAGCCAAAGCAGTGGGTCTTGTACTACCTGAGCTTAAAGGCAAACTTACCGGTATGTCGTTCCGCGTTCCGGTATCTAATGTATCTGTGGTTGATTTAACTGTAAAGTTAGAAAAAGCAGCTTCCTATGAAGATATTAAAAAAGCCATGAAGGATGCATCAGAAGGCGAACTGAAAGGAATTTTAGGATATACAGAAGACGATGTGGTATCAACCGATTTCATTGGTGATGCCCGCACTTCTATCTTTGATGCCAAAGCCGGCATTGCTCTGAATGACAAGTTTGTGAAAGTGGTAGCCTGGTATGACAACGAGTGGGGCTACTCTAATAAGCTGGTTGATTTGGTGCAAGAATTAGCCAAGGTGTAAAGTGTAAACAATAGCAATACAAAGAGCGCTCGTTGGGCGCTCTTTCTTTTTTATTCTGTTTAGAGTTTCATATAAACACCCAAACTCCAGTTAGGAGCAGCGAGAATATTCTTGCCTGCGAATGCAAACCCACCCGAACCCGAGATCCCTAGTTGCTCTGTAAATTGATAGTTTAATTCGATGGTGGGTGAAATATATTCGGTGTTATTTGAAAAAATTCCATTCTGTGCTTCTTCAGCACTGCCATTATATAGAGACTGAACCACATTCAATTTAAGAATAGGTATAAATTTTTTGAGTGTTACTCCAACTTCTCCACCAAAACGAACTTCATCGGAAAAGCTATTCGTTCGGTTATTAAATGCAGCATACCCTGAAACATAAACAGGCTTCGGATAAAATGAATAGCTCACATCGAATTTTATCATCTGATTAAACTCGCCATCTCCGGTTTGCAAAATCTGGCTTGTGCCACCTACTGGTTCACCCAATGGCAATCCTAAAATTAATGAAGCACTGAGCACGATGGGTTTATCAACAATCAAACCATATTTTATACCGATATCCGTATCACCCACGGATTGGAAGGAATCTCCAGGCACGGTGTTGCCACTTTGATTGTATTGAATTTCATTAAGCGTATTCCTGACAAAAAATGGAAAATAGATTAAACCCGTTAGCCGGTTGGTAAATCCGTACTCGCCATACACACTGGTGGTAAATAATTGAATGGTTGTGATATCCACAATACTACCATCCGGAGCATAGAAGTAGGAAGAACGAATGAGGTTTTGAGATAATTTAAAGTACCCACTTTTCTTAGGTTGCGGCCAACCTCCACCGGCCCAGGACTGTGCGCAAATAAAAATAAAAACTACTACAAACAATTTCTTCATATCACTTTAGTTCTGCATAGCCAAATGTAAGGCTGGCTGGTTTACACAAAATGATTACGTATTTATAATCGAGCAAGCCGGTTGTCGGACTGATGGCCGAAATATCAAACGTTTTAGCACCATTGGTCGAGATCTGAGCGATCTCCAGGCCACTGGCCCTCACCTGAGCTCCGTTGGTTGAGTTAGCCAGGTAAACAAAAGTGCCGAGCGCAAAACTAGTTTCAAAGTTGTTACTGAATTGCAAGATCAATTTGTTATCCATCACACTCAAGGTAGCCATGCCCACTGCCTTATAACCACCAGCAGCTATAAAATTTCCGGTTAGCCCCTGCCCAACCGAAAACGTGATGATGTTGCTTTTCACTCCTTCTGATTTTGCGTGAATATCCACCATACCCATCCCTGTGCCGGTTACAACACCATTTTCATTCACTGTTGCAAGTGCTGAGTTTTCACTAAACCATTCGATGGTTCTGCCGGGTAAGGGCTCATTGTCAATGTTATTGACCACCGCAGAAAGCGACACCATCTCACCAATGCCCAGGGAAGTCTGGTTTGATGGTGATGAAATAACTACGGATGCAACCTGATTCTCATCTAAAATTACATTCACAGAAATCGTAGCTTCTACCTCACCAGCCGAAACAACAACAGATGCTTGCCCAACCGATTGAGCAGTAATCAGGCCTCCTTCATTGACCGCTGCTATTTGTGGATGGGATGATGTCCAAACAAAAGCTGTTGGTTTTTGTAGCCCATATTGATCATAAAAAATAGCTGTTACCTGATGGGTATCACCTACACGCAAGGGAACTTGTGCAAGATCAAGGTCAATACGCTCACCCACAATAGGGTCGTCCTCATAGTCTACACCAATGCAACCACCCAATAATGAAAAAACCAGTAAGTATAGGATTCGAATTCTCATACGTTTGATTCTGCATTTAAAGGAAGGAAATACTATCTCACCAGGAAGTCAGAAGGGAGACAAATCAGTCATCTGCTGGTAAAAACTCAGTATTAACTGCAGAAGACTGAAAATCAGCAGACTACACTTGATTTCAGGTACTCATTTGATGAAACCCATCCTTGTGGATTATTTTACGGATGTATGTTTTGCTCCGGAATTGGCCAAAATGTTTCATTGAAAGAACTCACATTTGACTTAGGATTAAACTTGATGATTATGGGAATGCGGGGCATGTCGAATATCAGTATCAATACCAGAATGAAGCAATTTCTGTTTCTTATTGCGTTTATTCTAGGCGGAATCTTATTTGCATTATCCACGGACCCTGCCAGCCAGCAAAAAATAAAAACAAAACTTCACCTGGAGACTGATTTAAACTCTCAGACTCCTGCACGAAAATAAAATCTTAAAGACAGGGTGTTTGGTAAAGCCTCCGCAGGAAACTGCGGGGGTTTTCTTTTTTAGGCTGTTTCAAATCCTGTTGTAGATTTGTCTTATGGATTTTTCTCAGGAAGTTTTTCTGCATAGAATGGCCCAAACTTCGCCTTACCCCTTCCTTATTCCTATTGAACGGGCAGAAGGAGTTTATCTGTATGGTTCGGATGGCAAATCCTATATGGATCTGATTTCAGGTATCGGAGTAAGTGCATTGGGGCATCGACATCCCCACGTTATTCAAGCCATCAAAAATCAACTCGATAAACACTTACACGTAATGGTGTATGGAGAGTATATCCAAAGTGCATCCAACGAGCTTGCTAAAAAGTTAACTAATCTTCTTCCTGCACAACTCAACTGCAGTTACTTTGTAAACTCCGGAACAGAGGCTAACGAAGCCGCTCTTAAACTAGCCAAACGTTATACCGGCAGAACGGAAATCATTTCTTGCCGGAAATCGTATCATGGGAGTACGCACGGTTCATTAAGTGTATCTGGTAATGAAATAAAGAAGCAAGCTTTTCGTCCACTCTTGCCTGATGTTCGATTTATCGATTTCAATAAAATCACTGATCTCGATCAGATTACCTCACGCACTGCTTGTGTGATTATGGAAACCATTCAGGGCGATGCCGGAGTTCGGATTCCAGATAAAAAATATTTACAGGCCGTTCGAAAACGTTGTGATGAAACAGGAGCACTCCTCATCCTGGATGAAATTCAATGTGGCATGGGGCGTACAGGTAAGTTATTTGCGTTTGAACATTTTGATATAGTGCCGGATATACTCACTCTTGCGAAAGCGTTTGGCGGAGGTTTGCCCATTGGCGCTTTTATTTCCTCCGAAGAAAAAATGAGTTCACTTTCACATGATCCCATACTAGGGCACATTACCACCTTTGGCGGAAATCCGGTTTGTTGTGCTTCCGCACTGGCCACCCTGGAGATAATTGAAAGGGAAAATTTGTTGACTACGGTAGAAAGTAAAGGAAAACTTATTGAGCAACAAATAAAACATCCCAAAATCAAAGAAGTACGCAGAATCGGGTTGATGTTTGCGTTTGACTTTGAATCGGAAACGACCGTAAACAACATTGTCAACTATGCGAAAGAACGTGGAGTTATTTGCTATTGGTTTCTTTCTCATCCGTACAGTTTTAGAATTGCACCCCCGCTAACCATAACCGAAGACGAAATAAAAAAAGGGTGTGCCATTATTTTAGAAGCAATTGATCAGGCTTAAACTAACCCAATGGAAAATAAATCCTTCAACCGCTTAGACTACTCCTATAAATTGTTGGTAGTAGCCGCTATTCTCATCGCCACATGTATCCTGGCAAGAGAAATTGTGGTGCCTATTCTGATTGCCGCGATTCTATCCATTGTATTATTACCAGCTGTAACACGTTTAGAAAGAAAATTATCCAGCGCACTTTCGATCACATTCGTATTAATAGTTGCCTTTCTTCTTTTTGTTTCACTGGGTTGGTTAACGATCAATCAAATGAGTTCACTCGTTCGCGACTTACCCAACCTTGAATCGAAATACAATGCTTTGATAGATCGAATCAGTAACACGCTTCAGCAAACCTTTGACATGAGCGCCAATGAGCAAAATCAATTATTGAAAAACGGCATCACCACCTTAAGTAGTTATGCTACCGAATTGTTATCCGCTACCACCAATATTATCTCACTTATCATTCAGGTACCTATTTATATTTTCTTGTTTCTTATCTATAGGGATAGGTTCCGGGCCTTTATTCTCGAACTTCTCCCGGATACTGATGAAATTCTCTGGAAAAAAGATGTTGAAAATGTTGTCCAAGGATATACCTCTGGCTTGTTGCTAGTAACCCTTATCATTGCGATTCTAAACAGTGTAGGTCTTCTGGCGTTGGGTATAGACCATGCCATATTCTTTGGGATAATTTCCGGCATCCTTACTATCATTCCCTATGTTGGAATCTTTATTGGTGCTACGTTGCCGGTGCTAATGGCTTTTCTTACCAAGGATAGTTTGTGGTATCCGGTAGGCGTGGTTATCATTTTTTCAATCGTACAGTTTCTGGAAGGCAATTTTATCACCCCACGTATTACCGGTTCAAAAGTGAGTATCAACGCGTTGGCGGCCATAATTGCATTATTAATTGGCGGAAAAATTCTGGGGATTGCCGGTATGATATTGGCTATTCCTGCGCTAGGACTATTTAAGATCATTTTGTCGCATACCCGTCATCTCAAAGCCTTCGTTATCCTGATTGAAGATACACCCATCGAAAAACCTCAGTCCGAACTATTGGAACCTTCAGAAAATAAACCCGATTAATTATGCGCTTGATTTTAATAATGTTAGTTCTGGTAATACCAAGGATTTCCTATGGACAATCCATAGAAGAAAAAATAAAACAACGTATCGAATATCAGGAAACGCCAGGCATAGTTGTAGGAATTTATGAAAGTGGCAAAATAACTTACTATGCTTTTGGTGTTGCCGATATTCAAAAAAATGAACCGGTAAGTTCCAAAACTCTATTCGAAATCGGTTCCATCACAAAAGTATTCACCACCAGCCTGACAGCCTTACTAAGTCTTGAAAACAAATTAAACTTTTCAGATAAAGCTCAGAAGTATTTGCCGTCAAAAGCTGTGCTGCCTGAAAAGGATGGCAAGGCTATAACAATAGAGCATCTTGCCACTGCGCACTCCGGACTGCCACGAATGCCCAAAAACTTTACGCCTGTTGATATCGCCAATCCATACATAGACTATCGCGAAGATGCTCTCACCTTATTCTTAAATAATGTTGAACTCACACGCGATCCGGGCAGCGACTATGAATATTCTAACCTGGGAATGGGCTTGCTTGGTTACATCCTAACACAGGTAGAAGAAAAGCCGTATCCCAAACTCATCAATGACAGAATCACTAAGCCACTTGAAATGAATCACACTTTTGTAAGTGGCATGCGTAATGATAAATCGCTTGCCATCGGATATTCTGATAAAAACCCGGTTAAGGCATGGACCTGGGATAATGAAAGTGTGTTGACAGGTGCCGGGGGATTAATCTCCAATGCTGAAGACATGATGAAGTTTCTGATCGCTCAACTTACAGCAAGTAATAAACCACTGTCCCAGGCTTTTGCACTTACGCATGTAGCTCGTGCCGATGCCGGCAAAATGAAAATAGGTTATGGCTGGCACATTCGCGATGAAAATATTGTTTGGCATAACGGTGGCACCGGAGGCTTCCGTTCCTTTGCGGGGTTTGATAAAACAAAAAATAGGGCCGTTGTAGTATTGACCAATTCAACGACTGGTGCCGATGATTTAGGATTTCATTTGCTGGACGAAAAGCTAGCGTTAAAAGAACTAAAGAAACCCTTTTCTGTTGCTGAAGAAACGTTGAAGCAATACGAAGGAACCTATGAGCTCTCACCCGGTTTCAACATTGAGGTTACACTTGACAAAGGAGAGCTTTCGATACAGGTTACCGGCCAACCAAAAGCAGCCATCTATGCAGAATCAGAAACGAAATTTTATTTAAAGGTTGTACCTGCTCAGATAGAATTTTTCAAAGATGATAAAGGGGCTATTGAAAAATTAATCTTGTATCAGAATGGTGCAACGATACCTGGTAAAAAAGTTAAGTAGTAGAATTAAGAAATACTTTCCACTACCAAATTATGATTGGTGTAAATGCAAATATCAGCGGCAATGTTCAGGCTATCTCGCACCATTTCTTCAGCCGATAAATGGGATGCGTGTTTTTTTAAAGCCAACGCTGCTGATTGCGCAAACATAGCGCCAGAGCCAATAGCGGCTACCTGATTGTCCGGTTCCAATACATCTCCTGTTCCGGAGATTACTAAGATCTCGTCTTTATTAGCGGCAATCAACATAGCTTCAAGTCTGCGAAGAAAACGATCCATGCGCCAATCCTTGGCAAGTTCGATAGCCGCGCGCTTCATGTTGCCACCATATGCGTTGAGTTTTTCATCAAATCGATCGAGCAACGTAAATGCATCGGCTGTTGAGCCTGCAAAACCAACAATCACTTTGCCTTCCTGTAGTTTTCGAATCTTCTTTACATTGCTTTTGGCAATGGTATTTCCCATCGTGGCTTGCCCATCTCCACCAATAGAAACTTTTCCATTGTGAAGGACAGCAAGAATGGTGGTGGCGTGTATTTTTTGCATATTATCTGATGGAAATCTCTATTCCGGTCTTAAGTATCTCTTCCTTCAGAAATGAATCTCTACTTTTAAATTCTTTCCACGTATACAGGTGAGGTTCAACAAGGTTATACTTAATATTGGCCAACCCCACTTTTTTCCAATTCTCCAAGGGATTATCGGTGAAATCTTTTGAAACAATTGCGATATCTATGTCTGAGAACTGTCCTTGCTTATTCTGAGAGAATGAACCAAAAAGAAAAGCTTTCTCAATTTTTATATTGAGATCCTTAATCATTAAAAGATACTGTTGAGCATATCTTATCGCAGAGTCTTTAGTACGCATTTTTTAAAATCGTTTGTTTTGCGAATCAATTCCTTTGTGTAAACAGCCTTAGCCAACTTATGAACTTTTCTGGCATGTTCTGGATAACGACCTTCCATTTGAAAAAAATTAAGCTCATTCATTAAAATAAGCTGATCTTCATTGGCCTTGAAAGAAGTCTTTGAAAAAAGAGTAATCAGATTATGAATTCTCGGTGGATAATTAGAATCATGTTCCTTAACCCAAAGCGCTTTGGCCAACTTTTCAATACTTAAATGAATGCAGAATAAGGCAAAGGAGTAATCTTTTAAGTTAGTTAAGGTTTCAGCCCTTTTCCAATCAAGTTTGGAAGTTGTTACCCAGTACTTAATATACTCCTCTTTAGTCATTAAAGGTTAAATCAAAATCCGAACTGGATCTTCCAACAATCCTTTAAGGGTTTTAAGGAAAGCTGATCCTACAGCGCCATCTACGGCACGGTGATCGCATGATAAAGTCACTTTCATTACGTTGCCCACCGCCAGTTGTCCGTTCTTAACAATGGCAGTTTCCTTGATTCCGCCAACAGCGAGGATACATGCATCGGGAGGATTGATGATAGCTGTAAATTCTTCGATGCCAAACATTCCTAAATTAGAAATGGTGAATGTGCTTCCCTCCCAATCACTGGGTTGCAATTTTTTATCCTGCGCTTTCTGCGCAAGATCTTTTACTTCAGCCGCGATGTGCGACAATGATTTATTATCAGCAAAGCGAACCACCGGCACAACCAAACCATCCTTTACCGCTACGGCAACTCCTATATGAATATGATGATTCTTACGCATTTTATCGCCCAACCAACTCACATTTACATCCGGATTTTGACGGAGTGCAGCAGCCGTTGCTTTTAATACAAGGTCATTAAAAGAAACCTTTACCGGAGAAATTTCATTGATGCTTTTGCGTGCTTCCATTGCCTTATCCATGTTGATCTCCATGGTAAGGTAAAAATGCGGTGCAGAGAATTTACTTTCAGCAAGTCTGCGTGCAATGGTTTTACGCATTTGCGAAACCGCTACCTCCTCAAAACTTTCCTCTCCTACCACCTGAGGTAATACAACTGTCGAAGAAGTTTTAGCTGCTGTGCCTCCTGCCGGAGTTGACACTGGTTTGTACGTTTCTACATCTTGTTTTGTTATACGACCACCTTCACCACTTCCTTTAATTTTACTAATGTCAAAGCCAAGATCTTTGGCCATCTTCTTGGCCAGCGGTGATGCCTTAACACGGCCATTCGCCTCCGAAGCTGAGCCATTAGACGCGGTTTGAACTGGAGTTTGAGTTACTGCTGGTTTACTTTCTGCGGTAACAGCCGGTTTTGAACCACCCGCTGCCTTAGCCTGATGTGCCTTCAACAAGGTTTGCCAATCGGCATCCTTCTCACCTATAATTGCCAACACGCCATTCACGGCAACTGCTTCTTTTTCTTTTGCTCCTATAAAAAGTAGCGTTCCTGTGTTGTACGATTCATATTCCATGGTGGCTTTGTCCGTCTCAATTTCAGCCAGCAACTCTCCTGTCTTAACGCTATCACCCACCTTCTTATGCCAGGCAGCAATTACACCCTCATTCATGGTGTCGCTCATTTTTGGCATGAATACCAACTCTGCTTTAATGCCTGAGGTATCAATGGTTGCTTCGGCCACTGCCAATTCAGGTTCTTCTTTAACAGGATCGGATTTTCCACTGGCCGCAACTTTGGTATCATTGCCACTACCCGTTAAGAGACTTGAAAAATCTTCACCTTTGTTACCCACTATGGCAAGCACATCATTTACTTTAACAGCCTCACCTTCTTTTGCCCCCAGATGTAGTACCGTTCCGGTATGAAACGATTCATAGTCCATGGTTGCCTTATCGGTTTCAATCTCAGCCATTAGCTCTCCCGATTTCACTGTATCACCCACCTTTTTATGCCATTTGGCAATCACCCCTTCGGTCATGGTGTCGCTCATTTTAGGCATCTGTACGATCTCTGCCATCTCGATTTAGATTATTATGTCGATTTTACGTAGTTGAAGTTCAAAAATAGGCCTATTTGTGCGATTTTCAAGCACTTTTTGAGGCTCTATTTTGGGTTAAAAATTAAGTGTGCCAAGCAATAACTCAAACTTGCTTGTTGATGGGCTTATCCCATAGGCGTATCGAAATCCTATATCAAACTGAGGAAGCAGCCTGAGCACATTGATGTCAAACTTAACTTCTACCCCTGTTGACAAATAACTTTGGTTTATAACCTGTTCATTAATTTCACTGTTCCCGAAACCATAATCAAGAAATGCATTGGCACGTACGCGCTGCACATTAATCAGGGGTCCTACATTTAAATCAGGATACCAAACGGGCAACGCATAGTTTGCTGACATAGAATAAAAATGCTGAAACCTACTTACTGATTGACCTCGCGGCAAGGGGATCTGATTTCTGAATGTGTAATTGTCAAGACCTTCACCTGTGCTCACACGTACATCTGCAATATCCGATTTCTGATAAGCCCAGTATCCCCACAAGGAATGATGTTTAAAAAGACCAGGAAAAAAAAGCCGGCCCTGAAAAGCAAATAAGCTTCCACTATAATCTCCTTTATAAGGAGTTCCATACAGATCGAGAAAAAAAGCCTGGCCCCACTTGCTGTTAATATCTCTTCGACTTTGCTTCAATAAACGAAAGCCCGACATCGAGAAATGATTATAAATCAGGTTGCCTCCGTCCGCGTAGTTGCGAAAGAAATATTGTGGATAGTTGGCAGGTAATAATCGACCGCCCCCATCCAGGCTATTGGTAAATTCAGTCACTTTAGTAAGGCCTACATAGTTGGCAACTGTAAAGCTTCCGAGAAAACGAGAACTTGTTGTGATCAATGGAAGTCTTAACCCGGCTTCTACAGTTCGTTCCTTCCAGTCAAAAGTAAGATTCTCAACAACGGTTGTGGTATCGGTTCCAACTATTTTATCATATTCAAGATCACCCTCGTTTACCGAACGATTTCCTGATAAAAAGTTCACATCTATGATTGGATAAAAACCCTGATAACTTATACCCGCATTCCATGAGCCCGTACGCTCATTGATGTCGAATAAATACCCGGCATTGAGGGATGTTGTACTCAGTACATCACGCGAAGTAATACCCACATTCACACTCGTGAGGGAATTGTCAATGTATGCACCCCAACTATAGGGATTGAACAGGTGAGTAAGTTGAGAATATTTGCTAATCGAATAATTTTGGGTTGGTATGTTATCTAACAAATCGGGTTGACCTTCCTGCTCCACTAAATGATCAACGAATGTATCTGGTTGCTTAACAACTTCATCAACAGGTTTCCAAGCTGTGGGATCAAACGGAATCTTAACCACATCAATCCCATCTCTACCTTGCTCGTTATAATAGATTAACTTTCCATCAAGGCTTACCGATGGATTGTAAGCCCCATAGCGACTGGACGTAATCTGATAACGTATACCTGAGGAAATATCTAATGCATAAATATTATCAATTCCACTGAAAGGTGAGTTATAAAGAATATATTTCCCGGAAGGAACCGGATAACCCATGTTCTCATCAGAAAATTCAGTCAACGGTTTTGTTACCCCCGTTTTAAAATCAACGTTTATTATTGCTTTTCCCTTTCGGTTGGTGGCTAATGCAATGATGTCGTTTCCGTTTTCACTCCACCGAGGCATTGAAATGAAATCGTTAGTTGGATTTTCAAATTCTTTAATCACAACTCCGTTATTATAATCCAGTACAACCATTCTTGTTTGATAGTCAGTTCCAGTTTCTATTGTTGCCACCATACTTCCATCCGGTGAAAGCGCAGCCGATGCGTAGCGGGAATTCAAGGAGACAAATTTTCTCTGCTTTGTATTCAGATCATACCCAACAATAACCGAGTAGGTTTTCATACGCCAGCGCGGATCATACCGAAATTCATTCCACACGATTCGCCTATTGGCAACCGAAAGCATTCCTGTGGGATTTATAACTCCGGGTGTCATGATTTTTTTCTCTTTGCCATTCACCATCATGGTAAGTTCTTCAATATCGCCTATCCCCGATTTCAAAACGAGAACAGAGTCTTTAGCAAATTCATGGGGATAACGGTAATCGGTATAGGCTTTTAATTTCCGGGTATGAATTGGTTCAAAAGCTGTCAATGACAATTTTGATTGCTGATCGCTCCACTCCTTCTGAAGATCCGCGGCCATTTCTTTATAAAGATCATTCACATAAAGTCCAGCCTCTTTTTTTATTGAGCGGGAAAATGTGAAGGGCATAAAAGGAACACTCCACGCCCTGCGGGTAATATTTTCCCATACGTCCGGGTTTCCTGTTTTCTTGCGCAGATACGACACCATGTTATAGCCCAATACATAGTGATCAGGAATGTTGTGTTTGTAGGATCGCAGATACTGTTTGTTGTAATTAAAAATTCTTCCTTCTTGTAAGTTGGTTCGAAACAGTAAATTAAAATTAGGAATCCGGCCGCGGCCACTTGAAGTGAACGCTGTTTCTGTTGCCACGGCATCACCTTCCCAAAACCATTGCGGCACCGCTACGTACGACATCGCTGCCAAGGTATTGCCACCGAACAAGTAATAGAGTGCCTTATTAAATCCACGGTTTGCATGTTGAAACTGAACTATATGACGATACTCATGCGTGGCCAATAAGTCCAGCCAATCATTATTACCTAAGAAATTATAGTTCTGCGAGGGCATTCCAAAAAATTCGGATCTGCGAGGTGTGATGGAAACGAAACCGTTGCTGATAGACGATTGATTCTGCAGGATGACAGAAATTTTTCCAGGCTCTGGGCCCATGGTCGTAGCCTCAGGGGTGCGAATGTGTTCCAGCGTGTTGGCCATTCGTTGAGCCTGAACCTCAAAACCAACCGGATAAAGTACTCTGAAATTTTCAGTTTTTAGTTGCCGCCATTTCAACTGTGGGTTGTTTTCCAATACAGAATTTGATTGAGCGCTTCCGTAAATTGAAAATAGAAAGCTAAATGCTAAGACCGTGAGACAACGCACCATAAATCCAAATCCACATTAATGCGGAAAGCTACATCACGAACAGGAATTTTGCTACTGAATTTGGACTGCTAACAATTTTGAAATAAGCTGAAATTTTAATTCTCGCTTAAATCATCGAGACTTTCAAACTTGCGGCCTAAGCCCGTTACAGCGCCTACATTAAAGAAACCTAAGACTTTTGAACCAGCCGGATTCGCGTTTCTTATGTTGGTAGCAACGTTGGCCAGCGGAGTTGCAAATAATTCGCCAAAACCACCGGGGCGGTTAGTCTGAATACTCACCTGATTTAGAAAGTTAAACGCAGCCTCGGTTACAGATTGTAGTTCAACATAAACCGAGTCGCCAAGTGCATAGGGAGATTTGATGGTGCCGTCATCAGCTTCATCAAAAGGATTTATAGCCCTGCGTATAGGTGCGATAAATGGAACACCGTTAAAATTGCTGCCTTTGGAAAAACCTGCATCATAGGCTGTCAGGATTTCACTGGGTTTAAGAAGTTGCTCACCATTTTTAAACGTTTTAATCCAATAGGCATCATTAGGTTCTATCGGATCGGTTGACCAAAACTCGGCCTGGTATTGATCATCAAAAAATTGTCCGCCTTCTTGCAGGAAAAAAGTAATACTGTCGATAGCCGGTACACGGCCCATACGGGCTTCTGCACTAAATTCCTCTGCACCAATCTGCACGGATAATTGATAGGTTAATCCAACCTGACCAAATACTTCATTGCCCACGGGTGTCCATGTATAAATACCTGGTTCCGATTCAACAAAAGCATATACTTTACCATTTTCATCCGCAACATTTACAACAGCACCTGAAACACCTGTTGGAAGAGTGTTTTCGAAATAGGGTTGTGATCGTGTGAGGTGTATCTGCTGAACACCGGGAGCATTACTAAGCCACGCATCAATCACCAACACGGGTTCTGCCTGTTCAAGGTCTGGATTGATTACCTCTTCACACGAATAAAATATAAGTGATGCTGAAAGTAAGGCAACTAGGTAGTTCGAAAAACGATGCATAATAAAATCAGAATTTAAAGTTATAGGAAACAGAAGGTATCACTGTACCAATGATAGATAATTGGCGTGCTTCGCTATTGATGGGAGCACCTTGTGCTACGCGTTCTGAACCTTGCGTGAAATAAATTGAGAAGGGATTTTTGCGTGCGTACAAATTATAAACACCAAACACCCAATAGTCAGAATTCTTACGGGCATTGCCATTGCGTTTTACGGTTTTGCCTTCCAGGCGGAAGGAAACATCCAACCGATGATAAGCTGGCAAACGCACGTTGTTACGACTGTCGGCTGCATTGTAGGGAATAAGCATGCCTTGAACTACATACCGGGATGTGGGAAACGTTGAAGGGGTACCGGTAACCAGCGTAAAATTGGCCGATGCAGACCATCGTTTATTCAAATCATAGAAGCCACTTATTTTTAAATTATGGGTTTGATCAAACCGGGCTGCATACCATTCGCCACGATTTATTCCATCTACCTGTAATTCCGTGCGGGCAATCGTATAAGCTGTCCAGCCGGTAAACCTGCCCACTTTCTTTTGCAGATAAAATTCCAACCCATACGCTCGGCCCTGTCCGGTAAGCAAGTCACCTTCTAAAAACTCGTTGATCAATAAATCAGCGCCATCGATATAATCAATCTGGTTTTGAGTTTTGCGATAATAGGCTTCCGCAGAAAACTCAAACATTTGGTCTTTGCCAAAATTCCGGAAATATCCGATTACCCATTGATCGCCCAGTTCGGGCTTTATGTTGTTGCTGCTGGGTGTCCAAACATCCAATGGATTGGACGCTGTGGTGTTGGAAATTAAATGGAGGTATTGCACCATGCGGGTGTAGCTGGCCTTGATAGAACTCACATCATTTAACTCGGCTTTCATAGACACCCTGGGTTCAAAATTCTGGTACGTAGAGGCTACTTCACCACGCGCAAAACTTTCCTCGGCTATAGGAGTTTTACGGCTTCCCGGAATGGTATCGTTGTAAGTATATTGTGTGCCCGGACCCAGGCCAGCGAAATAAGAATACCGGAGGCCATACTCAACCGAAACGCGGGATGAAAGTTGCTGACTGTTTCCCACATACAAGGCCGATTCTAAATTGTACTTTTCGGGGAGGCTGATGTCAATTTGACTTCCATTGGAGGTACCAAAAGCATTGGCCGGTTCAAAGGAATAGTAGTTAACTTCGGCACCAAAAGAGATTTCATTGTTTGTGTTTATAAAATAACTGAAGGCTGGCTTGAAGGTCAGATTCCGAATGGAAGATTTCCATCTGAAATTGTCGCGGTCATTTTCCCCAAACTGTAAGGAGTAATCATATCGGCTAAAGACACCGGAGAAGTTGGCGAATAACCGATCATTAAAAATTTTATTCCAGCGAATTGTACCGGTATTATTTCCCCAAGAAAACCCTTGGTTCTTATCAAAGAAAAACTGATCGCGACCCGTGTAGCCAGATACAAAAATGCGGTTACGACTGTTAATGTTATAATTGGCTTTTCCCGTAAGGTCATAAAAGTTAAGTGCGCCTCCATCCTGAAGAACTTCAACAAAAGGCCGAGCCAAAACATCGGCATAAGACCGTCTGCCCGCCACGATAAAAGAGCCATCGCCTTTAAACAACGGCCCCTCTACAGCTGCGCGACTAAAAATCGTTCCGACACCTCCATTTATTTCATAGTCCTTATTGTTGCCTTCTTTCATGCGCACATCAAGCAACGATGCAATGCGGCCCCCAAACTGAGCTGGAATTGCTCCCTTATATAATTTTGTGTCTTTAACTGCATCTGGGTTGAACACTGAAAAAAATCCCAGCAAGTGTGATGAATTATATACCGTTGCTTCATCCAGTAAAATGAGATTTTGACCAACACTTCCTCCGCGAACATTAAATCCAGACGCCCCTTCGCCAACGGTTGAAACTCCAGGCAACTGTTGTAAACTTTTTATAACATCGGCCTCCCCAAGGAAAGCCGGAATTTTAAGGATGGTTTTGATGTCCAGGCGATTAGTGCTCATTTCAAGCGCTTTAACACCTTCCTGATCCTTGGTGGAACTCACCACAACCTCCTCAAGTTGTTTTCCCTCGGCCTGTAATTCAACATCCAGGCGAATATTCTGATTCAGATCTACGGTTCGCGAAAGCGTGGCAAACCCAATGTAACTTATGTCAACATCATACTTGGCAGCCTCCAGCGTAAGTGAATAGAAGCCATAAACGTTCGTGGTTGCACCTGTGGCGAGTGACTTAATGTAAATGGTTGCTCCAATTAAAGCTTCGCCATTGGCAGCATCTTTCACATAGCCACTGATAGTGTATTTGGATTGAGCTAGTGCAGACATTTGCGCCAGACAAAGAATTGTGATTAAAGAGCGGATAAACATATTTCAAAAAGAGGAAAGACGAAAAAAGTGGCTAAATGGTTACTTTTACCAGAAACTAACAACCTGCCAGGTATAAAAAGGTTTTGTCGCAAAAATGTTCAAAAAAATAAAAGAAATGTACCGCGAATATAAGGCCTATGTGCGGGTAGACCTGGTAATGTATGCGGTTATGATTTTGTTAATTATTCTCTACTTTATTTACACGGTTGTAGTGGCCTAGATATGATCACTTCTTAAAGACCAAAATCTCTTTCACATTGTCCAAAATCTTTTCAGACAATTCATCGGTAGGCAGGTCATTGATGTCACGACCGAACGGATCTTCAATTTCTTCTGCGATTAATTCAACGCTTAGCAAAACAAATGTCACCAGCGTAACAATGGGTACAGTAATATATCCAGAAGTGGTTACAAATGCCATGGGCAACGTTATCAGATAAATAAACATAAACTGCTTAATGTACATGCTATAGTTGTACGGAATGGGTGTATTCTTAATCCGCTCGCATGCCCCCAGGATGTCTGAAAATTCCTTTAATTCTTTGTCAACCAGAAAAAGCTGATCGCCACTGATTTTGTTTCCTTTATACAGTTCATTGATACGACTATACATCATAGAAGCCAGTCGGTTAGGAATATGCTTGGCACTCTTCAGGTCTTCGATAAAACTTTCATTGACAGCATCGAGTTCGCTCAACTTGGTGCCCTTACGTAAATGCTCTTTAACGGCAAAAACATAGTTAGGGATCATAATCGCGAACCAGCGTCTGTTTTCCGTATCATCGGCATCTAAAAATGCATTTAATTTATGCGCAAGGTTGCGGGTATTGTTTACCATACTTCCCCAGAGTTTTCGACCCTCCCACCAGCGATCGTAGGATGAGTTGGTGCGGAACACAAGAAACAAACCCAATACGATACCGAGTAGCGAGTGCATGGAGATGGTTGTATGAAAATCACTTTCGTGAAACCTCAGCACATCCAGCAAAAGATAGCATAACCCGGCTGCAAAAATAGTCATGAAAATAAGGGCCGGAGTTAAAGTGCGCATTACACCCCGGCTATAGGCATGAAATATCAGTGAAAACCAGACTTTGGGATTGTAGGTAACCATAAGGGGCTTTAAAACGAGCCAACAAACCTATTCAAAAAAAAGAAGTCAAAGTAGTAACCGGATAAAAGAAAATCCGTTACATTTATCATTATAATATCATTTTAATATCATACATATGAATACTGAAAAATCAAATTCCCCGCTCTCAGGCTACCTGATGTTGCTGATTGTGTTCGTTTTGGTTCTGGCAGGTATTGCTGGTCCTTTGGTTACCCGCAATTTTTTGCTCTTCATTTCGCTGGGTATTGGCGTGTTGCTTATGTTCGGTTTTTTCTTTGTAAACCCAAACGACTCGGTCGTGCTTGTACTTTTTGGGGAATACAAGGGAACCGTAAAAACAAATGGCTTTTATTGGGTAAATCCATTCTATAGTAAGAAGCGGATTTCTTTACGCGCCCGTAATTTTGACAGCGAAAAAATAAAAGTAAATGATAAAGTAGGCAACCCGATCCAGATAGGCGTTATTCTGGTTTGGCAAGTGCGCGATACTTTTAAAGCTGCCTTTGAGGTAGATAATTATGAAAACTTTGTAAGGATCCAAAGCGATTCCGCTGTGCGCACACTGGCCGGTTCTTATCCGTATGATAATTTCGAAAATGATGCAGAACTGACCTTACGTTCAGGTCACAATGAAGTAAACCATGCCCTGGAGGAATATCTTAAAAGCAGGCTTGAAATAGCCGGGATTCATGTTATTGAAGCCCGTATTGGGTACCTGGCCTACGCTTCTGAAATAGCCGGAGCCATGTTACGAAGACAACAAGCTACTGCCGTAGTGGCTGCCCGTTTTAAAATTGTAGAAGGGGCAGTGAGTATGGTGCAAATGGCGCTGGACCATCTTTCAAAGCAACAGATTATAGAGTTTGATGATGAGAAAAAAGCTGCCATGGTGAGCAACCTTATGGTTGTGCTTTGTGGTGATAAAGATGTCAGCCCTGTGGTAAATGCCGGCACCTTGCATCAATAACTATGGCCCAAAAGAAACCTTTTGTTCTTCGGCTCGATCCGGAAATTCTTAAGGCTGTTGAAAAATGGGGCAGCGATGAATTTAGAAGTACCAATGGGCAGTTGGAATGGATTATCAGCAAGGCTCTTAAAGAATCTGGTCGCCTTAAACAAAAATAGAATCGTGCAAAATAAAGTTACACCTTGTCCGTAATGTGGTTATTAACGTATTTAGAACCAAAATAGTAATCATGTTACGGACATTTCTGGCTTTCATGCTTCTTTCTACTTCTGTTGGAGCGCAGACAAATTACCTGATCACGTCAAAAGCAGATACGCTTTATGGAAAAATCCGCATTCTCTCTTATGACCTGATTGATCGGGTACAAATAGAAACGGCCGGAAAAAAAGAAATGTTTACTGCGCTACAGGTTCTTACAGTTGAAATAGATAGTCAGCTTTATAAACCTATTCAATATGATAAGAAAGTCATGTTGATGAAATTGCTAAAACCTGGGTACCTGAGCCTATATGCATTTCGAATTCCCGATAAAAATTTTTATGATGGTCGTTTTCTGGTGCGGCTAGATGGCACCTCTATAGAAGTACCCAATATAGGATTTAAAAAGATTTTGAGCACATTTCTCGAAGATTGCGAGACCATAGCTAACCAGGTAAAAAATGGTGACCTCGTTAAAAAGGAACTTGATAAAATTATTGACGAATACAACCTTTGCGTTAAGGAAGTAAAAAATAATGTACAAACAGCTGTTGTTGCTGAACCCGTTCAGGCCCAAAATGAAAAAACTATGGCGATTGAATCCCTGATCAAAAAAGTGGAAGTTGAAGATTTTAGTACCAAAAAAGATGCACTCGACTTGTTGCGCGACATACAAATTAAAGCAGGTAAGAATGAAACCATTCCTAACTACCTGAGTGAAGGATTAAAATCTTATTTAAGTAATGTCACCTCTTTAACCGAAGACCTCGAGAATTTACTTGAACTATTGAAGAAATGATGGCAGGTATTTCCTTATAGTAAGGGGTATGCTTTTTCGGCTAACCCAAAATGCGTAGGCAGCACAAAATAATACTACGATCGCATAGATAAACAGCTGACCACCGTCATCCTTCACTTCAATTCCTAAAATAGTTGCGTGCATCATGACTGCGCCCGCCATTAAGCCAACAGCAAACAGGGATCCTAACCAAACCAAGGAAGGAATTAATAGCAATATGGAAGCCACCAATTCCATTGATCCCACCCCAAGCCTACCCCAGGGTTCCATACCAACAGTAGTAAAAATATATACTGATTCTTCCGAGGCACTAAATTTGAAATATAGTGTTTGAATCATTATAACAGCAGCCACTACACGTGCACCCCAGTAAACTAGTTGATTGATTTTCATACCTTAAATTATCGAATAACAAGTATACGATTTACTTGTAGTTAAAGATTGTCAACCACCTGACAGAACTATACTTTGGTTAACGGTTATTGGAGGGTTTGACCATTTCAAAAGCTTCCTGATTAAACAGTAGAAGTATGACTACCAGGATTGCCACCAACAGTACAAAAATGAGTTGCGTGGCGATATAAACTCCAAATCCTTTAGCGAATGCTTTTATTCGTGACTGATACTGAAACAGATTCGCATATGCATAACTGAAGTACAAAATTCCTATAACAACCTGTATCCAATTTGGAATAAAACTGCCCGAAATAGAGAATGCAAGCAAACTTAAAATGCTTACCCAATACAAGTGGCCCAGACCATAAAAGGGTAATACCATGTGCTCCAGGAAATTTAGATTACTTTTTCGGAAGAATAAAAACCTGGAGGCAAACGCTTGAATAGGAATTACTATAAAGGAAACAAGTTTCAAATTATCTGATACCAATTGAAATGTCGATTGCATAAATTGTTCCTGACCAGTACCTTTCTTTGGTGCTGGTTGCAATCCCGTATCTGCACCATTCTTAATGAAGTCTACGATATTTATTCCCAAGAGAGCGGCAACCAGATAAAGCAACGTGATCATTAAAAAGAAATATCCAACGGGTCCGTAATAAGACACTCTGTTTCCATTTATATATTTTCGCGAAGCTACCCCCGGCCGGAGGGTAAGGTCTCGGAGGGTACGAGGCATCATTCCATCAAAGCCATAAATCCGAGCCCAAAAATCAATCCAGGCTTCTTTGAAAGTAATTCGCTTTACATTTGCGCGTTGTCCACAACCAACACAATAATTTCCATTAAATTCTCGATCACAATTTATACACCGGGTGGTTGTAACGATAGGCTCAAGTGGCTCCATGTAAAATCGAAAGTTGGAAAGTACGAAAAGCAAACATTCTCAAAACTATAACAGGAACATTTTGTTTTAAAACTCATTTTATGAATGCCCTCTAACCTACTTATTTAATCTATTGTACCTGGCTATTTTTAATGGATTCAATAAGCTTTGGATTGGTTAAAACATAAATTATCATGATAACCAGAAAACCTAATGTATAAATCACATAGGAAAGAACATAAACAAAGAAAGATTTAAAAATCACCTTGATTTTGGATTGGTGATCATAAAATCCCACAGAAGCAAAAATATAAAATGGAACTATAATTAGGCTTCCGTATAGCATGATCGAGACATCCTCTGAATATTTAATAACGAAGAGGGATAGTGCCGAAATCCAATAGGTATGACCTGTAACATATAAAGGTAGTACCGCATGTTCAATCAAATTGTAGGGGCTTTTCCGATAAAATAATTTACCTACTAAAGCCAACACAGGAATAATCATGAAGGAAAATAGTTTCCAGTTTTCAGAGATCAGGTTAAATATCAAGTTATTCACTTGTTCTTGCCCAGTACCTTTCTGTGGTTGATTAGCCAACGAACTGCTTTGGCTTAACAAATCCTTCATGTCAATATTCAAAAAAGACGCAAGTAAGAGCCACAGTGTGACCATTAAAAAGAAATACCCTACAGGGCCGTAATACATCATACGGTTTCCTTGCACATAATTTTTGGATGCTTTACCCGGACGGAGTGTCAGATCTTTTATGGTTCTTGGAAACATCCCATCAAAACCGATAATGCGCGACTGGAAGTCGTACCACATAGTGCGCAGGCCCAATTTTTTTGGTGGGTTTGGTTGACCACACTCGGGGCAGAATTTTGCAGTCACTTCTACCCCACAATTAACACACGATGTAGCAGGTATTGAGGTTTCTTCCATAAAAACTATTTCTTAAGTCTAAAAATATTTGAAAATCTGATCTTGTAAAAATTATCCAAAACAATCGGAAAAATAAAAATTACCAAAACCAGATGAAGTTCAAACTAACTGACTGTGAATTTGTTGAAGTAAGTAGGTCTATGAAGAAAGTTGTTATTATTGGTAGCGGAGTCGCTGGACTTGCTGCAGCATGCAGGTTGCAATCAAAAGGTTTTGGGGTAATTGTAGTGGAGGCAAATGCCTATCCCGGTGGCAAGCTTACTGAAATTACTCATCATGGATATCGCTTTGATGCAGGGCCCTCCTTATTTACGATGCCCCAATTTCTGGATGATGTTTTCATTGATTGTGGTAAAAATCCTCGCGCCTATTACACCTATCAAAAGTTGGATACGACCTGCGAATACTTCTATGAAGATGGCACACGGCTTACAGCCTATGCAAATGTTGACAAGTTTGCCAAAGAAGTGGAATCCAACCTGCACGTTTCAGCAAATACAACTAAAAATTATCTCCAAAAATCAAAACACATTTACTCCACGGTATCGCACATATTTCTGGAGAACTCCCTGCACAAAATCAAGACGTGGGTAAGCAAATCAGTAGCGCGGGCATTGCCCTACATACCCAGCTTCGGATTGTTTGAGACGATGCATCAGCGCAATGCTCGTTTACTAACCGATCCACGACTCATCCAGTTGTTTGACCGGTATGCTACCTACAATGGTTCCGACCCCTACCAGGCACCGGGCATCCTTACTTCCATTCCGCATCTGGAATTTAATATTGGAGCCTTTCTTCCGCACGGTGGCATGTACTCGATAACGCAAGCACTTTTTAAACTAGCCCGTGAGCTCGGTGTGGATTTCCGATTTAATACTCGCGCTATAGAAATCTTAACTGATCAAAGGCGGGCTACAGGAGTAAAAACAGATACTGATATTATTTTGGCCGATATAGTTGTCAGCAACATGGATGTGTACCCCACCTATACGAAACTTCTCCCCCACACAAAGCCGCCCAAAAAAATCCTCGCACAAGAGCGATCCAGTTCGGCTTTAATCTTTTACTGGGGAATAAAAAAGC
This sequence comes from Cyclobacteriaceae bacterium, assembly GCA_041736555.1. Classification (GTDB taxonomy): domain Bacteria; phylum Bacteroidota; class Bacteroidia; order Cytophagales; family Cyclobacteriaceae; genus ELB16-189. The sequence goes on from JBGSTJ010000048.1 coordinate 62,848, forward strand.
AATTTCCGCAGTTAAACCTGCATAACATCTTCTTTGCCAACGATTACAAACAAGAGTTCTCTTCACTCTTTAAAACCCATTCGCTACATGATGATCCTACCGTATACGTTAACATAACTTCAAAATATTGTGTAACCGATGCTCCTGCGGGCTGCGAAAACTGGTTCGTGATGATTAATGTACCGGCTAATAAGGACCAGGATTGGGATACACTTATCATAGAAGCAAGAAGAAATATTATCAAAAAACTAAATCGCCTGCTTAAATCCGACATTGAATCCCTGATAGAATCCGAAAATATTCTGGATCCCCGGACTATCGAACTTCGAACTTCTTCCTACCAGGGTTCACTATACGGTACCAGTTCCAACAACAAGTTTGCTGCGTTCCTCAGGCATCCCAACTTCTCTCGCGAATTTAAAAACCTGTTTTTCTGTGGGGGAAGTGCCCATCCGGGAGGCGGTATCCCGCTTTGCCTGCAATCGGGGCGAATAACTTCTGCCCTTATCTCAGAACAGTTTGGTTAAATGTGTGTTTAACAAACATGCTCAGATATTATTACAGTAGGGTTTCTTCAGTCCTCACCGCCTATTCAATCTGGATTATAGGTCTTCTCCACCTTGTTGGGATAATCGGCATGTTATCTCCTTTTCAGGAATATTTTCGACTTTTAACACCCCTTAATCTAATCATGAGTGCCGTTTTGTTGTGGGCTAATCACAGAGAACGCAACCTTGAAATTCTGGGATATGCTGTACTGATTTTTTTGCTGGGGTTCCTCATAGAGTTTTTGGGCGTTTGGTCGGGTGTTATTTTCGGGGAATATTCATATGGTGCCACCTTAGGTCCGAAACTATTTAATGTCCCGATCATTATCGGACTGAATTGGCTATTGGTTATGTATTGCATCGCTTGCCTCACAGATAGTTTAAAAATTCCCGTAGTGGTAAAAATACTTGCGGGTGCTATGTTGGCCGTTGCCGTAGATTGGTTAATTGAACCAGTCGCCATGCATTTTGATTTCTGGAGTTGGAAAGACAATGTAGTGCCCTTCCAAAATTATGTATGTTGGTTTGTTACCTCTGCGATCATGCAAGGGGCCTACCATTGGCTGAGGGTAAAGGCTGAAAATAAATTAGCCCTTCCCTTCTATTTCACACAACTCTTTTTCTTTTTGATCCTAAATATTGCCATTCGCTGATCAGCGATCCAACCATTCCTTAAATTCCTGCACCCGCTCTCGGGCAACAATCACATCACTATCATCACTGGTTTTTAATACGAGTTTAAGGCGGCTATTCGTATAGCTGATCATATCCTGAATGGAATCTATACTCACAATATATTTACGATTGATTCTGAAATATCGGGCAGGATCGACCAGGCCATCCAACTGGTCTAATGTAAAATCAAGAATATGTTTGCGGCCATCCTTCGTTTGAGCAAACGTGGTTTTCTCGAGGCTAAAGAAAAAAAGTATTTCACTTACCTCCACCGACTTAAGATGTTCACCCACCTTTATTACAAATCGTTCTTTGTATTTTTTGGTGAGCATCTGCATGGCATATCCAATACTCTCAATAATTTTATCTGGGGCTGTTCGGTGTTGTGCAAGTGCTTGATACTTTTTAAAAGCGGCCTCAAGTTCACTTTTGTCAATCGGTTTCAGTATGTAGTCAATACTATTTACCTTAAATGCCTTAAGGGCATATTCATTATAAGCGGTAGTAAAAATTACCGGAGCGTTAACCTCAACTTTTTCAAAAATCTCAAAGCTCAATCCATCGGCTAGTTGGATATCCATAAAGATGAGGTCGATAGAAGGATTTTTGGAAAACCATTCGACCGAGCGCTTTACAGAATCCAGGATGGCATGTATCTGCACATCCGGTTGAAGACCCTTCACCAGCGAAGCTAATCGTTCTGCGGCAAGCGGCTCATCTTCAATTATTAGCACGTTCATATTTCAACGTTATTAAATCTAATTGGCAAGAATTGGCAACTTTACAATAAAGACAGATTTGTTTTCAATTACTTCTACCGGTTTATCGCTCAGAAATTCATACCTCTTTTTTATATTCTCTAATCCAAGGCCAGATGAGTCTTCCTCTAAAATCGTTTTTCGCTGAAGATTATTTTCAACCACCAGATAGCCTGAGTCTTCATACACCTTGATCAATAAGGGATGATCGTCCGCGATTACATTATGTTTGATTGCATTTTCAACCAACATCTGAAGGGCTAAGGGTGCTACCATGCTACTCACTTCACCCACCTTCATGTCAATTTTTAATTTGTTACCAAACCGAATCTGTTGCAAGAAAATATACGATTCCAGAAATTTTACTTCCTCGGCCAGAGGTACAACTTCACGATTGCGTGTATCCAATACGTAGCGATAGACTTCAGATAGTTGTTTGATAAACTTCACGGCTTGCTCCTGGTTTTGATAGACCAGGTTGGTAAGTGCATTCAGACTGTTAAACAGGAAGTGCGGGTTTACCTGATTGCGTAGACTGTTGTATTGGGCTTCCACACTTTCTTTTTTCAATCGCTCCGCATCCACGGCTGCCTGCCGCCAGTTTACGAGAAACGCACGGCCCGTCATAAACATGGTGATGATAAGCGTGATGATGATTGTTGACCAGTAGGTTCCGTCCAAACTATCGCCAAGCGAAAACCCTAAGCCATAACGAAAAACGAAAACTATTCCATAAACCGCACCAACCGTATAGACGGTCATGCCGATCAATCCGGCAACTAAACGCTTTATAGGCTCCTTATGCCATGAAAAAAAGTTATCCAAGGCCTGACTCACATAGGCATTACCCAGCCACAAGGCAATCCATAGTGCCGCAGTAAATAAACCTATCCAGAAATAAGATGAAATTTTTGTGCAGCAACCCCGCCAAATAAACCAACTCATCACAAACCCCGCTACAATTAGCCAGAGCATGGTAATGAAGTTGGTTCTCAAAAATCTAAGTATGGAGGGCATCATGCAAATAAGATGTTTTCTTTCGATTCACAAAATCACATAGAAGCAGATGTTACTTGCATCCTTTAACTAATTCAGCCGTCATTTCTTTACCCCATTGTGGCGCCAACGAATTATCTGGTTTTGTCGCTCCTTCAAAAAAAGTTAATGCTTTACGCGCTGTTTCACAGGCTTCGGTTGGTGCCTGACCAAAAAATTGTGCTGTACCAAACTGCATTTGCGCCATCAACGACATGGCCCGTGGGTTGTTAGGATTCATACCTAGTGCTTTCCCAAAAGTTTGCATCGCTAAACCAGAATACTGCTGGCCCCGGGAAGCCGGATCAACCGTAAGCCGGATCATGTGTACAAACCCTTCGAGTGCAATAAGTTCTGATTCTGCTGGTGCAAGCGCTTTTCCCTTTTCAATTGCTGTCAATGCGAGGTCGAGGTAGGAATCTTTTTTTGAACTTTCTTTTTCCCGGGTAGCGATCATAATATTACCAAAGGCACTGTAGTAATACGGCTCCCACCTGGTCTTCTCTGCACTGGCAATCCGATCCAATGCATTAATAGCAACCTGATATTCATCCGTGGTTTTTGCTGTGTATACAGCCTGAATTTGTTTTCCCATTTGCTCATAATACTTGTCATCATTGGCAAACGTTGATACCGAGATGATCATCAGGAAGATTAGATTGATTGTTTTCATAATTGTTTTTATTAATTGTTAAGTTGAATCAGAGATTAGGTAATTGATTGATCGATTTATTTTTACTGATTGTGATAAATACTCCGACAAATAAAAAGCGTGGTGCCGGTTGCCGGATGGCACGACTAACATGTTCTCCTTGAGCATTAGGTGCTACGCTATACTGATAGCCAAAAATATTATCGCGACCAAGGAGGTTCGTACACGACAAATAGATGATCAGATTATTTTTGGGCAGGTAGGCAATGTTTGCACTCAAATCCTGATAAGAAGGTGTTTTGTCTGAGTTGAATTGATCTGCCGGTTTATTCGGATTAAAGTAAGTGCGGCCGCTTGCGTAGCTGTAAGTAAACCCTAGTTGAGATTTAATAGCGGTAACAAAGTGTTTATAGACAAATGAGAAATTATGTGCTGAGGCAAAAGAAGGAATGGCTGAGGCAGGAAAATTCAGATAATCGCGCTTGGTATCCAGAAAGGAATAAGAAATCCAATAGTCAACATTTTTAATGGTTTCATTATCGCGCCAGAAAAGTTCGAGGCCTTTTGCGTACCCAGTACCGGAATTGGTAAGCATGGTTGGTGCGCCATTATATTTAATAAGATCCCGATACTTTTTATAATACGTTTCGATGCGGAATGTTTTGCGATCCGTTATGATCTGGTAGTTAAGAATTAAATGTTCGGCCCGTTGCGCATCGAGTTGATTGTTAACCCGTAGATATTGATTCAGAGGTGATTGGCGAAAAGTACCGTAAGCAAACGAAAACTGACCTTGCTTTCCGGGCTTGTAGGCTAATGAAATACGTGGATCTACGTAATACTCTTTGTTCAGACCATTGTACTCAAATCGACCGCCAGCTTTGGCAACAAAATGATTACTTACATAGTATTCAGCTTCCGCGAAAGCAGACGATAAAGGCTCAGAGAAGCTAAGCGATTCAGTAGCATCCGTGACAGTATTATAGCGCGTGGCTTCATAAAAGCGGTTAATGATCTCTCCCCCCATTCGCAACTCCAATTGATCATTGGCTGAATATTCGAAGACCGTTTTCGCATGAATTCCTTCTTCCTGATCATTTAAAGGAAGTCCATCCACCTTGGTTTTGTTCAGATTATAAGAGTAGGCGATACCGGTTCGTACTGACCAATTATTATTTATCGATTGCTGATACGATCCATTGCCATACCCATAGTTATTGGTGAGATCAATCTGTTGCTTGATGGAAGGATCAAGAATATCATGATTGTACAAGGAAAAGGAGGAATGATTTGCATTACCAAAAAATTTAAACAGTCCATCTTTTCCGGATTTCTGACGATAGGCAAAACTGCCTTCTCCTGAGGCGGGAGGAATTCTCCAATCAACTTCCTGATTAATCAAACCGAAGTAGGGCCGGATGTTCGTGTATTGTATTTTCCCGGATACGGATGCCCGATCCCAAACCTGCGTGTGCGCTACATCTGCACCCACAGAAAGGATTCCAATATCGGTTTGATTCATTTCAGCAATGTCTTTGGAATTAAGTACAAGGGCTGACGAAAGGGCCTGACCATATTCTGCGGAATAACCTCCGGTGCTAAAACTCGTTCCCTTAAACATGAAAGGAAGAAAACGTCCTCGCGAAGGTGTGTTCGGTGCGGCCGGACCGTAGGCATCCAACACGACCATGCCATCGATGAAGGTGCGCGTTTCAGAATCATCACCACCCCGAACAAACAAGCGGCCGGTTTCACCAACTTTTTGTGTTCCTGGTAACGTATTCAGCGCCCCGGCAATATCGGCTGTAGCACCAGCCGTAGTAGCAATGTCAACAGCCTTTAAAATTGTTCTCCGCTTTTCCTCACCGGCAGTAAATGACCCTGCCGATATCACCACGCCTTCCAGTTGATTGATTTCTTCTTTGAGTAGCGCTTCGATGTTGATTGGTTTGCCTGTAAGTTCAACCGCTTGAGCAAAAAACTTATATCCAACAAAAGTTATGTTCAAAATCTGAGCACCACTTTCTTCGGAGATAAATGAAAATGTACCATCGACACCTGAACTGGTACCATCATAAGAATCCTTGATCATAATATTGGCACCCGGAATGGGTTCTCCTTTTTCATCTTTAACTATTCCCGCAATTTTGGTTTGAGACCAAGAGATGTGGGAGATCATTAAAAAAAGAGTAAGTGTGATAAACTTCATACGAGTCACTTTTTATGGCGATTACACGTCAAAAGTGCGGTGAACAGCGTGCTTTTAATAAAGAAGGTTGCTGAAGTGTAAAACTTGCCTGATGAATTGTAGAAACCACACCCTAACAGATTTACCGCTTAAAAATCCCTGATTGGATTTGGTGGTTCTTATCAATAATTTGGGCGATTAATAAACTTATTAAAATGAAAAGGTATCTTCTACTCGTTGCCCTTGGGGTATCCTCTCAATTTGCCATTTGCCAACCCGAACAAAAATTCATTCAACAAGAAAGTATCACCCGCGTAATCAAAACGCTGGCTGCCGATGACATGATGGGCCGATCGGCTACCGAATCACAACACATCGAAAAAGCAACAGCCTTCATTGAAAGTGAATTCAAAAAAATTGGTCTTAAAAACTTTTCTGGACTTACCACCTACCGGCAGGAGTTCAAAAAAGATATGATTGTACCACAAACGCTGGAGGTGGTTATCAACGGCCAGAAAATTCCTACTGAAAATACCTTATTTGTTTCAGAAAAAACGGAGGTGAACTTTACGAAGGGTCTTGGGGTAATTCTCATCCCTTACGATACTTCGATTGCTAACCTACGACAATATTTTCTCAGCAAAGCTTTTAACCTGACGCGTGACACCTCTTCGGCTATTGTGTTGGTGGCACCCGAATTTAAACCACACCTTGCCGAATTAAAGGGATATTTTGGAAGGCGCTTCCTGACTCAACGTAAATCAAATAAAATCTTTATTGTGGGTGTTACCTCTGTATTATCCTACTCCGTGAAAGCCACCCAAAAAATTGAAACCGTAACTATGGCCAATGTTCTGGGAATAATTCCTGGCAAAACGAAGCCTGATGAGTTTGTAGTTTTCTCGGGTCATTACGACCACATTGGGATTAGACCTGCAGTAGCGGGCGACTCCATCGCTAATGGAGCTGATGATGATGCCTCAGGGACTACGGCTGTGATTGAATTAGCCCGATACTTTAATAAAATCAAAAACAATAACCGGACGTTGATCTTTGTTGCCTTCACGGCTGAAGAAATTGGGGGCTATGGTTCCAGATATTTTTCAGAACAACTGAATCCCGACAAGGTGGTAGCCATGTTTAATATTGAAATGATCGGCAAACCCTCGAAGTGGGGGCAAAACTTTGCCTTCATTACAGGCTATGAACGGTCCGACTTTGGAGAAATACTTCAGAAGAATTTAAAAGGAACACAATTTGAATTCAGGCCCGATCCTTATCCACAGCAAAATCTTTTCTACCGATCGGACAATGCAACGCTGGCTCGTCTAGGAGTTCCGGCTCATACGATCTCCACCGATGAAATTGATATCGATAAGTTTTATCATACGGTAGATGATGAGGTGGAAACTTTGGACATGAAAAATATTACTTCTACCATTCGGGCCATAGCCTTGAGTTCAAAGTCTATTGTAAGCGGTGCCGATACCCCAAAGCGAATTGATAAAGCTACGGTGAGATAAGTATTACTAACACTACCTATAAAATATCATGAGTAAAACAAAAGTTGCTATTCTGGGTTGTGGATTCATCTCTGATATCCACGTTGAAAGTTACGAACGGTTCGTACCGGAAGCCGAAATAGTTGCAGTGTATAGCCGCGACATTAACAAAGCAAAAGCCTTTGCCGAAAAACATCATATTCAAAAATGGTACGATTCAATGGATGCCATCATCAATGAATCGGGGTGCGAGGTGGTGGATGTATGCCTGCCCAACTTTTTACATGCACAGGCAACCCTCAAAGCTGCAATGGCAAAAAAGCATATCATCATAGAAAAGCCGCTGGCAGTAACCATCGAAGAAGCAGATGAAATGATTAGAGTCTGCAAACAACAAGGCGTTAAACTGATGTATGCGGAAGAACTTTGCTTTGCACCCAAATATGAGCGGGTTAGAAGTCTGGTGAAAGAAGGAGCTATCGGAGACATCTATATGCTTAAGCAAGCCGAGAAACATTCCGGTCCCCACTCCGACTGGTTTTATGATATTAACCTGGCTGGTGGTGGCGTACTAATGGATATGGGTTGCCATGCCTTTGGGTGGTTTTTCTGGATGTTGAATAATGCCAAGGTTAAAAGTGTGATGGCTTCCATGAATACTGTATTGCACAAAGGAAGAACAAAAGGCGAAGATAACTCGGTGGTGATCGTGGAATTTGAAAACGGTACCATTGGGGTAGCGGAAAACAGTTGGGCCCAACACGGTGGCATGGACGACCATTGCGAAGTGTATGGTACCGAAGGTTTGATGCAAGCTGATTTATTCCGCGGCAACGCAGCCCTTGCCTATAGTAAAAAAGGTTTTGGATATGCTATGGAGAAGGCCGATACCACTGCCGGCTGGAGTTTTCCAATTTTTGAAGAAGCATTCAATCAGGGATATCCCCATGAGTTGAAACACTTTATTGATTGTGTTCGCACCGATAAAGAACCTTTGGTGACCGGAGAATTAGGTCGAAAAGTTTTAGAAGTAATTTATGCTGCCTATGCCTCTGCCGGGCAAGGAAAGAAAATTGAATTGCCGTTTACCCCGGTCGTTAAAAAGCCCGTTGATTTGTGGCTTGGTTGATCATGAATGGAGTACCTGTTTAAAGAGGCAGTCTAAGAAGTTTACCTGTCATCGTCAAGCCTTTGGCGTGACGATCCCATTGTGTACATGCTTCACTGGATTCCGGCTCAAAGGCCGGAATGACGTCTCTGATATTTGAGATGGCTGTTTCAGCTCTTTACGCTATTTTTGCGGTTCAAATTGTGAATCTTTACTAAAATGGCCGAATACACGAAAGACGAGATCAAACGCATTGAAGAAAAATGGCGCAAGACCTGGATTGATAAAGAAGTTTATAAGGTTTCCAATAATACTGAAAAGCCCAAGTGCTATGTCCTTGATATGTTTCCGTACCCTTCCGGGGCCGGACTCCATGTAGGACACCCACTGGGTTACATCGCATCTGACATCTACGCCCGCTTTAAGCGGATCAAAGGGTTTAATGTTCTTCACCCAATGGGTTTCGATGCGTTTGGCCTTCCGGCAGAGCAATATGCATTGGAGCATGGCATCCATCCGGCTGTTTCTACGGCTGACAACATCAACAATTTTAAAAGGCAACTTGGCAATATTGGATTTTCATACGACTGGAGTCGTGAAGTGCAAACCTGCGACCCGAAATATTATCGCTGGACGCAATGGATTTTCTTACAGATTTTCGATAGCTGGTTTAATCGTAAAAAAGAAAAGGCCGAACGCATTTCGGAGTTGATAAAGATTTTTGAGGTGGAAGGAAATGTGAACCACTCAATTCCTAATTCAAAATTCCGCACCCAGCTTTTTACCGCAGCCGACTGGAAATCATACTCTGAAAAAGAGCAGCAGGAAATATTAATGGAGTATCGTCTCGCTTATCTCGCCTACACCGATGTAAACTGGTGCGAGGCGTTAGGTACTGTACTGGCCAATGATGAGGTGATTAATGGCGTTAGTTATCGGGGAGGTTTCCCGGTAGTAAAAAAACAAATGCGCCAATGGAGTTTACGCATTACCGAATATGCCGAGCGTTTGCTGAAGGGATTGGATGAGATTGACTTCAGTGAGTCGATGAAAGAAATTCAGCGCAATTGGATTGGTAAGAGTGTGGGGGCATTAGTTAATTTTCAATTGACAATTGACAATTTTCAATTGACCGTCTTCACCACCCGTCCCGACACCATCTTCGGTGTTGACTTTATGGTAATCGCTCCTGAACACGATCTCGTAAAAAAGATCACTACGCCTGAACAAAAAGATGAAATAGAAAAATACCTGAAGTATGTAGAGAGTCGATCCGAGATTGATCGCATGGCGGAAGTGAAGAAAATTACAGGAGCCTTTACTGGGGCCTATGCAATAAATCCTTTCAACGGAAGGGAAATACCGATCTGGATCAGTGAGTATGTATTGGCGGGATATGGAACCGGTGCCATCATGGGTGTGCCGTGTGGCGATGAACGCGATCATAAATTTGCCAAACATTTCAAACTACCGATCACCAACATCATCGGTTCGCATTATAATGGAGAAGAAGCTAACCCCACGAAAGATGCCATCTTGGAAAATTCAGATTTCCTGAATGGGATGGTGATGCACAAAGCCATTGATGTAGTGGCTACCAAACTGCAAGAAATGGGAATCGGCAAACGCCAGGTAAATTATAAAATGCGAGATGCAGGTTGGAGCCGTCAGCGCTATTGGGGCGAACCCTTTCCGGTTATCTTTAAAGATGGTATGCCGTATGCGGTGAAGGAAAGTGAATTACCGCTGGAACTTCCACCTTCAGATAATTTTAAACCTTCGGGTAATGGTGAAGGGCCGTTGGCCAACCTGACTGATTGGATCAATTTTGCGCCTGATCAAAAACGCGACAGCAACACCATGCCAACCCATGCGGGTGCTGCGTGGTATTTTTTGCGCTACATGGATCCGCACAATGATCACGCTTTCGCAGACAAGAAAGCGCTCGACTACTGGAACCAGGTGGATGTTTATGTGGGCGGCTCGGAACATGCCGTTGCACATTTGTTATACTCGCGCTTGTGGACAAAAGTGCTACACGACTTAGGTTACATTAATTTTGATGAGCCGTTCAAGAAGTTGATTAATCAGGGGAAGATAACAGGGGATTCGAGATTCGTCTATAGATTAAGTTTTAGTGCTACTTTAAATAAAGACTTTAAACTCCCGCAAATATTCGTCTCAAAAGGAATTTGTGATAAAGGTTCTAATGAAGAAGGAACATTCGAAAGTGTTGGTAAAATACTTTCAAGATTTGGAGAAGGTGCTTTTTCTATTGACTATAAATCATTAGAAAATGGATTACATGTGGATATCTCTATAGTAAACGGTCTTGAACTTAATACTGATGCATTCAAAGCCTGGAAACCAGACTTTGAAAATGCAGAATTTATTTTTGAAGATGAAAATGGCAATCCGACCCTCGATCCAACCAAAGGCAAATACATCTGCGGCTCGGCCATTGAAAAAATGAGCAAGTCGTACTTTAATGTTGTCAACCCTGATCAGATAATTACCGATTACGGTGCGGATACCCTGCGCATGTACGAAATGTTTCTCGGGCCGCTGGAAGCATCCAAACCCTGGAACACCAACGGTATTGATGGCGTGTATAAATTCTTGCGCAGATTCTGGAATCTGCTTCACGACAGTACGGGTAAATTTAAAGTCAGTGATGCCGAGCCTACGCGTGAGGAATTAAAGGTACTGCACAAAACATTAAAGAAAGTAGAACAGGATATAGAAAACTTCTCGTTCAATACTTCGGTGAGTGAGTTTATGATTTGCGCCAATGAATTGAGTTCATTGAAATGCAACAAACGTAAAATCATTGAACCGCTGGTGATTGCCCTCTCTCCTTTTGCTCCGCATCTCACTGAAGAATTGTGGTCGTTGTTGGGACATCCTGATACAATCTTAAACGCTTCCTTCCCGAAATTCGAGGAGCAATACCTGATCGAAAGTTCGTTCAGCTATCCCATCTCCATTAATGGCAAGGTACGTGCGCAGATGGAATTTGCGTTGGACGTGCCGAAAGAAGAAATCGAAAAGACCGTGCTCGCTTCCGAGATCGTACAAAAATGGACCGAAGGCAAGCCACCCAAAAAAGTGATTGTGGTGCCCGGCAAGATTGTGAATGTGGTGATGTAGAGGTTAGAAGTTAGAAGTTAGAGGTTGGAAATTCGATGCTCTATACTACTATAAGGGTCTCTGTCCTTCGGCTGGTAAGCCGTTGGCAGCCCAGGGTGCGCTCTTACCTTCTTTAAGAAGTTCCTTCACTGAATCCGGGGCTTCCTGACGCAAATGCCACATTGTATTTTTTGTATTCGAAGTGTATTTACATTTCTGGGAGAAATTTACATTCATCGAACCCCTTGTTTCGGCACCTGCAATAATAAGTACCTTAATAATATCAACATTCGCTGCTATGGCGGCAATCATTAAAGGTGTTATCCCATCTACATCGCTTACATAACAACCCGCAGCATAAAACCCACTGGTTGTTCCTTTAAAACTTACATTCGGCTTGGCGCCAGCCCGAAGCAACTCCAACACTCCTTCATACCAATCAAAATGCATGGCATAAACAAGCGGTGTACATTTTGAAAAAGCAAAATTACCAACACCTTGCTTTTGATAGTACCCTTCAAACGTCTGATTTACCTTTCCGCCATTGGCAATAACTTCTTTTAACAAGGTTAAATTTTTAGCCGCAATGGCAGCTTGCAAGGGGTCAACATCCTTTTGTGCCACCACCTGGAATGAAACTAAAAAAACAAGATAAAATCCAACCAAAGCCTTTTTCATAATTTTTGATTTTAGGGTGTTACTACGACACCAAGTTGGCGTATCCGCCTACAGGCATCAATACTACATATGCGGTATTATGTTCCGACTTAGACAATGATTAAAAATTTCCATTTTACCTCTATCTTAGTGTAACCACTAAAATGAAATCTTCTTTTGTTGTGCTGCTTTTTTTACACGCTTCTGCACTGGCACAAGTGGCAGACTATCCCATTAAAAAAATTGACTCGCTCTATAAAGTTGGCAATTACTTAACGGGGTTAAAAATTAACTCAGAATACCTTACCAGGGCTGAAAACACTAAAGCCTGTGGGGAAATTCCGCTAGCGTTGTTTAAATCGGCTGAGTTATCCGATATGTTAAAGGACCGGAGCCAGGCTTATATGTATCTGCATCGCGCCTTAACGAAAGCTAAAGCCTGCAGAGATGACTCTGTAGAATGGCTTGCTACCCGCTACCTGGGTGGTTTTTACTTTGGTAAACTCACTCGCGATTCATCGTTGTACTATTTAAAAAAATCGTATGACATGATCCGATCCAAAGATCGTCCCCGCGAGATAAGTTCGGTAACGGGTATGCTGGGGGAATTAATGAATCAGATTTTTGATAAACCAGCCGAGGCAATTCCCTATTACAAAATCTCATTACAAAATGCGGAAGCAAGTGGTGATTACAAGTCGTTAGGCTATGCCTACTTACGTTACGGTTCCTTTCTGGCACATCACGGAAATTGCGATGCGGGAGTGCCCATGGTTGAAAAATCGTATGAAATATTTTCCAAGAATAAAGACAATGAAGGGCTTTATTGGTTGCGCTACAGTTTAAGCTTCGCCTATGCAATATGCAATCGTACAAAAGAAGGCTATGAATTATTGCGAAAACATATCGATCAGTTAGATTCTGTTTATACTATTGAAACTGCACGACAAACTGCTTACTACCAAACCTTGTATGAAACTGCCACGAAGGAAAAGGAGAACATTGCGCTCACACTGCAAATCGAAACAGAAGCCCGACAAAGAAGGAATCTGATCTTATTTTTCTCGATCACATTCATTTTGTTAGTGGCTATTTTCATTCTGATCTATCGCCAGTATAGTTTGAAAAAGAAAGTGGAGCTGGAAAAAAATCTGCAACTGGAACGGGAACGTATCTCGCGCGAACTGCATGATAACATCGGCACCAAACTCAGCCAGGTAGCTTCCACATTAGATTGGGTGAACAGCTCCTCACAACCCATTGACGACAGTGAGAAAAAAACATTATTGGATAGCGGTCTGATTACCACTAAAGATGCCATTCATGATTTACGCGAAGCCATTTGGGCGATGAAGAAATCGGACCTCTCGTTTATTGACTTTGCTGATAAACTGAAGACTAACCTCAAACATTATGCTAAACACGATCGCCCGGTTTCCATCTCATTTCAGGAAAAGCTGAACGGAACTTTATTGAGTCCGCAGGAAGGTCTCGACCTACTCAGGATATGCCAGGAGGCAGTGAGTAATGCGTTTAATCACAGTCAATGCAGTAACATTGAAGTCGAACTTGAATCAGAGGCCGACCGATACAACATTACAATTACGGACGATGGCATCGGCTTTGATTTACAAAATCAGCGAGGAGAACATTACGGACTTATCAATATGCAGCATCGTGCTAAAGCCATCGGTGCAACCTTAAAAATCATAACACAACCCGGCAAGGGCACAATGGTTTCTGTTATAAAATAACTCATTTGCTATATGGTAAAAGTTTTAATTAACCATCAAATTTGTGCATGAGCATCCGCATTGCCATCGTTGACGACCAGATCAAAAATCGGTTACCCCTGGCGGATCGACTGACAGTACATGCAGAAATAAAAGTTGTCTTAACAGCTACCGATGGAAATGATTTTTTAGAGCAACTTAAAACTCATGCGATTGATGTGGCATTGGTTGACATAGAAATGCCCAACATGAATGGCATTCAGGCGGTGCATGCAGCTTCAACCTTATATCCCCACATCCGGTTTATTATGCTTACGGTGTTTGATGATGAAGACAAAATCTTTGAAGCCATTAAAGCCGGTGCCTGTGGCTATTTGTTAAAAGACAATTCGGTGAACACAATCTTGGATGGGATAAAACAAGTACTGGAACTGGGTGGTGCGCCTATGTCGCCCGGAATTGCGCGTAAAGCATTGAATATGTTATCGCGAGCCACCCTTCCCATGCACCAAGAAGCAAGTGAAGCCTCCACGATCAGCGAACGTGAAATGGAAATTCTGAAATGGATGGTAAACGGATTGGATTATAAGGCTATTGCCGATAAGCTGATCATTAGTCCAAACACAGTACGTAAACACATTGGTAATATTTATGAGAAGCTACATGTAAATTCCAAAGCGCAGGCCATTCGTCTGGCGATAAAAAAGCGGTGGGTGTAAGGCATACGAACCAACCACCATTTTTGGGGTCCGCTCAGAACAAAATCTAAAATCCAACGTGAAAAACGCTGGATTTTTTTGTTATTTGAACTTGTAACAATTTGCCCTGTTGTACGACTTATCCCATCATTGAAACCCCCATTATGCAACTAATCATTCAAAACCTCAACAAAACCTACTCCAACGGAGTGCAGGCACTCAAGGATGTAAACCTGACCATCAACCAGGGCATGTTTGGTTTGCTCGGCCCGAATGGAGCCGGCAAGTCATCTCTCATGCGCACCATCGCCACTTTACAAGAGGCCGATAGTGGCTCCATCCAATTGGGAGATCTTGATGTGCTCACCCAAAAAGATGAGGTGAGAAAAATTTTGGGCTACCTGCCGCAAGAATTTGGTGTGTATCCAAAAATAGATGCTTTGACCTTGCTCGACCACCTCGCAGTTTTAAAGGGCATTCGTAATAAAAGTGAACGCAAAGGATTGGTAGAAGCCTTGCTGCACAAAACCAATCTCTGGCCCGCACGCACTAAAAATCTTGGTGGATTTTCAGGCGGTATGAAGCAACGATTTGGAATTGCACAGGCTTTAATCGCCAGTCCTAAACTGATCATTGTTGATGAACCCACAGCTGGCCTCGATCCTGCCGAACGAAATCGCTTTCTGAATTTGCTTTCTGAAATTGGAGAGAACACCATTGTGATTCTTTCTACGCACATAGTAGAAGATGTAAAAGAACTTTGTACGGATATGGCAATCATCAACAAAGGCCAGGTGTTATACAAGGGAAGCCCGATGGATGCCATTGCGGAAGTGGAAGGAAAAGTGTGGAAGAAGCGAATAACAAAACCAGAGTTGGAGGAATACCGGAAGTCGTTCAATATTATTTCAGAACGACTGATCGCAGGCCGGCCGGAAATCACTGTGTTAAATGACGGTCAGCCGGATTCAACCTTTGATCAGACTGATGCCGATCTTGAGGACGTGTACTTCACACACATTTTTGGTAATTCAAAGAAAGAAGAAGTAGCCTGATTGGCAGTAACATAAAACCTCATTTCAACATCCAGTTATGTTTAAAGATATATTTCTATTCGAACTCAAATACAGAAAGGCACGTGCTGCCAACTACATCTACTTCGGCATTATGTTTTTGCTCTGCATTCTGGCAGTTACCACGGATGTAGTTCGCATTGGTGGTGGTGTAGGCCAGGTGAAAGAAAATGCTCCAATTGTTATCGGTCAGATGATTGTAATCATGACGGTGTTTTTATCGCTGATTGCCTCTGCTATTATGGGCGTAGCCGTACTCCGTGATTTTGAACACAACACCGAAGCTATTTTATTTAGCACGCCCATTAAAAAAATCTCATACCTGATGGGACGGTACTGGGGCTCGCTAGTTGTATTGCTATTGGTGGCTACGAGTTTACCCCTGGCGTTTATGATCGGGGATTTATTTCCCACCCGCGAAGCCGACCGGATGCTTCCCTTTAATATCGTTACTTACTGGCGACCCTTCCTGATTTTTGTTGTGCCCAATATGTTTTTCACGGGCGCGATATTTTTCGCCAGTGGTGCGTTGAGCAGAAAATCCATTGTGATTTATACTCAAGGTATTTTGCTGTTGGTGCTTTATCTCGCCAGCCAATCGATGCTACGCGATCTTGAACAAAAACAAATTGCTGCCTTGTTAGATCCGTTTGGGGTTCGTGCATTCAGTTATTACACTCAATATTGGACACCCGGTGAGCGGAACTCATTACAAATTCCTTTTGAAGGTTACATTCTGTATAACCGGTTGATTTGGATGGGTGTGGGTGTTTTGGTTCTCATCATCAATCACTTTGCATTTAGTTTCAATGTGGTTCGCAGTTCTATTTTCAAAACTCGCGTATTGAAAGACGAGCGTTTGACTATAAAACCTGAAGAAACAAGAATCCCCATCGCTCAACAGTTCTCGGGTTTGGTAACACACCTCGGTCAGTTAACCAAGCTAACCGTGTTCTATTTCAAAATGGTGTTTAAGGAAATTCCCTTTCTGGCCATTGTAATTGCGGGCATGTTGCTGATGTTCTTGAATGCTATAAATCTCAACGAACTCTATGGCACAAGTTCCTATCCCACCACCTATTCGATCCTGGGTCTGCTCAGTGGTTTTAATTTATTCTTTGTTATTATAGCTGTTCTCTACTCCGGTGAGTTAGTATGGAAAGAGCGATCGGTGAATCTCAACCTGATTATCGATGCGATGCCCATGCCAGATTTTATCAATTTGATTTCAAAATTTCTGGGACTGCTTCTTGTCTACCTTGTGTTGATCTTAGGGCTTATTGTTTGCGGTGTGATCATCCAGGCATCTTATGGCTATTATAAATTCGAGTTAGGGGTTTATTTCGGATCGTTGTATACAGAGACACTTGCTTTTCTTGTATTGTATTCCCTGCTCTCGATGTTTATCCAGGTCATGGTAAACAACAAGTTTTTAGGATTTGCAGTGGCGATTGCCTTTTTTATTCTGGTAGGATTTTTAGGACAAATGGGTCTGGAGCATCCGCTTTTCCAGTTTGGTAGTGGTAGTCTCGGCACCTATTCAGATATGAATGTGTATGGTCACTTTGTAACCCCGTTCACCTGGCTGCAGGTGTATTGGTTTGCGTTTGTCGTGTTCCTCTTTGTTATCGCGGTTATTTTTTCGGTGCGAGGTTCGGAGGCTGTTATGAACATGCGCTGGAAGTCAGGCAAGCTACGGATAACCCGACCTATCCTGTTTCTGATTGCAGGCTCTATGTTGTTATTTGGTTCAACCGGTTTTTTTATCTTCTATAATACCAATATCCTTAACGACTATTCAAACTCCGATCAGCGTGAGGAACTTCAGGTTGATTATGAAAAGACATTAAAGAAATATGAATTTATTGCTCAGCCGAGGATTACTGCGGTTGATTTAAAGGTAGATATCTATCCATCCAAACGCGACTTTGTAGCGGAAGGCTATTTCATTTTGAAAAACAAAACAGCGGCCCCTATTTCAGATCTTCATATTCAGGAAGATTTTACACCGGGCAACACCACCGAGTATCTGAAGTTTGATCGAAAGCATGGAGTCAAGGAACGATTTGACAAATTCAAGTACACGATTTATACACTGGAGCAACCCCTCCAACCGGGCGACAGCTTGCGGATGGAATTCAAAACTTCTTTTATCACCAAAGGTTTTGTGGAAACCGGTCGATCGAATACTTCCGTTATTTTCAATGGTACTTTTTTCAACAATCAATACTTCCCATCATTGGGCTATAGCAGCGATGGCGAGATGGCCGATGATAACGATCGCAAAGAAAAGGGCTTGCCCGAACGCGAACGGATGATGGAACGAAATGATCCGCGCGGCACCGCCATGAGTTTGTTTGGCGATGATGCCGACCATGTGGACTTTAACATGCAGATCAGTACGGATAAAGGTCAAACGGCCATTGCTCCCGGCTACCTCGTGAAACAATGGGAAGAAGGCGACCGCGTGTATTATCAATATGATATGGACGCTCCTATGTGCAATTTCTATTCTATGATCTCAGCCAACTATGCAATCAAAAAGGACAAATGGAACGACATTAACCTTGAAATTTATTACCACCCCGGGCATGAATATAATACGGATCGAATGATGGAAGGAATGAAAGATGCCCTCGCCTATTATTCTGAACATTTCAGTCCCTACCAATACCGTCAGGTGCGGATTATGGAGTTTCCACGCTATGCCTCTTTTGCGCAGTCCTTTGCCAACACCATTCCTTTCTCGGAAGGCATTGGGTTTATTGCCAAGATTGACGATCCCGATAAAGATATTGACTTTGTGTATTATGTAACGGCCCACGAAGTAGCGCATCAATGGTGGGGACATCAGGTAATGGAAGCGCGGGTGAAGGGCAATGCGATGCTGAGTGAAAGTATGTCGCAGTACTCTGCGTTGATGGTGTTAAAAAATAAGTTCACACCTGAAATCATTGAGCGGTATCTTAAATATGAACTCGATCGCTACCTCGGTGGCCGCGCCTCAGAACGGAAGAAAGAACAACCGCTGGAATTTGTAGAAGGTCAGGGTTACATCCATTATCAAAAAGCTTCGCTGATCTTTTTTGCTTTGCAGGATTATATCAGCGAAGACAGTGTGAATGCTGCCTTCCGCAGGTATAATGAAGAGTGGCGCTTTAAAGATTCGCCCTACCCTACTTCGGCTGATTTATTAAAACATATCCGTAAGGTAACACCGGATAGTCTGCAGTATCTGATTCATGATATGTTTGAAACAATCACCTTGTTTGAAAACAAAACCGAGGTAGCCGAGTTTGAAGAAAAATCAGAAACAGAATTTGAAGTGAGTCTGAAAGTGTCTGCAGAAAAATTAAGAGCCGACAGTACCGGGCTTGAAACCGCCATTCCCATCAACGACTGGATTGACATTGGTATTTATGGAAAAAATAAAGCGGGTAAAGACAGTTTGATCTATTTGAAAAAACATAAGATCACACAAAAAGAAAATGAATATAAGATTACGGTTAAATCCAGGCCTCGTAAAGCCGGCATAGATCCGCTGCATAAATTAATTGACCGGCACTCGGATGATAATACGAAAGGATTAGTGAAAAGGAAGGCGGAACCAGCCGCATAATATTTCAATTTTAACCATCAAAAACCCTGATTTGCCTCCAAGACAAATCGGGGTTTTTATTTTCCGAAACATGACGAAAATCATTACATTCATCCATACAATAACGCACCTTCCCATATGTAAAACTTAAATCAATAAAGCTATGGAATCCGTATTATCACCTGCCGGAAATCTTGCCCTTCAACCCAGTTTAATGGAGATGCATCACAGTAGTTTGGAGTGGCTTTCCACTACCGTATTATGGAAACAGGAAGTTGCTTTCTTCCAGAAATTACTAGACCGGTATTCTCCGCAACTCACATCCATCGAAGACAAAAAGAAAGTAAGTCACTTCCAGAATGTGATCACTTATTATGGTGGCGAACTAATTGACAGCCTTCGTAAAAAAATTAAAGTACACGAACACAAACTGGCCGATCGGTTACAGGAACTTAAATCAACGGATTCGGAATATTACGAAGAACAGCTTGAGTTGATGGATGAATTAGGGGCTTTCATGAAAACCTTTCATGCATTCAAAAGCGAGTTCTTTTCCTTCATCGAAAAGGCACTTTGAAAAGTGAAATAAGCGAACGGCCATTAGGCAACATTTCATTACCTTAGCGCACCTTAACCTTTTTTTATGCGCTATTCAAAGATTGTTGGCCTGGGGCACCACGTACCCGAAACGGTAATCACCAACGCTCAACTGTCCACCATGATGGATACTACCGATGAGTGGATTATCGAACGAACGGGTATAAAAGAAAGACGTTGGATTGATCCCGCCAAGGATACCGTAGCGAACATGGCTGCCAAAGCGAGCAGGCTAGCGCTGCAACGGGCTAACCTGACTGAAAAGGATATTGAGTTTATCGTTTTTGCAACCATCACTCCCGACTACTTCTTCCCTGGTTCGGGAGTTTTGCTTCAGCGCGAATTAGGACTTGATAGTATTGGGGCGTTGGACATTCGCAATGCCTGCTCCGGATTTATCTATGCACTTTCCGTTGCCGATCAGTTCATTAAATCGGGCATGTATAAAACCATTCTGGTTGTTGGAGCTGAAATTCAGTCCACCGCCATTGACGCCACCACCCGCGGCCGCAATACGGCTGTTATTTTTGCGGATGGTGCCGGAGCTGTAATCTTACAACCTTCTGAGAAGCCTGGAATTCTTTCAACACATTTACATTCAGACGGTCGCTTTGCGGAAGAACTCTACGTGCGCGATCCGGGCAGCAGCAGACCTCGCGAAGAAAGACAACCTGAACAAATTCTTGATACTACCCATTATAAAGTAGTGATGAATGGTAGCCAGGTTTTTAAGCATGCCGTGGTGAGATTTATGGAGGTGATCAACGAAGCCCTCGCTGCCAACGGCATGACGAAAGATGAAATAAGTTTGTTGGTTCCACACCAGGCAAACCTGCGCATCAGTCAGTTTATTCAGCAAAAGCTGGAACTTCCGGATGCCAAGGTTTATAACAACATTATGCGTTATGGAAATACCACGGCTGCCTCCATTCCTATTGCCATGAGTGAGGCCTGGGCTGAAGGAAAAATCAAAGAAAATGAC
Source organism: Cyclobacteriaceae bacterium (assembly GCA_041736555.1). Classification (GTDB taxonomy): domain Bacteria; phylum Bacteroidota; class Bacteroidia; order Cytophagales; family Cyclobacteriaceae; genus ELB16-189. The sequence continues at coordinate 83,781 of JBGSTJ010000048.1, forward strand.
TTAATTTGTTTAGCAGCTTTTGGCAGCGGTTTTACCTGGGCATCGGCTTTGATACGCTGGTAATACAATCCATGTAAGGTTACTTCCAACCATGAATCTTAATAAAACTAAAAGATTTTGAAAATTAAATTTTGAATTCGTAATGAAAACAACCTCTTACAACCCCAGTTCCCTCGAGGTAGACTTTGCCAATGCTCTTACTATTCTCCAAAAAGAAATAGAAAAGCATCTTCAACATAATCAAATCACCAACATCGAACCCAACCTCACCCGCGACAACCCGATGGTGAAATTTAGCCTGGTGGATAAAGATGGTGACCCCCATGAGATCGTAGTAAGGATTGTACAAATTCCAGATAAATTCTGAAGTGTAAACTTATCCGTCTGCACTCATGTCAATACTGATCATCTTTCTGTGTATTGTATTGTTGGTGATCTTGATCTCGTACGTTAAGCTCAACGCCTTTCTTTCCTTTCTTGTCGTTTCCATACTGGCCGGTTTGCTGTTGGGCATTGACGTGTCGAAGATCAGCGGCTCTGTGCAGAAAGGAGTTGGGGATATGCTTGGGTCGCTGGTGATTGTTGTTATTGCCGGTTCCATGCTCGGAAAAATTGTTGCTGAGAGTGGTGCGGCTCAACAAATAGCATCGGGATTAAGCAAAGCTTTTGGTGAGAAGAATATCCAGTTAGCATTGATGACCACCGGTTTTATTATTGGTATTCCGCTTTTCTACAACGTAGGTTTCATTTTAGTTTTTCCGCTTATCGCCTCCGTTGTTTATCGCTATAAACTACCGGCTGTTTATGTAGGCTTGCCGATGATGGCTGCCCTCTCGGTTACCCACGGATTTTTACCCCCACACCCATCGCCTACTGCGTTGGTAGCGCAATTCAATGCCAACATGGGCACTACGCTTTTATATGGTTTGGTGATTGCCGTTCCAACCGTTTTAATAGCCGGCCTGCTTTTTTCAAAAACATTAAAAGGAATCAACGCTACCTTATTGAAGACGTATCAGACGGAAGAGCTTCCGGCAGAAAAACTTCCGGGAATGTTCAACAGTCTTTTTTCTGCGTTGCTGCCAGTTTTATTATTGGCAATCACCACACTCCTCAATCCATACATCTCAGACGAATCATCTTATAAAAAGATTTTTATTTTTCTTAGCGATCCTGCCATCGTGATGCTCCTTTCGCTGGGTGTTGCTACGTACACACTAGGGTTGCGAAGAGGCACATCGATGAAAAGTATCATGGATAGTTATGGTTTTGCCGTAAAAGATGTGAGCATGATCTTATTGATCATGGGCGGTGCCGGAGCGTTGAAGCAGGTACTCATCGATAGTGGAGTAAGTGAAGACATTGCACTGGTGCTGGATGGGGTAAATGCTAATCCGTTGGTACTGGGTTGGATTATTGCATGCATCATTCGTGTTTGTGTGGGCTCTGCTACAGTGGCCGGTCTTACAGCTGCGGGAATCATGATCCCCTTCATTGGCAGGCCGGGAGTTGATTCCAATTTGATGGTGCTCTCTATTGGTGCGGGAAGTCTTATGTTTTCGCATGTAAACGATGCGGGCTTCTGGCTGTTTAAAGAATATTTCAATCTGAGTATTAAAGACACTATCCGATCGTGGTCGCTGATGGAAACCATTGTTGCCGTGTGTGGTCTTGCCGGTGTAATGCTAATTAATTTGTTTCTGTAGATCTCCTATATCAACAGCTTTGTCTTTATCAAGAAAGGTTTAATAAAAAAAACCTCAGCCTTGCGACCGAGGTTTTTACTCATCTGGTTCTTTCATCGTATGGATGTTTTGTTGAACTTGACTTTCCGTACCTGACTGTACTCATTGCTGTTCAGCCCATACACCGAGCGCAGGTACTTCTTCGCG
>JBGSTJ010000018.1:0-49418 GCA_041736555.1 Cyclobacteriaceae bacterium
AATACGAGCTACTTCTTGTACATCCGGATGTTCTTGCAGTTGTTCGACTAGTGCAAACGGAGCCGTTGCCCAAATGGATTCTTCTACGCCCTCAGTGCGTTCGCTAACAATAGCATAGATATGATCTCCATGTGTGTGAAAATCATCATAGGTTCGAACAAAAGTCACCAAAGAAATAAGAAGAAGACTTACCGTCATGCCCACCGCGAGGCCAAAGGCGTTGAGGATAGAAAAGTATTTGTATTGATAAAGATTGCGAACTGCAACCTTGAGATAATTATGCAGTATGTCAACCGAAAAGCCGGAACTTGAATATTGTCCGAGTTGAGCATCTTGTTTTCTTTTCCTTATCGCGTATGAAAACATCAACAAGAAAATTTGTTTCCAATATAAAACGCGAGCCCGAAATAATGATTTCGACTGAGCATTCAAATAAAACCATTCGTCCAGATCACCGAGTAAATCTTCCACTTTTGCATGGCCACAAAACCATTCAAAAATTTTGCGAGCTTGTTTCGGAGGGGACTGACTCATTTGATGATTGATAGTTTTACTTTTGAGGCACTCCATAATTCATCGCGTAGGCTTTTGCTTTCCGTTACTGCTTTTTTACCGGCAGGCGTTATTTCATAATATCGTTTGCTTCTACCACCACGCTCCTGCGTAGCACCCCCTAACCACGATTTTAAAAGTCCTTTTTCTTCCAGGCGTGTAATAGTTGAATGCAATGCACCAATGCTGATGGACCGGTTGCAACGAGTCTCAATATCCTGTTGAATGGAAACCCCGTAAGCTTCCGCGCCCAGCGTAGCAATGGTGAGAAGTACCAGTTCTTCAAATTCACCTAAATAGGTCTTCATGGTTTTCGCTTTGGCGGATTTAACGGAGGTCTTGACTCATTTGTTTCTGTTTTTAAGAAGAAATATAATATTAAACAAAAATGATTACCTATTTGAGCAAATTTGCAAACCCATTCGCCTTCTCCTAAATTGGAAGGTTAAATTCAACCATGGCCAAATCAGCAAAAACCCCCACACCAAAAACCGATGTGGTTTTAATGGGTGCGGGTATCATGAGTGCTACGCTCGGCACCATCTTGAAAGAACTTAATCCGAACATAGACATTCATATTTTTGAGCGAATGGATCGTGCGGGCCTGGAAAGTTCGGATGCCTGGCATAACGCGGGCACAGGCCATGCCGCCTACTGCGAATTAAATTATACTCCGCAAAAACCAGATGGTTCGGTAGATATTTCCAAGGCTGTTAAAATTTCTGAGTCGTTTGAGGTCTCGCGCGAATTTTGGAGTTATCTGGTTGAAAAAAAATACCTCAGCAATCCGACTGAATTTATTTCGAAGGTTCCACACATTAGCCTTGTATGGGGCCAGGATAATGTTGACTTCTTGCGGAAGCGATACAGCCTAATGAATAGCTCACCACTTTTTTGGGGCATGACTTACTCAGAAAATCACGATGAGATTTCTGAATGGGCACCCATTGTCATGCGCGGTCGAACTAAAAAACAACCCGTTGCAGCAACGCGAATGGGAATCGGCACGGATGTAAATTTTGGTACGCTTACACGCGGCATGATTGACCAACTTGTTAAGAAGTCGGGTGTAACCATTCACTATAGTACGGAATGTCTCGATCTCGATCCGGATGGCACAGGCGCCTGGGATGTATTTGTCAGAGATATGAAGACTGGTGTAAAGAAAACGGTAAACACACGTTTTGCTTTTATCGGTGCTGGTGGCGCCACACTTCATTTATTAAAACGCGCAGAGATAAAAGAGAGAAATGGTTATGGTGGGTTTCCGGTGAGTGGTCTCTGGTTGAAGTGTTTGAATGAAGAATTGATCAATAAGCATCACGCGAAGGTATACGGTAAAGCTTCGGTTGGTTCGCCACCGATGTCGGTGCCCCATGTCGACACGCGCTTTATTGAAGGAAAGAAAGAATTATTGTTTGGTCCCTTTGCGGGATTTTCAACCAAATTTCTTAAGAACGGTTCGCTGATGGATTTGCCCAATTCAATTAAGCTGGACAATCTCATGCCCATGATTTTTGCCGGAATCAGAAACGTGCCATTGACCCGCTACCTGATTGAACAACTTCGTTTAACTCCCGAAGATCGTCATGCTGCTTTACGGGAATATGTTCCTTTTACGAAGCAGGTTGATTGGGAGTTGATGGAGGCAGGCCAGCGCGTGCAGGTGATTAAAAAGGACAAAAAGAAGGGGGGAGTTTTAGAGTTTGGAACTGAGTTGGTTGTATCGGAAGACGGAACTGTGGCGGCCTTACTGGGCGCATCACCCGGAGCTTCCACCGCTGTTTCCATGATGCTTGAATTAATTCAAAAGTGCTTCCCCAAAGAAAGTAAATCGAGTGAGTGGCAGGTCAAACTAAAAGAGCTTGCTCCTTCTTTTGGAAATTCAATTTCAAAAGATCAAAAGCTTGTTGAAGAAACCCGCAAACGCACGAATGCGGTTTTGGATCTTGATAAAAATTGAATCTGTCCCGTCCCTCGATGAATCAAAGAATAACGGGATCGCGGGTCAAATGCCCGCGATGACCGGTTGTAGGTTGGGGTGTTAATTCAAATCAATTTTTCCATTCTGGCCAGCGCCCAGGTGTATAAGGAGCACTGTTGAGTTCTAATTCTTTTTCCAGTTGCTCAATAGACGCGTGAGTTTTTTTCAAATCTTCAAGAACAACGGTAAACTGTTTGGCTGCTATATCATATGAATCTTTAAATGTTTTTGGAATAGGTGCTGTAGAACTCCACACACTGCCTTCAATGCTTGACACCCGTTCGTTGATGGCCGGAATGGTTTCAAAATCTCTGCGACCCCTTGTTTGATCACCATTCATCCTCGTTCTCAAATCATGTAATTGTTTTGTGAGGGCATACGATTTTTCTAGAATGGATTTTGCCGGTGCCGGCATATCCTGAACTGCAAGATTAATATTACGCACACGTTGATCCATGATATTCATTAAATCTCCAGCGGCACTTACTGCTTTACGAATTTTAGTAACCTGCTTGTAGAAGGCTACGTTCGCACTCATGTCGGTGGGGATGCTGCTTTGATCTAATAGCTTGCAGCTAAACTTAACAGGAGCAACCAATTCTGTAACAACACCATCTTCATATTTTGACAACGTTACTGTGTATTGACCGGGCATTGCCAGGTGACCTTCTTCAGGACCGCCAAATAACTGATCAGGCGCAGGTGTAAATCGATTGTTAACGGGCGCGGGTGATCCATATCGAAAGTTCCACACCAATCGTTGCAATCCTTTTTTAGCAGGAGCTTTCAGGTGGCGCACTACGCTGCCCGCTTCATCTTTAATGGTGAAAAGAAGATAGGGTTCAGGTTGCTGATCTTCCATGCGCAAACTATCCATGCTTGGATAAAATACTTTTTGTTTCTTTTCATATTTGGCTTTCTCTGCATCCGCACGTTTTTGTTTTAGGGTTTTGATATCGTCTTTGAGATAATAAGAGAATACTGCACCCACGCTTGGGTTAGGTGTAGAAAAATAACTGCTGCCTAAATGCCCTTTGTCGCGTAAGCCTAACGGAAATCTTTCGATAAACATCAGACTTTCTTTAACAGGAAAAATGATGGCTGATTTATTTAAATCTTCTTTTTTAAGATTTCTCAATAGTGAATAATCATCGAGCACATAAAACCCACGGCCAAACGTAGCAAGCACCAAATCATTTTCCCTGCGCTGAATTTCAAGATCGCGCACGGCAATAGTCGGCAAGCCAGCTTTTAATTGTGTCCAGCTTTGACCCCCGCTGGTTGAAAAGAATAATCCAAACTCTGTTCCAACAAAAAGTAAATTAGCATCAACATGATCTTCGGCAATTGAATAAACGCTACCGCGAACAGGCAGATTACTTTGAATCGGCTTCCATGTTTTTCCGGCATCGGTGGTTTTTAAGACATACGGCTTAAAATCTCCATACCGATGGTGATTGAAACAAACATAGGCTGTGCTTTTATCATGCAAAGAGGCAATGATTTGGTGCACATAACTCATCGCTGGAACTCCAGGCAGGTTATCAAACTTTGTCCAGTTTTTTCCGCCATCATTCGTGAGATGGATGAGCCCGTCATCGGTGCCAACCCAAAGCATATTTGCATCGAATTTAGATTCGGCAACACTGGTAAGTTGGCCGAAGATATCTGTGCTTCCATTTTTTGCGATTGCATCTACCGACCAGATTTTTCCCATCACTTCCAGTTTGTTGCGATCTATCTGTCGGCTTAAATCAGGACTAATCACCGTCCAGGAATCACCTCGGTCATCAGTGCGGAAAAGTTTGTTGGCACCAAAGTATAATCGCTTATTGTCATGCTGACTGATCAGGAGTGGGGCATCCCAGTTCCAACGATAGGCGTCTTCGCCTTCGCGCTCAATCGGTTTAATAAATAAATACTCACCACTTTTTTTATCAAATCTATTTAATCCGCCATACTGACTTTGTGCATAAATAAGATCTGGATTGGATTGATCCACTTGCGTTTCAAAACCATCGCCCAGCGAAGTGATATACCAATCGGCATTTACGATTCCATTGGCAGAAGTTGTGCGGCTGGGTCCACCCAGACTTAAGTTATCTTGTGTGCCACCGTGAACACCGTAAAAAGGGTAAGCGTTGTCGGTGGACACTTTATAAAATTGAGTAACAGGTAAGTTTGATTTGAAGTCCCAGGTTTTTGCAAAGTCCCAGCTCTCATAAATGCCACCATCACAACCAACCAATAAGTGATTTCCATCGGTGGGATCAATCCAGATGCAATGATTGTCGATGTGTTTATTGAGCTCGCCTAGGTTAGCAACAGTTTTACCGCCATCGCTGCTAACTTTATAATATGTGTCGGTGATAAAAATCCTATCAACATTATGGGGATCGCACGTTACTTCCTGATAATAATTACCCGATGTATAAAAAGGATTTCGTTTTTCCCAACTCGCGCCTTTATCGATGGAACGGTAAATTCCGCCCTTATCTTCATTTGCTTCTACAGCGGCATAGAGTACATCCGGATTTACCGGACTAATCGCCAAACCAATTCTGCCAACATCACCACCGGGCAATCCACCTTCCAGTTTTTTCCACGTTGCACCACCATCGGTAGATTTATACAATGCCGATTCAGGACCGCCACCAATGTAGGTAAACACTTTGCGAATGCGTTGATGAAAAGCTGCATACAAGACATCAGGATTTCGTGGATCCATAACCAGATCGTTGCATCCGGTGTAAGCACTTACTGATTTAACATTGGTCCACGTAACTCCTCCATCCGTTGACTTATAAACACCCCGCTCGCCACCTTCGCTCCACACCGGACCGTATGCACCCACGTACACAATGTTAGGATTGGTGGGATGAACAATGATTTCGGAAATGTGCTCTGAATTTTTGAGGCCCATATTTTTCCAACTCTTGCCGCCATCGTCACTCTTGTAAACCCCATCACCATACGACACGGACCGTTGATTGTTGTTTTCGCCACTACCTACCCAAACCGTGCTTGCGTTTGACGGATCCAGCGTAACGCAGCCAATAGAATAAGAACCCTGACCATCAAAAATCGGAGAATAGGTTACGCCTTTGTTGGTTGTTTTCCATACACCACCGGAAGAAGTGGCCACATAATATTCGCTTGCGTTGGCTGGGTTCACAGCAAAATCAGAAACCCGACCCGAGGTAACAGAAGGCCCTATGGAACGCAACTTTAAACCAGAAAAAGTTTCCGTAGAGAATGTGGGAGTAGTTTCAGGAGTTGCCTTTTTCTGACCAAACACAGGCTGCAGAATAGCAGTAATGATTATCGCGCAAGCAAATTTTAGAGATAGTTTCATAAATGGGGGATCAATTTAATAGCCAAAGCCAGATCATTTGAAATTTAGTAAAAAGTAAATAAGCCTTGCTTTACTTAAGGCAAAATTGGGACAAGCGGTTGTTCGATCAACCCCAAAGGCTGTTCATTTTTGCAAATCAAAGTGTTCAGATTTATACAATTCAGAACAGGGTTAATGAAGATAACCTCGATTTTGGGCAAATACGAACTCTAAAAATTTATGAATGATTTTTGTTGTCTGTCAAATGAAAATCTATCGCCTATGTCAACCCGAAGTTCATCTGGTTCAACTCTACTAATTGTTATTATTCTGGTCCTGACTTTCCCGGTGTGGATTGCCATTGGCGGTGCACTTATTGGGGTTGTTGCAGGTTTGTTTGGAGCCATGATTGGTATCGTAGCTGCTTTGTTTGCTGGCATTGTTGCTTTAATAGCGCTTCCCTTTAAAATTCTATTTGGCTGGGGTGATTGGGGTTGGCACGGACCAAATATTTTTGGCAATGGTTATGTGTGGTTTGCTGCTTTGATTGTAGCGGCCCTGATTATTTCGAAACGAAACAAGAAGTAGATTTTAGCCACAGATTCACAGATTAAAAAACTGAGATTCAATTAACCAAGCAGTGAATCTGTGACTGCTTAGTATTTCAAATCCTACAACAAATCGTTTCTTCTGCAGGAATTGTTTATAATCAAGTTTCGCCACTGACTATCCCCACTGGGGCAAGTGAGTTTGCCACTTGAGATAAACCCTCGTCAAGGATTTTATTAGCCTGATTCACAGATTTTAAACTGACATTCATTCTCAATCAGTGAATCTGTGGCTATTTAATATTTCAAATCCTGCCGCATCAATTGCAGATGATTAACCAAAGCAGCTTGCCACGAAGTATCGGCATCCCACTTGTTTCCTAAAAACAAATTTCCATATTCGAGGTGCTTGATATAAAATTTGTAAATCGTTTCCTCGGCAGGAATGGTTTTTAATTCAGCTTCGCCACTGACCACCACCACAGAAGCAATGGAGTTTGCCATCTGAGACACATCATAGTCAAGGATTTTCTTAGCGACCAGGCCCCGGGTGTGAACATAGCGCAGCACCGTTATAAATCCGCGGCTGCTGAGGTCCGATTCACTCAGTGCCGGATCAACCAATTCATACTTTACAGGAAAGTGTTCTTTCAGAATTTGTTCCAGCTCAGCATCCGCCTTTTCATTGCCAAATTTTGGCACGGCCACCTTAAAAGATTTGACCATGGCCGTGTACGTTTCATTTCTTCGGCCTGTAAAATATTTAATCGGGATCTCGGTTTCAGGAAAATCATTGATTAGAAAGTTTTGCTTTTTCTGATTACTAAGAGCAAAGCGATAAATGGTTAATAAAACATCTTTTAAGACAGTTCCGGTTTGTCGCCAGCCAGTTGCAGTAGGTTCTACAAAATCACTGGTGTTATTGAATCGGGTAAAGATCAAGGAATATTGTTGGTTGTCTTTTGTTAGGAAGATCAGGAACGACACATTTCTTGAAGTCAGATATTGTGCAAAAGCTTTTTCAGGATCGGCCCCAGCCAGCATAAAATCAGTAACGAAATAAGCAATGGCATCAATGCCTGTCTGTTGAAAAGCTTGTTGGGTTTCCTCCAAATCCTTTTGCGTAATTCCCTGTTCATACAACACAATAGAGCGGGTTGCCAACAATTCTTCCGGGACTGATTCGGTAAATGACAACCTGTTTAACAGCACATCCTTTTCGTAGGCAGGTTGAGCATGCAGCGAAAATGATATAATGGAGAGAATCAAAAGGAACAACCTATTCATGAAATAATTTTGATTAATAACGACAGGCGCCCATCGCTATTGCAACATAAGTTAAATACCAATATATAAACCATCCTCGTCTGCTTTAATCGGATAACAATCAACATCGGGCGATCGCTCCTGAAATTCGCGACCGGTTTTCAAATTGAACTGATGGCCATGCCAGGGGCACACAATTTCACCGGCAAAGTTTACTAACCCCTTAGTCAACGATTCCCCATGATGAGGGCAACGGTCATCCACCGCAAGAAAGTCAGCTCCTCTTTTTACCAGACAAATTCTTTTTCCTTCTACAATGAGTAATTGCGGTTTATTTTCAACAAGCCGCTTGTCTGCTTCCGCTGATCCTGTAAAGATTTTCACCCACCGCATTGAATTCCTTTTGTTGAGGGTACCTTTTTTATACCTTGTTGAAATTACCCAAACCTATGAAGAAATTTTATCAAACGATATGCCTTTCCCTTATTGGCATCGCTGCCTGCGCGCAGATGGACAGTAAGCTGAAAGCCAGACTGGATCTGCAAGTGAAGGAATTAGAACCGAAGATTATCGAATGGCGCAGGTATTTTCATGAGCATCCGGAGCTCTCCAATCGGGAAGTAAAAACAGGAGCCCGAATTGCCGAACAACTAAAGGTCTTTGGGTTAGAGGTTCAATACCCGGTGGCAAAAACGGGTGTAGTTGCTTTATTGAAAGGCAGTAAACCGGGACCAGTGATTGCATTACGTGCAGATATTGATGCGCTTCCCATCACTGAGAGAAACTCGTTGCCTTTTGCTTCCAAAGAGAAAGTAATGTTCAGCGGACAAGAGACCGGTGTGATGCATGCCTGTGGTCATGATGGACACATGGCAATCTTATTAGCTGTAGCCGAAATTCTTTCAAAGAATAAGAACGAATTGAGAGGTACAGTGAAGTTCATTTTTCAACCCGCTGAAGAAGGTGCGCCCGTTAGTGACGGGGTATCAGGTGCGGAGCTCATGATAAAAGAAGGCGTTCTTGAGAATCCGAAAGTGGAGGCGATTTTTGGATTGCACATTCAATCGCTATTGCCATCCGGGCAATTGGCGTATCGCTCGGGCGGATTGATGGCCTCCGTAGATGGTGTTGATATAAAAGTAAAAGGTCAGGGCGCGCATGGCGCCACTCCGTGGGATAGTGTTGATCCGATTGTAATCTCGAGCCAGATAATCAATGGACTGCAGACTATTGTTAGCAGGCAAACAGAATTAACAAAGGGCGGAGCGGTGATTACCATTGGAAGTATGCATGCCGGAATTCGAAGAAATATTATTCCTGAAGAAGCCATGCTGGAAGGAACCATTCGTGCTTTTGATGATAACATGCAGAAGAAAATCCATGCTGATATCATCCGCACGGCAACAAAAATAGCGGAGAGCGCAGGCGGTAAAGCTGAAGTAAATATTCAGGTAATGTATCCCGCCACTGTGAATGACTCTAAGCTTACCGAACAAATGGCGCCTAGTTTACAACGCGCTGCAGGAGTTGAAAATGTGAAGATCACGCTACCCGTTACCATGGCCGAAGACTTTAGTTTCTTTCAACAAAAAGTACCGGGCTTTTTCTTTTTTCTGGGAGCTTATCCTGCTGACATGAAATTAGATAAACAACCGACCCATCACACGGCAGATTTTATGATAGATGAAAAGGCACTGACGACCGGAGTGAAAGCACTGATAAATCTCACGATGGATTATATGGTGATGAATAGCAAAAAATAATAATATACCTAAACTCAAACCCACCGGTCTGACCGGTAAAGCTTAACCCTATGAAAAAAATTCTTCTCTATCTTCTTCTACTCGCTGCACAACAGACCATCGCGCAGGTAAATCCCAAGCTTCAAACCAAATTGGATCAGCAGGCAAAAGAAGTTGAATCAAAAGTGATTGACTGGCGCAGGCACCTGCATCAAAATCCAGAACTCTCCAATCGCGAAACCAAAACTGCGGCTTATATCGAAGCGCATTTGAAATCATTAGGTCTGAAAGTACAAACGGGAGTAGCGGTAACCGGTGTGGTAGCGTTGCTCGAAACAGGAAAGCCCGGACCTGTGATTGCCCTACGTGCGGATATGGATGCGTTGCCAGTAACCGAACGCAACAGCCTACCTTTTGCTTCAAAGGTTAAAGCGACATTCAATGGTCAGGAAACAGGTGTGATGCACGCGTGTGGTCATGATACACATGTCGCCATGCTGATGGGTGTTGCTGAAATACTTTCCAAAAATAAAGCTGATCTGAAAGGAACCATTAAATTCATTTTTCAACCTGCAGAAGAAGGTGCGCCCGTTGGCGAAGAAGGTGGTGCAAGTTTGATGGTGAAAGAAGGTGTTCTTGAAAATCCAAAAGTCGAAGTCATTTTCGGTTTGCACATCAGCTCCATAACTCCCTTAGGAAAACTTACTTATCGCCCCGGTGGAATCTTGGCTGCAGCCGATAATTATTCTATTAAGGTGTTGGGTAAGCAGGCACATGGGTCTGCACCCTGGATGAGCATTGACCCGATTGTTGTTTCGGCTCAGATTATTACCGGTCTTCAAACTATTATTAGTCGCCAAACTGAATTAACAAAAGAAGCGGCAGTAATTACTGTGGGTCGGATTCAGGCAGGTATCCGTGAAAACATTATTCCTGAAGAAGCTTTTTTTGCTGGAACCATTCGCACATTGGATACAGCCATGCAGCAAAAGATTCACGACAAGATTATTTTAACGGCTACGAAAATTGCTGAAAGTGCGGGGGCGAAAGCAGAGGTTACTATTCGCAGAGGTACGCCAGTTACATACAATGATCCTGCGCTTACTCAGAAGATGGCACCCAGTTTACAAAAGGCTGCGGGAGCTCAGAATACGGTTGTGATCAATGCTATAACTGGAGCAGAAGATTTTGCTTTTTATCAAAAGAAGGTTCCTGGCTTTTTCTTTTTTGTAGGAGCCATGCCCCCGGATCAAGACCCCAACACGGTGCCGTCACATCACACACCTGATTTCATGGTCGATGAAAAGGCGTTTGTTACTGGCATTAAAGCTATGCTCGATCTTACTGTAGATTATATGTATATGTCAAAAAAATAGATGACACGGAGAATTCCGCATGAACTTTTTGAGAAAGGGCTCATAACAGAGGAGCAATTTCAGAAAATTGAAACCATTACGTCAGGTCGTGTGGTTTCTGTCTTCTATGAACTGCGCACGCTGTTGTATCTCGGTGTAATGTTATTTACCACCGGGGCGGGGATACTGATCTACCAGAACATTGGCGACATCGGGCATCTTGTAAGTATTGGTTTGCTTGGGGCTCTGATGTTTACCTGTTTTGGCTTCGCGATTAAGCACGAGATAAAATATTCAAATGATCGTGTTCAATCTCCCATACCCTATTATGACTATGTTCTATTGTTAGGATCTTTGCTCTTCATATCTATTCAAGGCTACATCCAATTTCAATATGGAGCCTTCGATGATCATTTGGGGTTGAATACACTCATCACCGCTTTCTTCTTTTTTTACCTGGCGTACCGGTTTGATCATGTAGGTGTACTTTCATTGGCAGTAACTGCCTTTGCGTCCTTCTGGAGCCTCACCATCTCACCACAGAAATGGTATAGCGGAGAGTTTTTTTCAGGGTCGCATCTGCATGTTACTGCAATTATATTTTCTGTTCTACTTGGCGTTGTTGCAGTAGTGCTGGATAGGAAACAAATCAAGAAACACTTTACGTTTACCTATCTGAATTTTTGTATGCTTATTTTTTTTGCAGGAAGTGTGGCCGGACTTTTTGTAGATGAATCTCTTTACCTGGTGTATGTTCTCCTGATCTATGCAGGTTGTTACTTTGCCTGGCTTGTAGCAAAGCAAAGAAAATCATTTCTGTTTTTGTTGTACGCATTCCTTGCCGGTTATATCGCCACTACCTATTTGCTGGCCAAAACAGTTTTTGAAGCAGAACCCATGTTGTGGTTTTATTATTCCATACTTTCCTGTGGTGGGTTTATTTATTTTATCATTCGCTACAAAAACTTCTTTAAGCAAGCATGAAGAGCGCCTATAATCATCCATGGGTTTATAATCTTGCCGTGATAAAGGAAACAAAGCGGTGGGCAAAGCATAATTATATTACGGATGATCAATTCGTGAAAATCAGCGAGGGTTATAAGGTGCCCTTTTATCATCCCAATCTTATAATTCGAATCTTACTTTTTGTTGCCACGTTGCTGGCCCTTTCGGGGGTTACCGGATTGTTTTTTTTGTTTGTTGCGGATGCCGGTACAGTCGGGATCTCAACTATGTGCATTGTATATGGCATCGCTTCATTTGTTGTGTTGGAGAAATTTTTTATCGGAAAGAATCATTTTAAGTCGGGGGTTACGGAAGCAATCTTATACCATGCCTGCGGATTTACAATTGGTGGAATAGCAGGACTGAGTGATTTTGACAATACTCAACTCCTCCTGATCGCATGTCTTGTCGTCTTTTCATTTTCTGCTATCCGGTATCTTGATTTAATAACCACAGTGGCTACTATCGCTTCGTTTGCAGCGCTGTTGTTTTACAATTGTTTTGAGGCGGGTGGAGTTTTTAAACAGGTAATACCGTTTGTTTTTATTTTATCATTTTCTGCGACTTACTTTTTCACAAAGAAATTAAAGCGAAAGGATGATTTAAATGTATGGAGTAATAATCTACTCCTTGTGGAGGCAATCAGTCTGGTGTTGATCTATGTAAGCGGGAATTATTTAGTGGTCCGTGAACTCAGTGTAAATCTGATGGACCTTGAACTTATTGAAGGAGCCGATATTCCATTTGCTTTTCTCTTTTACTTTTTAACAGTATTTATTCCGCTTGTCTTTTTATATGTTGGAATCAGGAACAAAGACATGGTGCTACTACGGGTTAGTCTTTTGGTGGTGGCTTTATCTGTGTTCACATTTAAATATTATTTTATTCCGGGTAGCACGGAACTCGTCATGATTCTGGCAGGAGCCATCTTGATTGGAATTGCGATCGCACTGATGCATTATTTGAAAAGTGTTCGCAATGGATTTACCAGAGAAAATTTATTATCGGAGAAGTGGCAAAGTATGAATGCAGAGGCGTTTATTATTTCTCAAACCATGGGAGGCAATCAGTCAGCAAACCAGAACGGTGGTGAAATAGGAGGCGGTGGTGATTCAGGTGGCGGTGGGGCGACCACGGGATTTTGAAATAATCAATCTGCTTTCCAGATCATCACACCATCGGTGGCTTCATCATTAAAGGAGGGACATTTACCATCTCCTTTTCCGGTAATTCCACCACTGGGTGCACAGATAAATGTGCATTGGGCCGTGTAAACGGATGTGTATTGATCACAACAATCCGGCACGGTGAGATATACGGTTTGATTCTGAAATTGATAGCGCCAGACTTCTAAAGGTTGGGCTGGTTTATTCCGGATCAGTTCTTTTACACAAGACGGCACATCCCGCGGAATGTCGTTGGGATCGCATCCTGAAAACGCAACGAAAAAAAGAAAAACACTAACAAAAGATTTCATGCTTATTCTTCAGTGATGGAATGTACTTCCTCAAGGCAAGTAATCTTTACAATTTTCCCAACCATACAAATACTGGCTGCATCGGTTATTTCTTCATAATTGATGCGCACTTGTTTGCTATCCACCCAATCGAAATCGTAAAGTGGATTTTCTGTAATTTCTTTCGGTAGTGGGGGAGTTCCGCAAAAAGCAAGCATTTGAGGTTCAAGCCTAGTGCCATTGACCAATTCAAAAACAAAGCCACATCCATCCAACCCTCTCAGATCGCGCACGGTAGCCAATACACCATCCTCACAGGAAGTCCTCATCAATTGTTCTTCATCACAATTAAGGAGCGAGAAGGAAGAAAGAGCAATCAAAAAAATAGGTAGTAGTTTGTGTTTCATATCAGTTGTTCTTGTACCGATTTAGACACAGGATTTCACCTCTCGGTTGGAATCAGTAGCAATTTTTAAGCCGCTACCCGATTTTATAGACAAATTATGGGTAGCCGGGTCAGGCTTCTTTTCATTTACAGCCTGTCAATCACCGATTCTTCCATCGGTGTAAAACTGCCTTATTTTCTGATTCTAATTCACTTGGTTGAAGTGCCAAAAACCTGTTTATGAATCGTTCAATAATTCTATTACTAGTAATTTCTATACCGGCATTCTCTCAACGAGTACCCACGTTTGAAGAAGTAATCTCACTTCGCAGTGTTGGTGGAGTATCGCTTTCAGCGGATGGAAAGCAGATTGCATACACGGTGCAAACAACCGATTGGAATGATAACCGGTATGATTCCGAAATCTGGTTCTCACGGAATGGTACAAACCCTTTTCAGCTAACAAACAATCCAAAAAACAGTAGCACGGCTCCGCTCTTTTCTCCCGATGGAAAATGGATTTCATTTTTATCGGACCGCGGAAATAAAAATCAGATTTATATCATGCGCACCGATGGCGGAGAAGCCCGTGCTGTTACCCATGAGGAAGAAGGTGTATCTTCTTACGAATGGCATCCAGATGGGAAAAGTTTTGTGTTTGTTAAATCTGAAAAGGAAGACAAGACAAAAAAAGATCGTGAAAAACGGTATGGTGCTTTTGAGGCAGACGACAAAGAATTTACGTTGTCACACCTATGGCAAATTGAGTTTAAACCTGATATGATTGATCCGTCAGAATATCCGTGTTACGAAAAAGTAGATTCATTAAAAGTTAAGGCAGGATGTAAAGAATTTCCCAAAGCAAAAAGAATTACAGAGGGCAAATTTACCGTTACCGGATTTTCCATTTCACCAGATGGTTCGAAGATCGCATTCGGTCATCAGCCCAATCCGTTGATTAATTCGTTTTTGCGATCCGACATCTCCCTGGTTACACTTGCTGATAATAAGATCACTCCGTTGGTAACTAATCCAAGTTCGGATGTTTTGGAAGACTGGTCACCCGATTCGAAAGAGATTTTATTTACCTCCAACCTTACGGATACAACGTCAAATTTTTATACCAATTCAAAATTGTTTGTCATTCAGGTTGATAAGAAGGTAATCCGGCAACTGGCAAAATCGCTCGATGAAGATCTGGGTGGATTTACCTGGGAACCAACCGGAATTTATGCTTCGGTGTGGAATAAAACACAACGGCCACTTTATCGTATTGATCCGGTAAGTGGAACTCATACTGTATTTAAAAATTCACCGGATCAGATTTTTTCTTTCTCATTTTCTGGTGATGGACAAACATTTGCATTTACAGGTCGCAATGGCGATCAACTGAACGAAGTATTTATTTCTTCTCTTACCAATTCGCCAAAGCAGCTTACCGACTTAACCAGTCAGACAAAAGATTGGAACGTTGCGCAGAGTGAAGTAATCAATTGGAAGAGTAAAGATGGCGCCACCGTTGAAGGTGTGCTTCACAAGCCAAAGAATTATGATCCTTCAAAAAAATATCCGCTGATGGTTGTAATCCATGGTGGCCCCACGGGCATTGATACACCCACACCCGTTCCCGGTTATGTATATCCGGTTTTACAATGGATGGATAAAGGATGTTTGGTGTTGCGTCCTAATTACCGTGGGTCTGCAGGTTATGGCGAGGCCTTTCGATCACTCAACGTGAAAAATCTTGGTGTAGGCGACATGTGGGATGTGATGAGCGGTGTTGATTACCTCGATAAAAAAGGAATGATTGATAAAACTAAAATGGGAAGCATGGGTTGGAGCCAGGGTGGATACATCTCTGCGTTTCTCACAACCAACACGGATGCCTTTAAAGCAATTTCCGTGGGGGCCGGCATTTCAAACTGGATGACCTACTATGTCAACACAGACATCCATCCTTTTACACGGCAATATTTGAAAGCAACACCATGGAGCGATGAGTCGATTTATAAAAAGACATCGCCTATGACGAATATCAACAAAGCGAAGACGCCAACATTGATACAACACGGAGAATTTGACAGGCGCGTTCCCATTGCGAATGCCTATGAATTGCTACAAGGCCTTCGTGATAAAGGCGTGCCCAGTGAATTGATTGTTTACAAAGGCTTTGGTCATGGTATTACCAAACCGAAAGAACGACTGGCTGCCACCTGGCATAACTGGCAATGGTTTAATAAATATGTGTGGGGAGAAAATGTTGAGCTGCCGTTGGGTGATAAGAAGAAATAAATCACTAGCCACAGATTCACTGATTAATCTGAAGCAATTTAAGAATCTACAAGCGTCTGAATAATTCGAGTAGTCTTGACGCCTAATGCTTAACGCTTACTTCTTAAATCCGCTTCCATTTAATACCACATCCAATCGCTTTAGTCTTGGTGACAGGAATGATTGTTCCTTTCAGCAGTGCGTCAACGGCATCTTCCACATATCGTTTAGTTACTCCAGCTGCATTTCTGGGGCTGTCATCAATCGCACCCATATAGGACACCTTTAAGTCTTTGGATAGGACAAACACATGAGGTGTATTGGTTGCTCCATAGGCTTTCGCCACTTCCTGACTTTCATCATAGAGGTAGGGGAATTTGTATTTCTTCTTGTTGGCAATTCGCACCATTTCGGAATACGAATCTCCCGAGCCTTCATTTGCATTAATCGTAATCACTGGAAATCCCATAGCGGCATATTTTTGATTTAAGTCGATAATCCGTTGATTATAGGCTTTGGAATATGGACAAGTATTACAATCAAAAATCACAACGTATCCTTTTGCATCTTTAAAGTCTGCAAGCGATACCATGTTACCGTCTACATTTTTAAGTTTAAAATCGGTAGCGACATCGCCTACACCATAACCATTTTTTACAGGATTGGCGGCTACAAACATGACCACACAAATCACCAACATCAATACTTTTTTCATGTTTCAAAAATTTTAATTGTTTACTTCTTCAATTAGTTTTTCGAGATCTCCTTCATGCAATTCTTTTTGCACCAATTTTCGTTTACCGGTTTTTGTGTTAACAACCAACGTGGCGGGCAGCGCCCCCGACCAATTTTTATCAATTTTATCTATCCATGAATTTGGATCACTTTCGGCCAGAATGACAACCTTGGATTGTAAATTTTTACGGGCCACAAACCTGTTCACTTTGTCCGGGTTGGGGTCCAGATCAAAGTCCATGCTCACCAGGGTTACGTCAACTCTTTGATTTTCCTGATTTAGTTTTTCCAAGAGTGGTATTTCCTTCACGCAAGGCGCACACCAGGTGGCCCAAAAGTTAAATACCTGGATATGATCGCTGGGGGTAGCGATAATGTGCTGCAGGTCTTTTAATTTTATCTGTTGCGCTTCTTGAGCAAAGAGGCTGATAGAAAGGCATGTAAACAGGAAGGTAATAGGATATCGCATGATGGTATAAAAACGTAATTTTTTTGGCTGTGTTCGGGTAGCAAAAATAGCCAATGTAAGTTGAATGACAGAAACGAAGTAAAAGGGTATATTTCAAGCACTTAGAATTAACCAAAATTGAGGCCAAATAGTATTCCACAAAATTTGATAGTTGTCCACATTACCAGACTGTTATGGCTTAAATATCAGAATACCATTGTGTTACACTACTTCTTGTTAATCAGTTCTTTGTGGACAACTAAAATGGTACTGAGAAACCAGTCCTATTTCAAGGGCGATTATAAAGATCAGATTTTCAACAAACTAGCGTCACAATTTGCCCCTTCATTAAACAAAATGAGGGCTGTAAAGCACGTCTAAATTGAAATAATATGCCATGAAATTCAGACAGATTAAAGAGACTTGTATTTACTCCAGCGACCTAACCGCAGCGCGCGAATTCTATCATGACCTGCTCGGCTTACCGGTAATTGGTGAACAAGCAGGCCGGCACATCTTTTTCAGGGCCGGCACGAGTGTGCTCCTGTGTTTCAATCCGGATGACTCGCGTCTGAAGCAAAGTCCGCCTGCGCATTTCTCGGAAGGCAAATACCATTTTGCATTCGAAGTGAATGCGGAAGAGTACGAGGAGCACAAAACGGAGATTCAGAAACGGGGGATCACCATCATTGAAACAGTGGTCTGGAAGAATGGGCAGGAATCATTTTATTTTGATGATCCCATTGGAAACGTGGTGGAAATTGTGCCCGAAGGAATTTGGGATTAATCTATTTGATTGAGAATTTAAATGCCCCCACCTGGTTAACACGCGCGTGCGAAAGTACGGCTCCCTGATGATGTTCTTCAAACCAGATCAGATAGTCTGAATATTGAAGACAATCTGAAATGAGAACTCCATCTTTTACAATCTTTATTATTTTATCGGTGTTCAGGCTAATTGAAATTTTTTCTTGTTGATCAGCCGGTAAATTGGAAATACGAATGAACTCAATACCCTTATAAATTTCAGAATCAACCCTCATATTCAAATCGGTTACAATATACGAATGCTTAATGGACAAAAATGGTAACCAGAGGGTTAATATCCCTGAGAATTAAGTTAAGTTTAAATCAAATTTTCAGCACGGATGAAGCTGCGTTTGCAAATAACTGGAACCTCTCTGATAGCGGCTTTTGCCCTCATGAACTGTTCTCAATCGCCTTCGAGCCAAAAAGAAAAACCGGGGACAGATATAAGTCAATCGTTTAAAGATTATTGGTATGCTGGAAAAGCAGAAATCAATTCTTATTCACTCATACAGAGCAGATATGGCGAAAACAGGGAAGGTAAAGCCGTATTGATTTTTGTAACGGAAGATTTCTCCTTACACAAACAAGTAAAGCTGGATAATCCAGAGAAGGATAGGAAAGACGATGTGAGTGTGCTGAAATTAAATTTCACTAAAAATTTTGTAACAGGCATTTATCCCTATTCAATGATGCTCTCGGCATTTACACCCATTGATCAAAGTCAGATTTCAAACACTTTAAAACTTACTTCGAGTGTGCAGGAATGGTGTGGTCAGACTTACACGCAAGCCAATCTAAAAAATAATGGCTACTCCATTGTGGGTCATTCTTATTTTGAAAAGGAAGGTGATCAAACACTTTACCTAAAGGCTGTTTGGTTGGAAGATGAACTCTGGAATCGCATTCGTCTTAACCCTGAAACTTTACCCGTGGGTGAAATAGAAATTATTCCAGGTTTGTTTTTTTTTAGATTGAGTCATACTGGACTCGATGTTGAAAAGGCAATCTGTTCAAAGGAAGAAACAGCAGGTGTAGTAACGTATTCGATTTCGTATCCGGAACATCAACGCACTCTGGCCATTCAATTTGAAAAAGCATTTCCGCATCGGATTAACGGATGGATAGAGAAGAGCGTGGAACGGGGTAATACATTTATTACTTCGGCTACCTTGGATAAACAACTTTATACAGACTATTGGACACAGAATAAAAATGAGTTTCAATATCTGCGTGACTCCCTCGGACTTTCCCGTAAAAATTACTAAGATGATTTCCAATCAACGATCAAAATTTTCGTTGCCTACGGGCAATGTTTATCTAAACTGTGCATACATGAGCCCGCTGCTAAAGGCAGTGGAAAAAAAAGGCGTGGCGGGTATTTTAAAAAAGCGAAACCCGGCCGCTGTTTCTCAGGAGAGTTTTTTTACGGATACGGAAAAGGTAAGAAAGGAATTCTCGAAGCTCATCAATGGCGAATCAAATCGTGTTGTTTTGGTTCCATCGGTTTCGTATGGCATGGCCAATGTGGTTAGTAATATCAAGGTAGCTGCATCTGATAATATTATTGTAGCCGCAGAACAATTTCCAAGCAACTATTATCCCTGGCACCGACTTCACCAGGATACAGGTGTGCAACTGAAGGTTATTTCTGCTCCGGATACGCGCATCAACCGGGGCGCACTATGGAACCAGCGAATACTTGAGGCAATCGATAAAAATACAAAACTGGTAGCGCTTGGAAATGTTCATTGGGCAGATGGCACACTTTTCAACCTGAAGGAAATAAGAAAACGAACCAACGATGTTGGAGCTTTATTGGTGATTGATGGTACGCAATCCGTAGGTGCTTTGCCCTTTGATATAAAAGAGATTCAACCCGATGCGTTGGTATGTGGTGGATACAAATGGCTGATGGGTCCTTACTCGTTTGGTCTTGCTTATTATGGCGAATATTTTGATCAGGGAAAACCTGTGGAAGAAAACTGGATCAATCGACTCAACAGCGAAAACTTTGCAGACCTTGTAAATTACAAAAGTGAATATCAACCCGGAGCGCTTCGGTATGAAGTAGGCGAGCATAGTAACTTCATTCTGGTACCTATGTTGCTGGAGGCGCTCAAGCAAATCAATCAATGGAAACCCAAAGCCATTCAGCAATATTGCGCGGCTATCACAAAGAAACCCATTCAACTATTGCGCGAGACCGGCTATTGGATTGAAGATGGAAATTATCGGGGTCAACATTTATTTGGTATCCGATTGCCCGAAGGCAAGTCGATCGATAAAATCAAAAGCAATGTAAAGAAGAATAAAATTTCAGTTTCTTTTCGTGGCGATGCCATTCGCGTGTCGCCTCACCTGTACAACACCGAAGCTGACCTGATGAAGCTGGTAAAGGTGTTGGTTGCTAGACCATGACGAATCAAAAGTCAGCTGACTATTTTGCAAGCGGGATTGTTATTGCATTGATCGGTGCAATCTGCTTTTCAACTAAAGCCATTTTTGTAAAACTTGCTTACCGCGATACGGAAGTAGATGCGGTTTCATTGCTTGCCTTGCGCATGATTTTTTCGCTGCCCTTTTTTCTTGTTACAGCGTTTGTGTCTTCCAGTAAACAAAGCAATGTGCGGTTTACGCCACGCCAATGGATTTACATTGCGATCATTGGTTGCCTCGGGTATTACATCAGCAGCTTGCTGGACTTTCTTGGACTGCAGTATGTAACGGCCGGGATAGAGCGATTGATTTTGTTTACTTATCCTACGCTGGTCTTGCTTATGTCGGCTCTTATTTTCAAAGAAAAAATAAAGCCAATACAATGGGTAGCCCTGGCGATCACGTATGCAGGCTTGGTGATTGCTTTTTTAGGCGAGGTAGATTTTCAGGTTGAACAAAATAAAAATTTTGTTTTAGGCTCGGTGCTGATATTTATCTGTGCCTTTACCTATGCCACTTACATCGTTGGCAGTGGCCGTTTGATTCCTCTGGTGGGAGCTTCGAAATTTAACAGCTATGCCATGAGTTTTGCATCTATGGGTGTACTAATTCATTTTTTTATTAGCTCCGAGGTTTCACTTTGGAGTTTTACACCTCCCGTTTATTACTATGGTGTTTTAATGGTTATTCTTTCTACCGTGATTCCCTCTTACCTGGTGGTGCAGGGTATAAAAAGAATCGGCTCCGACAATGCAGCTATTGTAAGTAGTGTTGGTCCGGTGTCAACTATCCTGATGGCTTATTTCTTTTTAAATGAAGAGATTTTTCTCTTGCAGATTGTGGGCACGGCAATGATCTTGATGGGTGTGTTGTTGGTGGGCAAGCGGAAAGCTTCTTAACCCTCTGTACCCTTTAATTTCACCGCAAAGGCACAAAGTCGCAAAGTTCTTTTGTTCCTATATGGGAAAATTATCCGAGACAATTCTTGCGTCTCCGTGCCCCTGCCTACCGGCAGGCAGGTCTGCGGTTAAGTTTATTATTCATACCGCTAAGACGCAAGGTCGCAAAGCATTGTGCATTCTCTGTGGTAAAAAATCTTTGCGCCTTCGCGCCATTGCGGTAAAAAAAGAGTTGTAACTTTCACTATGACACGACTCATACTCCTCTTCTTTCTTATTCCTTTCCTCAGCCCGGCACAACCTCCGGAATTGATTTTTGTCTTTCTTAATAAGCGCACGGATAAAACAGAATTGCCTGAAGCGGAAGTAAAAAAAATCATGGATGGCCATATGGCTAACATTGAGCGATTGTCCAAAGAAGGCAAGCTCATTGCAGCCGGTCCTTTTGATGGTGGAGGCGGCATTTTCATCTTCAAATCAAAATCAGTTGATGAAGTAAATGAGTGGTTAAAGACGGATCCGGGTGTTGCCGCTAACCGCTGGCGGGTGGAGGTGCTGCCGTATTTTCCAAGAACCGGATCGGCCTGTACCGTAGGCGAGCCCTACGAAATGGTTACGTATCAATTCATCCGGTATGTGCCCAACATTGCCAAGTTTAATATTCAGGATGCCCCGGAGCTTTTTAAAAAACATGACGACTACCTGAAGCAAATAATCAAAACCGGCAACGTGATTTCCGAAGCAACCTTTGGCGATTCGGAAGGCGGCATTCTTGTGGTGAAGGGCGATCTTCAGAAAGAAGTAATTGAAACCGACCCGGCTGTGCGCGAAGGGTTATTGGAAATTGAAATCAAAAAACTCTGGATTGCAAAGGGTGGGTTTTGTGAGAAGTGATAGTTGGATCGAAAGGAAAGATTGAACTTACTCAGAAATCACCACAGCCAGCCTATCACCCTCCGGGCTGATAGCAAGGCGGGTCACTCCTTTTAATAGTTCACCTCCGGCCAGCAATGGAATTTCTTTCCACGTGTTTTCTTTGCCCGGATTGAGAATATATATTTTTGATCCATCGCTGGAAATAATTCTTCCATCGGGAGTCCATGCAATGTCTTCGCGGCCGGGCAGCGTGGAGGCCAGTGCTGTAATCTTCATAGTTTCTGTATCCAGCTTTTTAATCTTCCAATCAGTTGCTGAAAGTTTATGTATAAAACTGATGGCCCGCTCACCCGGAATCAGGTGTAACGACCGCCCGATGTTTTGAGCGAGTACGGTATCTTCTTTTGTTGGCAAGCGCATATAATGCAGCGTATTGGGGTCACCCAAAATAAACATGGCCAGGTGACTATTGTCGGCCCACACATGGTAGCCCACCGTCAGGTTGTCGATGATCACATACGGATCGCCCCCTTCTATCGGATACTTACCTAAATCCTGCGCACCGTTATCACGCTGAATGATACAGGAAAGATAATTTTTATCAGGTGTTTGCGTGGGCGAATACTCCAGCTCGTTGGTTGTTGTGATGGAAATTGTTGCTGCGGTTTCGTAATTGTATGCTTTTATATCTGAACGTCCATCATCATTGAAAGAAGCATAATAGATTACGGGTTCATCCCGATTAAAACCTGGTTGATTATCATAACCTGGATGATTGGTAATATTCTTTGGGCTGGAAAGTGTTATTTTGTTCTTTTTGACTTTGAGATCGAACAGCAGAATTTCAGAACCCGTTTGAGCTAGCGCGGAGGTTACAAATGAAATCAGGATTAATGAAAGAGTAAATTTTATCAGCCTTTCCATGGGATTTATTTTGTACTAAATTCGTTAAGATAGTTCTGAATTAAAAATGAAAGTCTGCATGCGTATTCCAAATCTTGCCATCGTGTTTAAGAAGCGTGATTTTGTCTATGGTAAAATTTCCAGCGAACATCTTTTCTTTGAATTCGGCCCAGGCCTTTTCAAACATTTCCTTTTTTAAATCCCGAAAGGCCAACGTGATGTGTGGATGAAACGGCAAATCGCGATAGCGTGCGTTGAAGAGATTGAGTTCCGTTTTACAAAAAGTGTGCAAGTGGGATTGCAGGACGCGTAAGGGTTCAGATTCAACTACGTTCAAATAAATAACCCGAGGTGCGAAGCAGGAGAAATCCTGTAGCTGAAGTTCAAAGTGAATTTTCCCGGAAACAAATTTTTGTAAGGCTGTAATGAGTATTTCTTCCTTGGTGTCCTTCCATTCAAACGGCATGTGCAAGGTGATATGCGGAGGTGAATTGAGACTAGCTTTACTTTGATAGGTATCCTTGAAATAATGTTTTAGTGATTGAATTTCTTCAACGAGTGGTGAAGGCGGGATCAACGCGATCAGGTACTGATTTTTTCCAGGAGGCGGCATGAATTTATTCTATCGAACCTTCCATTGCTCCGCTTTCTTTCTATACCAATCCTTGCGGGTAGGCTCCAACTCAGCCAATCGTTCATAAACCTCTGCGTAGCTACTGTCCGCTGATAATGTCTCTTTGTATAATCGTATTGCTTCACTTTGATTGTTTTGTACATCATACAGGTAGGCCATGATGTTCAGCAACTCTGCAGTGCGCACTCCCTTACCATAGGCTTGTTGGTAAACACGAAGAGCTTCAGCATTATTCTTCTGTGCAAAATATCCATCGCCTAACACGAGCAAAGCATCGGTGTAGTCTGGATTAATGGAGACACACTTTTTGGCCCATGCAATTGTTTGCGCAAAATCTTTCTGCTGATAAAACACCAGGGCCATGTTATTTAGACACACAACATTTTTAGGATCAATATCAAGCACCCGCTGGTAATAGATTTTGGCGGAATCATATTGCTGATCATAATAAAAGCGGTTACCAATATTTGTCAAGGCATTCAGATCGGAAGGATTGGATGCTAAAGCTATCCGATCTTCATTTTCTGAGTTGTCAGTTACTGATTCTTGATTTGTATCATCACCCACTATGAATCCGATTATCATAAGGACAAAAAGGAAGAAGAAAAAAATTGACCCAATGATGCCAATTACCTTAAAGATTTTTTTCTTACTGGCTTCTGAAATTGGCTCAGCGGTGAATGGCTTTTGGTTTGGTCTTGAATAGGACTCACGTTGTTCGCGCTCAGGACGAGGGGAATAATAGACTGCAAGAAAAATAAAATAGGCAGTGCTGCCCAAAAAGATCCAAAAGAAGAAACTCCCTAAGGGCCAAAGCAACGCTAACAGAAAAGCGGAGACAAGCGAAAGGCGTGTAAACCTTTTTGAGCGAAGATCCGGATCGCTTTCGCTTGCCATAAACATTTAAAGATTCTGTTGTATAAATTCTGTCATCAACACCAACAAATGATGTCTCGGTTGCCCGCCCCACCCATGGGGAAGATCGGGGTAATAGAACGAACGGAATTGTTTTCCAGCCCGGATCAATCCATCTTCCAGGGTCACTGAATTTTGAAAATGCACATTGTCATCTCCGGTGCCATGGATCAATAGAAAATGTCCTTTCAAATTAGCAGCGTATGTGGTAGGTGAGTTGTCGTCATATCCGCCAGGGTTTAGCTGTGGAGTTTGAAGGAAACGCTCGGTGTAAACAGTATCATAAAACCGCCAGTTAGTAACAGGGGCTCCGGCAATACCAAGTTTATAAACTCCGGCACCTTTTGTCATAGCCAGCGATGACATGTAGCCGCCATAACTCCAACCAAAAATCCCCATCCTGGTTTCATCAATATAACTGAGTGCACCGAGGTGTTTTGCGCCAGCCAGCAGGTCTTCAAGTTCATATTTCCCTAGTTGTTTGTAGGTCATCTTGGCAAATTTTTCTCCACGCGAACCCGTGCCCCGGGTGTCAATGACAGCTACTAAAATTCCTTGTTGCGCCAGCATGTGATACCAATAGAAATATCCACCACCAAAAGAATTTGATACACTGGATGCGCGTGGACCGCTGTATTGATAGACCAATACCGGATAATTTTTTGAACTATCGAAGTTGGCGGGCTTAATCAGGTAGCCATCCAGGTCGGTTGCGCCATCAGCACTTTTGTATTTAAAAAATTCTTTAGGAGTGATACCATAGTCAGTCAGCGTGGTATTCAGGGCTTCATTCTTTTCAAGGGTTTTGATTAAGGCATTTCCTTTGGTGCGGTAAAGGCTTACAGTGAGTGGTTGAGCGGCTGAGTTGTAGTAATCAAGATAAAACTGATAGTCGGCACTCATGTTGATGGTATGAGTTCCTACTTCCTTAGAAAGTTTAACTTTCTTTTTTCCATCCAGGGAGATTGAATAAAATGTGCGATTCAGATAATTGCCTTCGGTGGAGAGATAATAAATGGTTTTACCCTTTTCATCAAAGCCAATCAATTGACTTACTTCCCAGTCACCGGAGGTTATAGGCCGGATGAGCTTGCCATCAATGGAGTGCAAATACAAATGTTTGTACCCGCTGCGCTCACTGGTTGCAAGAAAGAATTTTTTGTCTGACGTATAAATAAGTTCATCAGTATATTCCATGTCTACATAGGTGTCGCTGGTTTCTTTCAAAACAAGTTGCGCTGCACCCGTGGTGGCATTCATGTGAAAAAGTTCTGCTTCATTCTGCAGTCGATTCATTTTTCGGATTGCAAGTACATTGGCATCTGCTGTCCATTGTACCCGAGGAACGTAAACGTCTTGATTATTTCCTAATTCCGCTTTCGTGATTTGTTTGCTAGTGAGATCATACACATAAATTTCAACCACGGCATTCGTTTCACCGGCTTTGGGATATTTAAATTTATAATCCTGGGGATAGAGTTGACCACGATTCCACTTTTGCAGGTTGTATTCTTTTACCTGCGATTCGTCAAAGCGATAGTAGGCAAGTTTGGCACCATCGGGCGACCAATAAAATGCTGCGGCAAAACCAAATTCTTCTTCATACACCCAGTCAGTACTTCCGTTGATAATGTGATTGAATTTACCATCCTTCGTCACCTGAGTCTCACTCATATCCGAAAGTGTTACAAAAAATAAATTGTTATCACGCACAAAAGCAACCCTGCTGGCATCGGGAGAAAATGCTGCATATTGTTGCTTGCCATTTTTTGAGAGCGAGGTTAGCGACTTGGATGCCAGGTCATAGATATAATAATCGGCCTTAAATGATCTGCGGTAGATTCCTTGGCGATTTGTGGTAATGAGCAATTTGGTTTCATCATTACTAAAGCTGTACCCCGAAATAGTAATCTTGGGCGAGAGCGCATTGGCATCAAGAATTGTTTCTCCCGTCAACCCCGTGGTAATTTCATATTTCCGGATCTGATTCTCGCTTAAAGAGGTATAGAACTTCCCATCTTTCATCCAGTTAATGCCGGAAACTGATTTCTGTGCGAAGGTGTTTTTGGAGGTAAAGTCATCAATCGTAATTTGCTTTTGAGCAAATAATGGAAAGGAAACAAGCAAAAGGATCACAAAGAGTCGATACATAGGTATGGTATTTAAAAGCTTAAATTTTCTCATTATTGTTTAATAAACCAACGGGAAAATTAGTGGAAGGGAAAGATCTCATTATTATCGGAGCCGGGCCAATCGGGTTAGCCTGTGGAATTGAGGCGCAAATAGCAGGATTCGACTATTTAATTCTTGAAAAGGGGTGCCTGGTAAACTCGCTTTACAATTATCCACATAACATGACCTTCTTTTCTACCTCGGAAAGACTTGAGATAGGAGAAGTGCCATTTATCTCCAACAATCCAAAACCCACACGGCCCGAGGCGCTTGAGTACTATCGTAGAGTGTGTACCAGTTGGAAACTGAATGTGAAACTCTATGAAGAGGTAAAGAAAGTAACAAAAGATACAACCAAACACTTTCAGCTTATTACTACAAAAGGATCATATGAAACAAAAGCGTTGATTTTGGCGCTTGGTTTTTATGACCGGCCCTATTTATTGAATGTGGAGGGCGAGGATTTGCCAAAAGTGAAACATTATTATGATGAACCTCATCCCTACTTTGGACAAAGAATCGCGGTGATTGGTGCAGCAAACTCCGCTGTTGATGTGGCGCTTGAAACCTGGCGCAAAGGGGCGGAAGTAACAATGATCATTCGCGAAGATAAAATCCGCGAAAGCGTAAAGTATTGGGTGCGGCCTGATATTGAGAATCGGATTAAAGAAGGATCTATCAAGGCTTATTTTAACTCCACGGTCAATAGAATTACCTCATCAACTATTGAAATCAAAACCTCCGATGGAATCGTGAGTATTGAAAACGATTTTGTGTTGGCAATGACAGGATATCAACCTCCATTTGAGTTGATGAAATCCATGGGCATTCAATTTCAGCAGGATGACTATCACACGCCTGTGTATAATGATGCCACGATGGAGAGCAATGTTAAAAATCTTTACCTGGCGGGAGTGGTAATTGGTGGACTTCAAACAAACAAGTGGTTTATTGAAAACTCGCGTGTGCATGCTGAGGTAATAATAAACGACTTGAAAAAGAAACTCCTATAAAACAAAAGTGCCCCCGGCTTATCCAGGGGCACTTTGCGATCTTGAATTTCAATTTCTCTTATAGTGCATCTGCAGTTAGCGTTACGTAAAACTTAAATTTTACCGTAAACGACACAGGAGTTTCAGATAGTGTACCTTGAAGTTGAACTAGTTCTTGTTTATCAGCAAGCAGCAAAGATGCTAATTCATTAAATCCGGCCGTGTCAGCGGTAAGCTCAGTTTCGGCTGTATTCGATAAGCTGACTGAACTTGCGCTTGCAATAGTTTTACCGGAAGAAACCTTCAGTGTTCCGTTGGTGAAAGTGATAGATGGATCACTTGCTCCAGAGATCGTGTAGGTAACTTTATTCACTTTAAATTCCTGAATTTTGCTGGCGTATTTTGCTACCTCAGGATCCGAAGAGGCATCCAGCAATTTTGAATCAGTATACGTTTTACCGCTTGGGTTATCGGCAGTTTCATTTACCACAAAATCTAGCGGAAGCGTAACATCGAAAGAGACATCGTCAACCTTGTCAAAAAGATCGCAGGAAGAAAATGTGCCGAGTGCAAGCAACAAGAAAACGGGAATTAGGTGTTTGATTTTCATAAAATGGGTGTTTTAGTGCCTTATATACCTGAAAGTTACAAAATAGTAAGCATATCGTTTACCCCATAAATATGAGCTTAAATCTCCCCTGCAGTGATTTCGATGGAAATATCCAATGAAATCAGCGAGTGCGTGTTAAATTCAAATCGAAACGAATGCCCGAATAATAGTTTCTGCGCGGGGCTGCATTAAAGTATCTGCCTCCAGCTGCATTCAAATCGTTACCAAGGCTATAGGTTTGATCCAATAAATTATCCACGCCAGCAAAAATTTCAAACTGTAAATTTTTTTCACTGTTATTTTTGTAACCAAATCTCGTTCCCAACAGTGTGTATGATTTTCCGAAAACGGAATTCGCATCATTCAATGGAATTTCTGACGTATAGTTGGCGGTAAGATTTAGGTAAAGCGTTTTTGCAAAAACAATATCAGCTCCACCAGTAATTACTTCTTTGGGGGTTCCTGTAAGTTGATTGCCAGAATAAGAAACATTATCTTTTGTGTAGTCTTTAAACTCATACTGATTGAGTGTTACACCAGTCCATAATTTAAGGCCTGAAACAATGTTGCCCGACAAGTCAGGTTGCCAGTTGATTAAAAGTTCTAATCCATTTTGATTTGTACTACCTGCGTTTACAAAATAGTCGGCACCATCCTCATCTCTGCGCACCACAATGGTTTCATCCAAGACAAAATGATAGAGGGCCATATCGATGAATACTTTACGATTGGTAAGATAACCCTTAGTACCAATTTCAATTTGTGTACCCTTTTCCGGCAACAGTTCTGTATTAAAAATTCCATTGGAAGGTCTCACTTCTGCGAGCGTAGGTGGAGAAAATCCCCAACTCATATTTCCGTAGATTGAAAAGACCTCGTTAATTTTTTTAAGGAGTGCTACCCGTGGTGTGATGATGGGGTCGTAATCTATTTCCTGCTCAATCGATGGTGTAAGATTAAGTTGCTCTAAACGATAACCAACCCAATTTGCACTAAGCCCTCCTGTAAGGATCCAATCATTTTTAGTTAGTTCGCCTTGTCCAAACAGATTATACTGTAAGGCTCGTACTTCTTCATCATTTTGTAACAACCCTGGATACCCTTGCAGGTTTTGATAATTTTTGATGGGAGAATAGCCGTGTTGAAATTCACCACCGCCTTGCAAATTCAATTCCCAACCGGCAACCTTTGTTTTAACGTTGGTTACACTACGAGCCCCAAAATTCTGCTCTAAACGCTTTTCATAATTACGTATAGATGGATTATTGAACTGCACAAAGTTGCCATACACTCCGGTGCGATTGTGAATATTTTTATTGAAATGATATACGTGCGAAACACCCGTGTAAAAAGAGCGTAACGAAACCCCGGCTTGTTGTTCTACTGCTCCGGGCTGTGTGCCGGCAGGCGGTCTTGCTTGTTTAGGATTGGTGTTGTATTCAGTTTCTGTAAGTCCGCCAGGGGTTTGGTAATAAAGATCCGTATAAAAAATAGCGGTTTCCAAAACTTCTTTATCCGAAACAGAAAACTTAAAGGTGCTAGTTAGTTGATCGCGCACCATTCGCGTTTGTTCGCGATAACCATCCGCTTCCTGGTGCTGATAGCCAACATAATGGTTAGTATTTTCAGTCCCCTGATTGAAAGCCAATTGATAGTTACGTAATCCATAGTCTCCGATCATCGATGCCGCTGTAAGCATGCTTTCATTTTTTGTGCTTGGTGAGGTAAGTAAAATTACGCCTCCTGTTCCTGCACCGTACAAACTGGAGCCAGGACCTTTTATGATTTCAATTTGATTAATCGCGTTTGCATCGAGTTGATTGAGATAGGTATTTCCGCCCGCATCAGTAAGCGGAAGTTCGTTCCAGTAAACTTTTACATTCCGCACCCCAAAGGGCGAACGCAGCGAACTGCCTCGAATGGAAAAACGATAGCTTCCCGGTGAACGCTCTTCCATCCTTACACCCGGAATAATATTTACAGCAGAAACGAGTGATGTATTGTTAAACCGGGCCAGGTCTGATGCCATCACTAATCCGATCGAAGCTGGAACCTGTAATATTGGCCGGTTGGCTTCGTAGGCCCGAATGGTTACTTCTTCCAATACTTTAACGGTATCAACTTGTTGGGCATGCAGCGAAAGAGACCATATCGAAACAAAAACGAGAAAGCAAGTTTTCATTGTGAGTTAAAGATAGTGCGTTCCTTTTTATCCATTGATTCAAAACTCCTTCAGCACCGATTCAATGGATCTCGTTTCATCGAAGTAGCTTAATACTTTTTGAAGTACCCGATCTACCAACGTGTCGGGGCAGGATGCACCACTTGTAAGAATGATTTTTACAGGTTTTTTATCGGGTAAAAATTCTCTTGTAATTCTCTTTTCCTTGGTAGGATAATTAAAATGATGAATTTCTAATCGGGACTTGATTTCACCATCGGAATTAATAAAAAAGGTTGGGAATTTACGCTCGCATAATTCTACAATATGGGATGTGTTAGAACTATTGTATCCCCCCACCACAATGGCCAGGTCAGCAGGGATATCTAAGAGTTGATATGTGGAGTCCTGATTATCGTTGGTTGCATAACAAAGTGTGTCGCGCGTATCGGCAAAATGTTGCTTGATATTCTCTATCCCAAATTTTGAGATCATTAACTGTTTGAAAAAATCTGCGATGGCTTGAGTTTCGGATGCAAGCATGGTAGTTTGATTGACCACTCCCACACGTTGAAGATGCAAGCCGGGATCGAAACCTGCCGAGAACTTTCCGGCAAACTCCTCATAAAATTCGGCACGGGTTTTACTACCTAAAATATAATTACCGAGTAGTTGAGCTTCCTCCATATCGCGCACAATCACAGAGGGTCCGTTATGCGAGCTATGCGAAAACGTTGCTTTTGTTTCTTCATGTTTAGGTTTTCCATGAATGATAATCGTATAGCTATCCTTGCCCAACTTCTCTGCCCGGTTCCAGACTTTTTCAACAAACGGACAGGTGGTATTATATTTCTGAACCTCTATTCCCTTATCGAGCAGCATGTGTTCAATTTCGAGTGTTGTGCCAAAGGCTGGAATAATAACAACATCATCTTGATGGATCTTGTCCCAGGAGATAAACTGACTGCCATCGGTATCCATAATAAATTTGATGCCCCGACTTTCCAGATCGTTGTTCACTTCCTGGTTGTGGATCATCTGGCTTAACAGATAAACATTCTTTCCATGGGATTCTTCCAATGCACGATAGCTGATTTCAATAGCATTTTCAACGCCATAGCAGAAACCAAAGTGACGCGCCAGAATAATTTGAACGGGTCCAAAATCCAGTACGGTCGGTGTAAAGTCTTGCTTGCGCAGATCTTTCACTCGCCTTGATTCTTTGATCTTGCCAGTGATGGAAGATCGATAATAGGCAGGGATTTCGAATTTTTTGATAACGCTTTTAATTAATTAGAAACGGCAATCTTCAAACCAGATCGCAAGTAACAAAATGTAACTTAAAAAATGTTACTTGATCCGAAAGGCCACAAAAAAACTCCCGGAAAAAGCTCCGGGAGTTTCAGGAAATTCAGAATATTTTGTTCAGGCAGCTTTCGACAATTTATCCTCTTTTATTTTTTTCATTCTAACTTCTTTCGAATCAAGGTCAAACCATTTCACCTCAACCAGGTTGGACTTTAAGTATTTGAGCACTTCCATCACCTTACCATCAATCTTGCTTCGAACACGCTCACCTTTTCTAAATAGTTTTCTCATTCAACTTAGGGTTTAGTTTCACATACGTAATGCATAAATATACTCACGCGGATAGTCTTCGTAAATACCTGCGAAGGTAATTAAGTCACCCGCTTTCTTTTTCTTGATAATTTCATCAACGTCCTTGGCTGACTTTACGGGCACATCATCGATGTGTGTGATGATAAACCCTTCCCTCATGCCCGTGCGTTTCAATTTGCTATTGGTTAACGATTTTACTTTTACGCCTTGGTTTACATCTAATCGTTTTAAGAGTTTGCTATCAACGTCCTCCAGTTCAAAACCCAGAGACGCCAATTCAGGTTTTTCTTCACGTTTCACAGTGGCAGTGTTCCCTTCACGGTTTTTTAAGGTCACTGGAATTACCATGGTTTTTCCTTTGCGATCCACCGTCACATTTATTTTATCCCCAGGCCGTTTGCGACCCACATATTCAATTAGTGCCGAACTTGATTTAATAGGAGCATCATCAATTTTTGTAACGACATCACCAGGTTTGAGGCCGGCTTCTTTGGCGGCACTTTTACTTTCATCTACACCATAGCTGGAGATGTAAGCACCTTCATTCACTTCAAGATCTTCTTGTTTAGCCAGGTTGCTATCTACATTTCTAATTTCAACACCCATCCAACCCCGTTGCACGGTTCCAAAGGCAATCAGGTCTTCCGTTATTTTACTTACGATATTAGAAGGAACAGCAAATCCGTAACCTGAATAAGAACCGGTTGGGCTCGCTATCGCTGTATTGATTCCTAGCAAGCCACCGTTCAAGTCCACCAGTGCACCACCACTATTGCCGGGGTTGATAGCGGCATCGGTTTGAATGAATGATTCGATTGCGGTACGTGCTGCAGGTTGGCCATTGGCGCCACGGCTACCCGAATTAATTATATTAATGTCGCGTCCTTTTGCACTTATAATGCCGGCCGTTACTGTTGAATTCAAGTTAAAAGGATTTCCAACAGCTAAAACCCATTGGCCTACTTTCGATTGATCAGAATTTACGAATGCCAGGTAAGGCAGATCTTTTTCATTGACCTTGATCACAGCTAAATCCGTGTCAGGATCGGTACCAATTACCTCCGCCTTTAATTCACGATTGTCATTTAACGTTACCTGAACAATTTCGGCACCCTCTACAACGTGATTGTTGGTAACGATATAGCCTTCTTTGTTGATAATTACTCCCGAGCCTGTACTTTGTTGTGGTCGCTGATTTTCAAAAGGACTATCGTAAAAAAATTGACGAAACTGTTCGGGTATTTGAGATTCGCTACGGGCGGATCTTTCTTGAACGGAACGGATATGCACCACTGCTTTGGTAACCTTTTCAGCAGTTCCGGTAAAATCCATCGGAACTACTTCACCCTTTTCATTTACTTCATAGGCTACTTGTGAAGCAGGCACGCCATTAATGTGTTCAATTTTTACTCCCTGGGGCTGATCTTTTACCAGCCATTGTGAGGCCACGATGGTTATCACACTTCCCAACACCGCAGCCAACAAAAGTGATCCAAAATGTTTCATAAATATAGTACGTTAGTTATACATGGTTTAACTGAACCAGCACCTGGTTTGGTTAAAAATACTTTCAACAAAATTTTTTGATAACTTTTTTCCGCTCATTACAGTCCCTCGAAAATCAAA
Source organism: Cyclobacteriaceae bacterium (assembly GCA_041736555.1). GTDB lineage: Bacteria > Bacteroidota > Bacteroidia > Cytophagales > Cyclobacteriaceae > ELB16-189. Next base: position 33,736 of record JBGSTJ010000018.1, read on the forward strand.
AGAAGTGCCAGTGGGTTTTAAAACGATTGTTTGACTGATTTTGGTTCATTAAAACTGACAAAATTTCACTTTTTAACCAAAACCCCGTCCTTATATTCATATTCTATAGTCATATTTCCTTGCTGATCGTACCATTTTGAGATCCCGTGTCGTACCCCATTTTTATAGAGACCCTCCTCCATAACTTTTCCATCGGGGTAATAAATCTTCACAGCACCCTCCAACTTTCCGTTTTTATAGAAGCGCTCTTCTTTTACCGTTGAGTAGTTAAACTCTTTGTATTCGCCATCGCGCAAGTCGTTATGATAGTTCGATCGCCTGAGCAGTTGACCGGTTTCGTTGAATTCAATGAGAGCTCCCTCCTTTTTATCGCCAATATAGGTGGTGATAGACTTAACCAATCCAGTGCTTGAATACTCTACCCAGGACCCCTCACGTTTCTGATTGAGATAAAGTCCGGATGCAGTAACTTTTCCTGCATTATCTTGTACAGTTACTTTCACTAACCCGGGTGTATCGCTAAACTCTTCCTGGATAGCCCCTGCAGGAATACCCGTGATCACCGCTTGATTGGATTCAACACCGGTTGTACCGGGCTTCTCGCAAGCGACCAATGCAACAACTAAGATGACAAAATAGATTCTCATGGTTTGAGTTGAATAATAAACCGCTAAATATATTAAGTAACTTTACTTTTTGTCAAGAGCTTTTAATTACAGCCCGTGAAAATTCAAGGAACAATTATTTTAAAACAAGGCCGCGATCATTCGATAAAGCGATTTCATCCGTGGGTTTTTTCAGGAGCCATTCAAACAACCTTAGGTGAGGTGAAGGACGGAGATTGGGTGGAGGTGCAGGATGTAAAACGATCCACGCTTGGCTTTGGGCATTATCAAAAGGGAACTATTACGGTGCGCGTGATTTTGTTTGGAGAGGTCGCCCCCACCTTGTCGGTATATCAGGATAAAATCAAAGCTGCTTTTACGCAGCGCCTGGAGACACAGGTTATCTCTGATCAAACCAATGCGTATCGACTAGTGCATGGCGAAGGTGATGGTTTGCCAGGACTCATCATCGATATGTATCACGATGTGGCGATCATTCAGGCGCACTCCACCGGCATGCAGCAAGATAGGCGGATAATAGCGGAGGCTATTAAAGAAGTTTTAACCGCTAGCGAGTTTAGCCTTTCAGCAGTTTATTATAAATCGTTAACTGAAAAATCAGAGAGCGAATACCTACTGGGCATGGCAGCTGTACCTCATGTGGTGTTGGAGCATGGCAATAAATTTTATGTGGATTGGGAAGAAGGGCAGAAGACAGGATTTTTTCTCGACCAACGCGAGAACAGAAAATTGCTGGGCGACATGGCGAAAGATAAAACTGTGTTAAACACATTTTGCTATACCGGTGGATTTTCAGTGTTTGCTTTACAGAACGGAGCTCAGCTAGTTCATTCTGTGGATGCCTCCGACAAAGCAATTACGTTAACGCGTAAGAATTTATCCCTGAATGGCTTCGATCCGCATACACATGAATGTTTTACAATCGATACGTTTGATTTTTTAAAAGACAAGAAGGATGTGTACGATTTAATTATTCTTGATCCACCCGCTTTCGCGAAACACAAAGAGGCACGCCATCAGGCCATGAAAGGATATCAACGACTTAATGCCGAAGCGATGAAGATGATTAAATCAGGGGGAATAATTTTTACGTTCTCCTGTTCGCAGGTAGTAGATCGGCAGTTGTTTTATGATACGGTTGTATCTTCAGCTATTCAATCTGGTCGACAAATAAAAGTATTGCATCGCTTGTCACAACCGGCCGATCATCCGGTTTCATTGTACCATCCGGAAGGCGAATATTTGAAAGGATTGGTGCTTTATGTAGAGTAGATTTTAAGCGAAGAGGTCAAATTGAAGCAAGGTCATCTAAAAAAAGATATTTTACCTCTGAGTTTTCTAAATTCTTGAAATTTAAGCAAGCGTGCATAATTTTCTAGAGCCTTTTCAACTGCTTCGCGCTTGGTCTTGATTTCGCCAAACCGCATAATGTCTTTGATCAGATCATCGCGCAATACAATATTTGATCGTGTGGTTTTCATACACACAAATATAATAAATGTGTATGCCCCATGATAATACTGATTCACTAATCTTCTTTAGAAAAGGAAATTGATATAATTTTTTTGAATGGTCCTTTGCACACCAGTCAATTCAATAACTCATTTCGCTTTATGAGTAGTCTCCTCTACAGAGGGATTGCGTCTTTTGCGAAGAAAATTAATTAAAAAATACAGGTTTAAAATTGTCATCAATACCAAAAGTATCAATGAGTAGTATAAAAAATTCCTTGAATTATTGAGAGATATATTTAAAGTTTTAATTTGAATTCTCAACGCTTGTTGATTGTAAAAGAAATAATCGAACTGTAATTTCTGATTTAATAGAAAATTTCGCAGGGAGTCTTCCTTGATATTGCGAACGTATTGATCAAATTCCTCGCTTGAATAGTATTTACTAATTTGATGGGTTGAATCTTTAAATTCCTTAACAAGGTTACTTAGTTCAGCTTCTCCATTATCAAAATCACCTTTTAACTCATAATAATTATCGTTCTCGATATATAGTAATATGGTTACTATTAAAGAGATAATAAGACTAGCCACCACTAAAACGATCCGTATTTTCATAAATTAGTTCTTCTATCCTTATACCGTGGGCTATATAATTCGATAACTAAAAGCCACAGATTCACAGAATTAATCGGTGAATCTGTGGCTTAAATACTATTTAGCTATAGCAGCCGGAGGCTCCGGATGTTTTGCATAGCGTTCGAAAAATTCGATCACACGTAGCAAGTGATCCATCATTCTTCCGGGGTTGCCACTGCGTGTTAGTTCATGCCCTTCTTTAGGATAGCGAATGTATTCCACCGGCTTGTTCAAAATCTTTAAACTCTTGTACAGTGTTTCAGATTGTATCACACCGGTTCTTAAATCCTGATCACCATGAATAATCAAAAGCGGAGTATTGATTTTATCCACGTACGTAAGTGGAGATTCAGAATCCAATAATGCTTTCGTTTCTTTCTGCCATGGGTAGCCACCAAAATGATCAGGCACCAATCGCCAGGCATTGCCTTCGCCCATAAACGTTGTTAACTCATAAACACCGCGTTGAGCGTTGGCTGCTTTAAAGCGTTTGTCGTGCCCAACAATCCAGGCTACCATGTACCCTGCGTAGCTTCCGCCTTCTACAAACAACTGATCTTTGTCAATCCAGGCATGTTGTTTTAAAGCTTCATCCAACGAGGCAAGAATATCGCCTGCAGGACCATTACCCCAATCTTTAAAATTTCCTTTCTTAAAGGTATCGCCATAGCCACCACTACCCCGCGGGTTGCAATACACGAGTCCATAACCCCAACTATTTTCCAGTTGATATTCATGCCACATAGAAAATGCGCCAGGACCCCACATGGCGGATGGCCCGCCATGAATGTTAAGAATGGTTGGGTATTTAGTGCCATCTTTTTTACCCACAGGTTCCTGCACCCAGTATTGAATCTTTGTTCCATCAGGCCGGGTAAACCAATACTCTTTCGGATAACTGATGGCTTTGTCTTTCAACCAACCTTCGTTTAGTTGAGTAAGTTGTCGCGTTGATTTATCTTTGAGAGTAAGAAGATGAACTTCCCAGGGATTTCTGGTTTCAGTAAGAGCATAGACTACTTTGTCGCCACGTACATCAAAGTCATTTACTCCGTTGTCGTTTCCAAGAATTTTTGTGATCGCTCCACCTTTTGAAGGCACACTATAAAGTGGAATGTCGCCTTCTGTTTGTGATGAGAAGAAAATAGTTTTACTATCAGCCGACCAAACGTTGCTTCCAATATCACGATCTAATGATGCCGTAAGAATAGACGGCTTGCCTCCGGCTGCAGAAACTACTGCCAATTGATTTTGTGTGGCATGTCTGTTTTCGATAGCGGTTGCATAAAATGAAATTTGTGAGCCATTGGCAGAGAATGTTGGATTGGAGACACTATAACCCGGCCATGTTAAAAATTCGCTTGCATCTTTTGTGGCAACATCAATCAACCAAAGATCATTATTCTGTTCCCGATCAGGATGAATTTTGTAAACCTTAGAATGACAAATAATACTTTTTCCATCTGGGGACCAATCAGCAGATTGAAAATCCTGAAAGCCTTGCGTGAGTTGAGTATCTTTCTCTTCAGAATTAACGGTTTTTGCAAAAAGATGTGTAAAGCTTTCTTCAGGCTGAAGATTCAATTCACCTTGCAAATCTTGCCGCACTAAAACGCGAGGATTATTCTCAAATGAATTTTTTGCAAGCCAGGCGCGCACCTCTTCCAGCGATCCATCGGGGCTGGTAGTAACTTTTTTGCGCTCGTCTGCTTTCAATGCCTTGAAGTTTGATTCATCACCTTGTGTGCGCCCGGGACGCTCGTAGCTCCACGGAGTTTTTCCTTCAATCGCTGAAAACGGAATACTTACTGAATATAAAATCTTTTTTCCATCGGGAGACCAACGCGGGTTGCTGACACTATATTCTGATTTAGTTATTACATGTGCTTCGCCACCACTTAGGGGCAACAACCAAAGTTGCGAGCGTTCGCCATCCGTGCGAACGAAAAGAAGTTGCTTTCCATCCGGGCTCCATTGTGGTTGGCCATCATTTTTATCACCAAAGGTTAATTGCACCGGATCACTTTTAGTAATGAGATCAAGTAAGAAGAGATGCCGTGTGTAGTAATAATCATTTTCATTTTTAACTGCCTTGCGGGTAACCACGGTTACTGCTTTCGAGCCATCGGGCGAGATTTGAATTTGATTGGCAGTGGCAATCTTCATCAGGTCGGACGCTAGAATTGGTTTTTTGGTTTGACTAACTGCAGCGACACTAAAAAGCAACAGTACAAAGAGAACATGAAGTCTTCTGTTCATAGTAGGAAATTTTAGGTGATTTAAAACTTTGAAAAGTTATCAGACAGCGGCAACCATTGCAAGAATGTCATCGACAAACTCGCGGGAATTACTTAAGCGGGGCACTTTGTTTTGGCCACCTAATTTCCCGCGCTTTTTCATCCAATTATAAAAGGTGCCTTCCGCCACAGAATGTACAGTCGGTGCAATCAAGGCGAGGTCGAGTGTTCGCTTGGCATCGTAGTCTGAATTAATTTTGCGCAGGGTATCATCCAGCGTGTGAATAAACTCATTCATGTCGCGGGGATAGGTTCTGAATTCAATTATCCATTCATGACCCCCGCGTTTTGATTTTTCGAGATAGATGGGGGCCGCTGTAAAATTATCGATCACCGCTCCGGTCTGTTCGCAGGCACGAGTAATAGCTGTTTCAGCATTTTCAATAATTACTTCTTCACCAAAGGCATTGATAAAATGTTTGGTGCGTCCTGAAATGCGTATGCGATAAGGAGCAATGCTAGTAAACTTGATGGTGTCGCCAATGTTATAACGCCACAGTCCTGCATTGGTAGTAATCACCATGGCATAATTCTTTCCAATTTCAACATCGGCTAAAGAAATTGCATCGGGATATTCCTTATCCCATTCTTCGACTGGAATAAATTCATAAAACACTCCATAGTCGAGCATGAGCAAAAGGTCTTCAGAATCTTTTTGATCCTGAATGCCGAAAAATCCTTCGCTGGCGTTGTACGTTTCCCAGTATCGCATTTGATCACCGGGTATGATTGATTTAAAAAGATTACGGTAGGGTTTAAAGGCAACCGCACCATGAAAAAATACCTCCAGGTTGGGCCATACTTCCAGAACAGAGCTTTTTTTCTCCATCTCTAAAATGTATTGAAGCAAGAGGACAGTCCAGGTAGGCACACCAGCAATGTTGGTTACATTAACACCTATTGTTTCGCGCGCCAGTCGTTCAATCTTGTCTTCCCAGTTATTCATGAGCGCCACTTCTAAACTAGGGGTGCGAATAAACTGCGCCCAAGGCGGAAGGTTTTGCATAATCACCGCTGACACATCTCCATATTGACTGGAAGCCGTAGGATCAAATTCATTTATCTGAGAACTGCCACCCACCCCCAGTCCCTTGCCTGAAAATATTTGGGTGTCGGGATAATTGTTGACATAAATGGAAAGTAAATCTTTTCCGCCTTTAAAATGCGATTCCTCCAGAGCCTCAGCCGTTACGGGAATAAACTTACTTCGGGCATTGGTGGTGCCACTCGACTTAGCGAACCATTTAACCTCGGAAGGCCACAAGATACTTTGTTCGCCATGTACAAGCCGGTCGATGTAGGGGAAGAGTTGTTCATAAGTATGAACAGGTACGCGTCTTTTGTAATCTTCATAATTGATAAGATCATCAAAGGCATACTTCTGGCCAAACTCTGTATAGCGGGCCATACTCAGCAAGCGTCTCAATACTTCATCCTGCACATCATGTGGGTATTTCATGAAAAGCTCAATCTGGTGGATTCGCTTTCTCATGACCCAGGTAAGGATGGAATTAAGAATTTGCATAGATGCTGCCTCAAAAATAGGCGTAGGTTAACGATTACCCAACTTTCACTCAGACTTGTTGCCTCTTCGTAATTGAAAGTTTTGACCAAGGTAAACTTTGCGCACTAAAGGATCATTGGCTAGTTCTTCGGATGTGCCGGCTTTAAATAGTTTTCCTTCCACCATTAAATACGCACGATCGGTAATAGATAGGGTTTCGTCTACATTATGATCGGTAATCAGAATGCCAATGTTTTTCTTTTTCAGGCGCGAAACTATTCCTTGGATTTCTTCTACCGCAATGGGATCCACCCCGGCAAAGGGTTCATCTAATAAAACAAACTTGGGGTCTACAGCCAATGCCCGTGCTATCTCGGTTCTTCTTCGCTCACCCCCGGAAAGTACCATGCCTAGATTTTTGCGGACGTGAGTAAGGCTGAATTCTTCGAGCAACTTTTCAACCTTTTCTTTTCTTTCCTTCTTAGGCATATTACGCATTTCAAGCGGGGCCAAAAGATTTTCCTCAACGGTAAGACTTCTGAACACGGAAGCTTCCTGTGCCAAATAGCCAATGCCCCGTTTTGCACGTTGATACATGGGTAGATCCGTAATGTTTTCCTGATCGAGAAAGATGGTGCCTTCGTTGGGCTTGATGAGTCCCACGATCATATAGAAACTGGTTGTTTTTCCGGCACCATTAGGTCCTAACAAGCCAACAATTTCACCCTGCTCAACCTGCACGGAAACGTTATTGACAACCGTGCGTTTTTTATATCTCTTGATCAGGTTTTCGGCTCGCAGAAACATGTTATTCAAATTTGAGGTCTTTAATTCGTAACTGGACAGAAGTTATTTCATTGAAGGTATTTTCTTCCAGAGTGAAAGCTATGCGAAAATATTCGCCTGATGCCAGCCGTTCATAATGCTCCACCATATCAAAGGCTACCGCATTGAATGTTGTATTGGTGCCTGCTTGTCCTGCCAAAAAGCGTAGATGCCTATCTTTAAAACTAGAAAGTGCGTCCATCACAAAAATATTTCTTGCTTCAAATACCGGGCTCAGATTGTCAGGACCAAACGGAGCCATCTGCTTGAGCATGGTGTTGAATTTAGCAGTCATTACATCAAACCGCACCGGGACGTCAATTTCAACTACTGGAGTAAGCATATCTTCTGTAAGTGAAGCCGAGGCAATTCGTTCAAAGCGTTCCTGAAAGGCTTGTAGATTACTTCGATCCAAGGTAAGTCCGGCAGCATATTTATGGCCACCATATTTTTCGAGCAGATCGCCACAACTGTCAATAGCTTTGTAGAGATCAAAATCTTTCACACTGCGGGCAGAGCCCGTAATTTTATCATTGGATTCTGTTAGGATCACAGTAGGACGGTAATATTTCTCCACACACCGTGCAGCAACTATGCCAATTACTCCTTTGTGCCAGGTTTCTTTAAAAAGAACTGTTGACTTTGCATTTTTAAGAGTTTCATTGCCTTCAATCATAGCAATGGCTTCTTCGGTTATGCTAAGGTCAAACTCCCTGCGAAGATCGTTCTTGAGATTTATTTTTTCGGCAAGTTGATTCGCGCCTTCTTCGTTTTCGGCAATCAGAAGTTCAACCGCACCGCGTGCATGTGCAACCCGGCCGGCAGCATTAATGCGTGGCCCCAGTGTAAAAACAATTCCGGAAATATCCAGATCACTCTTTATCGCTGCGATTTCTTTTAGTGCTTTTAGTCCGGGGCGAGGGCTTTCATTAAGTTTTTGTAGTCCGAAATAAGCAAGTATTCTGTTTTCCCCAACGATAGGAACGATATCCGAAGCAATACTCACCACGACAAGATCGAGATACTCATATATTTCTTCTTCCTTCCGGAATTTTTGAGCGAAAGCCTGAATAAGTTTGAAGCCCAGGCCACATCCACTCAATTCCTGAAATGGATAGTTACAATCTTCACGTTTCGGGTCAAGTACTGCCACGGCATTGGGGATTTCTCCACCGGGCAAGTGATGATCGCAAATGATGAAATCAATTCCTTTATGCCGCGCCAGCGTTACCATGTCCGAAGCTTTGATGCCCAGATCCAGTGCGATAATCAATGAGAAATTATTTTGCTCGGCCCAGATGATACCCGCTTCAGAAACTCCATACCCTTCTGCATACCGATCGGGTATATAAAAATCACAGTGAGGATAAAACTTTTTTAGGTAACTATAGACGAGCGCAACTGCGGTTGTTCCATCAACATCATAATCACCATAGATCAGAATTTTTTCATTCTGATCGATGGCAACTTTTAAACGTTGCACGGCATGATCCATATCTTTCAGTAGAAAGGGATCGTGTAATTGACTAAGGGATGGGCGGAAGAAGTTCTTGGCGGTATCAAAGTCCCGAATACCACGTTGCCAAAGAACAGCCGATAAGTGCGGATTTACATTGATAGAAATGCTTAGCGTTTCCACCTCCTCAGGAGTTGGTAATGGCTTATATATCCATCGCTTTTGCATGCTATTTTCGTTCAAACTTTATCACGCCATTTTTTCCAGTCTCGCCCTCTTCGCCATGAAAACCGCGCTGCCCGTTTTTTCCATCGCGCACTGGCCCTAAACCTGCTAAACCACCCCGTCCGGCTTCTCCGCCAATCCCACCAAAGCCACCATAGTTTTTAATATGCAACCTACTTCCAATCCAAACCTGATAATCCGGGCAGCGAAGGCAATTGATCGTTAAGTTTCCACCGTCTCCCCCGTGACCACCGCGCGAACCACTACCCCCCTGGCCGCCATCACCACCTGCGCATACACGTGTTCCAGGGCCACCACCACCCCCCTGACCGCCTTTGCCACCATCTCCACCATCCCCACCATTTAAATTTATAGTAAGCGATCCGTTGATCTGAATGTCTTCAGAATAAATTGATAAGTTATTACCATGACTGCCGTCAAGCCCCATTTCGCCATCCATGCCCGGGGCACCGGACCGGCAAGGACTGAGCTGCTCTGCACCAATGATCCCGGGGGTTCCATCTTTACCTTTAGGGCCAAAACCATTAATAGAACAGCCTATGCCAACGACAAGTATTTTGGCATGAATGAAGTTATCTTTCTTGTCGCGGTTAAGAATAATTTGTGAAGAATCGGCCATCACCAGAGTATCAACAACCAAAATATCAGAATTCTGAATAAAATACTTTTCGCCTTTATTAAGGGAAAGTTTATCCAACCGAATTTGTCCAAAAGCAGAGAACCCCAGACCAACACAAAGAAAACAACACACCGCTCGCACCATCGGGCAAAAATAAGAATAGAAATGAGAAGGGATAAAAAAAGGCAGCGGAGATGCGCTGCCTTTCTGAGTTAAGCAAGTATGTTTATTTTGGTGTTTCAGCTTTTTCAGCCACAACACCTTCTAGTACATCTTTTATTTCAACACGCTGACCGTCCTTAAAAGGAACAATCCAGGCATCTTTCACGCCCATTTCGCGCATGTATTTTTTGAACTTATCAGCTTCCCAATAGTCCCTGAAAATACCTATCGTAAATTTCTGCTCACCTTTATCGGTAGCTTCGCCACCAAAATTTGGATTGTTATCGAAGTATTTGGACAGGTCTTTGTTTTTAAAAGCACCAATCTGAACTTTAAATACAACTCCCTTTGAAAAATCCATTGAATTAGCAGCTGGTGCAGCTTTCAATTCATCCAGTTCAGCGCGGGCGGAGGTCAGATCGCCACGCATTCTCGAGAGTTGATCTTCCAGTTCGGCAATGCGTGAATTTTTTTGACTGATCTGACTGTTGAGCGTACTCACCTGCCCTTTGAGGGCTGAGTTGTCGTTGTCGGCTACCTGTTTAGCTTCGGTAAAAGTCTTCAGGTTTGAGGGGTTCTTTGCGTATTCTTTGGCTTTCTTTTTCCATTCCTTTTTCTCCGCTTTGGATAGCTGGGCGAAAACTTGCATGCCGGAAAAAATCAGCGCCAGGCAAAGGATTACAACTTTAGTTTTCATTTATGTTTGGGTTTAATTCAATGTTAAAAGTAAGAAAATATTCTGAAATAGTGTCAATCAGCCTTGTTTTGCCTGATGGGTTAAAATATACCACGCAGGATGCGACCGAAGCCATGGAGTTTGTTGGCTAATCTAAACTGCCCACCATCTTTTCAGGCCGCACCCATTGGTCGAACTGCTCAGAAGTTACGAGTCCAAGTTCAATCGCTGCTTCCCGCAAAGTCTTATTTTCCTTGTGTGCCTTCTTGGCTATCCTGGCGGCATTTTCATACCCGATATGCGTGTTTAGCGAAGTTACCAACATCAGCGAATTTTCCATGTGCTGTTTGATAATCGATAGATTCGGCTCGATGCCCACCGCACATTTATCGTTGAAAGAGACACACGCATCGCCAATCAGGCGCGCTGATTGTAAGACGTTGGATGCAATTACCGGCTTGAACACATTCAATTCGAAATGACCATTAGCGCCTCCAAACGAAACAGCCACATCGTTGCCAATCACCTGTGCACATACCATGGTGAGTGCTTCAGGTTGTGTAGGATTTACTTTGCCGGGCATAATTGACGAGCCAGGTTCGTTATCCGGAATAACTATTTCACCGATACCCGAGCGTGGGCCCGAACTTAACATGCGAATGTCATTACCAATTTTATTCAGTGCTACAGCCGCGCGCTTTAAAGCCCCTGAAAGTTCAACCATGGCATCATGCGCAGCAAGCGATTCAAATTTGTTAGGAGCGGTAATAAAAGGATATCCGGTAAGGTCAGCGATTTTTTTTGCAACCAGCACATCATATCCTTTGGGCGTGTTTAGTCCTGTACCAACGGCTGTGCCACCGAGTGCCAACTCACGGATTGCCTCCAACGCATTTTTGATAGCGCGAATACTGTTGTCTATTTGTTGAACATAGCCACTAAATTCCTGACCGAGTGTGAGCGGGGTGGCATCCATAAAGTGGGTGCGACCGGTTTTTACGATCGACTTGTAGTCAGCCGATTTTTTTGCCAGTGTGTCACGCAGTTTTTTCATTCCCGGAAGGGTGATTTCCATCACCTGCTTATAGGAAGCAATGTGCATGGCTGTAGGGAACGTATCGTTGGAAGATTGCGATTTGTTTACATCATCGTTGGGATGCAATACTTTTTTCTCATCGGTAAGCTGGCCGCCACTTAACACATGCGCACGGTACGCAATCACTTCGTTGGCGTTCATATTACTTTGGGTACCTGAGCCCGTTTGCCAGATAACCAAAGGAAATTGATCGTCAAGTTTACCGGCTACAATTTCATCGCAAACTTTACCAATCAGATCTTTTTTGTCGGCTGTTAATACACCCAATTCGTGATTGGCCTGGGCAGCCGCTTTTTTTAAATAGCCAAACGCATAAATAATTTCTTTAGGCATACTTGCCTCGGGACCGATTTTAAAATTATTGCGCGAACGTTCAGTTTGTGCGCCCCAATATTTATCAGCGGGGACTTGCACTTCACCCATCGTGTCTTTCTCAATGCGGAAACTCATAGTTGTCTATTTTGGTGAACAAATTTAATTCTCACAAACCCAATTAAAAGGAAATCAATCGAAAGTTAACCATCAAAGGTGCCGAAGATCAGCATGCTGATCCAAAATCCAACCGGTTATACTTAATCGTTCGCGCGTGGCAGGCAACACCTCATGCTCTAAAAGATCACTTCGGAAACATACAAGCCGGCCGGCCAACGGCATTATATCATGTTCAGCATCGGATGCATAAATGCGCAACTGCCCGCCTTCTGATTCTTTCCAGTGTTTGTTAAGGTAACAAATAACAGAAAGTTTACGGTGATCATCTTTTTTAAACTGATCAAGATGTCTTTTGTAGTAAGTACCCACCGGATAGATCGTACTATGGATTTCAAAGTCCTTCAAGCTTAGATACAAGGCTTGATTGACGAAAGTGATTAGCTCGTTCAACCTGTGTATGTATGTCTGCAAAGGTTGGGTTGCCGTGGTTCGGTCTATCCATTGAATATAATCTCCACGAATTCCTTCGTTTATTTGTTTCTCCTGCTTGTGGCCTATGCCTGCTTTTTTGAATTGTAACAATCCGGTTTTGAATTCGTCAAGAATAGCGGCCACCTCATCGGGAGAGAGAAAGTTGTCAATGATGGCATAACCGTTTTCGGCAATTCCATCGGCCAGGTGGTTAAGTTTATCAGAGAAAGCGACATCCATGGTGCGAATTTAATGGCAGGAACTAACTTTGGAGCTATGACTCACTCATTTAACAGAACGATTTCAATTTTCATTTTCGGATTTTTTGGGTTCGCAATCATTTCCTGCACACCCAAAGAGGATATAGTTTTTAAGGGGGTAAAAAATATTGAAGTCCAGATGGATGATAGTAATGAGCCGCTTTTAACGGCCGATGCTTTCTTCCACAACCCGAATAACGTACGCATGAAGTTAAAAGAAATAAATGTTGATGTATTGGTCGATGGCAAGCTTTCGGCCAAAGTAAGGCAGGATCTGAAACTTACTATTCCGGCCAACGATGATTTTTCAGTTCAACTAAACGCACACCTTTCGCTAAAAGAGTTGGGATTATTGGATACAATTATCAACCTGATAGGAGGTAAAAAATATGAAATCCAATATTTGGGTTTTGTGCGCGTGGCGCTACACGGCATTACTGTAAAAGTGCCGGTAAAACATAAGGAAGAGCTTCGAATCAGGCTTTAACCTCAATTTCCAAGTTATAAATCTATTTCTCTAAACACATTTAAAGGTTACTTTTACAAAGTAAATCTGTTTAAGACAGATCTCTTTTGATCTTGATTGATGGAAAACATCCTGAATATCATTTTGATTGTGCTTTTGCTGGTGGTGATTGTCCTCCAGGTGCGTGCTTATTTGAAATTGAAGCAAAAGAATAAGCTGATTTTGGTACAAAGCCGCGAGATAAAGCGCCAAATTCAAGAACAGGAAAAAAGGAATAAACAGGTTGGCGATCTGGTGCATGAAAAGCAACAGTTGATCGGCCTTGTTTCACACGACCTTAAAGGTCCCTTTAATAGGATTTTTGCACTGATCCAGTTAATGGAAATCACTTCTGAAAACCTGACGAATGAACAACGTGAATATCTTGGTAAGATCCATCAGATCGTAGCTGATGGCCTGGGTATGATCCGCAACCTGCTGGACAATCGCAGGCTGGAAGATAAGGGTATTGACCTTACTCCGGAGCCAGTAAATCTTGCGAATCTTATAGGCTCACTGATCAAAAACTACCGGACCTTATCGGAGAAGAAGAAAATTAAAATTCATTTTGAAGCCACCCAACAAGCCACTGTACTTGCCGATAAACTCTACGTGTATCGCATTTTTGAAAACCTGATTTCCAATGCGCTCAAATTTTCTCCAGAGAATAAAAACATCTACGTTACTGTTGTAGAAGTGAGTGACAAAATTGTTATAGCGGTTAAAGACGAAGGACCGGGTATCAGTAAGGAAGATCAGAAAAAACTATATCAGAAATTTCAGCGACTTTCAGCCCGGCCTACAGGTGGCGAGAGTTCGACAGGCTTGGGGCTGGCCATTGTAAAAGCGTTGGTAGAAAAAATGGGTAGCGAGTTATTCTGCGATAGTGACGAAGGACAAGGAACAACCTTCACTGTAAAAATGGAAAAAAGCGCAGAGCCTGTTTCCAGAAAAAAATCAGTAGTATTAGAAAATTAATTGAAGAGATAATAATCCTCTTCGTTTCCATTCAATACAGCCTGTAACGATTCAATTACATTCTCATCTTTGATTACATAGTCGCGCACACCTCGCTGAATAAAGTTTAGCACCATGTTGCCATCATCTAACGAGCTCAGCATGATTACTTTGTTATTATCTTTTAATCGGGGCTTAATTTTTTCGTAAAGGTCAATACCACTCATGCCGGGTAGCTTATAATCAAAAATCATCACATCGGGCAAGGTTTTTTCCAGGGCCTTTAGCCCATCTTCGGCTGACGGGAAAACCGTAAACGTGAAATTTGAATTTCCACTGAGGGATTTCAAAATGAATTCAGCATAAATAGCATCGTCCTCAACCAAATATATCGTCATGGCTCGTGTAAGTGATTGCAATATAGTAACGTTCTTTATTTTCCGACATACTGATTCGCTAATGATAACACGAATTTTGTGGCATTTTGCCGTTTATTGAAACTTCTTTGTTTAGAATTGAGAATCGTCCTACCTTCCTAAATCTAACCTGCTTCTTTTATGAAATACCTAATGCCCGCATTAATTTTTCTGGTAGTATTTGCAACCAGTTGCACCGAGACAAAGCAAAAAGTTCAGCTAACATTTGCTATTTCTTTTACAAAGGAGCTAAGTGACCAGGCACAAGATGGCCGCCTGCTGCTAATGCTGGCAAATAATAATAAGGACGAACCTCGCTTCCAGATCAATGATGGACTAACAACCCAACTAATATTTGGAATCGATGTTGAAGGAATGCAACCCGGGCAAGAGATAATTATAAACAATGAAAATGCTTTTGGATTTCCTATCCGATCGCTGAAGGATATACCGGCAGGCGATTATTATGTGCAGGCATTAATTAATCGTTACGAAACATTTAATCTATCAACAGGGCACGCGATTAAATTACCCCCCGATCAGGGAGAAGGGCAGCAGTGGAATAGAAAACCTGGGAACTTTTACAATCAGCCAATAAAAGTCTCCATTAATCCTGAGAAGAAGGAAACCATTAAAATGGTGTTGGATAAAACGATTGCTCCTTTGGAAGAGCCTGAAGACACAAAATATGTGAAGCACATAAAGATTCAGAGCAAATTACTTACGGAGTTTTGGGGCCGTCCGATGTTTTTAGGCGCTCACGTTTTAGTGCCGGAGGGGTTCGATGACCATCCTGAAGCAAAGTACCCTTTGATGATTTATCATGGTCACTTTCCCAGCGACTTTGGCGGCTTTAGCACAGAGCCTCCTCCGGCTGACATGGACACTTCGGATTACTCAGCCCGTGACTCGTCCTGAAAAAAGTTTACACTTTTTGGTTAGAAGTCCTGATTCAAATTTACACTTTTTAGTTAGTCCTGAAATCGCTTTACATTTGATTACCGGATGAAGCGGAAGCGGGCAATGCTGAGGAGCAACCCGCCAG
>JBGSTJ010000039.1:0-146696 GCA_041736555.1 Cyclobacteriaceae bacterium
ACTTTAAATACAAGTTCAAAATATCGAAAACAAGTCCCGTTAGGGACGACATATTGGTAATAGAAAATGAAAAATTATGCATTTCAAGTCCTGTAGGGACGATATATAAAATACCTGGCCAAAGATGGCAATCATAGCTTACACAATACCAATGCATTTCTTAAGTTAACGACCATGGTGCAGACACGAACCAAGGCGAAAAATCCGCCAAGTGGAGGAGCAGGCAGGGCCGGAATGACATTCTACCTCACAAATCTGGGATCGCGGGTCAATGCCCGCGATGACAAGTAGACTTTTGAGAAAGCCTCTTTCCTTTTTAAAAACTTTCTAATAATTCAAACGCACTCTTCAGTTTGCGGATCAATTGCGCTGATTCGTCAAAGTCCAGCGTTTGCTGGCCGTCACTGAACGCTTCTTCCGGCCGTTGGTGAGTTTCATAAATAATACCATCCGCTCCGGCCATCAAGGCTGCAAGGGCGATTGGTTCTACATAGTCGCGGATGCCAATACCATGAGAAGGATCGGCCACTACCGGTAAATGCGATTTCTCCTTCAGGATGGGGATCGCGTTGATATCCATCGTGTTTCTACTCGCCTTCTCATAGGTGCGAATACCGCGTTCACAAAGGATTAGTTTTTCGTTACCCCCCGAGAACACATACTCTGCAGAGGAAAGCAACTCTTCGATTGTCCCTGAGATGCCGCGTTTGATCATGACCGGCTTATCTACTTTACCCAACTCATCCAGCAAATTGAAATTCTGGGTGTTTCGTGCGCCCACCTGAAATACATCCACATAAGGATACATCGCTTCAATCTGACTCACCTGCATCACTTCGCTGATAATTTTTATACCCGCAGCTCTTGCCCGTGCATGCCACATTTTCAAACCTTCAATGCCCAAACCGCGAAAAGCATAAGGCGAACTGCGTGGTTTGAACACACCCCCACGCATGATGCGTACACCATTAGCCTGCAAGTGACTAATGGTAAGATCTACCTGTTGCTCGTTTTCTATAGAACACGGGCCGGCCATGATGGATAAATTACCGTTGCCGATGAACACTCCCTCGCCCAGATCAATAGCCGTAGGTTCCACTTTCCATTTGCGCGATACTAATTTGTAATCATCTGAAACCCGGTGGATGTCTGCGATTCCTTTCATGTATCCAACCTGACGGAGATCGAAATCTTTCTTTCCAATACCCACCAGGTAGGAACCACGCTGCGTAGTAACCTCCGTGGTTTTATAGCCCAGTGAATTCACTTTGGTTATGATGACTTGTTTATCTTCTGATTGTATGGAGGGTTGTAATTGAATGATCATGGTTTTATTGTTTGATGTGCTGACTGCTTTGAGCGGGAAACAACTAATGATGCATCATGTATTATTGGTTTTTAGGGGTCTGACCGCTTAGAGCCTGCCTGCTCCGCCAAGGGCGGATTCGGCAAAGGCAGGCGGTCTGACCCCTCGCTAGTGTTTTAATGATTGAACAAATTGATGAATGTCTGTTTTCAGGTCTTTACTATTTTTCAGGCAGGTAATAAATGAACTCCCGACAATGGCACCTGCCCCCTGTTCACAAGCCTGCGCATAGGTTGTATGGTTAGAGATTCCGAAGCCAATCAGAAAAGGATGCTTGAGATTCATACTCTGCAACTTTTTGAAATAGAGTTGTTGCTCTGCGCTAAATTCATTTTTAGCACCTGTCGTGCTGGATGAAGAAACCGCATAGATAAATCCAATACTCAAAGAATCTATCTGCCGGATGCGGGCCTCTGAAGTTGTGGGTGAAATAAGAAATGATACACTCAGGTTTAATGAATCGGTCAGTTTCTTATAGTGTTGTGTATATTCATCCAACGGCAAGTCAGGAAGAATGAGTCCATCTACACCCGCTTGTGAAGCTTCCTTACAAAACCTTTCCATACCATATTGCATGACAGGGTTCAGGTAGCCCATTAGCACAATCGGCATTTTTATTTGCGGACGAAGTTCCCGGATTTGATTTAACAAAAGTCCCACGTTCATCCCCTGATCCAGCGCGATTTTATTACTCTCCTGAATCGTGGGGCCATCGGCAATAGGGTCTGAGAAGGGAATACCAATTTCAATCATATCCACACCGGCTGCTTCCAATTGAACAGCAATAGCGATCGTGTCATTCTGATTGGGGAAACCTGCTGTATAAAATACAGATAGCATATCTTTCTTTTTTGCAGCGAATAATTCAGTAATTCTGTTCTTCATATTAATGTGAATAGCCTTTGAAATTTTTCTCACCTGCTTTTATGGCGATGGGTAGTACATTTTGCGCAGGTGGTAACGGACATGTAGCAAACGGAGTGAAGGCACATGGTGGATTATAAGATTTATTAAAATCGAGATACGTGTGTCCGTCTTTGTCAGGAATTTTTACATAGAGGTACCGACCAGATGGATAAGTTTCATCTTCGTTTGTCTGATCTCCGAAAATTATAAACAACTCATCATTGCTGCCCTCCAGCGCATCCAACCGATATTCTTCACCCCTGAGCTCAAACACCAGTGTGGCCGGAGAAAGTTGTGCGGTTGTCTGACCCAGCACATTGGTAATGTCAATGTACTTAGGTTCAGGTGACACCTCCATGGTAGCTTTTATCCTCCAGGATGCGTCTACTTCATATCGATCAATGCCCGTAAACTCTGAAATACTTTTACTTTTTAAGTCCCGAAGGCGAAGTCCTACCTGGTCATCGCGTTTAATAAGGAACCATTGCAAATCACCGTGGGTAATAGTTGCATTCTTTACTGAGTCAGGATGAAATATAATTTCGTTTTGAATCTCATTTCCGTTGCTTAGAACTTTTACATCAGCCCTTACATTCATCTGCACAACACCATTCTTTACCTGGAAGAATCCAGCATTGGCAGCAATTTTGTCCTTTGGAAAAACAAGGTCATTGGATTCGGCACTTCCAAAAGTATTGAGACCTTCCTTTAACCAAAACAATCCCGCTAGGTTCAACCAGCCGTTATCACCTTTCAATTCTTCAATTCTATGCTGATGCCATTGCTCGATTTCTTGCTGGTAGGCAACCACATCAACTTCCTGCTCCTTGTTGACAGCATTGCAGCTTGCGAGGAGCAGTAACAGAGATGCTATTTTAGAATTGAATTTCATTATACTATAATTTGAAACTTTCAAAACGCATTTTTGAACCTGTAATTACCTTGCGTCTTTGCGGTGTATTTTGAACCGCAGAGACGCTAAGGCGCAGAGATTTCAAATAAAGATTGAACATTAGTATTTGCCCCAGCGGATATAGGTTTCCAAATCCTTATCACCTCTGCCTGACAAATTAATCACTACTACATCCTCTGCGCTCAATTCAATTTTATCCAATGCGGCTATGGCATGGGCGGTCTCTATGGCGGGAATGATTCCTTCGAGACGACTTAACTCAATGCCTGCATTCATGGCTTCGTCATCCGTAGCACTTACAAACTGAACCCGGCCCACATCAAACAAATGTGCATGCAGTGGCCCAATGCCTGGATAATCTAACCCTGCGGAAATAGAATACGGTTCTACTACCTGTCCATCTTCCGTTTGCATCAACAATGTTTTACTTCCATGAAGAACGCCAGGTTTACCCAAGGCTGTAGTTGCAGCTGATTCTCCGCTGTCAACGCCTTTGCCGGCTGCCTCCACTCCTATTAGCTGTACATGTTCATCATTCAGGAAATGATAGAATGCACCAGCAGCATTGCTGCCCCCACCCACACACGCAAACACATAATCAGGATATGGATTTCCTATTTCTTCCTGCAATTGTTTTTTGATTTCTTCACTTATCACAGACTGAAACCGCGCCACCATGTCGGGATAGGGATGCGGCCCTACCACCGACCCAATAATGTAATGTGTATCGGTAGGATGATTTATCCAATGGCGCATCGCTTCATTAGTAGCATCTTTTAAGGTCATGTTACCCGATAAAGCCGGAACTACTTTCGTGCCGAGAATGCGCATGCGTTCTACGTTGGGACGCTGCCGATCCATATCAAGCTTACCCATGTAGACGATACATTCCATACCCATCAACGAACATACGGTGGCGGTTGCTACACCATGCTGACCGGCTCCGGTTTCTGCAATAATTTTTTTCTTCCCTAATCGCTTGGCTACTAATATCTGGCCAATGGTATTATTGATTTTATGAGCCCCGGTATGACATAAGTCTTCACGCTTTAGATAAACCGTTGCTAAATATTTTTCCGACAATCGTTTTGCGTGGTATAAGGGCGTTGGCCGGCCCACATAGTTTTTAAGCAGATCATTAAATTCCGCTTGAAACTCAGGCTCGTAAATTATTTTTAGATAATTATCCCTGAGTTGCTCAATGTTCGGATATAACATTTCCGGAATGTAGGCCCCTCCAAACTGTCCGTAATAACCTCTTTCGTCCACCTCAAATTTCATAGTCGTAGTTTGTTTATAATTGCCGATACTTTTTCCACATCTTTCCTTGCTGGAGCCTGCTCCACGCCACTATTTACATCTACTGCATGAATGTTTAAATTTTTCAATTGCAGCACCTCGTCTATAGAGGCTGGATCAATTCCGCCACTTAAGAAAAATGGAATGGACTGATCATAGTGTGTTAATAGATTCCAATTAAATCGCTGCGCATTGCCCCCAAAGTTTTTTCCTCTGGTGTCAAACAGGAAATACTCAGCCACTTCATCAAATTGTTTGGTGCTTGAGAAATCAAATTCGTCATCTACCCGGAATACTTTAATAACAGAAATCCCCTCGTGATTTAATTCTTTACAAAATTCAACTGATTCATCACCATGAAGCTGCACAAGATCCAACGCATGTTGTCTGACTTTATCAATGACAACGGTTAAGGATTCATTGACGAATACTCCCACCCTGCTTACCGTTGCCGGGAAATCGTTAGGGATACTAAAGTCCGCACCGACATACCGCGGTGAATTTTTATAAAAGATAAAACCCATATAATCCGGCAGGAAGGCATTTACGTCTTGTATGTTCAGACGATCCCGCATTCCACACACCTTTATCTTGATATCCCTCACGGTATTATTTTAATGTTTCTGCTTTTCTTAATTCCGCAACAAACTCCCGACATGCTTTTTCTGGCCGACTGTGTTGCATAAAATTCTGGCCCATTAAAAAACCTTCAAAGCCATACTTCTTTAATTCAATAATCGTTGCTACGTTTTCAATACCACTTTCGGAAACCTTTACAACTTCCTTAGGAATTTTATCCGCCAGCTTTTTTGAAATTTCAAGATTGGTTACAAATGTTTTTAAGTCGCGGTTATTTACACCGATCAAATCCACGGCTATATCAAGATTATCTTGTAATTCCTTTTCATTATGCACCTCCAATAAGATTTCCAGGTTCAGGGATTTGGCTACACCTGCCAATGTTTTGATCTCGGCTGGTTTTAATGCGGCCGCGATCAGCAAGATGGCATCGGCTCCAATAGATTTGGCTTCGATGATCTGATATTCGTCTACCACAAAATCTTTTCGGAGGATCGGGCAAAAGTTAAACTTGCGGGCAATCATTAAATCTTCGTTGCTACCACCAAAATATTTAGCGTCCGTGAGAATTGATAAGGCAGAAGCACCCGCCTGCATATACCCAATCGATGTACGCTCTACAGAGACATGCGGATTGATTAAACCCTTCGAGGGCGACTTCCTTTTTATCTCTGCAATGATCCCGGATTTGTCGGGCCGTTGAACATATTTTTTTAATGACACCACCGGAGATTGAAAAAAAATACTTTGCTCCAAAAGTTTTGTTGGATACAACGCCTTGCGCTCCGCCACCTCTTTGTATTTAAACGCAATGATTTCGTCCAGAATATTCATTTCACTTTTCCATTAATTTTTTGAATGCCAACAAGGCCTTTCCTGATTGGAGCGCTTCCGTTGCTTTATTGACGGCTGCTGCAAGTCCGGCAGCCCTATCCACGCAATACAAGGCCATCGCAGCATTCGCAATCACGGCCGAGTTTTGGGCCGCGGTTCCTCTCCCTTCCAGAATGCTGACAAAAAGCGCAGCGGATTGTTCTACCGTAGTGCCTCCTTTTATCTGATCATACTTCACCAACGGCAAGCCGAGGTCGGCAGGCTCAGCCAACCGTTCGCCCTCGTTAGAGAAAAATTTAAAGGGACTGGTCAGTGACACTTCATCGTAGCCATCCAGAGAATGGAGAATCAAAAAGTCTTTGTCTGTATTCTGATAGAGGTAGGCATACTGACGGGCCAACTCCAAACTAAACACGCCCACTAACTGCCGGGTAGGAAAAGCCGGATTTACCATAGGCCCCAGCATATTGAAAAAAGTTTTCACCCCTAACTCTTTGCGAATGGGTGCTACATTTTTCATAGCCGGATGAAACAAAGGTGCATGCATAAAACAAATGTTGGCCCGATCGAGGCTCCGTTTCAATTCATCCATATTATTAGTGAATTGATACCCAAAATATTCCAGCAGGTTTGATGAACCACACGCAGATGAAACTCCATAATTACCATGCTTGGCCACGGGTTGCCCGGCAGCGGCCACTACAAAGGAAGATAACGTTGAAAGATTGATTGTGTTTTTTCCATCTCCGCCCGTGCCGCATACATCCATGACTGGTTGATCGAACCGGGCCGGTACACATAACTCCAGCATGGCATCGCGAAAGCCCTGCAACTCATCGACTGTAATGCTACGCATCATATACACCGTCATAAATGCAGCCGTCTGGCTCAGGTTGAATTTGGCCGAAGCCAGATCGACCAACACCTGACGGGCCGTCTCTTTGGTGAGGGAGCGATGTTCAATTAATTCGGTTAAGATTTGTTTCATGCGGATCGATGTTCGAAGATTGAGGTTAGAGGTAGCAAATTCATCCGTTGATCATATTAATTTTTTAGCCAGTTTTTAATCATGGTCGGGCCTTCGGGTGTCATGATTGATTCTGGATGAAACTGCAAGCCCCGCACATCATAACGAACGTGCCGCAATCCCATTATCAATCCCTCTTCATTTACAGCTGTGACTTTCAAATCGGAAGTTATGCTATCTGGTTTAACAGCCCATGAATGATAATGAGTCGCCTGGAATTTTTGTGATACACCCTGAAATAAATATTCCTGTTGATCTACTACCTCACCTATTGAGGTAACCCCATGTAGTACGTTTGGAATATTAAACAATTGCGCGCCATAGACTTCGGCAATTCCCTGATGACCGAGGCAAATTCCGAGGATACTTTTTGTGGGGCCATATTCCCGAACCAACGCTTTCATGATGCCGGCTTCATCCGGAATGCCAGGGCCCGGTGAAATCAGGATTTTATCGTATTGTTTTACTTGCTCTAATTCAATTTTATCATTGCGATAAATATCCAACGCGAATCCATTCTCGCGAATGATGTGGACAAGATTGTAGGTAAAGGAATCGTAATTATCTAAGACTAAAATTTTTATCATATTTTTTCAGCTAACACCACTGCTTTGCGTAACGCTTCCAGTTTATTATTTACTTCCTGCAATTCACTTTCTGATTTTGATTTTGAAACAACTCCTGCACCCGCCTGGTACGTGAGTTTGTTGTCTTTGCTTAAAAACGTACGAATCATGATGGCATGGTTGAACGAATTGTCAAACCCCAGAAAACCAATGGCGCCACCATAAAATCCACGGTTCACATTTTCATATTGATTAATCAGTTTCATCGCCATGTGTTTGGGTGCCCCCGACAACGTGCCGGCCGGAAATGTATCCGCTGCCATTTGAATCACGGAAGCATTAGACTTCAATTTGCCCGTCACTTTCGATACGAGATGGATAACATGCGAGTAGTATTGAATTTCCTTGAATACTTCCACCTCCACATGATCAGCGTTACGACTCATATCATTGCGGGCCAGATCCACCAGCATGATGTGTTCCGCATTTTCTTTTTCATCGGCCGAAAGTTTTTCTGCCAGCAAGGCATCTTCATGATCGTTGCCCGACCTCCGAAACGTTCCGGCTATTGGGAAAATATGAGCTTTGCCACTTTTGATTTGTATCTGTGCCTCCGGAGAAGAGCCAAACAATTTAAAATTTCCATAATCAAAAAAGAAAAGATACGGAGAGGGGTTGATGGACCGCAAGGCTCTGTAGACATTGAACTCATCGCCCCGAAAACCGGTGGTAAATCTTCGTGAAAGCACAATCTGAAACACATCGCCCCGGTAACAATGCTGCTTACCCTTTTCAATTATTTCCAAAAACTGTTCATCCGTATAGTTCGACTGCTCGGCTCCGGTTTGGTTAAATTGGAATGTTGTAATCCGGTTATTAAAAATCAATTGTTCTATTCTTGCCAACGAATTCTCTGCACTAGCATCTGCCAGTTGATGTTCGAACAGGGTCATTTCGTTAAAAAAATGATCGACCACGATTACATAGCGATACAATGAATAAATCATATCGGGCAGCTCATCTGTTTTTTGAATCTCGACATCTTCGAAATAACGAACCGCATCGTAGGCCATATAGCCAAATAATCCATCATGCGGATATTTTGAGGTAACTGATGAATCAGGCAAGAAAGAATCTTTGAATTGATCTAACAACTTTGCGACCTGCCCTGATTCCGTAAGGGTAATTTTTTCGACTGGACGCTGCGGGTAGCGGATCTCGGCTTGACCGGCAATAACACGAAACGTTGCTATTGGATCGCAACAGATAAACGACAAGCTATTTTCATTGCCATGATAGTCCGAACTCTCGAGCAGAATACTTCCGGCAAAAACATCACGCAACTTCAGGTAAATGTTAACCGGGGTTATTGTGTCGGCCAGCAGGCGCTTTGAGTATGTTTTTAATTTTAGGTTCATTTTAACTTTTACTCTTTTTAGTTCTACCAGTGTGGCTGACAATAAAGTCAAACAGTCATCGTCCAGCCTTAGGCTGGAAGCTGCGGATCCCGTGGAGTACACACAATTCGGGATTCCGGGTCAAGCCTGCCTTTGCCGAATCCGCCATTTGGCGGAGCAGGCAGGCCCGGAATGACACCTCGCTTGATATTTTGACTTTTCGATCAACTTCACGCCTTTATTTAAAACAGTCTACAAATAAGAAGGCCCACTGTGAACAGCGGGCCTTCGGCATATAAATTTTACATAGCTGGGCTGCTCACCAATCGAAATTCGATTTGTGCCACCACCACGCCATATGTATTGAACTCATCATATTATGCTTCTGCCTTCTTACGTGCAGCAACCTTTTTTGGTTTTGGTTCAGCGGCTGTTGCTGCTGCTGGTTTTTTGGATGCCACCCTCTTCAGGCGGGCTTTAATTTTAGTTCTGTTTCTTGAAACTCCAAAAGAGCCTATCGTTCGCTTTCCTTTTTTCGTTTTTTTATCACCTCTTCCCATGGAATAATTAAAATTATGGGGCAAGTATACCAAAGGGATTACTTTTCACCAAATGTTGCCCATTCTTTTATGAAATCAAGGGCTATTGAGACCCTAGGCTTCTAATAAACCATATGATTTGGCTTTGGTTGACAAACAAAAATTCTGTTAAATCTGTTAAATTTTAAACCGCAAAGACCTGCCTGCTCCGCCCCTAGCGGATTCGGCAGGCAGGCGCTAAGGTGTTAATCGTAAGTGTAATTATAAACAGGACTATATGGCTGCAGAAATGATTGAAGTACTTCGGAAAACTGCCCGCAAAATAGAGAATAGTTCATCCTATCAATGGGGTCATATGGGGCTTTGCAATTGCGGCTTCCTGGCACAAGAGATTACCGCGCTCAGTAAAGAAGAAATTCATCGCAGAGCCATGCAGCGACATGGCGATTGGTCGGAACAACTCAACGACTACTGCCCTACCAGCGGTTTGCCCATGGATGAACTGATCTCCGAACTCATAGCATTTGGTTTTACACGCACCGAGTTGGCGCATCTTGAAAAACTTTCTGACCCGACTGTACTGCGTCAATTGCCGATTGCTAAACGCAACCTGCATCACAATAGAAAAGCCGATGTTGTGCTATACATGAATACGTGGGCGCAGGCGCTGGAGGATAGTTATCTTCCCATGATCTCGATTCAGGATCTGGCCGTGCCGGAATTTCAGGGAAGCTTATAAAGAACACAGTCTTTCGGATCATTGTTCTGGTTGGGAAAGCGAAACCACTTTTTCAAGTAAGCTTCCTCCACAAGACCTGCTTTCTTTAACACACTTGCCGATGCCAGATTATCGGCATCGATGAAAGAACCGATTCGAAAAATTTCAGGATGCGATTTGAGTAAAGTCACGAGTTTGCCTGCAGCCTCGGTTGCGTAACCCTGCTGCCAATGCAATGGTCCGAGGATATATCCTATCTGTGTTTTGCCTTCGTCATTTAAAAATCCACAACCACCCATTAACCGACCACTCATCTTTAAGCGAATGGCATACGAAAAGTCTATGCCGCGTTTCCACCCCGCTATGGTTCTTGCTAAATATTCGCGCGTATCCCGAATGGATTGATGTGTTGGCCAGGTTACATATCGGGTACTTTCCGGCTTGCTTGCATAGGTATAAAAGATTTCTTCTGCATCTTCGTAGCGAAATCGGGTTAAGAAGAGTCGGTCGGTTTCTAACGTTTCAGGAATTATCATCTATGGGAAAAGAAAACAATATCGTTCATCAATATTTCAAAAAAGAACTGGAAGGATCAAAAATTTTAGTGAAGGTAAATCCTATTCATCTAAAAGGGACGGAACTTCAGGTGGATGCGGATGGCGTTCATGCACGCGATCTTGATTTTGACTCAGAAATATTTGAGGATCTGAAAGCGGATGGTTTTGTTGAGGTGAACGCGTTGGAATTTAATCTTTATTTGTCGGGACTGGCTTAGGTGGATGCCACAAAGGCACGAAGACACAAAGCGAATTTAATACAGCATTCAGCCCATAGGATAAAGATTATCTAACCCTCCTGCAAGAATTTTTCGGCCACAAAGGCACCAAGACACTAAGTATCATTAATGCAGTAAAAACCATAGAATTAAGATTTACATTTAACCGGATCAACAATTTTCTTACCTTTGCCCCGGCAAATCGGCACGACCAGCTCCTGCTGAACTCCCCCAGGATCGGAAGGTAGCAAGGGTAGGCAGTTGTAGCGGTGCGATGTTCGGTTTGCCACTTTTTTATTCAACCTTCTCTGGCTAACTGCGGGAAGGTTTTTTAGTTTTTTGGGTTAATTTTACATTCAATAATAACCACGCTATGAAATTCTTTGTCGATACTGCCAATCTGAATGAAATAAAAGAAGCCTATGACTTAGGTGTTTTGGACGGAGTTACCACCAATCCATCGCTCATGGCCAAAGAAGGAATTGCCGGCAAGGATAAAATTCTCGCCCACTACAAGGCGATCTGCCAGATTGTTGACAACAATGTAAGTGCCGAAGTAATTTCTACCGACTTTGAGGGTATCATCCGCGAAGGTAAAGAACTGGCAAAAATCGATGATAAGATTGTGGTTAAAGTACCTATGATTAAGGATGGCATTAAAGCCATCAAGAAATTTACCAGCGAAGGCATTCGTACCAACTGCACGCTGGTGTTTTCGGCAGGTCAGGGAATTTTAGCCGCTAAGGCAGGAGCCAGTTATCTTTCACCCTTTATTGGTCGACTTGATGACATTTCGCAAGATGGTCTTGAACTGATTGCACAGATCAGACTTATTTATGATAATTATGGTTTCGGCACTGAAATTCTTGCCGCCAGTGTCAGGCATTCTATGCACCTGATTAAATGCGCTGAGATCGGAGCTGATGTAGTTACCTGTCCCCTCAATGTAATAACCGGTTTATTGAAACATCCGCTTACCGATAGTGGGTTGGAGAAATTTCTGGCGGATCACAAGAAGGCGAATGGGTGAGATAAAAGTAGAAAGCTAAAAGCTGAAAGTAGAAAGTCTGCCTTCGTTCCTGCCTTCGTTAAGACTATGGCAGGTAAAAAACTTCGGCAGATAAATTGATAGTCCGCCTAGACTAAAGCTTTGGCGGATAAATAAGATAAACTAAGTAAATGTTTTCAACCGACCCGGTAGTACGTGTAAAAGAGGCCAGCATTTTTCAGGACCACAATACCGTGCTGAATGAAATCAGTTTTGATATCGAGAAAGGTGAATTCACTTTTCTTGTTGGCCGCACCGGTTCGGGCAAATCTTCTTTATTGAAAACACTCTATGCCGACTTACCGCTTCGCTTAGGCGATATCAGCGTAGCCGGAATTAATATCCGCGAAATCAAGAGTCACCAGGTGCCCCTGCTGAGACGAAAAATAGGAATCATCTTTCAGGACTTTCAACTATTTCCTGATCGCACGGTGGGTGAAAACCTAAACTTTGTTATGAAGGCGACTGGTTGGAAGGATGGTGCGAAAATGAAGAACCGGCTGGCAGAAGTATTAATGCAAGTTGGGTTGGGTTCGGTAGAAAAAAAGATGCCCCACCAACTTTCAGGTGGTGAACAGCAACGTGTGGTCATTGCACGGGCCCTGATTAATGAACCGTTGATATTAATTGCTGATGAACCCACGGGCAATCTTGATCCGGAAGTCTCTAACGGGATTCTAAAAATTTTTCAGCAAATCAACAAGAGCGGCACAGCTGTGCTGATGGCTACTCACAGTTATGGGCTTATCAAACGTTTTCCAGCGCGGGTATTAAAATGTGAGCATGGCAAAGTACTGGATAGTGCGAAAGAATCTTTTGAGTTACAGCGTGAAGATGATTTTTAATCTAAGTCTTAGATAGACGCGTTTTCCTGCTTCTCTTTTTCCTTTTCAAATTCCTCGAGATCTTTTATCTGCTGATTGAGTAAATCAATACGCACCAATAAATTTAAGATCAGTGCATCCTTCACTTTTTCGGAGGGTTGGGTTTTCATCTGTTCGCGCAAAACCTGATACATGGCTTCCAGTTTTTCCAGATCCTGTGCGAATTTTTCGTCATTACTAAAATCCTGAATATCACTGATCAATTCTACTTTCTCTGCAATCTGTTCGACATAAAAACTCTCGAGGTCAGAGAACTCCCCTTGCAAGCGGGCGGATTCGCGTGTTGCTACATTCAGGGTGCGGGTAGAAAACAAATAAACAGAGAGTCCCAGGAATAACATAGCCGCCACGCGCCACACCATCACATTGTTCCACATGGATACTTTTTTACCGGTCAGGCCAGCGTTGATCCGGCTCCACACCTGTTGTGAGGGCTTCCGATTATCCAACTCCGATCGGTTCTTATCAATGAATTCTTTAAGATGATCTTTCATTTTTCTCCTTCCAAAAGTTCCTTTAATTTTTTCTTGGCCCTGTTAAACTGCGACTTTGACGTTGATTCTGTTATTCCCAAAATCTCAGCAATTTCGCCATGATCATATCCCTCTACAAGATACAACGAAAGTACGGAACGATATCCATCCGGCAAGGCTTCGATGGCAGCCCTTACTTTCTCCACCGTAAATGGAAACCCTTCCAATTCATCCACAACCTCCTCTTCCCGTACATCCCACCTTTCATCGTCCGGCATCCGCTCCGGTTTCTTTTTGTTGAGGTAATTGATGGCCTTATTGATGACAATCCGCTTCAGCCAGGCTCCAAACGTAGAATCACCCCGATACCTCTCGAGATTGTTAAATGCGCTGATAAATGCATCCTGTAACACATCTTCCGCTTCCTCCGGATTATTTACAATCCTATACCCAACATTATACATACTCCGGCTATAGAGTTTATAAAGCCTGTAGTACGCATCCCGATCACCTTGCCGGCAACGGTCAATAAGATCATGATGGATATGTACTACCGGGGCCTCCAAGCCAAATTAGCTACGTTCAAAGACCCTGCTACCCACGAAAGGTTGCATCCCTATTTTATTTTGGCCAGATTCTCCTTGGCCATCACGAAATCCGGGGCTATTGCCAAGGCTTCTCCAAATAGTTTTTTGGCGGCCTCTTTATCACCCAGGTGTTCTTGTACCGCCAGGCCCTTCAGGTTGAGTACGGAAACCTTCATAGCATATTCCTTCGGTTTATTGGCTGCATCGTTGAATACGACCTTGGCAGTATCCACTTCTTTGTTTGCAAGCAGGATATCGATAGACGCCAGGCATTCGGCATAACGCTTTAAATCAAATTGCAGGAATGCCATTTTATAGAGTGTGTTGATATTGTTAGTGAGCAAGTATAAGCTCTCAAAATTCTGCAATGAGCGATCCTGCACCCCCATCATCTCAAAACCCACAGCCGCGATTTCAAGCGCGCCTACATTTTTAGGATTGCGGGCCAACAACTGCTGCGATACCAACACCGAAGAAGCATACTTCTGATTTTCATAATAAAAATAAGCCAGGTTGAAGATCAGGGAATCGTTTTGTGGGTTTTCAATGATCAGATCATACAAAGCATCTTTCGCCACATCGTAATCACTCCATTGAAGGGCGGTAAGATATTTCTTATAAAAATGTTCGGTCAACGGATTGACTGCCGGTTTTTCTGTTTGTTCAGGTTGTGGCTTTGTTTGAGTTTGCGTTTTAGCCGGGTCTGTTTTTGCAGGTTGCTTTTGTGTTTGCGGAAACGCTGTTAATGCACTGAGGCTAAACGCTAAAATAATTACAATCTTTTTCATCATGACGGGTTTACTTCGTGGTTTACTAATCCTTTTCTATTGGCAATTTGTAATAACAACTCATAGGCCTGCTGGCGGTCGTTGCGGATAATACCTTCCAGAATAGCTTCTTTAATTTCTTCTTTAATTTCTCCAATTATCGGGCCAGGGGCAATGTTGTAAAGTTTAATGATCTCATCGCCTGTAATAGGTGGCTGAAAATTCCGAACCTGATCCCGGGCTTCGAGGTCAATCATTTTCTTTTCCACCTCTTCAAAGTTGCGCAAGTATCTTGCAACCTTTTCATTGTTCTTCGAGGTGATGTCCGCCCGGCAAAGTTTCATCAAGGCTTCCACTTCGTCTCCGGCTTCAAACAACAATCTTCGAATGGCTGAGTCGGAAACTTCCTTTACGAGGGCAATGGGTCGCAAGTGGAGTCGCACCAGTTTCTGTACGACCAACATTTTTTCGTTCATCGGCAACTTAAGCCTGCGAAAAATACCAGGCACCATGCGAGCGCCTCTATCTTCATGACCATGGAAGGTCCACCCTACTTCTTTGTCAAATCGTTTGGTTGCCGGTTTGGCAATGTCGTGCAGAATGGCAGCCCAGCGCAACCAAAGATCATCCGACACTTTTGAAACATTATCGAGTACCTGCAGTGTATGATAGAAATTGTCTTTGTGTGCTTTGTTATCCTGATATTCTACACCCTGCAATGCGACCAGTTCGGGAAAAAATTGTTTTAACAAACCACTTTGAAAAAGTAACTTAAATCCATACGAGGGCACGGGTGACAAAATAATTTTATTCAACTCCACAATAACCCTTTCCATCGAAACAATAGAAAGTCGTCCCACATTTTTACTGATTGCCGCATAGGTATCCGCATCAATATCAAAATTGAGTTGTGCCGCGAATCGAATCGCACGCATCATCCGTAAGGGATCATCTGAAAATGTGATTCCAGGATCAAGCGGAGTCCTCAGTAACTTTTCTTTCAGATGCCGAACACCGTTAAAGGGATCTATCAGTTCGCCTAACGAGTCAGCCTGTAAGCTGATGGCCATCGCGTTGATGGTAAAATCCCTGCGTTGCTGATCTTCTTCCAGCGTTCCATCTTCTACAATTGGCTTTCGCGAATCTTCGCGATAGGATTCTTTGCGGGCGCCAACAAACTCCAGTTCGCGATCCTCCACTTTGATCATCGCGGTGCCAAAATTTTTAAACACCGTAACAGGAACTCCGCCCAGTTCCTTGGCCACTTGTTCGGCTAACCGAATGCCACTGCCGAGGCACACAAAATCCAGGTCTTTATTAGGACGATTTAGCATCAAATCGCGCACGTAGCCCCCGACTATATAGGCACGCAGATCCAGACGGGCAGCTGTCTCTGCCACCACCTTAAATATGTCGTCTTTCGCCAAATGCTCCTTAAAATTCATTCAGAACCTCAAAAAATGAGGGTCAAAGGTAAGAAGGAAAATCAGGAATAACAGACTGAAGAAATGGTAAGTAAGAGGCGTCTGACCGCATGTAGAGAAAACTTGAAGCGGTCAGACGCCCGGCATTAAGTCTATTTTATGGTGAGTTTTAGAGGCTGACCAAAAAGTCAAATATCAATCGAAGTTGTCATACCGGACTTTACCCGGATTCCCGAATTGTGCGCACTCCTCGGGGATCGCGGCTTCCAGCCTAAGGCTGGACGATGACAGCTGACTTTTTGGTCAGACAAAAACTGACAGGCAAAAAGGTGAATTCGACAAAAGGCTGGTGGTCTGACGCCTGGATGAAGGCTACTTTTTTATAAAGGTCGGGCAAGGAATAAACTTCTCCTTTTTCTTTGTTTTGGATTGCATCTGGATACCCAACTTATATTTAAGAGCTACTTCATGGGTGCCGCCAGAGATGGGGCCTAATTCTGAAACCGTAAAATCATAACTATAGGCAACTTCCATCTTCTCAAACTGGAAGCCGAGCACCACCACCACTGCATCCTGACTGATGTTGTCTTTGACATTTTGTTGTATGGGTATGCCCCGATACCAAAGTCCGATCATGACAGGATCATAGAGAAAATGCAAACCCAGATCCAGCTGATCGAACTGACCTTGTCTCTTATACACAAAGGAAGGCGACAATACGGAAATGTTTTCCTTTTTAAAGGGTCCAACATATAACGGAATCCGTACCCCACCATGAAAACTTGTTTTGATTGGAATCACCGATTCCTGATCCAACAGAGAACGATTCGGTGTATTTAAATGACTAGCCGAAAAACCAAACCAGAAATTTTTGTTGTAGGCTAACACGCCCGAATTAAAATCAAAATAACTGGACGTTCCTAAATTAAAAATAGCAGGATCATCACTGGGCACATTGCCATCCGAATCGAACTGTAACTGATCGCCAAAGATTAATTTATTCAAGTCAATAGAGCGAAAGGCATAGCCGAAATTTAATCCTGCTGAGACCACCCATTTGCTGGAGATATTCCATTTATAGGAATACAAAAAATTAAACTGCGAAGATTTCATACCGGCCGTACCGGCCTGATCTACCGTAGCTAAAAAACCAATACCACTATTGTAGTTATACAAATTATAATCGTAAGAAAATGCATAGGTAACAAAACCACGGGCCGCGTTGGGCCATTGGTTGCGATAGTTGGCAATGAACCGATGATCCTGGGTAGTTCCGGTAAAGGCAGGATTGAGGTATAACGGTGCAGCATAATACTGCGAGAACTGCGGATCTTGCGCTTTAAGTCCCACCACGATAATCATTACAAACAAAAAAGTAAATAGTCTTTTCATCGAATCAGATTTACATCGCCCACCCGAACCACGCGTTCGCCATCCGCATAGGAAGCCGCCAACTTATAGATATAGACATCCTGCTGACATAATTTACCGTTGTAGGTACCATCCCAACCTAATTCCGGATCGCGACTTTCAAACAAGAGTTCACCCCAACGATTAAAAATCAGCAACTCAAACTCAACCACTCCGCGGGTAATGGGAAGAAAAATATCATTCTTACCATCACTGACACCACCACTCCCCCCCGTTGCCGAGAGGTTCGGTGAGAAGGCGTTGGGTATTAATACCTGCCCACCTTTTTGAACTTTCACAGTGTTTTCCTGTATGGTTGTATCCGCACAATCAAACTGATTAAAGGCTATCAGTCTGATGGTGAAAAAACCTTCTTCTGTATATTGATGTTCCGGTTCAAAACCAGCGATTGTTGTACCATCACCAAAGTCCCATTCAAAACGGGTTGCATCAAAACTCCGGTTGTCCGTATATAGAATTCCACCGGGGATGTAAACCAATTTGGGTTTTATTTCAAAGTCTGCATTCGGTCTGGGGAAAACTTCTATAATAGCCTGTTTTGTTTCAGTTACTGTCTGCCCGGTTATGTTAGATGCCGTAAGTGTAACCGAATAGGTTCCTGGTTGATAATAAGTATGGATTGGATTAATCATTCCTGATGTTGATTGATCACCGAAGTCCCATTGGTAGGTTGAAGGATCTGCAAACTGAGACAGGTTTTCAAAATTAACCGTTAACGGAGCACAGCCCGATGCCGGATCGTAGACAAAGTCTACCGTAGGTGGAATAGGAATAATTTCTACCTGTTGTGCCTGTGTTTCAATACACACATTGTTGCTTACGGTTAGTCGAATGGTAAACACGCCATAGGTTCCATACGTGTGTGTATTTACGGCCGGGTCGGATGAGGTAAAACCATCACCAAAATCCCAGAGATAGGTCCAGGGTCCGGGAGTAGTTGTGTTGGTTATTGTAACTGTAGATGAAGGCAATGTTTGAGAGACTGGTGTGGCCGTGAATGCAGCGTTGATATCATCGCGCTTGGGAATTGTTATTGATGAATTCGTAATTACACTAGGGCAGTTGGCAAAATTTCTTGTATCCAATGCGAACTGTACCGATATATCGGCTACAGCCGAAGATGGTCTGTTGAACACATGCTCCAATTGATCAACCGCTGAGGAGACGTCTACGGTTGGAATTCCGTTTTCCGCAATAACCCAATGATAGGAAGGTAATCCTTTTTGAATTGCTTCCAGTTTTACTCGCATCACATTGCAATCGAACTGAAGCGTGTCGATTGTGAATAACGAAATGGGCACGGGACTTATCCGGATGGTGCGCGTGGAGTCGCCAAAACATCCCGAAGCCAATGTTGTAATCAGTGTTACATTAAAATCTTTTAGTACTTGCGTACTATTGACAAACTGATACCCAAAGGCAGGTGTAGTACCTGTACTGATTTCATCAATCACACCGGCCATATCGCTTATCCGCCAACGATATTCGAGGGGGTTTAGTGATTGTGTTTCACTATCTACTGTAAAGTTTACTGTTTGCGGTGCGCAGTTATCATTAAAAGGTGAATAGTTGGTGGATATAAAACCGGATCGCGTGCCGGGGAAAACAGTTATGGTAACCGGAGGCGAGATGGTTTCACATAGATTCACTGTGACTGCTCTTAGCCGTACATCAAATAATTTATTGCCTACACCAAAATTTCCAAAGTCATGAATAAACGTTGCCGTGAATGCCGGATCAGCAGGCAACTGCGTAGCAATTGGTAAAAATCCCAGACCCTGACCTTCATCCACCTCCCAGACAAAACGATCCACGAGATCCGGCTGAGCCGTCACTGCGGTGTTGGTGAATGTTACTGTAAGAACGCTGCATCCCGAAGTAACATCGGGAGTAAAACTTGCGAGTGGTAACGGATCAACAATAACGGGTGCTACAAGAATATCAGAACACCCACCTTGCCCTGCTATTGTACGCAAGGCCACCTGATACGTTCCAGCCACACCCAGGGAGCGGGTAAAAGAAGTTTGATTGTCAAAGGCCGGATCTTTATTGAATGTGACACCATCATAGTTAAAATCCCATTCACGTATTACAATGGTTTCACCATTGATGGGTAACAATGTTGAACTCTCTACAAAGGAAGTTGGTTGGCCTGCGCACACACGCGTGGCTGTAAATACCGGAACCGGTTTTTCAAA
Organism: Cyclobacteriaceae bacterium; assembly: GCA_041736555.1. GTDB lineage: Bacteria > Bacteroidota > Bacteroidia > Cytophagales > Cyclobacteriaceae > ELB16-189. Next base: position 19,732 of record JBGSTJ010000039.1, read on the forward strand.
AACCCGAATCTGAACTTCATCTACGGTTTCGCAGGAAGTAACATTATCACGAATGATCAATCGAACTCTATAAATGCCCCGATTCATAAAGTTCTGATCGAAAGGTCCGAGTGCCACTGGCGAAAATGCTCCTGAAGCAGGCTCTTGCCGAATGAGTGTATTTGTTTCATCAAAAAACTCCCAACGCCATTGGGTAGTAGCCGTGGCCGAACCTACCGATACGTCATTGAAACGCGCCTGAAATGTAATGAAGGGTGTAGCAGTATTTTGACAGAAGTCGGGCGTAATCGGATTGTTCAGCAGATCGGTCACTTTAATCTGTGCAATCAGTGAAGGGGATATGGTTATTATTTTTTCTATGATCGCGACACAATTTCCTGCGGCATTCTCATCGCGCACGGATAGCCGAATTAATTTTTGCCCTGATGTTGGATAAGCAAAGGTTGGATTTGCATTGGTTGACGTTGTGAGCGGTGCTCCCAGTCCTGTTATGTTATCATAAAACTGCCAGGTATGTGCGAACGAGGCTCCGGCAATGCCAGGGGTTTCGTTATCGAAGTAAATATTGTCGCCTACACAAAAAACACTTTGCACGGGTCCACCTGCTCCGCCCAGGCGCGTTAAGAAATCCGGTTGCGGGGCCGGCACAATCACGATGCGTGCCGTTGTTATTTGTGGGGTATTATCTCCGTTCACCAGGTTGCCTGAGACCGGATTGAATGGATTGCTATCTGCAAGATTATTGTCGTACGCATTGCATTGATTCCAATTCTTTAGCGTGATCACAAATTCCCGCCCCAAATCAGCAGGCGTTGTTACCGGTACATTGATGGGTAAACTAACCTGACCCGGAGCCAGCACAGGATAAATAGGATTTCGTGCGGGCGCAGGATCAAGATAGGGAAAGCCGCCCGGCACAAACGAGTTAATCTGCACTCCAGGAATCTGATTCGCCAACGGGCCAGTTCCATACAACCACTGGATCCAACGTGGTTCGTTGTTCTCGCGCGTTGCCCGCGGAAAACAGTTCCAATCACTATCATCTGTAAACAGCACATCCGCGGCATACCCCTGGCACACCCGAAAAACATTGGGGTTGATAGAAATCACATCATTCGTCCAAACAATTACCTGGGTATTGATGGGTACCACGCTGCCACGCGGGTTGCAGGCGTTAGAAGCATCAATCACTAAATCATATCCGCAATCAATGGATGTATTTGGATACGTATGGCCAATGGTCACTCCCGTGGGTCCTATTTGTGTAAACGTCTCTTCCGGAGTTCCATCGCCCCAGTTGATAAAGTACTGCGTACCGGGAACGGATGAGAGGTATAGTGTTTGAATGTTTACTGTGAAGGGGGCACAACCCCGACTACTCGTAAGAAAAGCAAAGCCCGGTTCCATGATACCTCCGCACTGAGCCGTGGCATTCATATTGAAAACGGAGCTAAGTATAAACGCTGCTAATAAAAAAAATCTGTTCTGCACCATGCTTTAGTCGATTCAGGAATCGGTTAAAGCCTCTTTTAGACATACTTTATCAAAGTACCTGAGCGCGAAAGTTCATCCTTAACGACCGATAACCGATTGAGCCGATTAGCTTCCGGATTAAGGGGATGGGAAGTAGTTACCAGTTGGGTTTTAGGTATTGGGAATTGGGAATTGGGAATTGGGAATTGGAGAGCAGGCAGTAGGCAACCAGCAGTTGACAATTGACAATGATTAATTGGAAAATAAAGTAGTAGGCAGCCAGCAGTTGACAATTGACAAGGAACAATTGATAATGGGAACCAGCAATCATCAGCTAATAAAAATAGCATTAATGAAGTGGGACTAAAGACTCAGCCTGACAGGTGACTGTTTAGTTCCAGAAACTCTTCTTGGTATTGAAGGTTGGGCAAGGGATCAGTCGGTTCCGCTTTTTTACTCCCTTATGCAAAGGCTTGGCAACAAATTCGTAGACGATGGCAATTTCATGTGCTCCACCCGAACTTGTTGATAATTCAGAGATGGAGAAATCATAACTATACCCTATCGTGAGCGTCTTCAAGTACATGCCCAATGAGAGAATCAATGCATCCTGATTTACCGTGCCGATATAATTTGTTTCAAATGGTTTTCCGCGATACCAAACTCCAATTGAGATCGGATCGATGTGATAATTCAAACCAAAATCCAATTGACTTACCGGTCCTTGTCTGCGATAAATAAAGGAAGGTGTAAGGTAGGATGCACGGTCTTGCTCACGTGGCCCCGAGGTTAATGTCAAACGGGCCCCACCATGAATGGTCGTCTTCATAGGCAACCGGCTAACATCGTTCAGGATTGATAAGTTGGGGGTGTTCATGTGAGCAAAGGCTGCCCCTAACCATAAACTTCGGCTATAAAATAAAAAGCCAGAACCAAAATCAAAGTATTGTTGATTGCCCAGCTTTTGTAAATCCGGATCGAGTGAGATTCCATCAAACTCAAGGCCATCACCCAGGCTTAACTTGCTTCTATCCAATCCGTTTATACCGTAGCCAAAGTACAAACCCGGAGAAAAAACTATTTTATCGTTCAAGCGAACTTTGTAACTATAATTCAAACCAACTGTCGTTGTTCTCCAGCCTGCAGAGCCCATCTTGTCAGTAGTAGCCAATATACCAAAACCACTTCTTAGTTCATCCACAAAAATATCGTAGCTGGCTGAGTAGGTAGCAAATGCCTGCGGCAGGTTAGGCCATTGAATCCGGTGGTTTATCGCAACCCGCTGTTGTGGTGTAATGCCGGTAAAGCCGGGATTTAAATAAAGCGGAGCCATATAGTACTGAGAGAACTGGGGATCCTGCGCTTGCGCTGTTATCCCCGTTGTGATGCTGATCAGTATGAATAAAATTTTCTTCATGCTCTTATAAGATTACGCAATTACCGGATCATCGTTACGTCACCAATTTGTGTAGATCGCTGACCATCGGATAATCGAATCGTGAGTTTATACACATACACACCCATCGGCATTAATTTTCCATTTACGTCATACCCATCCCAGCCAATGTTTGAGCTGTTGCTTTCGAAAATAAGATTACCCCACCGATCGAAGATCTGCATATTAAATTCTTCGGCACCTTTTACAATCGGTAAAAATACATCGTTGAATGTACCATTGCCACCCGTACCTCCACCACCTATGTTACCCCCTGATGGTCCATTTGGATTGGGTGTAAATGCGTTTGGCACCTTAGTTACACCACCTTGTTTAGCAGTAACTTTACGCACAAGCGTATCAGTACATACCAATCCCTGGCCGTGATCGTTGCGGGCAATCAACTGCACATCATAGGCACCTTCAACTTTGTAAATATAGATCGGCTCTACATCTACGGAAGTTCCACCGTCACCGAAGTCCCATTGATAATCTGTTGCACCCGTGCTAAAGTTAAACGTGGTCAACTCCGAATCAGGCACGTACACAATCGTAGGACGTAAGTCGAACGAGGCCACCGGATTATCAAACACTTCAAAATTATCCTGTTGTGTATTAGCCACCTGACCCGTTAACGAATTTGAGGTAGTCAGGAATATAGAATATACACCGGGGTTAGTGATACGGAATACCGGGAGAACCGCGTTCGAAGTCGCAGCAATCCGACCGTTACTATCCACCACACGCCATTCCATCACATCCCCTGTTGATGTGTTTGATGTGACAGTGAAATCAGATGGGAAACATGCACGTTGCGGATCTGCCACGAAAGCCGCTACCAATGGCAACAACGGAATGTTGATGGTTTTGCTGAATGTGTTTTCGCAACTCAACCCTGCCGTTTCAGCGGCCATGTTTACGACTTTCAATGAGATATCGCGTGGACCTGGTGTACTATAATTAACCGAGAATGGACCAGCACCATTGGCTGAACCGGGTGTTGCATTCAATCCGAAGTCCCATTCGTAGCGGAATTGCGCGGCATCTACCGGCACAGATGTATTTGTAAATGTTACTGTTGAGTTTCCACCTATAAATGGTGGAACAGTACCCTCATCAAACCCGGCCGTGATTGCGCGATACACCGTGATGGGCATGACTACATCAGCAGCTGGACAGTTTCCGTTATTCGCCTGATACACCACTTCATAAATAATCGGATTGCTGGTTGAGGTGTTGGTGAAATTGTAATTCACCGTGGGTGTTGTGCGAATATCTATTTCCGTTGCCGTGCCTTGCACACGATAGAACCATCGATGCGTTGTGGCTCCAAAACTCTGATTGAAGAATTGGATGTTTTCACCGCTACAGATTTCCGATCGATCCGGGAAAGCATTAGTAATGATCGATGGGAAGATTGTAACGTTTTGAGTTGTTGCTTTAAAGCAGCCCGGGAATGGAGCCGGCAATTGTGTTCTCAATGTTACCTTATACGTTATCGAAGCATTCGGATTCGGGTTACTGAATGTATGCGTGATCGTATTGTTTGGAATCGTTGTGCCTGCCAAAAAGATTTCATCCGGAGAGCCGTCAAACCATTGCCAGGTGTACTCGGTACCAGCTACCTGATTAAACTGGAAGGTAGCCGTATAGGGTCCGCAGGCTGAGGCTGGTGGAACAATACTAAAGTTAGCATCCGTTTCACCCACCGTTACGGTTACCGATTGTCCTGCAGGAATAAATGTACAATTCAGTGCATCTCTTACAGAAACCAATGTGTAGGTAGTGGTGACTGCCGGAGTAACCTGAATCACTTTAAAGTTACCGGCATTATTTACCGTGATATCGGATGTACCATCATTATACACTAACTGGAATGGTGCTTGTCCATCCAACTGGATAATCAGGAACTCAGAGCTGCCTCTACAAATACTGGAACTTGCATTCACAAACAGCGCATCGATCTGAGGTGCTACCGTAACGATCATAATCTTCTGATCACCGGGACATGCACCAGGACCTGTAGGGGTGATTGTATACGTTAAACTAGCTTGTGAACCTGTCGTATTCGTTAGCAGTTGGTTGATCGTGTTACCCGAACCAATCAACGGAACCCCTAACCCGCTTGGGTCATCTACCGTCCAATCAAATGTGGTACCGGCCACTGTGCTGGTAAGCGGAACGTTTAAGTTATTGCCATGACATACCGTAACATTTAAGGGTAAGCCCACAAACTTGGGTTTAGGATTTACCACTGCTGAGATTATTATCGGTGTGCCATCACAATTGTTAACCCGTGGCGTTACCGTGTAAGTAACTGTTTCAGGAATATTTCCATTATTGAATAAGGTCTGGAAGATCAGATTCCCTGCGCCATTGCTTGCACCGGTTACTGTAGGGGGTGCAGACACTGTCCAGATTGCTATCGTATTGGCAACATCCGGAGTGAGGGTGATGTTAATAAAGTCACCGCTACAAATATCCGGTTGTGCGCTTGCTATAATAGTTGGTCTTGGATTCACGGTAATCGTGATCACTACATTATCACCCACGCAGCCTAATCCACCAATGATTTTAGGTTGGAATGTGTAGGTTACTGTTTGCGATGTAACTGTTGGATTATCCAATACATCAGCCAGTGAAGATCCCGGAGTAAATAATGTTCCGATGGGCGACATGCCGGTAACTCCACCAGACGCAACCGCTGTCAATAATTCGAACCGAACATTACCCGCAGATGGCACGGTGTTGCTGTTCAATGTTATTGAGGTGGCTACTCCTTCACACACTGTTTGGACAGCCGGTGACGCCACCAATTTTGGTTTCGGATCAACCGTAACAACTACTGTTACTGCAGGTGGTAAACTGGAACAACCGGCACCATTTTTAGCGCCATTGGCAACTGCTGTTATTGAATAGGTTACTGTTGCCGGGTTATCCGAATTGTTTACCAAAGCATCTTCAATCTTATAATTCTCTGGTAAGTTGTTGAGAGCAGGGACAAAGCCACTGATCAAACCACCTACTGAGGAAACAGCGGTATAGTTAAAAGTGACTACACCGGACGTTGGATTGGTAGGTGAAATCAGATCGATGTCTGTTTGATCATTGCTACAGATATTGGGTGCGTTGTTCACCGGGGTTGCCACTACTTCGGGCTCAATGGTAAGAATTACATTCCGCACCGGACCTAAACAAGCAGCACCGGACACAGCCTGCACACCATAGGTTACTGTAAGCGGATCATTGGTTTGATTTCTAAACTGATCCGCCTGAATGTCATTGGCAGTTACACCGTTGCGAGGCACTACCGCGCTACCTGCCGTACGAACAAGGCCTGGCTGTACCACAATCGAAACAATGTTGTAGGAAACTGCAGCCGTACTTAATGGTGAGATCTCTGTAGCGAACACAATACCTGCAAGATCATCGGAGCAAACAGTTCTGTTGAGATTGTCTTCTACTGCAGGTGCCGGATTAACCGTAAAGACTACGGTCTGATCCTGGCCACGACAGCCTGATGCAATGGGAACTACTGTATACGTTACGATCAGTGGACCATTGGTTGTATTCGTAAAGGTGTCGTTCGATAAGAAGTCCGACTGACCCCCTGGTAAATTCGCAGGATATGTTCCCAGGCCTGCATTGCTACCGCCCGCAACCAAAGCCGGAGCCTTGATAATATTTTTTAATTCAAATTCAGTGGTTACTGCTGATCCTGCAGCCGGACCTACTACAATACCCGAAGGCACATCGCTACATAGGTTCGCGGTGCCCGGTGATAAAATAGGTTCGGGGTTAATGGTCAGGTCAATAAACTCTGATTGACCTTCACAGAGTGCTGGGCTGATTCCCAGAATTTCATACGTAACTATTACAGCAGCCGCTGTATTGTTCGTGAATTTATCGTTACGGATCAGGTTGATGCTACCCGTAGTACCCACTGCCACGTTTAATGGATCAGCTGTTACTGTGCCCGGGATGGTAACGCCTACCAAACGATAGGAGTTAGCAGCTACTGAAGTTCCGTTGGTACTAAGTATGATTCCAGAAATTTCACGGCTACAGACTGTATTATCCAAAGCAGGATTTACAACTGGTTCGGGATTGATGGTGAGTTCAACAATTTTAGGATCCCCAACGCAACCATTGGTTCCATGCGGTGTAATTGTATACGTAACCTTCAATGGAATAGCCGTCACGTTTTGAAAGGCATCATTCACGAGTGCATTCGCTGGCAAGGCAAGACCGGTAGTGGGTACACCTGTAAGACCTGCATCTACTACTGCCGTTACATCGTAGTTGGCTGCACCTATTGAAAGTCCATCGGTATCCAACAACGTGTTATAGATTTCGCCACTACAAACAATCGCATTCAGGTTGATCGCGACTACTGGCTCAGGTTGAATCGGCACTGTGATCGTGAATGGATCACCCACACAGGTGCCGGCCGTAGGCATTACCACATATGTAGCATTGAGAATCGCACTACCCGTATTCGTTAATGAACCACTTATCAAACCTGTACCTGCGGCTGGTGGCGCTACGCCTCCAACAGAAAGTCCGGGTTGATAGGTTGCCGTCCAGGTAAACGTGCCTATCACACCATTGGTAATATCGTTTTGAGGATCAAAGCTGAACGGTACATCGGAGCACACATCGGGTTTGGTAACATCCGCACCGACCGGCTTGGAGCTAATGGTTACGGCATAGGTGAAGGGTGTACCGGCACAATTATTTGCCGAACTGATCGGAGTGATTGTATAGGTAATGGTTACATCCACACCGGTTGAGTTCACATATGCATCCGTGATCGGAAGATTGGTTGCTACTACCCTATCCGCAGCCGGTGGCACATTGATTGCATCCGAAGAAGCTACCGTATAGGTAAATACACTTGGTACTCCATTACCCAACGTGTTGATATTTTGAGTCTGGATGTTATAATTTAATGATGTACTACACACCGGATCGACCACATTGGCACCTACTGGTTCTGGATGAACAATTACCCTGAATGTAAACGCAGAACCTTCGCAATCATTAGCTACACTCACCGGGGTCACCGTATAGGTAATCTCTACATCGGCATTGGTTGTGTTGGTATACACATCTGCAATGACAGCCGTAGATGCCGTGTTGCGGTTAGGACCGGGAGGCACCGCCAGCGCATTGTTGGATGCTACCGTGTACCGGAACTTACTCACTACACTATTGCCTGTGCCTACCGTATTAATTACATTCTGGAGATCGAAGTTAACCGGATCATCACTACAGCGTTGAATGGTTGTATTCGGGCCCAATGGTTCGGGGTGAATGGTAATCACTACATCGAATGGAGTACCCTGGCAATTACCTGTTGTACTAAATGGTGTTATAGAATACGTAATGAATACATCGTTGCTGGTCGTGTTTGTATACGTATCGGTAATAGCAGTATTGCTGGCCACTGGTCTGTTTTTACCCGCGGCAGAAACATTACCCGGATCGGAGGACACCACGGTATAGGTAAACTGGCTTGCTACCGAGTTTCCTAGCAGGTTTATATTTCGCGTTTGTATGTTATAGGCAATCGCCTCATCACTACACACCGCATCGGTATCCGCCAAGCCAATGGGTTCTGGTCTTACCGTAACTGAAATGGTAAACGGATCACCTATACAGCCATCGGCACTGGTTGCTGTGACTGTGTAAACAACCACCTGATTTGATCCGGTAACATTGGTGAGCACATCGTTGATCATTGAGGTATTAGCGGCCACCAGCGTTTCTCCGGTAACACTTGGATTATCCGCTGCCAACCAACTGTAGGTTGTACCTGCTACCAGGTTGTTACCCCCCGATCCGGTATTGGCAATATTGGCAGTAATGTCATAGTTCACATTCGCATTGCTGCAGACCACCGGTGCATTGTCGTTGAAGCCTTTTGGTTCCGGACGAACTGTAACTGAGACTGTAAATGGATCGCCCACACAACCCAAAGAGCTAGTTGGGATCACGGTGTAAACAACTACCTGATTGGCGTTGGTTATGTTATTCAGGATGTCGGTGATGATACCGCCTGCCTGCAATGTTGTACTTTCTCCGGCAACACTGGCATTTGCTGCGGCTATCCAGGTATAGGTAGTGCCAGCAATCAGGTTATTGCCACCGGCCCCGGTGTCTGCAATGTTTGCGAGCAATGCGTAGCCTACGGTGCCATCACTACAAATAATTGTTGAAGCATCATTGAAGCCGCGTGGTTCCGGGCGTACCGTAATGGATACCGTGAACGGATCACCCACACAACCATTGTTACTGGTTGCTGTTACCGTGTACACAACCACCTGATCAACGTTTGTGATATTATTCAATACATCGGTAATCGTTGATGAAGTGCCAGGAAGTACAGTTGTTTCTCCAGTTACGCTGGCATTATCGGCTGCGATCCAGCTATAGGTAGTACCTATCAATAGGTTATTTCCACCCGAACCTGTGTTACCGATATTAGCGGTGAGGTCGTAGTTAACATTCGCATCACTGCAAATAGTTTTGGTGTCATCAAAACCACGAGGCTCCGGGCGAACGGTTACAGAAACAATAAATGGATTGCCATCGCATCCGTCCACGCTGGTCGGGGTAACTGTATATACAACCACCTGGTTAACATTTGTGATGTTATTCAGTACGTCATTGATTGTGCTTCCCGCCTGCGCAACCGTGCTTTCCCCGGTAATGTTTCCATTGGCTGCGGCCAACCAACTGTAGGTTGTGCCGGTTACCAGGTTATTGCCACCCGATCCTGTGTTGGCGATGTTGGCGTTAAGATCATAGTTAACAGTGGCATCGCTACAAACCACCGGAGATGGATCATTGAAACCACGGGGTTCCGGATTTACAGTAACCGAAACTGTAAACGGATTGCCCACACAGCCATTGGCACTGGTTGGTGTTATGGTATAAACAACTACCTGACTTGCTGTTGTTACATTATTTATAATATCTGTAATCGTACTCGTTGTACCACTGCCTTCACCCGTTACAAAGGCATTGGGTGTTGCAATCCAGCTATAGGTAGTGCCTGTTACCAGGTTGTTGCCACCTGCTCCTGTGTTAGCAATGTTCGCTACGAGGTCGTAGTTGATTGCCACATCACTGCATATAACAGGTGAAGGATCATTAAAGCCGCGCGGTTCAGGTCGTACAGTAACCGTTACTATAAACGGATCCCCCACACAACCATTGGCAGAGGTTGGTGTAATTGTATAAACAACCTGTTCTGCATTCAGCGAAACATTGTTTAACACATTGTTGATTGTATTGCCAATCTGCGCGGTCGTGCTTTCTCCTGTAACGTTAGGATTATCGGCCGCCATCCAACTATACGTAGTGCCAACCACTAGCCCATTTCCGCCCAGACCTACGTTTGAGATATTTGCTACCAGATCATAGTTCACATTAGCATCACTACAGATTAGCGGACTAGGATCATCAAACCCTTTAGGCTCGGGACGTACCGTTATTGAAACGGTAAATGGATTACCCACACAACCATCGGTACTGGTTGGGGTAATGGTGTAGACTACTATCTGATTAGCGCTGCTGATATTGTTGAGTGCATCTGTAATAATTGGTCCAGCCTGAGCAAGAGTGCTTTCACCCGTTACAAATAAATTACTGGCGGCAACCCAACTGTACGTGGTTCCTGTGATCAGGTTATTACCACCCGCACCTGTGTTGGCTATGTTGGCGCTTAGATCATAGTTCACATTGGCATCACTACAGATAATAGGAGTATTATCATTGAAACCCTGAGGTTCCGGACGCACCGTAACTGAAACCGTGAAAGGATTACCCACACAGCCCAACGCGCTGGTTGGGGTTACGGTATAAACCACTACCTGATCGGCATTGGTTATGTTGTTCAATGCATCCGTAATAGTTCCACCTACCTGAGCCGATGTACTTTCGCCACCCACGAGAGGATTCGTTGCAGCGACCCAACTATATGTTGTGCCTGCTATCAGGTTGTTACCACCGGCACCGGTGTTTGCTATGTTTGATAATAAGGCATAGCCCACCACGCCATCGCTACAAATAATTGTTGATGGGTCGTTGAAACCCTGAGGTTCCGGACGCACGGTAATGGAAACCAGGAATGGTGCGCCTACGCAACCGTTCACACTGGTTGGCGTGACTGTATATACAACTACTTCGTTCGCGTTGGTAACGTTGGTAACAACATCATTGATTACCGGCCCAGCCTTGGCTACCAAACTCTCACCCGTCACATTTACATTGTCGGCAGCAATCCAGCTATAGGTAGTCCCTACGGCCAGGTTGTTACCACCTGATGCGGTGTTTGTAATATTTGCAACCAAGTCGTAGCTCATCGCTACATCACTACACACCACCGGGGTATTATCATCAAAGCCGCGAGGCTCTGGTCGCACATTGACCGAAACAGTGAATGGATTGCCGACACAACCATCGCCACTTGTGGGTGTGATTGTATACACCACCACTTCATTGCCATTGGTGCTGTTGGTTAACAAATCCGTAATGATGGGTCCGGCCTGCGCCACGGTGCTTTCGCCAGATACGTTTCCATTGCTGGCCGCTATCCAAGAGTAGGTAGTACCCGTAATCAGGTTATTTCCACCCGACACAGTATTGGAAATATTATTACTAAGGTCATAATTAACCACCGCGTTGCTACACACTATCGGAGTGTTGTCATTAAAACCACGCGGTTCTGGCTGGACTGTCACTGACACCGTGAACGTATTGCCCACACAACCACCGTTGGTGGGTGTAACTGTATAGACCACTACCTGGTTCGCATTGGTTACGTTGTTGAGAATATCGGTGATTGTGGCTCCCGCCTGTGGCAGGATACTTTCACCACCCACATTTCCATTATTTGCGGCTACCCAACTGTAGGTAGTTCCGGCCGTCAGGTTGTTTCCGCCAGCTCCGGTATTGGCAATGTTAGCTGAAAGATCGTAGGCTACAGCAATGTCACTACAAACAGTTGCAACATCATTAAACCCTCTGGGCTCGGGACGAATCGTGACAGAAACGGTAAATGGATTTCCTATACAACCATCTCCGCTGGTTGGTGTAACCGTGTACACGACAATTTCATTTCCATTGGTAATGTTATTTACCACATCGGTGATCGTGCTACCGGTTTGTGCGCTCGTACTCTCGCCTACTACATTCAGGTTATCAGCAGCGAGCCAGCTATAGGTGGTTCCTATTGCCAGGTTATTACCCCCTGCACCCGTATTAGCAATATTTGCCGGAAGGCTATAGTTTATAGCAGCATCACTACACACGGTTGGACTATTATCATCAAAACCACGTGGTTCTGGTCTTACCGTAATCGTAATCGTAAATGGATTTCCAACACAGCCATCGGCACTGGTTGGCGTTACTGTATATACTACCGTCTGATTAGAGTTGGTAATATTATTAAGGACGTCATTAATTACAGGACCCGCCTGTGCAACCGTACTCTCGCCACTCACTGTAGCCGTTGCTGCTGCCACCCAACTATAGGTTGTACCTGTGATCAGGTTGTTTCCACCCAGACCTATATTAGCAATGTTGGCACTGAGGTCATAAGCCAACGCCACATCGCTACATACTACCGGAGTGGGATCATTATGACCCACGGGTTCCGGTTCCACAGTAACAGAAACCGTAAATGGATTTCCTATACAGCCATTCACACTTATTGGTGTTACCGTGTAAACGACAACCTGATTCGCGTTGGTGATATTATTCAGTGCATCTGTTATTGTATTACCAGCTTGGGGAGTGGTGCTTTCCCCTGTGACGCTGCCATTGGGTGCAGCCACCCAACTGTAGGTAGTGCCAGCAGTTAAATTATTTCCACCCGCACCGGTATTGGCGATGTTTGCACTGAGCGAATAATTGACTGATTGATCACTGCAAATCGTTGCTACATCATTAAACCCTTGCGGTTCCGGACGCACGTTAACAGAAACAGTGAATGGATCGCCCACACAACCATCGGCACTCGTAGCTATAACCGTGTAGATAACAACCTGATTGGCGTTAGTGACATTATTCAATACGTTGTTGATTACTGAACCAACACCATTGGTTTCACCGTTCACATCGGGATTTGGAGTAACTGTCCATGCATACGTGGTTCCACTGATCAAGCCATTGCCCCCTAAGCCCGTGTTGAGAATATTGGCTTCCAGATTATAATTAACATTGGCATCACTACAGATAACCGGGGTGGCATCATTATGTCCTTTGGGTTCGGGACGCACGGTAACCAAAACAATAAACGGTGCACCGGCACAGCCCAACGCACTGGTAGGTGTAACTGTGTATGCAACCACATGATTACTATTGGTAACGTTATTGATTACATCGGTAATGATTGATCCGACTTGCGGGACTGTACTCTCCCCTGTGACATTGGCATTGGATACTGCCACCCAACTGTAAGTAGTTCCGGCCGTCAGGTTGTTTCCGCCTGCTCCGGTATTGGCGATATTGGCCCCGAGATCATAATTGACATTGGCATCACTGCAGATTACAGGACTTGCGTCATTGAAGCCAACCGGCTCGGGTTGCACGGTGATGTCAATCAAAAAGAAAACGCCAGCACAACCTGCTCCGCTGGTTGGTGTAGCGGTGTAGCGAACCACCTGATTGGTATTGGTTAAGTTGCGCAGTACATCCGTAATGATTTTTCCTGGTTGTGGAATCGTGCTTTCGCCTGAAACACTGCCATTGGCTGTGGCTACCCAACTGTACGTTGTTCCGGCAATCAGATTATTTCCTAGCGTAGCAATGTTTGTTTCGAGGTCGTAGCCTGCAGGAAGGCCACTGCATACAATCGGAGTGTTATCATTAGCACCCACCGGTTGTGGATTGACTGTGATGGCAATTGTTTCGGCAACACCCACACACGAAGCACCGCTCGTTGGGGTAATCACATAGTTAACAACAGTTGGTGTGTTAGTCAGATTGACCAGTACATCATTGATGTGTATGGTACCAGCCACACCCATGGGGATGTTAACGCCACCGGTAGCCGGGCCCGCCCCATCGGGATCGGGCCAGTTGAATAAAGTTCCGGCTGGGAGGTTTCCAGGACTAAGTAAAATTTCTTTTGCTACTGCATTGGCGCTACAGATTGTTTTTGTCTGACCGGGAGTAATTACCGGTTGCGGGTTTACCGTGACGGTAAAGTTTTGTGGTGTACCCGGGCAATTATCGGGTCCGGGGCCAACCGGTGTGATGCGATAGGTTACCGAGGCATTTACCCCGGAGGAGTTTGATAAGGTTTGGTTGATCGCCAGCACGCCATTGGCAAGATCACCAAAGATGGCACCTATCACAGAACCCGTGATATTGATTACTTCCCAGTTGTAGGTTGTACCCACAATATTGGATGTAAGCGTATGGGCTATTGACATGTCTGTTCCACTGCAAACCGTGAGGGAACTAACCGAGGTAATCGTAGGCCGGTTAACTACCGTTACCGGGAATGGCGCTGCCGCTGGCGAAGTACAACCGATACCACTTGCATGGGTTACGTTTACGTTTCCACTGAAGGTACTCATCTGAACTGTAATCGTGCTGCCCGTAACCGGTAGTGATGTAATCGTTGCTCCAGCCGGCAATGACCAGCTATAGGTGCCCGCCACCGGATTGGTTACCGAAAACACAATTCCATTGTCATTGGAACAGACCGAACTAGGACCAGAAATGATAGGTTGTGGCGGAGAGCCTTCGACAATAATTCTCGTGTTAATTGTATTTCCATCACAAAGCGCAGTGCCCAATGTTTCCTTAACTGTGATCGGAACACCCGTTGGATATAAGGTACCCACATCCGGGATAGGATTTGGAAAACGCAAGATGATAAAGAAGCCTGTGGTTCCGGTTAACAATTCAAACTCTCCAGGATACGATACAGGGGGAACTGTCCAGGTATAGCTGGCACCCGGATTAAGACCTGGGTTAATCTGCAACAAGACCAAGTTATTGCTGGCACAAACCGTATAGGTAGCGCCTAATACCTGACCAATACCATCTGAAATCTGGTTGTTATTGGGGCGAGCCTGGTAATCAAGATTAAGTGTTGCCGCCCGGAAACACTGGGGTGAAGGGAGCGTGGTGTCTATTACTTTTGCATGCAGGGTAACATCTGCATTGATAGTGAAATTTTGTTCGGCCCCCGCGGCAACGCCTGGAGGAATCAAGAAACCCGGTGCGAGACTGACATCGGTATACCACTCCACATCGCGATTGACCATGGAGCCGCCTGCGATGGCGGTTTCGAAATTCTGGAGGTTAATGCCAGATGCTATCAGCGAGCCGGGCGGAGCATCTTCACAGACCTGTGCACTTTGGTTGTTTACGACTGGTAAGGTGCGAACGGTGAATGTGATCGTGCCATCCGAAATACAACCCGTTAGCGTATTGCGAACACGCGTGAAGCGTACCATCGCATTTGTTACAGTTATAGGAGCCAGAATTTCATTGGTCCCAGCAGTACGATCCGCTGCGGACGGATAATATTGAACTACCGTGTTGGCCGGAGCACCACCCATAACCGCAGCACTAAATGTGGTAAGGTTTACATTGGCTGTTGAGGCGCCTAAAAACACATCTTCGCATAAGATGGGTGTAAGGTTATTAACAACCGGCCTAGGATTGACGGTTAGGATTACATCATCTGTAGTTGGTGCGCAGACACCGAGTGCACTCGTGGCTGTCCATCTTAAGGTTGTTACAATTGGGGCACCACCCGGAACATCCTGTGGTAAGCCTGTCACTGTAGATGTTGGACTGTTGGGACTGGTAATTACAATGGTACCTACAGGCCCTACTACGGACCATGTTCCGGTGCCACCATTATTGACTGTAGTCGCGGCCAACGTTGTGTTGGTATTACATAACAAGGGTTGATCGGGACCCGCTGCGGCATTTGCAGGAATTAAGTCCCGCGTATGTAGAACGGGTAGTGAGGCTGCACTTAAACAATTGGTAGGAGCTACGTCAGAGCGTGTGAATGCATGGTAGGTAGCCGTTAGATTACTCGTTGGAGTAAATGAATTTCCACGAGTTCCACCTGTAACACCAGCCGCTGCAGTAAAAGCAGGCGTAGTTGAAGACCAAACGATTGTAAAGTTAACAGGAGGCGCAGCAACCCCAATAGGGGCACCGGTCGGATCCGTGCTACAAGCAATACCGGGAACCGCGCCCGTTGGTGGTGGTGGTCGGGGATTAATTATTAATATTGGCCCATCAATGGGTACGGCACCTGCGCAAAGGGTAAACGTATTTTGAATGGCGGTTATTACTACCTGATAACCTTGAGGATCCGCAGGTACAGCACCAAATTGGGGATAATTAGGGCTTATTAGTATTTCACCAGAAGCATTCGTATTGCCTGTTAAGTTTATTGAACCGGCCAGAAAAGTACCAGTACTTATTCTACGTAGGCGATACGTAATTGCAAGATTTTGAACAACGTCAGGAGAAAAGTTAAAAAATGCATCAGGAGGGTTTGTAGTAGCGCCATCATCACAAACTGGTGCAGTTGCACTAAAATTTTCTATTGTAGGTGGAGGCGTCAATTGAGGATTCACTACTACTGTTCCTCCTAGACCAGCGCCCGCTGCTGCGCAGCCATTTGCATCGGTTAGAGAAACTATCCTGTACGTTGTGTTATTAGCTGGATTTGGAGCACTTATGGTGTAAGTGGTCGAGTTATAAGTTAATTCTGTAATATCGGGTACATCTGGAATTGAAGCAACTTCAACTATAAAGTTAAATGGTGGTGTACCCGTTAATGTAAAGACGACATCCGCAGCCGGGGTTCCCAAACAAGCCGAACCACCACCAGTAGCAGTTGCCGTAGGAAGAGGATTTACCGTAATCGCAATAATATTTGAGAAAGTTTCAGGACACGTAGAAGCTACAGGACCCGGAGAGCGCACCCGCCTCCGATAAAATGTGGTGGTTGCCAAAACTGGCGGATCAAATGTAATCGCGGTTGCTCCTCCAATGTCTGCATAAGGTCCCCCCATTGCGGATGCCTGTTGCCATTGGTATGAGTAGTTTGATCCATCTCCACCCGATGCCGGAGCGACCGAAGTTAATGCTACGGGGTTTTGACCAGCACAAATTGTTTGGGCATTGCCAATGGAGCCAGGATTGATTAGCTGATTAACAGTAATTGCGATAACACTTGCTGACAGAGCTGAACCCGGAGGGCACACTCCAGAAGATACTAGTCTTCGATAAAATGTGGTTGTAGCCAACACGGGAGGATCGTAGGTAATCAGGTTATTTATACCTGCGGCCAGGTTATAGGGCCCTCCAATTGCAGAGGCTTCCTGCCAAACATAACTGTATATGCCATTACCCCCTGTTGGTGTGGTAACATTCGTTATAACTCCAGGATTACCACCCGTACAAATGGTTTGAGCGTTTCCAATATCACCACCGGTTACCGGGGTGTCTATTCTAAACTCGATAACATTTGAAAATACGTCCGCACATTGTCCGGACTGTACTCTACGTCTAAAGAATCTTCTGGCATTAATGTTAGCTGACGTGGGGTTAAACGTAGCTGCCGTTGCACCGCCAAGGTCAACATATGGACCACCAACAGCGGTGGCGTGTTGCCATTGATATGTAAACGTACCACCCGGTCCTCCACCCGTACCTGCCACGGTACTGGTAAAGGCTACAGGATCATCAGTAGTACAAATTGAGATGGGGGAAGCCCCTAACGGATGAGCAATTGTACCTGGAGTATTCTGATCATCGATCCTGATGGTAATTGTAGCCGCGTCACTCGTACAATTATTGCTTCCCTGAGATACTGTCACATACCTATTAAAATTTTGACTACTTGCAACTGTTTTATTGATTCTTGGGGCAGGACCTTGAGTAACCGGGTTGAATGTGTTATCGGCACTAGGTCCTTGCAGTATTTGAGTTAGTGCAGCATCTCGGTACCAGGTGTAAGTCAATGCTCCAACTCCAACCCCTGTTGCTGTTATTTCGAAGCTTGCATCGGCAGCAGTTTCACAAAGAGTTGGGTTGTTAACAGCCGGAGGATTAGGAGCATCAATTATTCTAATTATGGCTGTTGCCGTTACCGGAGGATTATCCCCATTAATGTTATTCCCACCAACAGGCGTAAGGTCAAAATCATTGGCATAGGGATTGCAAAAATTCCAATAGCGGATTGTAACTTCTATCTCATCACCAACATCGGGAAATCCAGCTCCAAATCCGCCAGGGGCTGTTATTGTAAGCGTTGGGCGCCTTCTTGGATCATTAATAACTACCGGGGAGGTCATTCGAAAAACTCCAGAAGCATTTTCGGTAGCTGAAACCCTTGGGTCGAGGTAATTTAGTATTAGGTCTCCACCTGGCGGTTCAGTATTGGTCACAGGTACTCCATTTACCCGGGTGTTAGGAATTCTGGGTGGACCGTTAGGTGTATTATATGTAATTTGTTGCCATCTAATTTGTTCGTTCGGAGTTTCTATAAATGGCCCGCCAGGGGTATAATTCACCGGATATTGTGAATTACAATTGAAAACTGACAAATCATTGAAAACTACGCTTGTAGGATCCCCCTCACAGACCAAGTGGACATTTGTTCCGGTGGCTGGAGATATTAACTGAATATTCCCGCCATTAAATGCATCCGTTCGCCAGGAAGCTATTCTCTGGAATTGTATTGTGCTGGCACATGCTGACCCATTCACGCGAACAATCATTCGCACCTGATATTCGCAGTCACTATTGGTTGGAAATGTTCTATTTGAATTTACATTATAATTTGAAGAACCAGGTGCCAACAAAATCTGGGATTCTGCTGGTAATTGTCCATCATTCCATTCGAAGTGAACCCTATATGTATTACCAGCAGGAAGTGGAGCTGAAAACGAAATGTTGTATTGAAGATTTGCAGTCACTGGACTACAAAGGCCATTTGGAACTTTATTACTGCCTAACATTAATATAGGTGGAAGAATATTGCATTGGGCAATAGCTGATCTGGATGACAGTAAGGATACAAGGAACAAACAAAAGAAAAGTATTTTGAAGACCGTAAGCGAGGAACTCTTATTCATGGATATACTTTGAGTCAATACCTGTATCCTGTAAGTAAAGAAATTGTAACCTTTTAAAAATAATACACGTAGTCTCAAACTTATTGATAAAATCGTCAAAAACGAAATTTCCTACGGTTGCGGGAAGATTTACCGATGATTGAGAGGGTGTTTAAGGGGAGATTGAGGTGAGTTTTAAAAGAACGGACGGACCGCTACCCATGTTGAATAAGGACAATATGGGTAAGTTAAGGGTTTGCTATGAAGAAGCGGTCGGACCGAATGACTGGATCGCGGCTCAAAGGCCGCGATGACACCGAGATTAAAAGCGATGACAACAAAATGGAAAGAAAGAGGTCAGACTGTTCCTCTTGCGTGGCAGACAATGGTCGGACTGTGGATAAAAAACACATTTTTGAATAACTGGATCGCGGCTCTCTGGCCTGCCTATGCCGAAGCGGCTACGAGCAGGCAGGCCTACCTACGCCAAGGCTCCAGCAGGCGGGCCCGCGATGACAACGAAATGGAAGAAAGAGGTCGGACCGCATAACTGGATCGCGGTTCAAAGGCCGCGATGACAGCAAAATTAAAGGGATCCAAGGTCCATACTATAAAGCGGTCGGACCGCTACGGTTGCGCGGCATTAAGCGGTCGGACCGCGTGTAGGTCGGACCGCTCCTCCAGCGCGGCAGTCAGTGGTCGGACTACATATAGACATATATTCTGTATAACTGGATCGCGGGTCCACGCCTGCCTATGCTGAAGCGGCTATGAGCTGGCAGGCCTGACTTCGCTAAAGCTTCGTCAGGCTAGCCTGCCTGTCTAGAAAATGCACTCCTCAGGACTACGCTATCAACTACGCCAAGGCTTCGTTGATTAAAAAAGCTCCGGCAGACAGGCCGCGATGACAACGAAATGAAAGAAAGCGGTTGGACCGCTGCTCCTGCGTGGCAGTCTGGGATCGGACTGTATATAGACACGTATTCTGTATTACTGGATCGCGGCTCAAAGGCCGCGATGACAACGAAATTGAAAGAAAGCGGGCTGCAGGTTTCCTTATTTCTTTTATAAATCTCAAACCCCGGGGTTTGAGGGCGAGGGCAAATACTTACCTTTGCGACCAAAATTTCAGGTCCTTGGATCCATGTCAACAGCTAAATATATCTTCGTTACCGGTGGTGTAACCTCTTCGTTGGGCAAGGGCATTATCTCCGCTTCGCTCGGTAAGTTGTTACAGGCCAGAGGCTTTTCAGTCACCATCCAAAAGTTTGACCCTTATATTAATATTGACCCAGGAACCCTGAATCCCTATGAACATGGGGAATGCTATGTAACCGATGACGGGGCCGAAACGGATCTGGATCTGGGACATTATGAACGCTTTCTCAATGTGGCCACCTCACAGGCCAATAATATCACCACCGGGCGCATCTATAATAATGTCATCACCAAAGAACGGAAAGGCGAATACCTCGGCAAGACTGTACAAGTGGTTCCCCACATCACCGATGAGATCAAACGCAACATCTTTTTGTTGGGCGAAAGCGGCAAGTATGACTTTATTATTACTGAGATCGGTGGGTCGGTGGGTGATATTGAATCCTTACCTTTTGTGGAAGCGGTACGCCAGGTACGGTGGGACCTCGGTTCCAACAACGCACTGGTGATTCACTTAACATTGATTCCTTATTTAAGTGCAGCTAAGGAATTAAAAACAAAACCCACACAACACTCTGTCAAAGAACTCCTCTCCTACGGCATTCAACCTGATATTTTGGTTTGTCGCACAGAACATCCGCTTTCCATGGAGATCCGGAAAAAGCTGGCGCTGTTCTGCAACGTAAACCTGAACTCGGTTATTGAAGCTATTGATGCCGATACTATTTATGATGTGCCCATGCTGATGCGTAAAGAAAAGCTGGACGAACGGGTAATGTCTAAATTGAAGGTTACTCCCAAACACGAGCCTGACCTTGAGCAGTGGAAAATATTTTTAGGCAAACTCAAGAACCCGATCAATGAAGTTACCATTGGCCTCGTGGGCAAATATGTTTCGTTACCGGATGCCTATAAATCCATTGCCGAGGCCTTTATCCATGCCGGGGCACAAAATGATTGCAAGGTTAATTTGAAATGGATTTCCTCAGAAGATATTCATAAAGATACAGTAGCAAATATTCTGGGTGCACTCGATGGTGTACTCGTGGCTCCTGGTTTTGGAGAGCGCGGTCTGGAAGGAAAAATTCAGGCGATTCAATATGTGCGCGAAAACAAGATCCCCTTTCTGGGAATTTGTTTGGGGATGCAGTGTGCCGTAGTTGAGTTTGCCCGGCATGTGCTACACCTGACGGATGCAAGCACTACGGAACTGAATCCTAAAACCAAACACCCCGTTATTGATATGATGGAGGAGCAAAAGAAAATTACCAACAAGGGGGGCACGATGCGGTTGGGAGCTTACACGTGCAAAATCAAAAAAGGTACGAGAGCTTTTCAGATCTATGGTGACACCACTATTCAGGAGCGCCATCGACACCGGTTTGAGTTCAACAATAAATATTTGGATCAGATGGAAGAAGCCGGACTTAAAGCATCCGGAACAAACCCAGAAACCAGTCTGGTTGAAATTGTGGAACTCAAGGATCACCCCTGGTTTGTTGGCGTGCAGTTTCATCCGGAATTAAAGAGCACGGTGCTCAATCCGCATCCCTTGTTTGTAAAGTTTGTTGAGGCTGCGATGAATAACAGAAAGCTTAAAGCGTAAAGCGGAAAGCGGAAAGCGAAAAGCGAAAAGCGAAAAGCTTAAAGCTTAAAGTATAAAGTAGAAAGTAGAAAGTTTAAAATGGGAAGTCGGGGAGTTTCTGACGTTAGATTTTAGAATTGAGAAGTGAGAAGTGAGATGTGAGACGAAAGATGTGAGATTGGAGATTTTAGATTTTAGAATTGGAGTGGGTATAGATTTTTAGATAAGGAATAAAGAACAATCATGGATAGAAATTCGGCTATAGGACTTACGCTCATTGCGGTATTGCTGTTGGTTTATTTTAATTTTCTGGCACCTAACCCAGCACCACCGGAAGCAGCGCCTGCGCAGGTTACCAACCCGGTGACCCAGACGGATAGTCTGGCAACAACAGCCAATCGTAAGCCCGACAGCCTTGTGTTTCAAAACTATGGCAGCCTTGCCGCTTTGCTTGCCGGCAATGAAGAACTAACCACCGTTGAAAATGCGGATCTCAAAATTCAACTTTCGAACCAGGGCCGCATTCGCGAAATAGAACTCAAAAATTTTAAAACCTACTCACAAACTCCGCTTTATCTCGCGCAAGGAGACAATAATAGGTTTTCATTGATTGGCACCTACGAAGGCAAAGAAATTGATCTTTATAATTTATATTACTCAGCTGCCACCTCGAAAAAACAAGACACTACACTGATCACCTATACCGCCAGGGTCAGCGAATCCGGTTTTGTAAAACATATTTATGCAATTCCGCCATCCGGGTATCAGATCGGGTATCAGATTCAAACATCTGGCATTACACTGGGCGGAAAAAATCTTACCTATCGCTGGCATGATGCCATTCCTTTGCAGGAAAAAGCCATAGCGGATAGTCGTACGAAAACCACCATCAACTATTATGATGTCAATGGAGATTTCGACAATCTTTCACAAACCTCCAATGACCTGGAAACTGAAACGCTGGCTACTCCGCTCAAGTGGGTTTCTATCCGGCAGAAGTTTTTTATCTCCGCAATCATCGCCAAAAATTCTTTTTCGGGTGGTGATGTAAAAATATTCGCGAACGTGAATGATCCCGTTACGGTAAAAGAAGCGGACCTGGAACTTTTTATTCCTATTGAAGATGTTAGCTCGAAAAAAGCTTCGTTTACCTATTTCTTCGGGCCCAATGATTACGAAATTCTGCCCGACATCACGGATGGCTTCTCAAGAAACCTGGATCTGGGTTGGCCGCCCATGCTGTGGATCAACAAGTTTGTTATCATTCCGATTTTTAAGTTCCTGGAGAATTACATTGTCAACTATGGACTTATCATCGTGTTGCTGGTGCTGTTTGTGAAAATCATTTTGCTACCCCTCTCCTACAAGTCGTATCTGGGTATGGCCAAAATGAAATTGCTGAAGCCGGAACTGGATCTGATCAAAGAAAAGAATGGCGATAACATGGCCCAGAATCAGCAGGACCAGATGAAGTTATATCAGCAAGCGGGGGTTAATCCATTCAGCGGGTGTATCCCGTTGTTGCTGCAGATGCCAATTTTATTTGCGATGTTTTATTTCTTTCCGGTATCCATAGAATTAAGACAGAAAGCGTTTTTGTGGGCTGAAGATCTTTCTACCTACGACTCCATAGTTACATTACCTTTCGAAATTCCTTTCTATGGCAGTCACGTTAGTTTATTTGTATTGTTAATGACAGCCTCTACATTGATTTATACGTGGCAAAATAACCAATTGACCTCGGTGCAAGGTCCGATGAAATCCATGGGGTATGTAATGCCTGTGATTTTTATGTTCGTGCTGAATACGTTCTCAGCAGGTTTGAGTTTTTACTATTTCGTATCCAATCTTGTAACGTTTGCCCAGCAGGCGATCATCAAACGGTTTGTGGATGAAGACAAGATTAAAGCCGTGATGGACGATCATAAAAAGAAGATGCTGGCAGGTGGTGGCACGGGTAAGAAGTCGAGCTTTATGAGCAAACTTGAGCAGGCGATGAAGGCGAGTGAGGAAGCAAGGAAGTCGGGGAAGAAGAAGTAAAAGAGCTTAAAGCTTAAAAAAGCTTAAAGCGGAGAGTCCGCCTACGCTAAAGCTTTGGCGGATAAACTTAAAGTTGAAAGTTGAAAGTCTGCCTGCGCTTTAGCTTCGGCAGATAAATCCGCCTTCGCTAAAAGTTCCGGTAAGTAAAAAGATGTAACTATCTGGTAAGCAGCGCACATTGGCTAATTGGCACATTCACCTATATTTGTAGCCCCGATTGAAGTCGGGGTTATTTTTTTAACTGAACAACCACAGAAACCTGACGATGGGTAAAATAATCGCTATTGCGAATCAAAAAGGGGGCGTAGGTAAAACTACGACAGCGATCAACCTGGCGGCCAGTCTGGCGGTGCTGGAGTGTAAAACCCTGCTGGTGGATGCGGATCCACAGGCCAACTCTACATCCGGATTGGGTATCAATCCCAAAGAAGTTAAAAAGGGAATTTATGAGTGCATGGTAGATGGCGTAAATCCGCTTGATGCCATCGTAAAAAATGAATTGAAATTTTTAGACATTCTTCCTTCGCACATTGATTTGGTAGGTGCTGAAGTAGAGATGGTGAACATTGACCATCGCGAAGAAAAAATGAAGGCCGCGCTTGCCAAGGTGAAAGACCTTTATGATTTTATCATCATCGATTGCTCGCCATCGCTGGGATTGATTACCATTAATTCGCTCACTGCCGCTGATTCGGTAATGATTCCTGTTCAATGTGAATATTTTGCCCTGGAGGGATTAGGCAAACTTCTCAACACCATAAAAATTATTCAAACAAGGTTGAATCCCAATCTCGAGATTGAAGGCATTCTGCTTACACTTTATGATTCGCGCACTTCCTTGGGCAACCAGGTGGTGGAGGAAGTACGCACACACTTCAAGAGCATCGCTTTTAAGACGATTATTCCACGCAATGTAAAACTCAGCGAATCGCCCAGTTTTGGATTGCCTGTTATTGTGCATGATGCCGAGAGCAAAGGAGCCATCAGTTACCTGAACCTGGCGCATGAAATTCTTGACAAAAACGGAATCATAAAATGAGTAAAAAGAAAGCATTGGGCCGGGGATTGAGTGCCTTGTTGGGCGATACACCCGATGAGCAAAAATTGGATGTGGATGTAACCACCCCCGTGGGTTCGCATAAAACAACCAATGATTCTATCAACGAAATTCCGCTTTCCGAAATAGAAACCAATCCATTTCAACCCCGTCAGCATTTTGATAAAGAGGCGTTGAATGAACTGGCTGAGTCGATAAAAGTACACGGCATCATTCAACCCATAACAGTACGGAAACTTGCCCGAAATCAATATCAGCTGATTTCCGGTGAACGCAGATTTCAAGCTTCCAAATTAGCCGGGCTCACCAGCGTGCCAGCTTATGTGCGCACCGCCAACGACCAGCAAATGCTGGAGATGGCTTTGATTGAAAACATTCAGCGCGAAAATCTTAACCCGATAGAGATCTCATTGAGTTATCAGCGCCTGATCAGTGAATGTAACCTGAAGCAAGAAGAATTGGGCGACCGGGTAGGAAAAAACAGGTCTACCATCACGAATTATCTACGATTGTTAAAACTCCCCCCCGATATTCAAATTGCGGTGCGGGATAACCGAATCTCGATGGGGCATGCGCGTGCCATTATCAACGTAGAAAATCCGGATTCTCAACTTTACATCTTTAAGAAAATTCTGACCGAAGATCTTTCAGTTAGAAAAGTTGAGGAACTGGCCCGACAATTATTAGCCGGCAGCAAAGACGCTATAGCAAACTCACCTACATCACCCGCCAAAGAAATCAGTCAGTTGCAATCTAAGTTATCTTCGCACTTTGGCACGAAAGTTAGTGTAAAGAGTGACGGTAAGAAGGGAGACATCCGCATTCCTTTTTTATCCGTAGAAGACCTTAATCGTATTCTTGAGATTTTAAAAATCTGACATGCGCACAGTCCTGGCGGGCATTCTTTTGTTTTCGATTCATTTCTGCAGCGCGCAAGAAATAACCAACGATACTATTCCCCGTGGCAATTTAGCCGATACGCTGTCGCAAGACTCTCGGCCTGTGGAGCCCATTGAATCTTATGCGAAGAGATACGATCCGCGCAAAGCGATGCTTTACGCTGCAGTGATGCCGGGTGCAGGACAGTTCTATAATAAGAAATATTGGAAAATGCCCCTTGTCTATGGCGGGTTTGCAGGTTTCGTTTATGGAATCAATTTTTATCAGGATAATTACCTTCGATATAAAGAAGAACTTTTTGGTTTGATCAATGATCCCGGTAGTGGTGGGTTAAGTCCGAGTGGACTAACCGAAGATCAACTGCGCACCCTTGTTGACCAAACCAGACGCGAACGGGATTTTCTGATTATCCTTACGGGATTTTTTTATATCCTGCAGATGGTGGATGCTCATGTTGATGCACACTTAAAAGAATTTGATTTGAATCCGAAGTTGCAGGTGCGGATTGAGCCGATGATGGAAAATGATTTACTGGTTGGGAGGAATACTGGGGTGGCGTTGAGGATTAGGTTTTAGGTATTGGGTATTGGGTATTGGGTATTGGGAGATTAGGAATTGGGAATTGGGAATTTAGTTATGAGGATATTATTGATTGGGTATGGGAAGATGGGTAAAACCATTGAGGCGATTGCACTCAGACGCGGGCATGAGATTGTTGGACGCATCGATGTGGGCGATCGGCTTGCTGACTTTCATCAACCTGCTGATGTAGCCATTGAATTTACCCAACCCGAAGCTGTTGTAAGCAACCTCAAAACCTGTATCAATGCTGGAATACCGGTGGTGTGTGGCACTACCGGTTGGGTGCAGGACCAGCAAGATGTAGAAGATTATTGTCGTGCGAAAAACGGAACGCTTTTATACTCATCGAATTTCAGTCTGGGTGTAAATATTTTTTTTAAGTTGAATGAATACCTCGCCCGCATCATGGACCGGTATCCGCAATACAACGTGAGTATTGATGAAACACATCATACACAAAAGAAGGATGCCCCGAGCGGAACAGCCATTACGCTAGCACAAGGTGTGATAAAACATCTCGAAAGAAAAAAGGATTGGGTATTGGGTGCCAACGAAAAGCCCGATGCCCTCGTTATTAACTCTTTCCGGGTTGATCCGGCACCAGGAACACATGTTGTGAAATACAAATCAGCTATTGATGACATTGAAATCACACATACAGCCCATTCCCGCGAAGGGTTTGCACTTGGCGCTGTGCTGGTAGCAGAGTGGCTGGCCGGAAAGAAAGGGATTTATACGATGGATGATTTTCTGAGGTTGTAGCCTGTGCTACCTGAAAAATCATTTTATTTGCCAGATTTTAAAAATTAAGACAACGATGAACTGGAAGTTTTGGGAGAAAAAAACAAAAAAAGAAGAACAGAAACCGAAGTCGGCCTTGCGCGAATGGTGGGATGCTGTTCTTTTTGCGGTGGTGGCAGCAACTTTAATCCGCTGGTTGATTATGGAAGCCTATACAATCCCCACTCCTTCCATGGAAAACTCGATGTTGGTGGGTGATTTCCTGTTTGTGAGCAAATTCCATTATGGAACGCGTACTCCAAGAACTCCACTTCAACTTCCACTTACGCACCAAAAAATCTGGTTTACGAATATTCCTTCGTATGTGGATTGGATTCAATTGCCCACTTTCCGTTTGCCGGGAATCAGTGAAGTGAAGCGGGAGGATGTCGTGGTCTTTAACGTGCCGCGCATCGAGGAGAACAATTATATGATGCCGAAGAGTCAGTGGATTGATTATCCGGTTGATCTGAAAACCAATTACATCAAACGCTGCGTTGCCGTTTCGGGTGATGTGTTTGAAATCAAAGACAAACAAATTATCATCAATGGACAACCTTCGCCCAATCCGCCAGAGATGCAATTCAGTTATCTGGTGACAGCCAAGGATGAAATCAATGAACGCAATCTTGAAAATCTAGGTATTGATCCGGATGATTATTCCTTTATGGGTCGTCCTGAAAATGACAAAGCCGTGTATCAGATGTTTATCACGAAAGAAAAAGCGGATAAACTAAAAGCGTTGCCCTACGTATCTTCGGTAGCCGAAGATTATCGGACGCACGAAGGTCCGGATGCACGAATTTTCCCGGGCACCAAATACACCCCGTGGAATGGTGATAACTATGGTCCGCTGGTGATCCCTAAAGAAGGTATGAAGATCGCGATCAATGATTCGACATTAACTACCTACGGACGCGTGATAAAAGATTATGACCTTAATAACGATGTGAAGATTGAAGGCGATAAACTTTTTATTGATGGCAAAGAAGTTACTGAATACACCTTTAATCAGAACTATTACTTTATGATGGGTGACAATCGTCACAACTCACTTGACTCACGCTATTGGGGTTTTGTGCCCGAAGATCATATTGTAGGGAAAGGATTTTTCATCTGGCTCTCTATTGATAAGCATGGAAGCTTCTTGAATAAAATTCGGTGGAGCAGGTTCTTTAAGCTAATACGATAATAAATTAACAATGGGCAATTGACAATTTGGTGTAAAAATTGTCAATTGTTTTATTGTCATTTGTCAATTCAAAATACTCTCACCAATCAATTTCTTTCAGTCCTTTATTCTTCAGGTAGTCGTTGGTTTTACTGAAGTGTTTGTTGCCGAAGAACCCCCGATCGGCTGAGAAGGGAGATGGATGTGCCGACATCAACACAAGATGGCGTGATCGATCAATGATCTCTCCTTTTTTCTGGGCATACGCGCCCCAAAGAAGAAACACCACATTGTTTTTCTTATCTGAAATTTCTTTGATCACGGCATCGGTAAATTGTTCCCAGCCCTTGTTTTGATGGGAGCCTGGCGATGATGCCCGTACTGTTAACGTTGCGTTTAGTAGTAAAACCCCTTGATCAGCCCAGCGTTGCAGATCACCACTTTTGGGAAATGGCTTACCCAAATCACTCTGAATTTCTTTAAAAATGTTTTTTAAGGAGGGGGGCATAACCACACCCTCACGTACTGAAAAACACAACCCGTTGGCCTGGCCTGGTCCATGATAGGGATCTTGGCCCAGAATAACGACCTTGACGGTGTCGAAATCTGCACAATCGAAGGCATGAAAAATTTCTTTTCCGGGCGGAAAGACAGTTTGTGACTGGTATTCCTGCTTAACGAAGTCTATTAATTGACTGAAATAAGGCTTCCCGAACTCAGATTTGAGTCTTTCTTTCCAGGAAGGTGCAATTTTAACGGCTGAGACCATGGATTATAATTCGGTGAAGGATTTACACTGTCAGGATGAAAAATAGAAAAAAATGATATTTTTGACCGGATGATTGCAGAAATAACACAAGGTGTAAAGGTAAGCGTGGAAACGGAGTATCAACCCTCCTACTCGAGTCCAAGCCAATATCATTATGTGTTTACCTATCGGATCACCATAGAAAACAAGAGTGAATTTACCATCCAATTACTACGTAGGCACTGGCATATTTTTGATGCCGGGTTCCTGTCACGCGAAGTAGAAGGAGACGGTGTGGTGGGTCAGCAACCTGTTTTAGAACCCGGCCAAAGTCATCAGTATGTATCGGGCTGTAATCTTAAATCAGGCATAGGCAAAATGGTGGGCACCTATCAAATGGAACGCATCGTAGATGGTGTAAAGTTTGAGGTGGTGGTTCCGGAATTTACGATGGTGGCACCGCTGCGCCTGAATTAATTTAATTTCCATCGGCTAACAAAAGACTTCCGCAAGCAAATCTCCTCCCCAAGCGGAAATTGTTTACATTTCATTATTGGAATTATTGTGTCAGCGCTTTTTCAGATTAAGTCTTATTTCCAGCATTGGCTTCACACCGTGGATGAACATTCCATTCACTCACCTTTCTTCTTTGATTTTTATGAAAAGGTGATTAAGCCTAAAACCGCACAAGCCGACTTTTCAGAAATTGAAGCCGTGAGAAAGCGGTTATTAACCAACCCGATGGAGATTGATATGAGCGACCTTGGTGCACCCTCCCGATATTTTAAAAATGAAAAGAGAACCTTGTCGAAAATAGCTGAAACAAGTCTTAGTCCACAGCCTTTGTGCGAATTGTTTTATCGCATCGTACACTATCTTGGCGCCACATCCATTTTAGAATTAGGTACTTCCGCAGGAATCACAACCTTATATCTGGCGAAGCAACCTACTGCAAAGGTTGTAACCTTTGAAGGAAACCCAGCCATGATCAACATTGCCCTCACCAATTTTGAATATTTTACTACTCCCAACATTCGATTGATTGCAGGAAATATTGATACTACACTTTCGGACTATCTGCAAAACCCGGCTAAGCTAAATTTTGTGTTGATGGATGCGAACCATCGTTATGAACCCACAATTCGTTATTTTTCTCTGCTCAGCAAGCGTATTTCGGATAAAGGTGTCATTGTCCTTGACGATATCCATCACTCTGAAGAAATGACCCGAGCCTGGAATGAATTGCGGCAACATCAACTCGTTTATGCCAGTGTTGATTTGTTTCGTTGTGGCATTTTATTCTTTGATCCGGCACTTCACCGACAACATTACACCTGGACCTTGTAATGCGTTGGTAATGCATTCAATAAAAACTACTTTTACCGGCTGAAAAAAGAACTTATGGCACTACCCCCGACACCCGAAACCATCAAAACCCCAGAGCCGAAAAAATCCAGCAACAAGGCAGGCATTATTATCGGTATTCTTTTAGTGATTGTTGTAGTGCAGAGTATTAAAATCTATCTGGACTATCAGGACAAGGTAGAAGTTAAGCAAGTGTTGGCCACTACCGAAGAAGACCTGGCCTCCACCATGCAACGATTGAACGATGTGAATCTGGAATTGGAGCAGAAAATTAATGAGATCGCCAAGTTGGGGGGTGATGTAACGGAACTGGAAAAAGCCAAGGCCGAGGTGATGGCTGAATTAAAACGCAGCAACACCCGCAATTCGAAAGCCATTAAGGAATTGAAAGATCGCCTGTCGGGTTATGAAGAATTGCTTAAAATTAAAGACGATGAGATCGATAAATTGAAATCAGTCAATAAAGAATTGTTTAGTGAAAACAGAACCCTGAAGACGAAACAAAATGTATTGAGTGATTCTTTGAATGTGCTTGCGAAAAATAAAGAAGAGCTTGCTACGAAAGTGGCCCTTGCTTCACAACTAAAAGCGGAGAATATTTCTCTTGTATCGGTTACTTCCAAGGGCCGCGAAAAAGCACCACCCTTCCGAAAGAAACAATTAGAGAAAATAAAAATTGAATTTACCATTGCGGATAATAAAGTAGCGCCTATTGAAGGCAAGCAAATCATGATTCGGGTTATTGATGAAAATGGTCAACCGATTTTTGATACCACCAAAGGGTCGGGCACTTTTATGGTTGATGGTAAAGAAGAGTTTTATACTGCCGCTCAGGAAATTCTCTTCGATAACACTGGTCAAAAGCTAATTTTCACCTACGACAAAGGATCGGAATATCTAGCCGGTACATACCAGGTTGAAATTTATACTGATGGCTACCTGATGGGCACTACGAAGTTTGATGTAAAATAAACTTATACGTTTTAAAAGACATGCCTTTGCCGAATCCCGCCAGTGGGCGGAGCAGGCAGTCTTAACGTAACACGGTTTTAGAGATGCCTTTAGTCCTTTACGCTATTGAGAGACAGCAGTTTTAGAATCCAATTCGGCAGCGGTTTAGCCGGATCCCGTTTGCGTAAATTCAAATAAAGACCTGCCTTTTCAACGATGGGTATCTTGTGTGTTTCCACCAATTCAACGAGTGTGCCGTCTGGGTCTTCGCAATATGCAAAATGACCTGCCGCTTTACCCATATCGAATGAATTTCGGCTATCCACGGTAAATTCAAATCCAGTCTGTTTGCATTTCTCTGCCAGGCCATCCATGTTGGAAACGTCAAAACATACATGTATATATCCTTTGTCGCCCCACCATCGGTCTTGAAAAATCTTTTCTGGATGTCGGCCTTCTACCTGCACGAGTTCAATTTCATGCTGACCTAACAAGCGGCCAAATGCACCTTTTCTGGCAGCGGATGATCGCAATAAGATCCGTCTGAACGAATTATCCCCGCCCGGTACTTTTGCCAAATCTTCAAACTTTTGGGTCCTATCGTATACAACCTCTTTGAAGCCCAGGATATCGCGATACAATACCAGTGCCTTATCAATGTTGGAAACACCAATTACACACCCGGCCACGCCCCCCAGATTTTTTTTTGTTCCTTTCTGAAACCAGATGGTTGATTCAATTACTTCAATCAGGTTGGCATACGGATCCACCAGGTAAAAATGCAATCGTCCATCAGGTCCCGTAACTGGCTCATTTAAAATGGAGGCACCTTGTGCCAACAAATTTTTATGCGCATCGGTTACCGAATGGGCTTTGATTTTTACGGCTGTTACTCCCGTGTCGCCCAGAAGAATTTTACCCGAATCTTTAGGCGTTCGACTGGTGTACTGCCAGATTTCCAAACCAGCACCACCAGCCAGGTTCATTGCCAAAATTGCATATCGGTCGTGCGCCTGGTCACCCGTATAGCGAGCCATGAGTGAAGCCGTGGCATGGTCTCTGAAAATCGGGATGTTCATGCCAAATGATCTACGATACCAAGCCCAGGCCTTGTCTGCATCCTCCACGCCTAATCCTATCTGTTGGATTCCACTAATGTGATAACTCATTCCGTCTGATTAACATGTTATAAACTCTATTCATCTTTTGTGGGTGTTGCTTTAAAAAGAACATGAGGAATACCGTTAGATTGGCTACTTGAACCCGAAACCAACTATTACCTTCATACTTTCTGGCCGAGACGATTACATCTTTAGAAATAATTCTGAAGGTGTGTTTCTTTCGAAGTCGCATTATAAAATCATAGTCCTCCATGATTGTGTAATACTCATCAAAACCAGCCAATTCTTCAAATACCGATTTTGTGACAAAGAGAGTTTGATCACCTCCCCGGCACATGATCCCACGAAAGCGCGTAAAATAAGCGTTTATCTTTAGAATCCTTTTATCGGAATCAAACAAATATCGGTAGCAGCCTGCCTGAAAATTTAAATGAAGTGATTCAACGATATCGTCTACAAAATTAAGTGGAAGTTTTATGTCGGCATGCACAAAATACAAGACCGAACCCCGGGCCTTGCGGGCCCCCAAATTCATCTGGGCTGCACGCGTCCTGATAGCCGATGTTAAAACAAGTGCTCCGGCACGCTGTGCCTCGTTTATAGTCTCGTCCGTACTGGCACCATCCACCACAATAACCTCCAGCACAGAATTTCCGCCCTGTATAATAATGAACTGAATGAGCGAATAAATCCGGTTCGCTTCGTTGACCGTTGGAATAATTACACTTATCGATACTTCCGTTAGATTCATTCTGGCATAAAAATAGTTGTCAGTATCAAGACAAAAGAAGGATTTTGAAACTATGTAGGATAACAAAAACCTACCTTCGAATCAGAAATTTTGGAACGACCATGAAAAAAGTATTCATCATCTTACTGTCTGTTCTCCCTTATTCAACTTTTGCACAGGATAAACCATCGAATGCAGACTTTGATGCTTTATTGAAAAAGTATGTATCGGTTGGTGGCGTTGTGAACTACAAGGGATTTCAAGCCGATACTATTGCCCTCAACGGATATCTCCATCAGCTTAGTCAACATCCACCCAATGAAAAAACCTGGACGAAAGAAGAACAGATGGCGTATTGGATTAATGCGTATAATGCCTTCACCCTAAAATTAATTACGCGATACTATCCCATTAAGAGCATTAAAGATATTGGTAGCAGCATTCAAATCCCCTTCGTGAATACTCCGTGGGATATCAAATTCATTACCATCGGCCAAGAGAAGATGGATCTCAATAATATTGAACATGGAAAACTTCGCAAGCAGTTTGACGACCCGCGCATTCACATGGCGTTGGTGTGTGCCAGCAAGTCGTGCCCGATTTTGCTCAACGAAGCCTACGAGGCTAAAAAGCTGGATGAGCAACTTTCGCGACAAAGCAAGGCGTTTCTTGCAGATCCTAATCGAAATAAGGTTTCGCCAGACAAACCACAATTAAACATGATTTTTAAGTGGTATGGGATGGATTTTAACAATAAAGGCAGCTCGGTACGGGACTTTGTTAACCGGCATTCCACCATAAAAATCAAGCCTGATGCTAAAATTTCGCATCTGGACTACGATTGGGCCCTGAATGATCAGTAAATCTGGAGATTAGCGGCCTTATTTTTAAAGGATATTTGGCCAAATTGGACGCTTTGCCTACTTTTGCAGTCCATTTTAAAACAACTAAGTTAAATCATGAAAAACTACGAGACGGTATTCATTTTAAATCCCGTTTTGTCTGATGACCAGGCAAAGGATACTGTCGAGAAATTCGTGAAGGTGCTCACTAAAGCTAAAGCTGAGGTGATCAACGTAGAAAAGTGGGGACTGAAAAGAATGGCCTACCCTATTCAAAACAAGTCTACCGGCTTCTACAACCTTATCGAATTTGCGACAACTTCTTCTGACCTTGTTAACACACTGGAGACAGAATTCAGACGAGACGAATCCGTGATGCGCTTTTTAACAACGGTGCTTGATAAGCATGCGATTGTTTATAATGCCCGCAGACGCAAAGGAGAATTCAACAGAAACAAGAAACAAACAACCACAAGAAAGGAGGACGTTGCAGCATGACTTTGATGAACGAACCTATCAAACGCGCAGAGATTAAACCAAAGTACTGCCGCTTCAAGAAAAACGGAATCAAGTATATCGATTACAAGGATCCTGATTTCTTGTTAAAGTTTATAAACGAGCAGGGAAAAATTCTTCCCCGCAGATTAACCGGCAACAGCTGGAAGTTTCAGAACAAAGTGGCTCAGGCAGTTAAACGCGCCCGCCACATTGCTATTCTTCCTTACCTGGCCGATTCATTAAAATAACCTAACCTGAAGCGCCATGGAAGTAATATTAAAACAAGATGTAACAGGACTCGGTTATAAAAACGATACTGTAAAGGTAAAGCCGGGCTACGGAAGAAATTATTTGATTCCCACCGGAGCTGCTATTATCGCCAACGATTCGAACAAGCGATTGATTGCTGAGAACATTCGTCAGGCTGCCCACAAGGCAGCCAAATTGAAGCAAGATGCTGAGGCATTGGCTGCTAAAATTGGTGAGCTTGTAGTTGAAATTGGAACCAAGGC
This sequence comes from Cyclobacteriaceae bacterium, assembly GCA_041736555.1. GTDB lineage: Bacteria > Bacteroidota > Bacteroidia > Cytophagales > Cyclobacteriaceae > ELB16-189. The sequence continues at coordinate 54,795 of JBGSTJ010000039.1, forward strand.
CGGAGAATCCGGTAAAATTTTTGGTGCCGTTACTGCGGTTCAAGTGGCTGAGATTTTGAAGACGAAAGGCTTTGAAGTTGATCGCAAAAAAGTTCACTTCAAGGAACAACCTAAGCAATTAGGAACCTATACTGTTACGCTGGACCTTCACAAAGAAGTGAAGCATGTCATTAGCGTAAATGTGGTAGCTGAATAAAAATTGAAACTAAGTAAAACTGGAAGCCCTGATCATTCGATCAGGGCTTTTTTATTTGGCTTCAATTTTCTCCACCAATTCATTGTACCAGTTTTCTCCATATTTTCGAATGAGCGGCTCTTTCAAAAACTTATAAACAGGTACACCCAATGCTTGTCCGAGCTGGCAAGCGGCCGAACAAATATCCCATTTGTGATAATTGACGGCCTCAAACCCTTTCTTATTTGTAGTTATCCTGATCGGATAAAGATGACATGAGATCGGTTTTCTGAAATTGATTTTTCCATCCAGATAGGCTTGCTCAATGCCACATTTCAAAACTCCTTGTTTATCATATAACGCATAAGCGCACTCTTTTCCACCTATGGTAGGTGTGGAGTAATCACCATCTTCATCCAGAATATAAGGACCTTGTTCTTTAATCGCCTTCGCGCCTTCTTTCGTGATGTAGGGTCGTACTTCTTTCTGAATTGACTTCATGATTTCTAGTTCGCCTTCTTCGAGCGGGGCGCCAAGATCACCTTCTACACAACAAGCGCCTTTACACTTCTCGAGGTTGCATACAAACTCAACTTCTTTAATATCATCTGATACCAGTATCTCACCAACCTTAATCATCCCTTGTTTATTTTAAAATCCAATTTAGCACTTTGACTTAATCCTTTTCGCTTCTGATAAAATTCCTTGCTGGCAATGTAACAATGTCTTTCTGCTTCTGCATGTACTGTTCCCTGTTTATCCTTCCATTGAATCTTAAAAAGATGAACCACGTGTCCATGCTCCCCCACCCGTTGTTTGATATCGATCAGATTTTCTTCGGTAATCAATAACCGGGCATACAGCGTGGATTTGGCTGGCCTTTTGAACTGAATGGTGGCAGACTTATCCCACACTACATAGGACGATCCCAGAATCCGTAGCAGCATCACCATATAAAAAGGATCGGATGCCGAAAACATACTGCCGCCAAAGATGGTACCTACATAATTGTAAGTCCATAGATTAAGTCGAAGCCGTAAATGAACCTCCTTGTTATCGGCTGACCAAAAGAGAATTTTTCCACCGGTGCCGAAATACATTGGGTACCAATTCATGAGAGTACGAAACCACCAGGTCTTCCACGATTGTGTCTTATCGGTTTTTAAAAATTCAGGTTTCATGAACAACTATTGAAACAGTTCAAATTGTGTGTGGCGGGTAGCATCCACATCTTGTTGTATCGCCTTGGTAGAAACTTGTTTGGAAAAGAACCCGATCTGATAGGCCGGCAATTCCATCAAACCCGAGTCGGCTTTGTGTGTGGATAGTGAAAGATTGTAGCCCAACGATAACATATTGGTTTGATATAACTGAATCATTCGTTTATAGAATTGGGCGTTGCTCTCCAGCTCTTTCCCCAAGCGCTTCAAATCTTCGGAGCCGTTTAGAAACTTTCCGAGTTTTTCGCGGTTCTCTTTCAAGTAGAATCGGTGATTAAGCCGGTCATTCAGCGCAAAGGAAAAGGGTATTAAAAAATTAAAACCCTGCTCCGCCAGCTGGGTTACCGTTTCAAAATGAAGATCAAACGAAAAAGAATCGCACAAACAGAAAACACCCACCTTGAAATTTCCTTTGCTGCGCGGGACGTAATGAGCAAATTTCTTAACGAGGTCCTCAGGTTTACCATCCAATAACACTACATTTTTTCCACGGAAGTATTTATTGACCCGAATCTTCAGGATGCGCAATTGTTCCTCTTCCTTGTCGCAAAAAATAAACTTGGTAATCGGTACCTCCAACGATAAAGCCATGAGCGCTGAAGAAGCGAACAATTCCTTTCTGGCACCCAAAGAATAGATACCGTTTCCGGCAAACAAATCAATAAAAACCAACTCATCCACTTTGCCCGCCACGGTGCTTGCAAAGGAGTTCAGGTATTGCTGAATTATTGAAATTTTTCCCTTGATCCAGGGTTCCGCTGCCGTAACTGGGAATCCATCATCGGGAAAGCTAAGTAAAGGAGAGGAAGCCGGATTCACCTGATATGTTTTCTAAAAATACTCGTGAATTCTGAAAAAATGATGATTTCTGTATGAAGTTTTTTAGCGGCTTTTTGAAGAGATTTATAACTCTATCTAAATCAACTATCTCAACAGGTTTTATAAACGAATTATTGAAGCCCTTTTAAGTATTCATTTACCTATAGTAGTTCCTACCTCCCTTTAGCTGCTCACCGAAGTGATTTTTGTTTCTGAAACTACGGGGCACACAGTATATTGCGGAGATTTATGAGTGACTTTTTACAGGGCCTGAACGAACCGCAGCGGGAAGGCGTAATCAATACAGAGGGGGCGTGCATGATTATCGCGGGGGCGGGCTCAGGAAAAACGCGGGTCCTCACCTTTCGAATTGCACACCTTATACAAAATCAGCAGGTCGATCCCTTCAATATTATGGCGCTTACCTTCACCAACAAGGCGGCCAAAGAAATGCGCGACCGGATTGAAAAAATGGTGGGTGGCGATGCGCGAAATTTGTGGATGGGCACCTTTCACTCGGTGTTTGCCCGCATCCTGCGAGCTGAAGCGCATCATCTTGGATATCCCAATAACTTTACGATTTACGATACCGATGACTCCAAGTCGCTGCTCCGAAGTGTGATTAAAGAAATGGGATTGGATGATACCCAATACAAAGTAAATACCGTTTACAATCGCATCTCGTCAGCCAAAAACCGGTTGGTTTCGTGGCAGGAATACCTGAGCAATCCAATCCTGATGGCGGATGATGCAGCCAACATGCGACCCGAGATCGGGAATATTTTTAAAGCCTACGCCCTACGTTGCTTTAAGTCGGGCGCGATGGACTTTGATGATTTACTATTCAATACCGACAAACTTTTTAAGGAACATTTGCAGGTATTAAACAAATACCAACACCGGTTTCAGTATGTACTGGTCGATGAGTTTCAGGACACCAACCTGTGTCAATATTTTATAATTCGAAAACTTGCTGCTGTAACTCAAAATATTTGTGTGGTGGGCGATGATGCGCAAAGTATCTATGCTTTCCGCGGAGCTGATATCACCAATATCCTCAATTTTGAAAAGGACTATCCTGACTTGCGCATTATCAAACTGGAGCAAAACTACCGATCCACCCAAACGATTGTAGAAGCCGCTAATTCCGTGATCGCTAAAAACAAAGCCCAGCTTCCCAAAAAAGTCTGGACGAGTAATGAAGAAGGAAATCTGATTGAGTTGATCAAAGCTGTTTCGGATAATGAAGAAGGCAAGCTGATTGCGACTTCCATCTTTGAAGAAAAGATGCAACATCAATACAAGTTCAGCGACTTTGTTGTTTTGTATCGCACGAATAGTCAGTCGCGCGCCATTGAAGAAGCCCTGAGGCGAATGAACATCAAATACAAAGTAGTTGGGGGCCTCTCCTTCTATCAGCGTAAGGAAATCAAAGACATGCTGGCGTATCTTCGTTATTCTCTTAATCAGCAGGACGAAGCCTCCTTTCGCAGAATCATCAATCTGCCCAAGCGCGGGATTGGCGATACCACTATCGATAAAATTGTAGTTGCTGCCAACGACCATACAATGTCTATCTGGGAAGTGCTACAAAATGCCTCGTCTTTTTTAGGTGGCAGTGCAGTTGGGCGCATTGATGATTTTGTAACCAAGATCAAACGCTTTGGTGTTGAGATACAAAACAAGGATGCGTATGAGGCGGCAGCCGAGATTGCCAAATCATCGGGCTTATTGAAAGAACTTTACGAGGATAAAACGGTTGAAGGTTTGAGCCGCTATGAAAACGTGCAGGAACTACTCAATGCCATAAAAGAATATGTAGACGATCCGGAAAAAGAAGATAAAAGCCTGGGCGCGTTTCTGCAGGAAGTTTCTTTACTGACTGGTCAGGATGAAGACAAGGATCAGGATCCTGATAAAGTAACGCTGATGACCATTCACATGGCGAAAGGTCTTGAGTTTAAGAATGTTTATATCGTAGGCATGGAAGAAGATCTTTTTCCCTCGCAACTGATGTTGAGCAGTCGATCCGAACTGGAAGAAGAGCGCAGGCTTTTTTATGTAGCGATTACCCGTGCACAAAAAAAATTATTTCTCTCCTATGCATTAACGCGCTATCGCTTTGGGCGATTAAAAAATTGTGAGCCGAGTCGTTTCCTGGATGATATACAAGGAAGCTACATTAAAGTGAGTACGAAGTTCGGTGGTGTTGAGTCGATGGCGCCCAACCCAAACTTTGCCAAAAGTTTTGTCAGTGGCATGAAGAAAACGGTGAGTACGCAGCCTGCTCCCAAAGCCACCACCTATAAACCATCTGCTGATTTTGCACCCAGCGATACGAAAGGATTGAAAGAAGGCATGAAAGTAGAGCATCCCAAATTCGGGTTTGGAACAGTCCTTAAAATGGAAGAAGTAGGGTCAGAACGCAAGGCCAAGATCAATTTCGCTGATTTTGGGGAGAAGACCTTATTGCTTAGTTTTGCAAAGTTAAAAATCCATAGTAACTAATGAGTTTGGGTGACCTTATAAAGGAACTGGATAAGCTTCCTTTGGACGAAAGTCTTAAGGTGTATTCCTATTTAAAAAATAAATTAGAAAAGAAAGAAAGGATTCTTCAATCGTTGGATGAAATCAGAGGAATAGGAAAAGGGGTCTGGGACATGGATGCCCAAGAGTATGTAAATAAAGAAAGGGCGAATGACAGGATTTGAGAAGGTTTTCTTAGATACTGCCCCATTTATATATTTAGTTGAAGATAATCAGAAGTATGCCAACTCTGTTGCTAATTTTATCGCTGATCAAATCATCGTTCGCGAATCGATTTTATTTACCAGTGTTATCACTATAGCGGAGTTTTGTGTTAAACCAAAAAGAAACAACGAATTGATGGTCATCGAAAAATTTAAGAACAAGCTAAAGGAACACCAGGTAATAATTGTTAATATAACAGAACAGATTGCGGAACTTTCGACCGATTTGAGAACCAAATACACTTCACTTAAAAATTTTGATGCACTACAGTTAGCTACTGCTATTAGCGCAGGCTGTGATAAATTTCTAACCAACGACCACGCGTTAAAGCAAATAAAGGAAATAAAAATACTCTTAGTTGAGGATCTCATTTAAAATTAATCTATGATTGGAGAATACAATACCTCCCGCGAGGCCATTATCCTGAAAGAATACGGAAGAAACGTTCAAAAGCTGGTGAATTACATTCGCACCATTCCCGATAAGGAAAAACGTACCCAAATGGCCACTACATTGATCGAACTAATCAAGCAACTGGCCCCCGTTGCCAAAGAAGCACAAGAGAATCCACAGCGCATGTGGGATGATCTTTACATCATGGCTGATTTTAATCTCGATGTAAACAATCCTTTCACCACTCCGGATCGCACCATTCTTTTCAAGAAGCCGCGCAAAATGGAGTATCCCAAAAACGATGTGCGTTACCGTCATTATGGTAAGAACATTGAAAAGTTGGTGAAAGAGGCGATGAAAAAAGAAGATCCCAAAGAGCGTGAAGAAGCCGCTATCTATATTGGTAAGTTGATGAAAACTTTCTTTGGTGCGTGGAATAAAGAAACGCTTGATGATTCGGTGATCGTAAAAGACATCGCTATTCTTTCGCAAGGAAAGTTAACACTGAGTTTGGATAAAGTGCGGGAAGAAAATCTCTTTGAGAAACTATACCGCGAACAACGCAATAAGCCAGCACGCCCGCAAGGAAGCGAACGCGGTGATAACAGAAATCAACGGAGCAATCGTCCGTTTAAAAAGAACCGTCACAATCCACATCGCAGAAGAGATCAATGAGTTCATTTAAGATCAAGGGTGGTCTTCGGCTGAAAGGAGAAATCACTCCACAGGGAGCCAAGAACGAAGCCCTTCAGGTAATTTGCGCGCCTTTACTTACCGCAGAACCCGTCACCATTCACAACATTCCAGATATTCTGGATGTAAACAAGTTGATTGAGTTAGTGGGCGACTTAGGCTGTACCGTTGAGAAACTGGGTAAAGGTTCGTACCGCTTTACTGCAGCGAAAATCAATACCGATTTTTTACAAACCGATACCTATCGTAAAAAAGCATCTGCTTTGCGCGGGTCGGTGATGTTGCTTGGGCCTATCCTGGCGCGCTTTGGTGGTGCCAATATTCCTAAGCCCGGTGGCGATAAAATCGGAAGACGAAGACTGGATACGCACTTCATCGGATTTCAAAACCTGGGCGCAAAGTTCAATTTCAATTCACAAGACGGGTTATATCATATTGATGCTACGCATTTGAAAGGAAGCTACATGCTTTTGGATGAGGCCTCCGTTACCGGAACTGCCAACATTGTAATGGCCGCTGTGTTGGCAAAAGGAACTACCACTATTTATAATGCAGCGTGCGAACCTTATCTGCAACAACTCTGCGCCATGCTCAATCGCATGGGTGCAAAGATCAGTGGCATTGGATCGAATTTATTGGTGATTGAAGGTGTAGAAAAATTAGGCGGCACAGAACACACGTTGCTTCCGGACATGATTGAGATTGGTAGTTTCATTGGCCTGGCCGCCATGACGCAATCGGAGATTACCATTAAAAATTGTCGCATTGATATGCTTGGCATTATTCCAGAGATTTTCAGAAGATTGGGAATCAAAATGGAATTGCGAGGTGATGACATTCATGTTCCTGCGCAAGAACATTATGAGATTGAAACCTTTATTGATGGATCCATTCTTACCGTTGCTGATGCACCCTGGCCGGGTTTTACCCCTGACTTGTTAAGCATCGTTTTGGTGGTTGCTACGCAAGCCAAAGGTTCGGTTCTCATTCATCAAAAGATGTTTGAGAGTCGCTTGTTTTTTGTAGACAAATTGATTGATATGGGTGCGCAGATTATTCTGTGCGATCCACATCGCGCCAATGTGATCGGCCTCGATCGCAAACAATCGTTACGCGGTGTTAAAATGGCGTCACCCGATATACGTGCCGGTGTTGCTTTGTTGATTGCTGCACTTAGTGCCCAGGGCGAAAGTGAAATTTCGAATATTGATCAGATCGATCGCGGGTATCAGGACATTGAAAACCGGTTGAAAAAATTAGGTGCGCAGATAGAGCGCATTCAATAACAGCTTTCCTGTTTAGAATTTCCCGATTTATAAATAATAAGATTACAGGGATTACGTTTTGAGCTAAACAAAACCCACAACCCTATGCGAGTCCTTCCCTTAGCACTTTTTGTGTTGCTATCTATAGCGGCACTTTGTCAGGATCAACCCTCCCTTCCATTGCCCCGCGCGCTTTTTAAAGTTGCCCCACAAAATTTTGCGGTGAATTCCTTGAAGATAGGCACTGAAATTTTTAACAAGAACCGGACAAAAAGTTATAGTCTGTTTGTGTATGGTCGGTTTGACGGTAATAATTCTAACGAACCTTACTATTACGGAGACGATTATTATAAGGGATTAGGCGGTGAGTTTCAGTATCGCAAGTATATCAGCCCTCTACAAAATTATACTACCCGGAAAGGCAGAACTTTTCTGCAGGGCATTTATGTAAGTGGTTATCTACAAGGTGCATCTTATAAAAATGAAGGAGAATTTATATACTATTCCTATGATCCATCCACGGGTCAGCAAAATAATTACCAGGTAACTATGGAAGAGTCTGTTGCCAATTGGGGCACCGGTTTCACGATTGGCGTTCATCGTACACTTTGGAATGTACTTTTTATTGATGCCTATATTGGTGGTGGAATTCAATGGTCGGATGTATCGCGGACGAGTAACTCAAATCTGAATAGCTTCAATTACTATTCTTATTCCGGGATAACCGATCCTGCCTATCAAGGAATTATGCCCAAGTTTGGATTGCAACTTGGTGTTGCTTTATAAATCGATCTTCAACCCTACGGGGCAATGATCTGAACCATGATACTCGTTATAGATCATGGAGTCTTTTACTGCTGGAAGAATTTTATCAGGCACAAGAAAGTGATCAATGCGCCAGCCTACATTTTTTTCACGGCCACTGGTTACAAAATTCCAGTATGAATATTTGATGGTGTCCGGATAGAAATACCGGAAGGTATCTACATAACCGGCATTCATTAAGTTATCAAAACCATCAATCTCTTGCTGTGTGTAGCCGGCAGACTTGTTGTAATTGGCTTTTGGATGCGCGAGATCGATGGGTTTGTGTGCTACATTAAAATCGCCACATACAATCACAGGCTTTCTACGATTCAGCCACAAGATATATTCACGAAATGCAATATCCCAGGTTTGCCGATACGGAAGTCGCGCCAGGCCTTCACCAGAGTTAGGTGTATAAACGGTAACAAAAAAATATGTTGGAAACTCGGCCGCAATCACTCTTCCTTCCTGATCGTGTTCATCAATACCCATGTCGTAGGTAACATCCAGCGGTTCTGATTTCGACAGGATAGCCGTTCCCGAATAACCTTTGCGCGCTTTGGATGAATTGGCATACACTTTATACTCCGGCAAAAGTTCCAGCGCGGTTAACACTTCCTCTTTGGCTGCTTTTGTTTCCTGTAAACCCATGATATCCGGAGCCATCGCTCGTACGTTGGCCACAAACTCTTTTTTAATGATGGCGCGAATGCCATTTACGTTCCAGGATACAAGGTGCATTGAAAGTGAATTACGAATTTAGAATGACGAATTAAGATTTAAGATTTATCACAAAACAAAAGGCGTCAGACAGCTTGATTGCATAGTATTAATTTGTTGCTTGTTACTAGTTGCTGGCTGCTGGTTAACCTGCTTGCCAGTTACCAGAAGCCAGTAACCAGTAACTTTTAAAAGTGGTATCTCACAAACGCTTCAATAGCTTCGTACTCCGCTAAGCCCAATAAGTTATAAGCTTCGGCTGTTGCGTGGTTGCGATCTTCGGCCCGCACCCAGAACTCACGCTTGTCGCTTCCCGGAAACACGGCACTGTCTTTTTGCGATTGATGTTTAAACACGGCCCTGCGTTTGCGCATCAGTTCATCCGGACTTAACGGTACAGCCATTTCAATCTGATCGATATCCCACTCCTGCCACGCACCGCGATACAGCCATACATAACAATCTTTCATGTAATCTTTATGTTTGAGTTTATCGATGGCCTGATAAATGGCCGACAAACAAACGCGGTGTGTGCCGTGCGGATCCGACAAATCACCCGCAGCATAAATCTGATGGGGCTTCACCTGCTCTATCAAATCCACAATGATCTGTATGTCTTTTTCAGACAATGGTTTTTTCTTCACCGTTCCCGTTTCATAGAACGGCATGTCTAAAAAGTGAGCCTGCGTATCCGGAATACCTGTGTAACGACAGCCGGCTTTTGCTTCGCCTCTGCGAATCATGCCTTTGATCTTCATTACTTCAGGACTATCTACCTCACCCGGTTTTTTATTTCGGATGTCGCTTACGATTTTCTCATAAAACTTTTCACCATCACTTTTACTCAAGCCGAACGAATGATTAAAATCGCGGACAAAATCCGCAAAGCGAACAGCATCGTCATCAAATACGGCAATGTTACCAGAAGTCTGGTAGGCCACATGCACTTCATGACCCTGATCGACCAGACGAATAAACGTTCCCCCCATGGAGATCACATCATCATCGGGGTGCGGACTGAAAATAATAGCACGTTTTGGAAATGGCTTGGCGCGTTCCGGGCGATGTGAGTCATCGGCATTGGGTTTACCTCCCGGCCAACCCGTAATGGTATGTTGCAGTGTATTGAAGATTTTTATGTTTACCTGGTAGGCAGAACCAAACTCGGTAATGATATCCCCCATACCATATTCCATGTAATCATGGTTGGTTAGTTTAAGTACTGGCTTCTTTAATTGCAAGCACAACCAAACGACTGCTTTTTGAATTAGCTTTTCGTTCCACTCACAGGAATCTACCAACCATGGAGTTTGTATGCGCGTAAGTTTTGATGATGCGGCATCATCTAAGATAACTTCGGTATTCTCGTGCTTTTGTAAAAAAGTAGAAGGAATCTGATCGGTGACCGGACCTTCCACGGCTTTTTGAATGATGGGTGCTTTGCCTTCGCCCCAGGCCATCATGATGATGCGTTTGGATTTCATAATAGAGCCCACCCCCATCGTAATCGCTTTGCGCGGAACGTTTTCTTCACCAAAGAAATCACTAGCGGCATCAATGCGTGTTACCTGATCAAGGGTGATCATCCGGGTAGGGGTTTTCTCGGAAGAGCCCGGTTCGTTAAAACCAATGTGACCCGTCCGCCCTACGCCCAGTATCTGAAGGTCAATCCCGCCCAGCGCATCAATTTTTGCATCGTAACTCTTACAATACTCAGCTACTTTTTCTTTGGGCAATGTGCCATCGGGAATGTTGATGTTTTCTTTAGGAATATCAATGCCGTTGAAAAGATGTTCATTCATAAACCGAACATAACTCTGAAGCGAGCCGGGCGGCATAGGATAATATTCGTCCAGGTTGAATGTGATTACATTTTTGAAACTCAAACCTTTCTTATGCAGGTTAATTAACTCCGCATACATTCGGGTAGGTGTTGATCCCGTTGCCAACCCTAATACACAAGGCTTCCCTTCTGCCTGTTTTTTCCGGATCAGGTCGGCAATTTCGTTGGCAACGAAAATGGAAGCTTGCTCAGACGAGTTAAAAATTCGGGTTGGGATTTTTTCAGAAACTGATAACTGACTCATAACGTAAGAGGTAGGTAGAATTCAAAAATAAGTACTGTTTAAAGATCATTCCAATTCCGGATCGGTTTAATTTTTAAGATGTTCAGTAACCGCTTTCTTCACCGAACCATGCTGAAGCAGAAGTTTGCGGGCTTGTTCATAGTCAGTAATACCGGTATTCTCCATCACCATTTTTACGCCTCTATCAACCAATTTATCATTGGTTAGCTGCATGTTCACCATCTTGTTGTCCTCTACCCTACCCAACCGGATCATTAGTGACGTTGAAATCATATTCAACACCAGCTTTTGTGCTGTGCCGCTCTTCATACGCGTGCTGCCGGTTACAAACTCAGGCCCCACAATTACCTCAATGGGATAATCAGCCTCCTGGCTGATAGGGGCATGGGGGTTACAGGATAAACTTCCCGTTAAAATTCCTTTTTCCCGACACTTCCTCAATGCGCCCAGAACATACGGAGTCTTTCCACTGGCGGCAATGCCGATCACAAAATCTGTTTCGCGCACATGATGATTCTCCAAATCAGTCCATCCCCGGTCCGGGCTATCTTCGGCAAATTCAACCGCACGGGTAATGGCTTTCTCGCCACCTGCGATAATCCCAATCACCAATCCATAAGGAACACCATAGGTAGGTGGACATTCGCTGGCATCGACCACACCCAACCGGCCGCTGGTACCAGCTCCGATATAAAACAGACGGCCACCAGCCAGCATTTTATCTGAAGCAGCCTGAATGAGGGTTTCAATTTGAGGAATTGACTTTTCAATCGCGAGTGGAACGGATTGATCTTCTTTGTTAATGTTCGTAAGCAATTCGTTTACTGACATCTTTTCCAGATGTCGATAGTGGGAAGGTTGTTCGGTAATGTTTATAAACTTTGAACTCATTGGATTCTTACTAACAGATACACCCTGCCACAGCAGGCAGGCGCAAAGACGCAAAGACGCAAAGATATAGCACGAGGTACAAAAGATACTTTCATAAAGTATTCTTTCAATTCATTTTTCGTGAATTTAAGATTCTTTTACTTCTAATTATTAGCGTGAGATTATATTTCACGTTCTCAGTTTGAAAAAGATATTTTGCCCATCGACACCGAGGGTACTTTAGATCGTGAGCCAAAGTTCACTTTACCTCCGGCCAGGGCCTCGTTGGCAAGCACAGCAAACAACACCGCTTCCTTGGCATCGCCATCAATTCCCAATTCCGACATCTCATGAAAGGAAACCTGCGGCAGCAATTGCTGAATCCATTGCATCATCAATGGATTGTGTGCCCCACCTCCACTCATATACAACTTACAGGTACTTTTCTTCCTGATTACTTTGCGCAAGGCATCTGCGATAGTCTCTGCGCTGAAGCGGGTTAAGGTGGCTAATAGATCTTCCAATGAAATGGTTTCCGTGTTGCTGTTTTGCTGAGCTCGCGTTACATACTCCAGATTAAACAACTCGGGGCCAATTGTTTTGGGAAACGATTTTGAAAAAAAAGGATTGGACTTTAATGCGTTTAATAAACCGGAGTGATATGTTCCTCTTTTTGCCAAAACAGCATCTTTGTCAAAATAAACATTTGGCAGATGTTTTCGAATGACCTGATCGATTAACGTATTGGCGGGTCCGGTATCGGTAACAAATACTTCAGAGGCTTTACCTGAAGCTGGCAAGTATGTAAAGTTACCAATGCCACCTGCATTCAGCATAATCCGGTCTTCGCCTTTTTTAGAAAACAAAAGGTAATCGCCATAAACGGCAAGCGGTGCACCTTCGCCACCCATTGCTATATGTTTTTGTCTGAAGTCGTTGATCGTAATAATTCCACATTCCTTTGCCAGGTGATCGCCATCTCCAATTTGCAGGGTTGAATTCTGTTTCGCCTGCGGATATAAAAACCGGGGCGAATGAAAAACAGTCTGACCATGGGAAGCGACTACATCAATTTGAGTTGGCACATACTTCCATTTACGCAACGACTTCACCACGAGCTTTCCATGCAACCCACCAAGAAAGGCATTGAGCTCGCAGAGTTGCTGAAAGTCAACCTGCTCTTTGGCAAATACGCTCAACACCCGTTCTTTTACCAGATTGGTATAAGGCCAGGTGTGAAATTTCACCACGTTAATTTTGGTCGATTGGCCACTTCCCGAAACTTTGCACAATGCTACATCCAGTCCGTCCAGCGAGGTGCCCGACATCAGGCCTATGATAAGTCTTGATTTTTTGGATGCTATTCGGTGTAAGGCACCAATATTTCTATTCATAATTTTGTGTGCGAAGTAGAATTGACCCCTCAGAACCTGCTATCTTTCAAGTTCAATTGAATTCTTAAAAATATTCAAATTCCCGATGTCACATTCGTTTCGCACTGAAATAAATTGCCCACCCACCCAACCCCTTGATTTGCATCACAAGGTAGCTACGCTGGGGTCTTGTTTTGCAGATCAGTTTGGACATTGGATGAAGACCAACAAATTTGAAGTGCTTGTAAATCCTTTTGGCACTACCTACAACCCGGTTTCTATCCACCAACTACTACTTTCATCGTTAGAAAATAAACTGGACGAATCACTCTTTGTTGAACGGGATGGAAGCTGGTATCATCATCATTACCATTCAGCATGGACAGCATCCACACGGGAGCAACTTGATCAGGTTATCCGAAAGCAGCAACAATTGGTCAAAGAATTTGTACAGCATACTAATGTTCTGATCCTCACCTATGGTACCGCCTGGGTATATCGTTTACAAAAAACCAATTCACTCGTTGCAAATTGTCATAAAATTCCGGCCAACGTGTTTACAAAAAAACTGCTGGACGAAAATGAAATCCTTGCCTCCTTTGATGAACTCTATAAAAAGCTGAAAGCAATAAATCCGGGGATAAGAATTATCGTCACGGTTAGTCCGGTGCGACATCTTAAAGACACCCTGGAGTTTAACAGTGTAAGCAAAGGGTTATTAAGAATACTGTGCCATACTCTTACTCAGCGCTATGATTCTGTTGAGTATTTTCCGGCCTATGAAATCATGATGGATGATTTACGGGACTATCGGTTTTATGAACGGGACATGATTCATCCCTCTGCGGAAGCACGCGATTATATCAATCAAAAATTTAGTGATCGCTACTTTACACCGGAAACGAAACAGCTTATCAATTCGCTCAATGAAATCCAGAAAGCGCTGGCCCATCGTCCCTTTCAAATTGCTGCACCCGCCCATCAGAAATTTTTAAAAGAGACACTTCATAAACTGGAATCGATGAAGAGTATAGTTCCGGTAGAAGAAGAAATCAAACTTGTTCAATCACATCTTAGCCATGCCTAACCGACTTATTCATTCTACTTCACCCTATCTTTTGCAACATGCTCACAACCCTGTTGATTGGTATGAATGGGGAAATGAAGCTTTAGATAAAGCGATTAAAGAAGATAAACCAATTTTAGTAAGCATTGGCTACTCTGCTTGTCATTGGTGTCATGTGATGGAGCATGAATCGTTTGAGAATCCGGACATCGCGGAAATTATGAATGAGTTTTTTGTATGCATTAAAGTCGATCGGGAAGAGCGACCGGATATCGACCATGTATACATGGAGGCTGTGCAGGCTATGCAGCAAAACGGAGGCTGGCCATTGAATGTATTTCTAACACCCAACCAACAACCTTTTTTCGGGGGGACTTATTTCCCTGCCAAAAATTGGTCACTCCTGTTGCGTCAGATTAACCACGCGTTTCGCGAGAAGCGCACCGAGATTAATCAATCAGCCGAATCACTCAGCGAACATCTGCAAAAAAGCGACCTGCATCGCTTTGCCAACGAGGGTGCAGATACATTTAAGCACGAAAGTCTGGACAACATGTTTCAGATATTATCGAAGCGATTTGATAATACCTGGGGTGGGATTGAGAAAGCGCCCAAGTTCGTGATGCCTTCCATCTGGCTTTTCCTGTTACGCTATTATGCTGCCAGTAAAGATGAGCAGGCGTTGCACATGGTTTCACATACCTTGAGACAACTGGCCTTTGGAGGAATCTATGATCAATTAGGGGGTGGCTTTTCAAGATATTCAGTGGATGCGGAGTGGTTTGCGCCCCATTTTGAAAAAATGCTTTATGATAATGCCCAACTGCTAACGCTTTACGCGGAAGCCTATTCGATTACAAAAGATAATTTATTCCGGGAAGTTGTATTTCAAACGGTCGAATGGTTGAAGCGCGAAATGACACATCCGGGGGGTGGGTTTTATTCTGCACTGGATGCCGACAGCGAAGGAGTTGAAGGGAAATTTTATACATGGGCAGAAAAAGAAATCAACGATGTTTTAGGAACGGATTCAGATTTACTCTTGAAACACTATCAGTGTACATCGGGTGGCAATTGGGAAGAAGGCCGGAATATTTTTCGCAGAGATCGTAATACCGAAAACACAACCGAATCGGAAGAGATAAAAAATCTGAAACTAAAACTATTGCAGGTTCGGAATAAACGCATTCGTCCGGGGTTAGATGATAAGATTTTGACCGGCTGGAATGCGATGACCATCCAAGGGCTGGTGGATGCTTATAAAGCCTTTCAGGAACCTGAGTTTCTTGCGCTTGCACTGAATGCAATTTCCTTTCTGGAAAATCATTTGATTGAAGATGGAAAAGTTTACCGGGCTTTCAAAAATAAACACTCTGAGACCGAAGGCTTTCTCGAAGACTATGCCTTTCTGATTCAAGCCTACACTTCGTTGTATCAGGTAACCTTTAACGAAGGTTGGTTGCATAAGGCAAGCATATGGTGTGAATATGTGCAACATAATTTTTATGATAGCGATGAAGGATATTTTTTCATTTCCTCAGGAACAGCAGAAGCGCTTATCGCCAGAAAGAAAGAAATTTTTGATAACGTGATCCCCGGCTCAAACTCGGTGATGGCGCGTAACCTGTTTACATTAGGCTTGTTGATCGATCGCGAAGACTGGAAAGAATTAGGCCGGGAAATGGTTTCAAAACTCTATGGCATGATTGAATCAGAACCCAGTTACATGTGTCATTGGGGAGTTTTGCTCACGGAAATGATTCACGGCATGAGTGAAGTAGTTATTTCAGGCAATGAAGCACTTGCTTTCAGACATGAATTAGATCAGCATTTTTTGCCTTTCACTATTACTGTTGGAACTCAAGATAATAGTGAATTGGCTTTGTTGGCCAATCGTGAAGCTAAACCTAACAAGACGTTAATTTATATTTGTCAAAATAAAACCTGTAAACTACCGGTCCATAATCCTGCAGAAGCACTAGAGCAACTCAAATCATCATGAAGAAACTATACCTGCCAGCTATTATTCTGATAGCATTCACCTTTTCCTGCGCACAGAAAGAAACAGCACCGCCTGCTCCCATGCCAGCCGTGCCTGCACCCAATCAACTGGCCTGGCACGAGATGGAACTCAACGCCTTTGTACATTTCACCACCAACACCTTTACAGGTAAAGAGTGGGGTTATGGCGATGAAAGCCCCGCTATTTTTAATCCCACAAACTACGATGCCGATCAATGGGTGCGCACCTTTAAAGAAACTGGTTTCAAAGGTGTGATTCTTACGTGCAAACATCACGATGGATTCTGTCTGTGGCCCAGCGAGTATACCGAACATTCTGTGAAAAGTAGTCCGTGGAAAAATGGTGAAGGCGATGTAGTGCGCGATGTGGCCGATGCCTGCAAGAAGTATGGATTGAAGTTTGGTGTCTATCTCTCACCGTGGGATCGCAACCATGCAGCATATGGAACACCCGCCTATGTGGATTATTACCGCAATCAATTAAAAGAACTTTTTACCCACTACGGACCTGTATTTGAAATGTGGTTTGATGGTGCGAATGGTGGTGATGGCTATTATGGTGGCCAACGCGAGAAGCGCAGTATACAAGGCTCGACTTATTACGATTGGCCAACTACCTTACAATATGTGCGCGACATGGAACCCAACATACTTTTCTTCAGCGATGCCGGACCAGGCGTGCGATGGGTGGGAAACGAACGCGGTGTAGCCGGAGAAACAAATTGGAATACCATTACACCGGACACATTATTTGCCGGCAAGGCAGGTATCGAAAAACTTTTGAATGAAGGTGCTGAAAACGGAACGCATTGGATTCCGGCAGAAGTAGATGTTTCCATTCGCAAGGGCTGGTTCTATCATGCCGAAGAGGATTCGTTGGTTAAAACACCGGAGCGACTGTTTGATATTTATCTCACGTCCGTGGGCCGGGGTTCTACCCTGCTGCTCAATATTCCGCCCGACAGACGCGGACTTGTGCATGAAAACGATGTAGCAGCACTGAAGGGTTTCAGAGAATTGCTGGATACAGAATTTAAAACCAATCTCGCGCTCAATAAACCGGTGTACACTGACCAGGTTCGTGGTGATGCTGAGCAATTCGAGGGTAAAAACATCACCGATGGAATGAAAGATACCTATTGGGCGGTTGATGATTCGGTGACTACGGCCAGTTTTGAAATCGACTTGCAAGGCACGCAAACAATCAACTACCTGGTGTTGCAGGAATATATAACACTGGGGCAGCGTATCAAGTCATTCACGGTAGAATTGAAACAGGATGACGAATGGAAACCTGTGGCATCGGCAACTACCATCGGTTACAAACGAATTTTGAAAATTGACCCCACAGAAGCACAGGCGATACGAATCAACATAAAAGAATCAAAAGCCTGCCCGGTGATTTCGAATGTTGAAGTTTATTGATTGATCTTTTTAAAAAACCTGAGACTAGCCAAATTATACAGTCGGTATGAGCTTGTTGAAGACTATTCTTTTTAAATAGGTTTCGACAGGCTCAACCTGACAGCAAGACCTTATTTCATTAGCAGTTTACCCTGTTCCATTTTCTTAGACGATTGATAGCGGTAGAGGTACAATCTATCTGTACCCGTTGGCGACCAGTCACATGAGTATGAATTTCCCTTCTGCACAGGGCCTCTGAATATAACCGAAGTTCTTCTCCCCAATACATCCAAAATTTCCACCTGCACGTGATCATCTTCATTCGAAGTCCATTCGAAATTCACCCGATCGGTGAATGGATTGGGATATGCATTCACCTGAAGTCCTGTAATCATACTATCATCCAACGATTCAACTTCAGTCTTCTCCGGTGTTTCTTCATTCTCGTCAGATTGCTGAGTAGTGGAAGAAGTGGATGTGGTAGCAACCGCGGTTGAGTCGGTTGTAATTTCTTTGGTGATGGTGTTGATTGTGTCACTTGCACAAGGATCGTCCGCTAACGGATCGCCACCTCCGGTATTGTCGCGTTCTGTGCAGCCAGTTGTTGAAGTGGTATATGTGCATGATTTCATACAGCCATCTTTGGTAATGGTTAATGTAAACGTTGCTGACGTGCCGGCATTGCCCGCAGTATAAACCATTGTGGACGCATCGCCACCAGCCGTGATGACCCAACTGCTATCCGCACTGGATACTGTCCATAGATAAGTGGCTGCATCCTGTATGGACGTGGTGAGCAAGTTACCGGCTGATTTACACACCACTTCTTTAGTAGGTTGATTGATCAGGCAACTCCAGCTCACAGAAACCGGATTGACCACCACTTCCTTTGTAACACTACAACCATTCGCATCGGTAATTTTCACCGTATAGGTTCCCGATTGTAATCCGGACACATCCTGCGTTGTAGCACCGCTTGACCATTCATAGGTGTACGGAGACATTCCACCACTTACGGTAAGGTCGATCGCAAACGCACCTTCACTCCCGCACTGCGTGTTGCTTACCTCATTGGTTGCACTGATGGCTACCAAGGTGGGCATCACAAAAACCATGGTAACACTGCAACCACTGGCATCGATAATGTTGACAGAATAGGTTCCCGGGCCAACACCTGTTTGTGAATTGCCGGTATCTCCAGTGTTCCACGAATACGTGTAAGGAGAAACACCATCCACAGGAGTAACCGTGATCGAGCCGAGATCGCCTGCGCATTTCGGTTGAACTACTTCGCTGGTAACCGTGAAGGTTTTTTTAAACACACTTATGTTAATCGAAGAAGAACAGCCACTGCCATCGGTCACTGTCACTTTGTAAAGACCTGACTTCACTCCTGTGCGGTCTTCTGTAGTTATACCATCTTGCCAGAGATACGTATAGGGAGCAGTGCCACCGGTTACGGTAAGGTCAATTGCTCCTGAGCCATCGTCTGCACAACTGGTGGGTGATACAACATACTTCAACGCCAGGGTATTATTGAGACGAAGCGCATACGTCATATTGACGAAGCAACCCGTGGCATCTGTTATTTTAACTGTATACGTGCCGGCAACACCATTCGCAAGATCCTGCGTAGTGGCGCCCGTGCTCCATAAATATGTATAAGGTGCTACACCACCCGCGGGTGTAATATCGATAAGACCATTACTTTGATTGCATGTAGGGTGTCTGAAATTTACCCCCACCGTTATGGCCGTGCTGTTTACCAGCGTGAATGTTTTTTGCGAAGAACATCCGACACTGTCAGAAACCACAACTGTGTACGATCCGCTTCCCAGATTAGTAAGGTCTTGTTGAGTCGTGCCATTGCTCCAGGAATATGAATAGGCACCACTTCCACCTACTACATTTAAACTAATGGCACCATTGGTGAATCCACTACAGGTTGGTTGCGTAAGCGATTCCGTGATCGTGATGGCTTCCGTTGCCGTGATACTTTCAGCCAATGTCATCGTGTTGCTTTTGGCATCCGTGACTGTGACCAGATAATTGCCGGCTGCTAAATTCTGTATAGTGGCAGAAGTTTCGCCTGTCGACCAGGCATAGGTATAAGGCTCTTGTCCGTCTATTATCACAACCTGCAATTGACCATTGCTGCTGCCTGCACAACTGACATTGGTTTTTTGCAACCTGGCAATAAGCGTAGAGCATGTGTTAACAGAGTCTGGAGGATTGTCACCATCAGTTCCATCACCATCACCACCACCCCCATCGTTACCACCACCATCAGAGCCATCACCATCAGAACCGTCATCATTACCATCCCCGTCTCCAGATCCATCACCCTCTGATCCGCCACCATTGTCATTGCTTGAATCCTGTAACGTGTCGTAGTCGATGCACTGGCCGGCCTTATAGGAAACAACACCTAAAGCTTTTTCACACGAGGCATCTCCGCACCAGGTAAACTTGATCGTGAAGCTATCAGCACCTTTTTCACCAAAACCCTTGATGTCATCAATCTTAAGTCCATACACACCCGTAGTGGGATCTTTACCGAATACTTGTTTCCAGTTTTCCGAATTGCTGATATTTTTTACTTCTCCACAAGGAATGCCTATCGAGAAATGTGAAAGTCCGAAGCTACGCGTGCCATCGTAGGAGACTTTAATCTCGTATTCCACGCACGTGTCAGTCATTTCATTTTTGTTTACGATGGATGTGGAGTAGCTATTTCCCTCGCAGGTAGGTTGTTGATCTGAGTCACCGCCATTATTTACATCATCCTTATCCTTGCCATCACAATTTTTACCGCCCTCTTTATCTTTGCTGTGATCGTGTGAAGAGTTGCCGCAGCTTTTATCTTTATTATCGTCTCCTTTTCCATCACCGCCTTTATCATCTTTATCCTTGCCGTTACAATTTTTGCCTCCATCCTTATCCTTACTATGATCATGGGAAGGATTGCCACAGCTTTTATCTTTATCACCGTTTCCCTTTCCGTCACCGCCCTTATCATCATTATCCTTGCCGTTGCAACTTTTGCCGCCATCCTTATCCTTACTATGATCATGCGAAGGGTTGTCACAGCTTTTATCTTTATCACCTTTTCCCTTTCCGTCACCGCCCTTATTATCCTTATCATTACCGTTGCAATTTTTGCCGCCATCCTTATCCTTGCTATGATCATGCGAAGGGTTGCTGCAACCTTTGCCTTTGTTTTTATCTTTTCCCCCGTTTCCATTTTTACCGCCCCCTTCACCCATACCCGATATGCTGCTGGAACCAGACAAAACTTCTGCGTTGAGATCTGCATTTACAAAACCATATGTATTGTAAATACCTGAACAATAAAGCCATCCTGCCAACAAGATTATTACGTAATTCTTTTTCATAGTCTGCTGTGTTGACCCCTTGATCACCGGCCAGAGCTCCCTAACTCATGATTTCACCAGCAGGAGTAACTTCAGCCGACAAACGACCCATAATAAAAGTTAAGTGGGAATTACTTTTTAAAGGCATGAAAACACATCTTGCATTAACCTCCTGAATGTTACAGCATACTTACATTACACAGGTGACATTTATCCACCTAGCTTTGGTGTAGGTGGATTAATCACAACTGGTGCACTCCCAATCAGTATCCAAATCAATAACGGTAATAATGGAAAGATGGCGTTGTTTGGGTGCGACAATGACACGCAGATGCTGTCGATCCTTGGTGGTGTAGCCCTCCAATGCATAGGTGGGACCTTTGGGATCATTCAAATCACTCTTGTTGTAATTCACCTCAACCTTGCGCACAATTTCCTTTACTTCCTTTTGCGTAATGCGCCTGCACGCCATGCGGCATCGGGCATGTTTGGTAAAAAAATACGTAGCCTCAGGATCGCGAAAAATATCGAGGTTGTTTTTGCGATTGGCTTCGATTTCCGTTTGCTTATTGGTTATCGGTTTTGTTTCCAGCGTAGATGCTTCCTGATCGCGGCAACGCTTCACGAAAAGCGCCAGGATAAAAAATACCAACAAGAGAAGATAAGGAATAGCTTTTTTCATTGCATTGAAACTACGTATTGGTTGAGATCGTTCATGTCGCGAAGACAAATAACGATGAAAAAGCTAATCATGCAAAAGGCTGGTAAACGCTATGACGAAAGAAAACTTGCCAATGCGATGCAGCAAGCTGTAGTGAAGCCCGGGATTAAAAGTCAGGCCACAATTGGGACATTAGAGTAATAAACCACCGGGATTTATACCCGTGTAAGCACCAAAAACATTCAGAATATAAAACACCCGCTTGATGACCTTTGCCCTAAAACGGTTATTTTTAAAGGATGAAGAAAATCATCTTGATGAAGAGTTGATGGCTATGGTAAAAAGCATTATAAGTAAATATAAATAAAGACAAATTAGACCCCATGAACCCAAAAGAACTATCTCAATTAACAGACAAAGAATTGCTGGAAGTAGCAAAAAACAACAAACCATCACCCATCATAGATGCATTTTTTATCGGGTTTTTAGTCGGAATAATCATCTATGGTGCTGCCGCAAACGCCTGGGGGTTTATTATCTTACTTCCTTTGTTTCTGATTTATCTATTATTGAAGAAACCAAAGCGATACGAAGCACTGAAAAAAGAATTGGAAAAAAGAAACTTACAATAATCTCTGACTGAGCTGAATAAAACCAGTGCAAGGCTTTGCATTCGTGATAGTAAAATAAAATCTATGGCCAACCTATTTTTAATTACGATGCTATCACTGCTTCTTGTAGTGACCGATATTCATGCCCAAAAACATTTATTCGATAGTGTTGAACCTTCGACAATAATTAAAGAAATTAAAAATGAGTTGGGTCAACCCTATAATTTAATTATTACTTTACCAGCTGATTATCAAACAGATAAAGAATATAAAATTCTCTATTACTTGGATGCCTGGTGGCTAAAAGATTTGGTGATGGGCTGCTATCGAATAAAAAGCTTATCAGCCAAAACCATAGCAAATAATATGGAGGACGTGATTTTAGTAGGCGTCTCTTCTGTGGGTGATGAAAAGGCCTGGAACCGTCAAAGAAATATGGACTTCACACCTTCAAAATATAACTTAAATATTAAAATTAATTTTGGGGAAGTGCCCTTAGATGAATCAACAACCGGAGGGGCTGATGCCTTTTTACGATTTTTTAAAAATGAAATTATCCAATCAGTAGAAAGCGAGTTCCCGGTAGACAAGACAACCAGAGGTTTATTGGGTCATTCGTTTGGAGGTTTATTAGGTTTTTATTCCTATTTAGAACATAGTGATCTATTTACAAACTACTTATTGATTTCTCCAGCAGTATGGTGGAATCAATCCGAAATATTTCAGGATAGAACATCTTTTGTCAATAAAAGAGAATCGAACCTGTTTATAGCGGTGGGAACATCCGAAGCAAACATGTTACAATTACCCTTGGCGGATTTAATCGGAAAATTAAAGTCGGCCAAAAACGAAAACTTGAATTTTAATTATAAACAATATGAACACGCAGACCATCATTCAGTTTTACCCCAAGCCATATATGATGGTATTGGATTTCTCTATACAAAATCAAAATGAGAACCCACTATGTTTGCGTTGAACTTGGACAACCAAACTTGCTCTGTGAACAGAAATCTGTAAAATCAATACCATACAATGCTCAAAAAAATAGTTCTTACAATTTTGTCAATGATACTTCTTTACAATACCTACAAATTAGTTACTGTATTCCATAAACTATCACCAGAAGAATTTTCTTTACCCGCAATTATTGCCTCAGCCCTTGCCTTTAATTTGTTATTAACCGGAGCCTTTGCATTCCTTGGTTTTGTATACCCCACAAGCAAGCTTTTGCCTTACTCCTACTATCAAATAAAAAATCCTGAAAGGCTCAATACTTTATATAAATGGCTGGGTGTTAATTTCTTTAAATACTTTTTATTAATGACATTTTACCGAAAAGATGATAACAAAAAATATTTCAATGGAACAAAATCAGGGGTGTTATTATTTGATTACAACACAAGGCAATCGGAATTTGGTCATCTCTTTGCTTTCCTTTCAATTTTTATTCTATCTTCAATCCTTTTATATTATGGTCATAAATTTGTCTTTTTATGGATTCAGCCTATGAATATCATTTTAAATTTTTATCCAATTATTCTTCAACGCAAGCATAGAACACAAATAGAAAGGCTATTAAACCGAGTTAACAGTCATTAAGAAAATGAAACCAAAAGCCAATCTCATAATATCAACTTCTTAATCCAGAAAAAATGAAAAAGAATAAACTGGAAGAATTAACAACCTACACGGTCATAGTAGCGTTACTGTTTAAACACAACTATTTTATCGACTACTTTGTCTGATCGATCGTAATTGGAAATAACACTAGCCTTCTAGCACTTTCAAAAACTATGATTATTGTCCTTCCTTCGCCAAGGCCTGACCTTTTGCCCAAGAAAACTGAAGAATGGTTTCGGAACTTCAAGCCTATTATCTGAACAAAGAAGAACCCACCAAAGGTTGTCTGCTTGCGTTGCGGAGTATTATTCTTAATCAGGACGAATATATTACTGAAACGATAAAGTGGGGAATGCCTTGCTTTTGTTATAAGAATAAGATGTTCTGCTATTTATGGACTGATAAAAAAAGTACTTACCCCTATATACTTATGGTGGAAGGAAAACATCTCATCGACCCAGCATTAAAACAAGACAATCGCAAACGAATGAAAGTTTTCAACGTTAATCCGAATAAAGATTTACCTATCAAAACAATTGAAAGTATTTTACAAAAAGCATTGAATTTATATAAAAGAGGAGTTATAAAAATTAAAGAATGACCGAAAGAAACAACTGTGTTTATCTTCGGTTTTGTTACAAACACGACTAATCTACCTTTGAAAACCATGTGTACAACTTACTCTGATCAAAACAAAATATAGTATGATTATGACCTATCGTATGGATTGAGCATTGGTGCAGCTGGATATAAATCGATTTCTGGTTAACAATAAGTGAAAGATGAGAAGCCTTATTACATTAATAATTGCCCTTTTACCCACAATGCTATATGGACAGAAACAGGACAGTTTTGATCTTGTTGAATTTAACGATTTGCCCTATGTTGATAAACACAATATTGCGGATGAAAAATTACAACGATTAAATCTTGTTTTACCAAAGTCCGCAGAAGTTTTTCCAATTTTAATTTGGATTGGTGGTGGTGCCTGGTCCTACGGTGATAGAAATCAGGAAATGGATTTAGCCAGGAAATTTGCAAAAGTTGGAATCGCGGTAGCTAGCGTTGGCCATCGATTAAGTCCCGCGACATGGAGAGACCCCAAGCTAAACACTGGGGTTCAACATCCCGCACACATTGAAGATGTTGCGACAGCAACTAAGTGGTTATTCGATCATGCTGAAAAATACGGATATGATAAAACTAATATTTTTATTGGTGGCTATTCATCGGGAGGACACTTGGCGGCATTACTTGCTCTTG
This sequence comes from Cyclobacteriaceae bacterium, assembly GCA_041736555.1. Classification (GTDB taxonomy): domain Bacteria; phylum Bacteroidota; class Bacteroidia; order Cytophagales; family Cyclobacteriaceae; genus ELB16-189. Next base: position 79,992 of record JBGSTJ010000039.1, read on the forward strand.
ACAGTACATATTTAGACAAGCATGGGATTTCTCGCACGATATTCAAAGGAGTAATACCGATATCTGGCACGTACGACATTCCTCACTATTATAAAATACTTAAAAATGGAAACAGGCCAGAACTTGCTGACTTACATGTTAAAGCAGTATTTGGAAACAATGAAATTGACTTCTTGAAAGCTTCTCCTGTAAACTATCTTAAATATCTATCCCACCCAATGTTGTTGATTTGTGATAACAATCTATACGACTACACCAACTTTTTTGAGGAGCAGATAAGACAAACGAGTTTTAGAAACGTGCAGGTGGTCTATTCCTATCACTTTTCTCACGGAGAACTGTGGCGAGACCTTTCTTTTAATGAAAAGAGTAGATACCGCGAAATTATTATAGCTTTTATTCATGGTCTGATACAAAAATGTTAAGTGCAGACGTGTCAAACGAAACTCAGTTCCGGTCAGACTTAAAAGCACACCAACAAGGAAAAACTGACTATACCGCGTTTTGTAATAACTGTGCTGTGTCAGGGATCGATAAGTGGGAAGTGCGTATAAACCACCAAATGAGTTGCACCTATTTTGATAAAGCAGGAAATGAAATTTTGGTTGAAAAAATACCACTTTGAATTTGATTCAAAAAAAACGGGCTCTTTATCGAGCTACTGTTTTGATACTTTGGTATTTCCCTTTTAACCGTGGCTAATGGAGCCCCGTAGGAAAAGCGAAACAGCCCATAATAAAACAACGAGGTAACTGAGCAAGGGCTTCTTTGAAAGACCCACTCCCAACGTAAGCACAATGAATACCAGTCGCATGACGGTAGCATATTGAGATTCTTCGAGTTCATAGATAAAATGGCTTGCTATCAATAAAGCAAACAGACTATAATACAAAGGCATCCGTTTCACGAAGTACTCTTTTGTGTTTGTCCCTGGATCCGGGGTAAAAACCTGCGCAGCCATATAAAACAAAAAAGGCGAAATCAGGTACGATAGATAACTCAAATAGCTCTGCTCCTGAAATTCCTTTATAAGTTGTATGTAAATAAATACATTATAGACGGCCACCTCCGTGATCACCAATGACAACAGCGTGTAGGGTAAGTATATTTCTTTAGGATCAAAATGTCGTTTCCAATCCGACATCAGGGTAGTGAGCCCTAACCCATAGATCAACAAGGGTAGAAAAGCCAGGTATTGGGTTGCATCCATTATATAAATGTTGAAGGTCGAAGGTCGAAAAATACAAAAATTGAATTGATTAAAAATTAGGCATGGTTCTTAAATCAGGCATGTATTAACGTTTTTCAAAATAAATCTGGCCCCAAAATGGAATGTTAGAATCTGTTCAGCAGGATCATGTATCAGCTTTATTCAAAATCAATGTACTATGAAAACATCAGTATACCTATCAGCCATAAGTTTTGTGTTCATCCTATTTTTTTCCGGATGTGCCATGAATCCGGTAACCGGACGGAAACAGTTTGTGATGATGACCGAAGGTCAGGAAATTGGTATGGGCAAAGAATCGGATCCGCAGATTGTAGCCTTCTTTGGATCGTACGAAGATCCGCGTTTACAAAAATTCATCAACGAAAAAGGTCAGGAAATGGTCAAGGTCTCACACCGATCCAAACTCGCCTATGAATTTAAAATTGTTGATTCACCGGTGATCAATGCATTTGCGGTGCCTGGAGGCTATGTATACTTTACCCGGGGCATCATGGCACACTTTAATAATGAGGCAGAGTTTGCCGGAGTATTAGGACATGAAATCGGTCATATCACGGCCAGGCATTCGGTGATCCAACAAAGAAATGCCATGCTGGGCCAATTAGGAATAATTGCCGGAGTGATGTTGGTGCCGGAGCTTTCTCAGTTTGTTGAACCTCTGTCTGCTGGTATGCAGTTGGCGATGATGAGTTTTGGAAGAGATGCTGAGCGCCAATCTGATAAACTAGGTGTAGAATATTCTTCCCGCATTGGGTATGATGCTTCCGAAATGGCAGGCTTTTTTGAAACTCTGGAACGGCAGGACAAGATTGCAGGTGGAGAGAAAATTCCGGAATTTTTATCTACCCATCCCTCTCCGGAAGAGCGAAACATTACTGTAGCAAAACTTGCGGAGGAATGGAAAATGAAATTAAAATTGGCGAATCCAAAAATTAATAGAGAAAGCTATTTGAAACTTATTGACGGCTTGGTTTTAGGCGAAGATCCCAAACAAGGATTCGTTGAAAATAATTTTTTCTATCATCCCGTAATGAAATTTCAATTTTCAATACCGGGTGGGTGGAAACTTCAAAATACTCCGCAACAAGTACAAATGGCACCGGAAAATGGAGAAGCCTTATTGATGCTTACCCTTGCCGGAAAAGGCGCGCTGGATGAGACGGCCAATCAGATGCTTCAGCAATATCAACTTACTTTGGTCGAATCAAAAAAAGAAACTATCAATGGCTTGAATTCGATCCTGATCATAGCGGATCAGAAACAAGAAAAGGGTACGATCCGCGTACTCTCTGCGCTGATTGAATATGAGGGAAACAACTATAGCTTGATGGGAATTTCAGAACTCTCAAAATTCACAAATTATCAATCCGCATTTCTCTCCACCATCAGAGATTTCAAAAAACTAACTGATTCAGAAAAAATAAACAGAAAACCCGAAGTTGTTCGGATAAAAACGTTGCCACAATCAATGACTGCTCAAGCTGCATTTCAGAGTTTCAATATGCCAGCAAGTCGATATGAAGAATTGGCAATCTTAAATGGTGTGCTGTTGAGTGACAAGCTTAGTAAGGGGTCGCTGATTAAAGTAGTTGAAAAGTAATTTCTTAACCGCAAAGACCCTAAGACACAAAGAAACACGAAGGAGTAAAATCTACCGAACTATAAATAAAAAGCGATCGAACATGAATCTTAGTGCCTTCGTGACTTAGTGGCAAATATTTTTGAACCACAAAGACTCGAAGCCATAAAGGAACACGAAGGAGTAAAATCTAACGAATCACAAAAGAGCGCATTGACACTGAGCCCATATCTGTTTTTTCATTGAAGAAAGAAATCTGCTCATTCTTCTCCTGCAGCGCTATAGAATAAATCAAGGGCAGGTAATGATCATGCGTGGGCACAGACATGCGAGCTGCATTGCCCAGTTTATCATAATGTATAATCCTTTCATGATCTCTATCCACCAGGAATGATTTGATGGTTTGATCAAACTCAGTTGCCCACTCATAGGTCTGGCCAGAAAAATTTAACATCCGCAGGTTGTGCACGATATTTCCGCTGCCAATGATCATCACGCCTTTCTTGCGTAACTCTCGCAGTTCACGGGCCAGGTCATAATGATACTGCATGGGTTTGTAATAGTCGAGGCTCAATTGATAGACCGGTATATCGGCTTGTGGATACATGGGTAATAAAAAACTCCATGTGCCATGATCCAGCCCCCATTCAAAATCGGATTGTATTGCTGTTTTGCCTACCATCGTTTTAGTTAGCTCTGCAAAGTCTGGTGCTCCCGGAGCGGGATACTCTGCATCAAACAATGCTTGCGGAAATCCTCCAAAGTCGTGAATGGTCTTTGGCAGCTCCATGGCAGTTACTCGAGTATCGCGGGTAAGCCAATGCGCTGAGATCGTAAGAATAGCCTTAGGCTTAGGAAGATTTTTACCCAACTCCGCCCACGAGAGGTTATATTCGTTTTGCTCTATGGCGTTCATAGGGCTACCATGCCCGATAAATAATGCCGGCATCTGTTCTGATGGCGTTAAGTCGTCCATCGAATTCATAAAAGAACTAAGTGTGCTCATCGTACTGATTCCTAAAAGTGAATGTGAAAGAAAATCTCTGCGGTGCATGTATGTGCAAAATAACAGACTGAAGTGAAATTTAATTCCTGAGACAGAGATAAAGGATACGATCTTAATCCAGGTTAAGTTAAGACTAACCGCGGAGGCGCAGAGACGCTAAGAAAAAGGACAAAAGACTTTGCGCCTTTGCGTCTCATCGGTAAATGTGACGATCTTAATCCAGATTAAGTTAGGGTTCACGCAAAGCCGCCAAGAATCAAAGAATACATGATTGGAATACGAATAAGAAGTCGGGCTTTAACTTTGCGACCTTTGCGCCTTAGCGTGCTAAATTCACTTAACTTAGCGGCCATACCATGACACCCGAAGGCGATCTGTTTAACCCCATCGACAAAGAGACTTTCTTTGCTGAGATCGTTTTGCCTGTGCCCATTCCTAAATTCTTTACCTATCGGGTGCCGGCCACGCTTAACGAAGTAGTAAAGAAAGGGCAAAGGGTGATCGTTCCTTTCGGACAAAAGAAAATCTTAACCGGCATCATTGCCAGCCTACACCAACATCCACCTAAAGATTACGAAGCCAAATACATTCTTGATGTGCTGGATGCCAGTGAAGTAATCTATGAACAACAGTTTCAACTTTATCAATGGATAGCAGACTACTATATGTGCACCCTGGGCGAAGTGGTGCAGGCTGCACTTCCCTCCGGGCTCAAGCTCTCCAGCGAATCAATGGTTCAACTTCGGCCCGGCTTTGATCTTGAAGAAACTGACTTTGACTTTTCTGAAAAAGAACGTCTGTTGTTAAACCGACTAAAAGCTGACACCCTCAACTACACCGATGCTGCCAAATTGTTAGGCACCAAGTCTATTTATCATATTCTCAAATCGCTGGCGTCCAAAGAAGCGATTATTCTCTTTGAGGAAGTAAAAGAAAAATTCAAACCTAAAACAGAGAAACACATCCGCATTCATGCACAGTATGTAGACAAGCAAAATCTGGAATCGCTTTTTGAAACACTTGCCGCTAAACCCAAACAAGAAAGCGTACTACTCAAGTACCTGCAAGAAGTGCCAATCTTCTCGCACCCCGAATTAAATCAGCAAGGCATTGGTAAATCCAAGCTATTGGATCATGAGATTTCAGAATCATCGGTCAACACCTTGATAAAAAAACAGATCCTGGAAGAGTTTGAAGTAATCGTGCCCCGTTTTGGTTTTCCGGATAACGCACAAGAACATCCCGTGCTGCTTAGCGAACAGCAGGAGAATGCACGCAATGAAATCTTAGCCAGTTTCGAAAAGCAAAGCACCACCTTGTTACATGGAGTAACAGGCAGCGGCAAAACAGAAATTTATATTGATCTGATTCGAAAAGCACTGGAAGGTGGTTCGCAGGTATTGTATTTATTACCTGAAATTGCATTGACCACACAGATTGTTTTACGCCTTAAAAAAATGTTTGGTTCTGAGATGGGCGTGTATCACTCCAAGTTTTCAGATAACGAACGGGTAGAAGTCTGGAATGGTGTGCTAACCGGAAAATTCAGATTTATTATCGGAGTGCGTTCTGCGATCTTTCTTCCGTTCGATCACCTAAGTCTGATCATCGTAGATGAAGAGCATGATTCATCTTACAAACAACACGACCCGGCTCCACGCTATCATGCCCGCGATGTAGCACTCGTGATGGCACAACATCATCACGCAAAAGTATTACTGGGTAGTGCTACTCCTTCTGCGGAATCGTACCACCATGCTACTACCGATCGTTATGGACTCGTTTCATTGCTCCAACGTTTTGGCGAAGCGCAATTGCCGGAAATTATTTTTGCTGATCTGTCAATAGAGAAGAAACGTAAAACTACTAAAGGCGAATTCTCCTCCCGACTGCTTAAAGAAATCAAGGAGGTTCTTGATAAAAAAGAGCAAGTCATTCTGTTTCAAAACCGCAGAGGTTATTCGCCCTTAGTGCAATGTGAAGACTGCAGTTGGGTGCCCAAGTGCATCAACTGTGCGGTAAGCCTCACCTATCATCAGTATCGCCACGCCTTGATTTGTCATTATTGCGGCTATCGCGAAGAGTTGCCAAATCAATGCCCTACGTGCACATCCAAAAGAATTCTTACGCTTGGTTATGGTACTGAAAAACTGGAAGAAGAACTAAAACTGTTTTTTCCCGAGGCTAAAATCCAGCGTATGGATCTTGACACTACCCGCTCACGTACCGGATACGAAACCATAATTGGAGATTTTGAACGCGGTGATACCGATATTCTGGTTGGCACTCAAATGGTAACGAAAGGTCTTGACTTTGATCGTGTGAGCCTGGTGGGTGTATTTGATACCGATCGTATGATGCACTTTCCGGATTTCCGATCCTTCGAAAGAGCCTTTCAACTGATCACGCAAGTCAGTGGCCGGGCCGGCCGAAGAGAAAAGCGTGGTACAGTGGTGTTGCAAACCTCCAGTCCAGAACATCCCCTATTTAAATATGTGATTGAAAATAATGTTGTCGGATTCCTGCAAGATCAACTGCACGATCGCCATGAACATTTTTATCCTCCCTTTACGCGATTGATTGAAGTCACCATAAAACACACCGACAAAAAAATCGCCCATGCTGTTGCCGACTCATTTGTTAATCAACTAACGGAAACATTGAAAGGCATTCGCATCCTGGGGCCCGGTGAGGCCATGATTTCAAAAATCAGAAACGAATATTTGATGACTGTTTTGCTGAAAATCAGACGCGATCAGGGTAAACTTCATGAAATCAAATCCATTCTTGCCCACACTGCATCAGGGCTGCAAGAGATTAAAGAATACCGAAGTACAAAAATTGTCTTTGATGTCGATCCGGTTTAACCCAAAATACCCCACTCTTCATTCAGCACTGAGATTGCCGAATGGGCCGTAAGATCAAACTGACAAGGAACCACGGAAACGTAATTATTGGCAATCGCCCACTCATCGTTGTCTTCGCCTTTATCAAAATTCACAAAGTTACCCGTCATCCAGAAGTAACTTCTGCCATTGGGATCGTATCGCTGCACAAAGTCCTCCACCCATTTGGCATTGGCTTGCCGACAAACCCGAATTCCCTTCATGGGTTCATTTCGCTTAGGCGGAATATTTACATTGAGGGCAACTCCCTTCGGTAAGCCCTTCTCTAAGACCTGCTGCGCAATTTTCTTCACCACATCATGCGTATGTGAGAAGTCTGCTTTGTGGCTATAATCACACAACGAGAATCCTATAGCAGGAGTACCTTCAATGGCACCTTCAATAGCTGCCGACATTGTGCCCGAATACAACACGCTGATGGAGGTGTTGCTACCATGATTGATTCCACTAACTACCAGGTCGGGCTGGCGGTCATCCTTACACACAAAATGACGAGCCATCTTTACGCAATCAGCAGGCGTGCCAGAACATTCATAGGCTTTCACGCCTTCGAAGATAAATGATTCGGTAAGTCGCAAGGTGTCGCCAACAGTAATGGCATGCCCCATCCCCGATTGAGGGCTATCCGGTGCAACCACCAAGACATCCCCCAATTCTTTCATCACATTTACTAAATTAAGAATGCCACGAGCAGTAATGCCATCGTCATTAGAAACTAATATTAAAGGTTTTGCCATAGATCAGAATAGGAAACTAATTTTTTTTAAAAAGGGAATTGTAATAGGCGATCACCTGACTTAATTCATATTTCTCGTCCAGGTCCAGGCGGTTAGACTTTGCATATCTCTCTACCTCATCAGCTTTGGTTGGCATAAACGTATACCAATCATTTTTCTTGCCCCGAAATTCTACGATATCACCGTTCTCTTTCAACATAAAATATTTATAGACCAACACCAGGCGAGTGATGGTACCATAATAATAGAAGGGCGATGAAGTGGTTCTGTACTCAAGCGCCTCGCGACAGAGTATGGTCAGCTTTCCTTCTTCCAGAAGTTCAAAAAATACGGGTGCCTTGTATTGACCTGTCTGGGCATATGGAAGTGAATAGAAAACCCTGTAGCGCTTTACGGTTTCATCAAATATTTCAAAATAGAGAACTTTTCGAGGGGTGAAACTTTCTAATTTTTTGTTATCATTTAGCTGTAAGATGTCGTTTTGTAAATCATATTTTATTGTTCCACGCAACGTATCGCCTGTATCCAGAACGGCTTTACCCGTATGCCAAACTTCATACGCATATTGCTGAGCCGCCAGTGGAAGTACCGTGATCCATAAAATAAAAAAAACTAAGCTTCTCATTTCTGTTTTAAAATTGAATGCCCCATCTTATCGCGTTTGGTCATCAAATATTTTTCGTTGTGAAGATTGGGAGCAACCTCAATGGGAATGTTATCTACAATTTCAAGGCCATACCCCATCAATCCCACCCGTTTTTTTGGATTATTGGTGATCAATTTAATTTTTGAAATGCCAAGATCACTTAAAATCTGCGCACCGATTCCATAATCGCGGTTATCCATATCAAAACCTAGTTGCAGATTGGCTTCCACTGTATCTAACCCCTCTTCCTGTAGTTTGTATGCCTTCAATTTATTAAGCAACCCAATGCCTCTGCCTTCTTGTTTCATATAAAGCACCACGCCTTTGCCTTCCCGCTCTACCATGGCCATCGCATTGTGTAACTGTGTTCCACAATCACACCGGCACGAGCCAAAAATATCACCTGTTACGCATGAAGAGTGAACTCGAACCATCACGGGTTCATCAGTCTCCCACGTGCCTTTTATTAACGCCATATGAACTTCGGTAGTATTTACCTGCTCGTAGGCCACTAATTTAAAATCACCATATTCCGTAGGCATGTTAACCTGAACGTGTTTTCGAATCTGTGACTCCACTTTCATACGGTAGGCAATCAGGTCTTTGATGGTAACAAGTTTTAACTTAAACCGATCGGCAACTTTTCGTAAGTCAGACAAACGAGCCATTGAGCCATCTTCATTCATGATTTCTACCAGCACACCAGCCGGACGAAAACCAGCAAGGCGGGCAAAATCAATGGCTGCTTCGGTATGACCGGACCGTCTTAACACACCTTCTTTTTTGGCTTTGAGTGGAAATATGTGCCCGGGTTTACCCAACTCTTCAGGTTTAGTTTCCGGATCGACCAATGCCTTGATGGTTTTGAATCGATCGTGTGCGGAAATTCCTGTTGTGCATCCATGACCAATCAAATCCACGGACACTGTAAACGGAGTTTCAAAAGCTGCCGTATTCTTTCCTACCATTAGCTCAAGACCCAATTCTTCGCAACGGTCTTCCATGATTGGCGCGCAGATAAGCCCACGGCCATGGGTGGCCATAAAGTTTACAATTTCAGGGGTTATTGATTCTGCAGCACAAACAAAGTCACCTTCATTCTCGCGGTCTTCATCATCTACCACAATAATTACTTTGCCATGCTTTATTTCTTCAATGGCATCTTCAATCGAATCAATTTTTATTTTATCACTCATCGTACTGTTAGTTCAATTCATTTAACAATAATAGGATACTTCCTGTTCCTAACGGGCTATTACAATACCTAGTAGTTTTGCCAATTCCTGTTCGGCCTCCTTCAGGCCGGTTTGTGCTACCAATACTTCTTCCAGTTCTTCCCAGTTGCCACCCTTCTCTGCTTGTTTTACCTTTTGCAGATTTTCTTCCATCATTTTCTGCACCACACGAAATTTTAATCGAAGCACATTAGAAAGTGCCAATTGATTTATCATTTCTTCATCGCGGGGAATAAATATCTTGTATTTATCACCCCAATGCGTACTGAGATCGTAACGCACGGTGATCAGATCGGTAACCGCACGCTTTACATCTTCACTGCCCTGTTGTAAAAAATATTGGCTATCTGGTATAGAGCCTTGACTTATCCCCTTTTTAAACTCATCGTAAATTTGCCGGTAGACCGGATTTGTCATGGTTACATCATCCAACTCACGAGCAAAAAAATCGGAGAGCGTATTGTCATCCACCATTTTATCTGCGAAGTTCAATAGCAGGCGAATGGTTTCGCGCTCCTGCAAGTCCACCATACCCTGGGCATCAATCTTTACCGGTGCGATAATCTCCTGCACCATGTCTCCTGTTAGCGGTGGCTCCTGCTGATTGCTGAACCGATCTTTTTCCGTTTTTCTACGCTCGTTGATCAGTACCTTATTCAGTTCAGAAAGCAATACCGATTCCTGAATTTTAAGTAACGTACTGGTCTCTTGAATATACACCGACCGCTTGACAGGATCCGGGATCTGTGCAATGCTGGTAACAATTTCTTTGATCGACTCTGCCTTCTTGATCGGGTCGCCCGATGCCTGTGCTGCAAAGAGTCCGGCCTTAAACGAAACAAAATCCTGCGCGTACTCTTTTAAAAATTTCTGAAACTCCGTAGTGCCTACCTTACGGGAATAACTGTCCGGGTCTTCGCCATCCGGGAATAACACCACCCGCACGTTAAGGCCACCTTTTAGAATCATATCGATTCCGCGCAAAGCGGCTTTGATTCCGGCCGCATCGCCATCGAAAAGCACCGTGATGTTTTCGGTAAATCTTCGGATGAGTTTTATTTGATTCTCCGTAAGTGCTGTGCCCGAAGATGCAACCACATTTTGCACATCAGCCTGATGAAGCGAGATTACATCGGTATAGCCTTCCACCAGGTAACATACATCGTGCTGACGGATTGCATTCTTGCCCTGATACAACCCATAGAGCACATCGCTCTTGTGATAAATCTCCGTCTCGGGTGAGTTGATGTACTTGGGCTGGTTTTTATCCTTGCCCAACATGCGGGCACCAAAGGCAATTACTTTTCCGGAAATATTGTGAACTGGAAAAATTACCCTTCCGCGAAATCGATCGTACGTGCTGCCATCATCTTTCTTTACGATTAACCCTGTTTTTTCCAGCAACTCTTTATTGTAACCCTTTGCCAGAGCTTCGTTGCTAAAATTCTCCCACCCTTCCAGCGCATAGCCAAGTTCAAACTTCTCGATGGTGCGATCATTAAAGCCCCGTTCGCGGAAATAACTTAGTCCAATGCTTATTCCCTCTTCGCTGCTGGTTATTTGCTGACGATAATAATCCTTTGCGAAGTTCATGAGAATATAAAGTCCTTCGCGCTCACTCAGGGCAGCCTTGCTTTCATCCGACTGGCGGTCTTCCTTGATTTCTACGCCATACTTTTTGGCCAAATACCGTAGCGACTCGGCATAACTCATCTTTTCATGCTCCATCACAAACGTGATGGCATCGCCCCCCTTGCCACTGCTAAAGTCTTTGAAAATACCCTTGGCGGGAACAACAAAAAAGGAGGCCGTCTTTTCGTTGGAAAAGGGACTCAGCGCCTTGTAATTTTGTCCTGATTTTTTTAGCGACACAAAATCGCTGATTACATCCACGATATCGAGGCGGTTTCTAATTTCTTCTATGGTATCGCGGGAAATCAAGTGAGGTAAAAGACTAGGATGTTTTGGGACCTCAAAGATACTCTTTCCCTCTAAAAATACCCGACCGGGAAACTCTCCCCGCTGAGTTTTGTTTTAGGATAAACGCACCTAAATTGCGTTATTAATTCATTCTCTAACTCAATCATTATCAATGCCCTTCACGCAAACTGATATTATCAAAGCGCTTGCTACCGTTCAGGATCCAGACCTCAAAAAAGACCTGATTACGCTTAACATGGTTAAAGACATTCAGTTAGCTGATAAAAAGGTCAGTTTTACTGTGGTGTTAACCACGCCAGCGTGTCCGTTAAAAGAAAAGATCCGGCAGGATTGTGAAGAAGCCGTTGCGCTTGTGGTGGGTGATGAATATTCCATTGACATTAAAATGTCTTCTTCGGTAACGAGCATGCGCAGCAATACACCCGTCCTTCCAGGAGTTAAAAACATTATCGCGATTGCTTCTGGTAAAGGCGGGGTAGGTAAATCAACCGTAACTACGAATCTCGCGGTCGCCCTGGCACAAGCCGGTGCAAAGGTTGGGTTGATTGATGCCGATATTTATGGTCCTTCAATACCGGTGATGTTCAACTGCGAGCGCGAACAACCCGAGGTAAAAGTGATTGAAGGAAAAAGCTATATCGTTCCGCTTGAACAATATGGTGTAAAATTAATCTCGATAGGATTTCTTACCCCTGCCGACAGTGCAGTTGTGTGGCGCGGACCCATGGCCTCGGCTGCGTTAAAACAATTTATTGGTGATGCACTCTGGGGTGATCTGGATTATTTGTTGATCGACATGCCTCCGGGCACAAGTGATATTCATCTCACGCTAGTGCAAACTGTGCCCGTAACGGGAGCGATCATTGTTACAACACCCCAAAAGGTTGCCCTGGCCGATGCAAACAAGGGCCTTGCCATGTTCAAACAGCCCCAAATTAACGTACCCATTCTGGGGATCGTTGAAAATATGGCGTATTTCACTCCGGAAGAACTTCCCAACAATAAGTACTATATCTTTGGTAAGGATGGTGGCCGAAATCTGGCGGAAAAATATGATGTACCCTTGTTGGGTCAGATTCCGCTGGTACAAAGTATCCGCGAAAGTGGTGACAGTGGGTTGCCGGCTGTCATGAAAGAAGGAGTTACCGCCACTGCTTTTCGGGATCTGGCCGAAAGCCTGGCTAGACAAGTTGCGATAAGAAATGCTAAATTTGAATCGACCAAACCTGTGGTGTTAAACGCTTAACCAACTAAACCTGTGAAAACCCAAGAGATTATCCATCGCGTAGAAACTGCCCTTGACAGTATTCGTCCTTACCTCGAGGCGGATGGTGGAAATGTGCGTGTTCTAGACATGAGTGCGGATAATAATCTCAGACTTGAGTTCGTTGGTGCTTGTGGTAATTGCCCCATGTCTACCATGACATTCAAAGCGGGTGTTGAAGAGGCTATTAAACGTGCTGTGCCGGAAATTAATACCATTGAAGTGGTGAATCTGGCTGTCGTTTAGGGTTACATTGGGATTACATTTTACATTTAACTTAAACCCAATCAGTCTCTGACAATAATCGGAGAAAAGGAACCTTGTTAACGCTATGAGATTACAGATAATTTTTATTTCTGCGCTTCTCATGGTCACAAGTATAAGCGTGGGTGCACAAGAGCGCTGTGCTACTGTACAGGTTGAAGAATTACGACACCAAAAAAATCCCCACCTCGAAAACGATCAACAGTTTGAAAACTGGCTGCAGCAGAAAATGGCGCAACGGCCGATGCAAATGCAACGCGCACAGGGAACAGAAAATGCTACGTATTCGATTCCCGTAGTGGTGCATGTGATTCACAATGGCGAACCCATTGGCACCGGTTTAAACATTTCAGATGCCCAGATTATTTCGCAAATCAATGTGATGAACAAAGATTTTCAACGATTGAACCTGGACGCAACTAACACACCCGCAGAGTTTTCCACTGTTGCAGGGAGTCTTGATATCGAATTTGTGTTAGCTAAGCAAGATCCTTTTGGAGCAGAGACCAACGGCATTCAACGGGTGCAGGGAACGCAGTCTGTTTGGTCTGTTAACGAAAATGCAACCTTCAAAGCGCTTAGTTACTGGCCTGCAGAAGACTATATGAATATCTGGGTGATTAATCTTCAGGCACCCTTTGTCGGTTTCGCTCAACTTCCTGTATCCAATCTTCCCGGATTAGAAGATTCCCCGGATGACCGACTCACTGATGGAATCATCATTGATTATACAGCGTTCGGTTCCATCGATGATGGAAATTTCAATCTTGATCCAGATTTTAACAAAGGCCGAACAGCTACTCACGAAGCCGGACATTTCTTTGGGCTCCGTCATATCTGGGGTGATGATGGCAGCTCATGCAGCGGCACTGATTATGTAGACGATACTCCCAATCAGGCCGGTCCTTACGATGGACAATGCCCTACCCACCCCCAGGTATCATGCAGTACAAATGATATGTTTCAAAACTTCATGGATTATACTGATGATACCTGCATGAATCTTTTTACCGAAGGACAGGTAGCCCGTTTTATTGTAGTCCTTGAAAACAGTCCCCGGAGATTTAGTTTGCTAAACTCGGATGGTGACGAAATCCCTCCCCCTCTGTCCCTGGACCTTGCCTTGCGGGAGATTATTTCGCCTGCGGCAACAACTTGTGGCGGATCCATTAATCCCATGGTAGAAATTCAAAACCTGGGAACAACCACGGCAACTTCAGCAAGAATTCAATTGAAAGTTAATGGCGTAATTACTGAAACCAATGATGTAACTTTTTCGCTAGCCAATCAAGCCATCACTACAGTTGCATTTCAAACCGTGCTGCAAACCTCCGGCACGCTACACTATCAATTTGAAGTTTTACTCGTTAATGGCTCTGCTGATGAACGTGCAACTAATAATATTCTAGCTGTTACTTCAACTGTTCCAACCACAGCTTCATTACCCATCATCGAAAGCTTTAATTCCTTTCCCTCGTCCTGGAGTCGGTACAATCCAGATAACGGTATTCAGTGGGAGGTCAAAACTATCTCAGGTTATGGAAATGCGTTGAATGTAAATTGCTATAATTACGAAAATGAAGGTGCTATCGACAGAGTGATAACGCCTATTATTGACCTTACCAATGAAACAGCCGCGATCCTAAAGTTTGATCGTGCCCATGCTATCTATAGTACCTCCAACCAGGAACGACTACGGGTCCTGGTGTCCACGCTATGCGATTTTACTTCACCAACAATCGAAGTTTTTAATAAGGCCGGAAGTGAATTAGCGACCGCTCCGCAAACCACCAGTCAATTTGTACCAACATCTGCACAATGGCAAACAGAAAGTATTTCGTTGACTCAATTCGCAGGCTCTAAAATCCAACTAGCTTTTGAAGTGGTGAATGGTTGGGGCAATGATGTGTTTCTTGACAATATAATTGTGTTGACTGATGAACTTGTTGACCTCGCTATTGTTGCCGTTGAAAGCCCTGGGCCTGTAACCTGTGTAACTAATCCTGTTCCTATCATCCGGGTAAAAAATCTTGGAAGTACCACAATAACTTCGTTTGTCATTCAGGCCGTTGTTAATAATCAAAGTCAGGCGTTGCAAACTATTTCGGGTATCTCGCTGACTGCAGGTGGTGAACAAACTTTTACCTTGAATCCGCTCCCCCTAACGGTGGGCGACAACAACATAACGTTTACAGCAAGCGAGCCCAGTGGTTTGGTCGATGCCAATACCAGCAACAACTCTATGACAATAAAACGAATTGTTAATAGCTATGCGGATGGCATCCCCTTACGAGAAAACTTCAATCAAGACTTTCTTGACCAATGGCCTATCCTTAGTCAGAATAACGAAGGCACATGGACGCCCCTTGCGACCAATGAGGGTTTTTCTGTTGCTTACAATTCATATCTCAATACCAACAAAGGAGATGAATCGTGGCTTGTAAGTCCGGTGCTTGATTTCTCAAACACTTCTAAGGCAAGTTTATTTTTCGATGTGAGCTATGCGCAATCCACGCTCGGCAATGAGCGCTTGCGTATTCTTTACTCCGAAGATTGCGGTCAATCGTATCAATCCGTGTTGTATGATCAGGCAGGATCATCGCTGGCAACAGCCACCTCCAATTCTCCCTGGATTCCATCGCAGGAGTCGGACTGGCGCAGGGAGTTTATTAACTTAAACAACCTTGCTGGTAAAGATCAATTAAGGTTTGCCTTTGTTGCCACCAACGACAATGGTAATAACCTATTTATCGATAACGTAGAGTTTTTTATTGATGATGATCCTTTTCCGGTTTCCATCAATGCCTTCTATTCAGTTTATGGAGGTGGCTCTGAATTGAAACTTACTTTTAACCTGGAAGAAAAACTACCGGTGATTCTTACCCTATACACTATGCAAGGACAGGAAATACTTCAAAACCAACTCCCGGAAACCTTAAACCAGACCTATACCTTTGATCTTGGACTACAAGGCTCGGGTATCTATATTGTTAAAGTACAGATTGGCAATAAGGTCGGAGCTTCCAAAGTATTTATAAGCGGGAAGTAATACGCCCGACTATCGGAAATAACGTGATTTTGCTTGGTTAGATGATGGAAATCCAGTAAAACGTGGACATCTTTGGGTTTTGATTTGTACGAATGACTAGAAAGAAAATTGCAATTCTCTATGGTGGCCGTTCGGTAGAACATGGTGTTTCTATCAATTCGGCACGCAACATTTTTCAATACATTGATCAAGCCCGCTTTGAACCCATTCCTATCGGGATTTCGCTTTCGGGGGTCTGGTATAAAACAGAGACTGTCAATAAAGATATTGAAAAAGGCGAGGCACTTTCTATCCAACTAAATCCGTCAGCACCTTTATTCACAACAAAATCAGGCAGAACATTTCATGTAGATTTAGTTTTTCCTGTTTTGCATGGCACTGATGGTGAAGATGGAAGTATTCAAGGTCTGTTAAAAGCAATGGATATACCTATGATCGGTACTGGTGTGGGAGGGTCAGCCATGTCCATGAGTAAGCTTGTCGCCAAACGTTTGCTCAAAGAAGCAGGATTGCCCATTAATAAATTCTTATACTCTTATTATTCCGATAAAAAGCAATTTTCTTTTGAGGAGATCATGGCCCAAATCGGTTTGCCTTTTATGGTGAAGGCGGCCAGTCTAGGATCTTCGGTGGGTGTTTCAAAAGTAAAATCGAAAGCAGATTTTGAAAAGGCATTGGCAGACTCTTATCGTTATGACGATTGTGTGTTGTTCGAAGAATATATTGAAGGTCGCGAAATAGAATGTGCCATCCTGGGGAATGATCCGGTACTTGCCTCCATGCCCGGAGAGATTATCATCAGCAGCAGCTATGAATTTTACACCTTTGATGCCAAGTATGTCGATGGCGAAGCGGTGTCGATTCAAGTGCCAGCCAAGTTAGAAAGTTCAACAGCAGAAAAGGTCCGCGAAGTTTCCATAAAAGCTTATCAGGCTTTGGGTTGTGAGGATTTTTCGCGGGTGGATTTATTTCTTACAAAAAAAGGAGATGTCTTTGTCAATGAAATCAATACCATTCCGGGCTTTACCAACTCCAGTATGTTTCCCATGATGTGGCAAGAACGCGGCATTTCGTTTACTGATTTAATATCGCGCCTGGCCGATCTAGCCGAAGAACGTTATACAAAATCCAAACGCGTTGATCGCAACTATCAATCAGCCTTAAATTTTTAAGAGATGAAGTTAGGTAGACTATTTAAAAGCAGTTCCCTTGGAAGTTTGTTACTCAGCGTGGGTGTTACGGTAGGTAGCATTCTGCTGTTGGCCATCCTTTATTTTTATATTTATCTCCCCGCAGTTACCAACCATGGCGAATCTATAACCGTTCCCGACCTTACCGGTATGGGCATCGAGGAATTGGAAACCTTTCTTGCCGATCATGAGTTACGCTGTACAGTAAATGATTCAGCATATTCTGCTGAGCATCCCCCCTTAGCGGTGTTGCGTCAGTTTCCACAAGCCGGATCGCATGTAAAAATTAATCGGGTGATCTATGTTTCACTGAATCGTGTTACTCCTCCCACTCTTCCTATGCCAGAGTTGGTTGACAGATCGTTGGTGAATGCCGAAGTTGTATTGAAGAGTATTGAATTAAAACGCGGTCGGATTTTATATGTACCTAGTCCGTTCCGGAATCTGGTTAAAGAAATGCGGCACGAAGGAAGTGAGATCAAAGCCGGAACGCGAATTACCAAGGGTGCAGTTATTGATTTGGTGGTTGGCGATGGCAATGGCCCAGCTGATTTTACCATTGGAAATTTGACCGGTGATTCTTACGAAACAGCTAAATTCAAATTAATGGGTTGGAACCTACACCTCGGCAACGTGCAAATCCCGGAAGGCGTTGATACTACCGGTATAGAGCCTTTCGTTTATAAGCAGTCACCCGTAAGAGGAGATTCTGTTCGCGTGGGCGATCCCGTTGATTTGTGGATTGGGCCAAAGGGATATACAGAACCGGAAAATGAAGAAGAAACCGAAGGCGAAACGGAAACGGAAGTCGAGGATAACCAATAAACCAACTTTGTGAGTCGGGTAGTTTGCACATTTTTATTTACGCTATTCACACTTTCTGGTATTTGCCAACTGGTGATTGTCCCCATTCCAAAAGAACAAGGAGAAAAAAAATCTTCTACAGCCCGCACACAAGATATTACCCCACTCACTCTTCCTTTCTGGGATGATTTTTCAAGTATCCGAAATGGGTATGTGAATTCCACCCTGTGGGAATTTGGAACCTCGGTGTGGATCAACGATGGGATGGGCATTAATCCGCCTTCATTAAATGTTGCCACCTTTGATGGCATCGATTCACTTGGCAAACCATACAGTGTGAATGATGTATTAGCCAAAGGGTTTGCTGATAAACTTGTATCGGCACCTATACGGATGGACTTACCCACTGCATCCGAACAACTCGGGATTTCCCTTACGTTCTTTTATCAGTTTCAGGGTAATGGCGAAGCCCCTGATGCGGGTGATATACTTTCTCTTTCATTCAAAAATGATCAGGGGTTATGGGAAGTAATCTGGTCGAAAGAAAATGATGGCACGTTGGTGAAAGAAAACTTCGTTCCGGTAACGATACCCATCACAGCTACCAAGTTCTTTCACGAAAATTTTCAATTTCGATTTCAAAATTTTGCCCGGCTTTCCGGACCTTACGATACCTGGCACGTTGACTATATTTACATCGGTAATGGAAAAGCGCAAACCAGTCCGGTGTTTCCCTTGTTTCCTGATCGTACCATAACCCTACCGCTTACTTCAATTTTTCCTGAGTATCGGGCGCTTCCGATCAAACACTTTTTTTCAAATACCCTTGACAATTTAATCCAGCCATCCATCACGATAAATAATTTACGGCAAGATCAGGTAGTGGGTAATGGCCAACCGGTAAGCTTTAGTTCGTCAGCAAAAATAAATATGGTTAAAGAAGAGGAAACGCCTGTTGTGCTGAATCCAGTGCTTGACAATAACCTTAATATCGGAAGTGAATTAGTGTTTAATCAACAGCGTGTTGTTACTCTGCAAACAATACCGGATCCGGCTACGTTCGACCCCACAGCCGATTCAATTAACATCAAATTAAATGTTGTGTTTGATACCGGAGATGATAAAATCAAAACACCCACCGAAGGCGATTACGATTTTACGGTCTTTAACCCGTTGGCCTTTAAAACCAACGATAGTCTTAGTGCGAGCTATATACTCTCCGATTTTTATGCCTACGATGATGGCACAGCAGAATACGGTGCAGGACTCAATCAACCAGGTGCACAACTTGCCTACCGGTTTGATATGAAAACCGATCAACCAGATACGATCGTTGCTGTTGATATGTATTTTCCCCGGTTTGGTGACGACTCCAATCAGATTATCCAATTTCAAATCCTGAAAGATCTTACCAACAATGCATTTGATATTTTGTATCAGGGTAATTTCCCTATACAACGCAATACACAAAATAAATTCTGGCGTATACCCATTGTGGATTTGCCTCCCGGTGTAAAAGACAAATTCTATATTGGGTGGGAACAAACCTCCTCGGCTGTCATTGCTGTGGGACTTGATAAAAATACTGACTCTGGCGATAAAATTTTTACAAACATTAATGGTGCCTGGGAACAAAACACGACCGTAAAAGGGAGCCTCATGATTCGTCCAATTTTTGGAAAAGGAAATGGAGGTGTGATTTCCGGTTTTGAAGAAACTTCATTGCTATCGGTTTATCCTGTCCCTAATCAGGGAACCTTTTACATTTCTGGTCGCTATGAGGAACTAGTCCTTGTGGATTTAGCCGGAAGAAAGGTTGCTTTGGACCAGCAGAAAGAAAACGAGCAAACAAAGATTACAATCATCAACCCTACTGCAGGCTTATATATATTGCGCACATTTCAAAACAATCGCTGGTCGAGTACCAAAATTGTTGTTCGATAAGTTGTTATAAAAAATCTTAACAAAATCAGCTTAAGCTTCTTGTGTATCTACTGCTCCCACTATTTCTACCATCTCTAAAGGATTCGGTGCAAAGCACAAAATGAAAATCAAGAGCGCAATCCAACCTAAAATAACCCGACCTTGACTCAATGGTTCTTCGTTCTCGGATGGTGGATGCTGGATTCCTACAAACCTTCCAATGATAAAGGCGAACAACAACCAACCTGAGTAACCCCGAACATCCGGCAGTACTGATACGAAAAGATATTGAACCGCAAACAATGCCAGGGCATACATCCATGTTTCACGTGTGGATAATCCCAAGCCACGCATGCACATGTATAGAAATCCTATAAACAAGGGAATTTTATACCATAAGATTTCGGTGCCATCTTTAGGATGAACAAACCCAAGTCCGGCATAGAATAGAAATCCGATGAAAATTATTGTTGCAATTCTTTTATGCCAGGTATGACCGATCAATCCATACAATACATGACCGCCATCTAATTGGCCAATCGGCAACAGATTAATACTGGTAAACACCAAGGATAAAAACCCGGCAAATAAAAATGGATAATGAATGATTTCATGAATATTAGGAACCCGGGCCGGATCGGCTACAAACTTTTCAAAAAACAGGAACAACAAGTTTTTGCCGAGATAAACATTTAAAGATCCTTCCGGTAAAAAGCCCGGTGCGTAAACATAGTTTGCATACTCCAATCCGAATTGTTCATACTCTGGATGGATTGTAAAAATGTATTCAGGCGGGGGCAAATGGGTGAATCCATAAAACAAAAACCCTAGTGACACCACAAACCCTGCCAACGGTCCCGCAATGCCGATATCAAAATTTTCCCGGGTAGAGTTTACCCGTTGCTTCAAACGAATCAATGCCCCTAACGTACCAAACATCAACGGAATGGGGGGCAAAGGAATGAAGTATGGGAGTGATGTACGAACTTTGTTATGGATCGCAGTAAAATAATGACCAAACTCATGGGCTGTAAGAATGGATAAGAAACAAATGGCATAGGGAAGTCCGGAATAAAAGTCCTGCCATGTGAAACCACTTATCAATACCGATTTTCCATGTGTCCATTCGGCACCAGCCAATGTGGTGGTGATGAAGGTGACAATGAAAAGCGAACCGTGAATGAGGTACTCCTTAAGTTTTGGATTCATGGAAAGAGTGAAAAAATCTGGTCTGGATGCCCTACATGAAACGTTTGAATACCGACCTTGTTTGCGCCTGCCAGATTATCTTTATTATCATCTAAAAAAATTGTTTCCTGTGGCAGCATCGCGTGTTGCCCCAGCACGTGCTGGTAAATCGCGACATCAGGCTTGCTCAGCTTTAAAAGATGCGAATAATAAGCATCATGAAAATAATGATCAATGGTTGGCTTCCCGGTGAGCTGTTCCACAATTCCGTTAAACCGTTGCAAATGAATGTTATTGGTATTGCTGAGCAGATAAATATTAAAGTGGGACTTAAGGCGTTCCAATAACTGAATTCGCGCCCTGGGTATATCCAACAGCATTGCATTCCAGGCCGCATCTAGCTGGGAGTCTGACACATTCAAGTTAAGCGATTCTCGTAGGTGCTCCCGAAATTCATGGTCGGTAATCAAGCCCCTTTCAAAATCATGAAAAAAAGCCCCGTGATGGACGCGGGTTTTGATTTCGTCAACCGGCAAGCCGCTTAGGGTGGCAAAGGCCTGGTGGGTTTTATCTACGGAGAGGTTAATAATTACTCCGCCCAGATCGAAAATGATGTTTTTAATTGCTGAAAGCTCCAAAATTGTTTCTATTAACATTCAAAGATGTAAAAATGCTTTTCCATATACATTGATGCATTCAAAAAAGGTCAGCGATTTTCAAGGAGGGGAATCGCTGACTGTTCATGACAAAAAACTAGTGCATAAAAAAGGAATTACATTCGTAATTCCTTGATTATCAGAAGTGGGCCCAGCTGGGCACGATCCAGCGACCCCTTGATTATGAGTCAAGTGCTCTAACCAGCTGAGCTATGGGCCCCTTTAGTATAAATGGGACTGCAATTTTAAGGATTCAATTAGCAATAACCAAGTATATAAGTTCTTGCCCAGCAAAGTCATAATCCTCCATCATTTAAATATTTCTTTCCATCTTGAGTTCTATATGGCAAAGACCTTTCTAAAAGCGGAATGGAGAAAATTAGTGATGGCGAACTATGGCATTGATCCCAAAATTCTTGCTCCTTATTTGCCACCCAAAACCGAACTTGATTTATGGAAGGGTACATGTTATGTAAGCCTGGTGGGTTTCATGTTTCTCAACACTAAAGTGAAAGGGTTTTCAATTCCATTCCATATAAACTTTGAAGAAGTTAACCTGCGGTTTTATGTACGCTTCCATCATGAAAATGAGTGGAGACGAGGCGTTGTGTTTATCAAAGAAATTGTTCCCAAACCTGCCTTAACTTTTGTCGCCAATACACTCTACAACGAACATTACGAAACATTGCCGATGAATCATTCCTGGAAACAGGATAACGACACATTACAGGTTGAATACTGCTGGAAAATGAAAACCTGGAATTCAATTTCTGTAACCACCAGCACAGAAATTGTCCCAATAACTAGTGGTAGCGAAGAAGAATTTATAACTGAACACTATTGGGGGTATACAAGAATAAATAAATTTAAAACGGCCGAATATGGAGTGGAACATCCGCGGTGGGGTATTTATAAAACTTTAAGTTTCAAAATCGATGTCGACTTTGCCGATGTGTACGGAAATGAGTTTGGTGAATTACGGTCTACCCAGCCTGTTTCTGTTTTCCTGGCAGAAGGCTCGGATATCTTTGTAAAAGAAGGTAGAACGATTTAAAATCAATAGACATATCGGATAAATCATTCGGAGGATCCTATGGATAAAGAATTACTTGATCCATTGAAGACAATCGTGTCTGAACAATTGCATTGCAAGTTTGTTTAGTTTAGCAATTTGGTTGGGTCGGTTTAAGATTCATAATCAATTCAACTGTAACACACATGGGAAAAAATAGTTAATTGAACTCATGAATAGAACATCCTAAACCTTGATTCTATTAATACCGATTTCCAACTGTTACCGCTGGCAAAGAATTTTGAATAACGGCAAGATCAGATTCAGTTAATTCCACTTTAAATGCGCCTACGTTCTCTTCGAGACGATGAACTTTTCGGGTGCCCGGAATTGATACGATTTCATCATTTTGGCTCAGCACCCATGCTAAGGCAACTTGTGCTTTAGATACCTTTTTGCTTTGAGCAATCTGATCAATAACCTCAACAAACTTCAGATTTTCTTTTATAGCTCCTTCTGTAAAACGAGGATTACTAAGTCGAAAATCACCTTGTTCTAAATCTGTTCTACTCTTAATCGCTCCTGTTAAGAATCCTCTTCCCAACGGACTGTAGGCAACAAAGGTGATTCCGAGTTCATTACAAATATCAAAAAGCTCTTGTTCCGGTTCACGACTCCATAAGGAATATTCGGTTTGAAGGGCTGAAATAGGATGAACTGCATGGGCTCTACGTAGCGTTGTGGCATCAACTTCAGAAAGACCAATATGTTTTACCTTTCCGTGTTTAACCAAGTCACTCATCTCGCCAACAATTTCTTCAATTTCCACTTTCGGGTCTTTCCGATGCATGTAATATAAATCGATTGTATCAACACCCAAATTTTGAAGACTTTGGTCGCAAGCTTGCCTAATGTATTCAGGCTTTCCATTCAATCCAAGAAATTCGCCATGGGGTCCGCGCATCACTGCAAATTTGGTTGCTATAATCACCTCATCCCATCGACCCTTAAATGCCTTTCCTAATAGTCGTTCATTTGATCCCCAACCATACATATCAGCTGTGTCGAAAAAATTGACTCCTAAGTCGATGGCTTTATGCAATGTGTTTATGGATTCTTTTTCATCAAATGATCCATAAAACTCTGACATTCCCATGCAACCGAGCCCAATTCGATTCACGTTTAAAGTACTGTGCCCTAATATTGCTGTTTGTTTCATTGTATCTGCATTTTAAATTTTCTAACACGAAGTTGAAAGATTTAAGTAGTCCTATACTTTTCAAAATAATTTGAGCGATTACTCTCTCATTTTTCCTGTTCCTTTAATGAACTCTCGGTGAAGATGGTAAAGTCTTTGTGTCGATTCTATGATATCTGTCATCTCTAACAATATGCGTGTCTGCAGCGTGGCTAGTCGGTTGTTGATTTCGTTTCGCTGAATACGAATGATTTCTGCATCTAAACAAGAAGCCAAAAAGCTCTTCAATTGCAGAAAGGCATTCTCCACCTCTTCCTTTTTGCTGAAAGTTAGTCCACTGATTTCAGCATTGACCAGGGAGAAATACTTGCTTGAATCAGATTCAATCGATTCAAGAATTATTTGGAAGTCTTTACGCGGAGTTGGATGAAAGTTGGCGACATGCTCGCTACACGACTCACTGATCAGCAAACTGCTTTGGTAAAGATCTTGCAAGATGTCGAAAACCAACAGGTTCAAACGGCCTGCTGGTAATCCGGCATTTTCTGTTTTTCGTATGTAACGAACTATTTTTTCGCTAATGCGTTTATTTTCGGCAGCTACCTTACTTAATTCTTTTTTTTGGGCTTGTAACTTTTTGGGCGATTCACTGATCAAAGCATCCCAACATAGTTTCAATAGTCGCTCAATTCCTCGTAAATTTTCTACCGTATTTAATTTACTTTGTTCAAGCAACTCACGAACGGAAATGGTTTCGTTAAGCATAAGTTTATCAATCCTGGCATCGTTTCGCTGTGATCTTTTGAATGTGACCTGACTGTAAACGAGTAAAACGAGGGTAAGGCATACGACTACCACCACTCCGATAAATCCAGTAAAATAAAGAAACAAAGCGATGAGTGCGCTGCCTGAAAAGGCGACCAACGCTGTTAAAACCCAACCTCCAACCACTTGCAACACACCGCCTACGCGATATACTGCGCTTTCTCTTCCCCACGCCTGATCGGCAAATGAAGTACCCATAGCAACCATAAATGAAACGAAGGTAGTCGATAGCGGAAGTCTTTTCGAAGTACCAAATGCAATTAGTGCACTGGCCACCACCAGGTTTACAGCCGCGCGAAGCAGGTCAAAAGAAGGCTCTTCTGCTTTTCTTTTTTTCGATACTTTTGGCTGACGAAGTCGCCTCTCCAGATTGTGTTTCCACGATTCAGGTATTTTTTTTACAAAGATGCTACCAAAAAATATAGTTCCGCCCACCAGCCAGCGTGCAATTGTATTGGATGTAAATTTTTCATCGCCTCCCTCTTGCCGTCCGAGAGACACTTCTGTCTCGGTTACTTTTCTACTTTTGGCGCTGAGCCAAAGTGTGGTGACCATAATGATACCGGCCAATAGCAGGAACCAGGTAGGAGTAACAACCTGCTCATTCAGCACGTCCATGTTAAAAACGTCTGCAGGCACGCCTGACACAGACCAGGCTAAATACGAGGAGTAAGCTGCCACTGATACGCCAAGAAAATTGACCAAATCATTTCCGGCAAAAGCCATGGCCAAAGAAAATGTTCCAATCAAAACAATGCTTTTGAGTGGATTGATTTCGGATACTTTCATTAGCGAAAACGTGACCAACGTAATAACAACAAATGAAATACCAAGAATGAGTGTGGTATTTCGATGGATCCAATTCAACTGGGTTACATCCAATAACGCACTCCCCTCCAACCCTTTAATCAACAAAAAGTAAATCATGATTGTGACAGCGATGCCCGAAAAAGCCGGGCCAAACAATTGTAAACTATTTTTAAGTTTAAAAGTGAAAAGCAGACGCGAAAAAAAATGGATCACTGTGCCGGCAACAAAAGCTACCAGGACCGAAAAAAAGATACCACCGATAATATATATCGCTCCTTTGTAATTGAGCACAGCCTCCAACTCAGAAAATGATTTATCACTGCCCAGCACGTAGAGGAGACCAACCGTGAAGGATGCGCCTAATAATTCAAAAATAAGAGAAACGGTAGTAGACGTGGGAAGCCCTAATGAATTATAAATGTCGAGCAAAATAATATCAGTCAGCATGACGGCCAAGAAGATCACCATCACCTTTTCAAACGTAAAGAATTCAGGTTGAAAGATACCGTTGCGGGCAATTTGCATCATACCATTGGATGACAAAGTACCTACCAGTACTCCGGCACTGGCTATTATCAAAATGGTTCGGAAAGAGGCAGCTTTCGAACCTACAGCTGAATTGAGGAAATTGACGGCATCGTTACTTACTCCAACTACTAAGTCAGTTAGTGCAAGAACGACCAGTAGTGCTATGATGAGTTGAAACGCCAACATAATGACAGATTTCAGGGAAAATTAGCCGATCACAGATTACCAAAATGTTAAGGTTTCAATGGTCAAGCGTAAAGGGGTTTACATTGGCAACTCGGTGACTAAAAGAGTGTTTAGAATACTTGAAATGGTTACTTATAACTATGCTTTTATGAGGTATTCAATTTTCTGTGAGAAAATAATATTCCGGGCAATGAACTGAAGGCCACAATCAGAAAAAATAGAAGCGAAAAGGCAACCGCGGAGCGCGCGTCTATGTTCATGTAAGGCGCCATCACTACAAACGTCATTTCTCGGGCACCTATGCCACCAATCGTTAAAGGAATAATTGTGGCCACGGAAGATGCTAGAAAGGAAATGACGTATGCCATCAACGAATGGGTTACAGACAAACCCCTTAACAAAAATAAGGCACTTAAAACCTGCAATAGTTGAACTGCTAAAGATAAGAATGAAGTTCTGATGATGGATCCTATAAAACTCTTACCAAACAGGAATACTATTAAGTAATATCCGGGATATAAAACCAAAGTTGCTATTGCGGTGCCCAGTAAAATAAAAAAAGAAGCTTTGGTATAAAGTGTAAGAAGAAGAGACCCAAGGAGAATAAAAACAAGAGCACCCATTCCGCTGATTCGATCAAACAAGATCGCCTGAAAAAGTAGTTTGACCGGGGTTTTAAATTGGCTGTTTAATACAAAAATCTTGTATCCATCACCGCCAATACCACCGGGCAAAAATAAATTATAAAACATTCCTTTGTAATACAAAGCGGTGTTATACGAATTGTCTAACGTCAGCCCGATGTTGTTGAAATAGGTAGTGAGTCTGTATGCACTAACTATCTTAGAGAGGTTAAAGAACACAATACTTACAACGATGTATACGGGAGAAATTTGATTCAATAATTGAAAAGCATCTCCAAAATTAATTTTTTGAGAGACCCACCAGATTGCCAACCCACTGAAAAAAACTTTAATAAGCCATTTCCACAGATTCTTCTTTTGATTTTTCACCAATGAAGATTTCTTTAATATTGTAGGTTTTTTTTCCCTGCGCTTCGTAATAAATGCGGATGATCAATTCGGCAATCAGCCCGAAGGTGAGAAATTGGATTCCAGCCAAAAGTAAAGTTACACCCAATAACAACAATGGCCTGCCCCAGATGTCTTCGCCCATTATTTTTACCATTAAGAGATAACCGTTAATCAAACCTCCCGTTAAAAAAAGAATGATCCCAATAGGGCCAAAGAAATGTATTGGTCTTCGAAAATACTTTTGAAAAAATACCATTAGGATGAGATCACTCAAAACTTTAAATGTACGACCAAGTCCGTATTTAGATTTGCCATGAATGCGTGGGTGGTGCGTTACGTCTACTTCGGCAATTTTTCCGCCTTGCATAACAGCCAATATGGGTATAAAGCGGTGTAGCTCCCCATATAAGCCTAGGTTTTTGGCAATGTCTTTTGTGAAAACTTTCAGGGTGCATCCGTAATCGTGCATGTGCACATTGGTCAGATTACGAATGATTCGATTGGCAATCTTACTTGGTATTTTTCGGAATAGCATTCCATCTTGTCGATTCTTTCGATTCCCGGCAATCACATCCCATCCTTCGACTACCAACTTCTCAAGCATGAAAGGAATGTCCCTTGGATCATTCTGCAAATCTCCATCGATGGTGACAATATACTCACCTTCTGCTTCGTCAATGCCAGCTGCCATAGCTGCGGTCTGGCCATAATTTCGATTAAGAGAAATGAGTTTTGTTCGGTTATCAGCAAAATATTTAATTTTTTGAATGGTCTTATCGGTAGAGCCGTCATCCACTAAAATTATCTCGTATTCATAAAGTTCGAGGGCTTTGGCAATACGAGCAAGAAGGGGCTGAATATTATCCTCTTCATTATATACCGTAACGATAACCGATAAAGTCATACCTCTGCAAGAAAATTCTTTGGTATTGCTTCCTCTTTATAATCAGATTAAGATTTCATTAAGATACGTTCATATGTCGTTAACTTACTCCATGTTATTTTAAGGTAACATTGCGACATGAGTCGTCACCTCAGCATCCTAGCCCTCCTTTCCATTATTGTCTTCTTTGCGAACAGTTGGGGGCCTTCAGTTTATATTTTAGATGAAGCTAAAAATGCAGGCTGTGCCATGGAGATGTACCAGCGTGGCGATTGGGTTGTACCCACTTTTAACGATGCCTTAAGAACCGATAAGCCACCTTTGCATTATTACTTTATGAAATTGGCGTATTCCATCCTGGGCATAAATCCTTTTGCCGCCCGATTCTTTTCTTCGGTGATGGGCGTGTTGCTGGTTCTAACTGTATACTTTTTTACATGTAAATTTTTGAATGAGATGACTGCATTGGCAGCAAGCCTTATCTTACTATCTTCGATCCATATCACAATCCAATTTCATTTGGCTGTACCCGATCCATACCTGATATATTTTCTAACCCTCTCATTATTCTTGTTTTACGATGGCTTCAAATCGGGAAAGCGTTTTAGTCTTATGGCGAGTTACTCAAGTGTAGCTTTGGCAACCTTAGCGAAAGGGCCTGTGGCCATCATATTTTATGGATTGATTGTTCTTATCTTCTTATTGGCCGTACGTTCATTTTCTTGGAAAGAATTACTCAGACTTCAGGTTCCCCAGGGAATAATTCTTTTCTTTCTTTTTGTACTACCCTGGTATGTGGCGGTAGGCGTTGAAACGCAAGGTGTATGGCTCGAACAATTCTTTTTCAAGCATAATGTTGGAAGATTCACTTCTACCATGGAAGGACATCGGGGGTTTCCGCTTGCATCCTTTGTTATTCTCATACTGGGTTTAATGCCTTATTCCTTTTTCTTTCCACAAATGATGCGCAGCGTATGGGCGGAAAGGCAGAATCATTTCCTGCTTCTTTGTACGGTTGTCGTGTTGGTAGTGGTCATCTTTTTTTCTCTATCTAGAACTATTTTGCCAACTTATATTGGACCCGCTTTCCCATTTTTTGCAATTCTCCTCGGATATTATGGGGCAACGATTATCAACAAGTCAGGAAGACCCAGGTTACTTACCAACGCTGTCGTTTTTGCTGTTATCGCAGCTGCAATGGCGTTGGCAGTTTGGTTTGGACTGAGGAACGATACTTCCTTAGCATCCCTTTCCTACTTGTGGGCATATTTTATCCCTTTAGTTGCCGGTGCATTTCTTACCATTTTCTTTTTAACGAATCAGAAAATTAAATATGCTGCAATAACCTACGTGGTTTCTTTTATCATTTTCGGACAACTCTTCTTCTATCAAGTGTTTCCCCGAATTGATGCTACCAATCCTGTATCACAAAGTATTTCAATAGTTAAAGGCGCTAGTGCGGTAGCCTGCTTTCAAAATATGAATCCAGCCTTTGTTTTTGGATTAAAGCACCCAGTGCCTACACTTCACGACTGGCAAGCTGTACAAGAATTCTTAAATCAACCTGGTTCTCTCATTATCACGGAGAAGAAATTCTTAACAGAGATTGAAAGTAATGAGTATTCAATACTCTTTGAAAGGAAAGATCTTTTTGAAAATCCAATAACGATGATAATAAGTGCCCCGCACTAGCGGGTAGTGAGAGTTCTGGAACCCAGCCTTCTATCCTTTTTATTAAACGGGACTCTAATTCTTAACCGAAAATCCAACCATGACGGTTGAGGAGTTGTTCGGATGAATTCAAAAACGATCAACGTAGTGATACTTCCCAAGGCCGCACCCGCAGCAACATCCATTAAAAAATGCTGAAGCAGGTAGATTCTAGAGATGCCTACCAGTAATGCAACGATCAGTAACAAAACGATCACGGATCGTTTGTTAACGATCAAGGCGATAAACAGAGCGAAACAAAAAGCAGTGGTGGTATGTCCCGATGGAAAAGAATGAGCACCGTGAACATTTACTCCTGGCACAAAATATAGTAACTCAGGATCGAGAATACTCTTAGGACGACCAAAACCTGGAAAAATTATATGTTTGAGAATAGTGACCAAAATGCCATTCGATACTCCGATAAGTACTGCTGCCAAAGCATACTGAAAACGTACAAATAGCAACACCGTGACAAGTGGTATCAGGATCAGCCCGTCTCCCAGATTTGTGACCGCAGTAAAGAATGCATCCAAAAAAGGAGTGTGTCTCGAATTGATCCAAAATACATCATGACCTTTTTCAACAACAATAGAAACGATAGAGAGTAATGCTATTGCGATAAGGTAAAGACGGTAAGTATAATTTTGAATGAAAGATGAATAAAATTGTTTCACATTTTCAGTTTACCAAACTTAGCTCATGGATGTAAACAGATCGTGAAGCGGTATTAAACAAGCGATTACTAAAATAAGATGCTAACTTTATGAGTAACAAAAATTCTTTACATGCCGCTAAATTTCAATTAACATGTAAGGATTAGCTTGTACAGCACTTAAATCATTTTGTGAGGTTTACCGAAGTTCTTAATTGGGTAAGTTTACAGTAAAGGAAGAGAACCCTGTTTAGATAGGTTTGGGATCTGAATAAAAAATTTGGTACCGGCTCCTACTTCAGATTCGACTGTAACAAACCCACCAAGTTTCTGGATTGCCTCCCGAAAGATAAACAATCCTAACCCCGATCCTTTTGAATCGATGTTGGCTCTGTAGAACATGTTGAATATCTTATCGAGGTGATGCGATTCAATCCCCACTCCGTTGTCGACAAACTCAATGGTAGCTGCTTCCTTACTGGTTTGAATTCTACATTGAATATACCGCATAGATTTGTACAGATCGGCATATCTTATACCATTTGACACGAGGTTATTAAAAATTATATTTATACGATTGCGATCGGAATAGAATGATTCATCCTCGCGGAGATGAATGAATTTCTCGATTTCGCCTGCACCGGGCACAAACTCGTGGTTCTGAAATACATCGAGCAGAATTTTTTTCAAATCAAGACGTTCCGGGATGATCTCTAACTTTTTATTCTTGGCATAATTCACAATTTGATGGATGAAGTCTTCCTGACGTCCGATACTCTTATGCATCATCTCAAGGTAAGGGTTGAGTTCAGGCTGCCGGTTGTCAATTTTCATCAGATGTACAATACCCAACAAAGATGTTAATGGAGCCCGCAGATCATGAGCAGCACTGTACACAAAATTGTCCAGTTCATGATTCAACTTATTCAACACTTCATTCTGTGTTTTCACCTGTGCCGACTTATCCTCAATTTCATGAAATTGGCGGTTGATTTTATCGATCAGGGTGTTGAACGAATCGGTAATGTCATTAATTTCAATGGCTGCATTTTTTATATCTATTTCGGCCAACCTATTATGGTCGAAAGTCGCCAGGTTCACCATTTTAGAAAGTCTTGCGATAGGTGCTGATAATCGTTTGGATATCCAATTTCCTGATAAAATTGAGAAAATGAGGGCTGCCACTGTAATCAAAACATAAAAGACTTGCGCCCGGTTTTGAATGTTGGAATACAGGTCTCCGGCATATTCTGTTAACTCAAAATATTGCTGACTGAGGCGTGTTGAAAGTATATTGAGCTCATTACGGAGGGCCATATTACTGGACAGTCCAATTTCCATTTCTACTTCGGCTAGCTGATTAAAATAATGTTGATATTGAACCAAATGAAATATAGCGCCCTTATACTTAATTGGTTGTTGTTGAAGCTGTGCCAGAAGTTGATCGCTTACATCGTTAAACTTTTTAATATACTCAACATCGTGCCTTAGCAAGAAGTCCTTTTCATGTCTGCGAAGAGCAAGTACATCGGTTAATGATATTTCTATTTCCGGAAGTTCCAACGCATGAGCGTGTAAACGCATTTCACCTTCCAGACCAGAGTCTTTAAAACCACGCTTAAAAACTAGCAATTCAAGTCGGTTGAACTTCTGATTATAGTCATTAATTAAACTATCGATTACAACCAAATGCGAAAGAAAAGCATATTCTTTTTGCCGGCTGGCTTTTTCTGTCAGTTGTAACCCCTCTTTCATCAGTAAGAGTAAGCTATCACGCGTGTTTAAATACTTACTGGTATGTGTTTCAAAGTAGTTTTCGTTGATGACTTCGGTATCAAAGAAATCGTTGTCATTTTTTATTAGATTCAAAGTATAAACCTGTAATTGGTTTATGAGACGATGGGTATTGGCCATGTGGTTGACCTCGTTGAACAGGTAGATTGACACTCCCCCAACCACTACAATCAAGATGGTGAAAAAGAGAAAACCGGAAAGCATCCGGTGTCGTATGGAGTTTAACTCAAATAATCTTTTTATCACACAAAAACATAAAGTTAATAAGATAACATGGGGTTGATACGGTTAGCCTGTTACTAAATTATGAAAGCACAAATTTCATTTTTGAAATTAGTACCTAACTGCTTAAATGGTACATCTATATCACATGGTTTTATAAAGGACTCTACTTTAGTTGCAATAAGATAGCGTAAGACCTGAAAGAATAGCAAAACCGATCCTGCTGTATAGAAGAAAATATAAAAGAATTTTGAAATGACTGTGAGCAGGAAAGTCCTATTTATTGGAGAAACTCGAAACGGTAGTATCCGCAGGGGGTCTGGTAAACCTTTTCCTAAGAAAGACTATCGTTCAAAGGCTTGGTCTCGAATCTCTCTAAGTAATAGTTTTTCTGTTACTTTTAAAATATATTCCTGATACTTTCAATTTACCCTAGTTTGATTAAGTACAATTTGTCCTATTGAAAATATATGATTATTACTCTTCACACCTAGCATCATGAAGCCTCACTACACCTTTTTTGATCGCGATCTCAGTTGGCTCTCTTTCAATGAAAGGGTATTACACGAAGCTCAACGTGATACCGTTCCTCTTAAGGAACGATTCAATTTTCTTGCTATTTATTCATCCAACCTTGATGAGTTTTATCGCGTGCGCATGCGGGTGTTGATGGCGTTACACGGAAATACCCCGGGCATAAGCCCAGAAGAGTTCAAAAAGCTACTGGCAAGGATTAACACTGTAATTCTTGACCAGTTAAAACACTTCGGCAGCATCATCGAAAACAAGGTAGTGCATGCTCTTAAACAACATAAAATCCATCTTATCTACAATGAATCAATGCCTGATGGCTTAGTAGATACCATGCAGGATTATTTCTTCCATACGGTTGCTAGCTACCTGCAGGTGGTGAATATCACTAGTGACTCACAATTCTTTCCCGAGAATAATAAACTTTATTTGGCGGTTACAACAACCAGCAGGAACTATGGCGACCAGCTATATATTATATGTATCCCTTCCGATGTATTGTCCCGGTTCTACTCGATCTCCACACCCAAAAAGGAGTACATAATTTTTCTGGATGATATTATTAAAAGGAATCTTCGCAGAATATTTGTTGATCAGACGATCCTTTGCAGTCACAGTTTCAAGATTACACGAGATGCCGAACTCGACTTGGAAGATGAATTCAGTGGCAACCTTGCCAAAAAAATAGAATTGAAAATCCGCGAACGGGACCAGGGATTAGCTACCCGTTTTTTATATGAACCGGGCATTCCTCCTCACACGCTGGAATTGATGACGCGGCAACTAAATCTGAAAGGAGCCAACTTTATACAGGGCGGCACTTACCATAATCTCAAGGACTTTGCCTCACTCCCGTTAAAAGATCCATTATTCCACTATGAACGATGGCCTGTGAATAAATTTCCAATCACCAATCAGAGTTGTTTGTTTGATGAAATAAAAGTACGCGATATTTTACTTCATACACCCTACCAATCCTACGAAACAGTACTCCGATTTTTCAACGAAGCAGCAATAGACACTGCTGTTGAAAAAATCTACGTTACCTTATACCGGGTGGCAGGAGATTCTCGGATTGCCAGCGCACTGATCAGTGCCGCAAAAAATGGCAAAAAGGTAATTGTTTTTGTTGAGTTAAAAGCCCGTTTTGATGAGGCCAATAACATCCGCTGGTCAAAGAAAATGAAGGCAGCAGGTGTGCGAATTATTGAAAGTATACCCGGGCTAAAAGTGCATGCCAAGCTGGCATTGGTAAAGCGAAAAAGGGCGAAACGAACAGAATTGTATGGCCTGTTTTCCACCGGAAATTTTAATGAGAGTACAGCTCGGTTTTATACAGATCATATTCTCATGACTTCTCATCGCATCATGTTGAGAGAAGCCGAAAAACTATTCAAGATTTTAAAGAAAAGCAAGAATCAAAAAAGGAAGATAACACGCGAGAAATACATTTTCAATCATTTGCTAGTGGGGAAATTCAACCTTCTACAGGGGTTCAACAAATTAATTGATCAGGAAATAAATAATAAAAGGAAGGGATTGCAAGCGTCTATTACCATTAAGCTTAACAATCTGGAAGATCAGGAATTGATTGGCAAATTATATGAAGCCTCTGAAGCGGGGGTTATCGTTTCCTTAATTGTACGTGGCATCTGTTGCCTTCGGCCCGGAGTAAAAGGCCTGAGTGAGCATATTACCGTTAAGCGAATTGTTGATCGCTACCTGGAGCACGGCCGTGTGTTTATTTTTTATAACAATAACGATCCTAAAATTTTACTGGGTTCTGCCGATTGGATGATCCGCAACATTCACCGCAGGATTGAAGTTTGCTTCCCTGTTTACCAGAAAGACTTAAAATCAGAGATTATAAACATTGTAAATATTCAGTTGAAGGACAATATCCAGGCGGTAATAATCGATGATCAGGGTCACAATGTACCTATCCCTGTAAAAGAGAATATCAGATTGCACCGTTCGCAATGGGAGATAAACAAAATGTTGCAGAAGTCGACTTGACCTGCATTCTCTTGTTCAAATAGGAAGGTGAACTTTCGATGATTAAGGCTTCACAGTGGTGTCCAACGAGCTAAAAAGTATCCAAAGTGCAAACAACATTTTTTTCTATATTCTTGACAGATAAATCATTACGCTTTCCAATATTATTTTTTTGTTAAGTGTATTAAGGATTAGTTAACACACACTATCTTTGCGATCCTATAAATTTCAACCATGAAAAAAATAACCAAAAAAGAAATCAAAACGACACTTGACACGGCTATGAACAGTGTGATGGAGAAGCTGGAACTACCTGATGCTTCTAAAAAAACCAAGCGCGCTATTGCCAAAGTTACCAAAACACTTAAAAAAGATTTGAAGGAGCAAGCCAAAAAGGTTTCCAAAAAAATTAAAGAGGTGAAAGTTGCCCGCGAAAGTAAGGCGAAGAAAAAAACCAAGCTGAAACCTCCCATGGTGAATTAAATCGTTTCATTTTTTAAAATGAAATCCAGATTTCATAAATAACCAAATCTATGGGTTCAACTCTGGCTAATCACCAATCTGTTATCACAATTCATCGTTTATACCGTAGCATGTGATTGCGCGCCTTAGCCAGTTAATTGTTGGGCTTACGTTTCTCGCATTTTCCTATCACGCCCATGCCCAACTAGGAACCTGGAATGTACTTAGCTTCAAAACTTCCTTCCATGAAAGATGGGGCGCCTTTGCAGAAGGACAGATACGGTCGTTGAAATTTTATAATGACTTTCATTATCATGAATTTAAAGGCGGAGTTACTTATGCGTTCGACAAAAACTTCTCCTTCGCTGTAGCCACGGGTAAATATGACACGTATCAGAGCGGTGGCGATTTTGTTACCCCCAAAACCAGTGATGAGATTCGTCTTTTCGAGCAACTGACCATGAGCCAGAATGTCACCCGCGTAAAGTTTGAGCATCGGTATCGGGCGGAGCAACGGTTTACAAAAGATGGTTACAGAAACAGGTTCCGGTATCGTTTCCAAACTGTGATTCCCATCAACCGAAATAAAGTTGAACCTAAGAGTTGGTTCATAAATACCTCAGGGGAGATTTTCTTTCGCAATACGCCACAGTATTTCGAGCGACTGCGGGCGTTTGCCGGTGCCGGATATCAATTTACAACCACCCATACTCTTATGCTCGGGTACATGCATCAATTTGACTATCAATTGGTGGATGAAACGGGAGCCGATTTTCTCTATATAAGTTTTCTCTTTGACTTGCACCCTAAAAAATATCGGTATAAAGAAACAATACCCGGCAATATTGATTAGCACCTTGTTGTCCTCTTTATCGGATCTCAAATCTTACACTAAGAACAATACTTCGTCCATATTCATCCACTCCGGAAGCATAGATTCGATACGCTTCATCTAAAAGATTTATCAGAGACGCCTGAATTCGCACTGATTTATATTGATAGCCAGTATAAAAATTTAAACAAGTCCAACCGGGCATAACACCATCCTCCAACCGACTAGAGATTCGAACATCTGATTTATCACCTGCGGCCAGCCGATCCTGATCACCCGCTATCGCTACCTCACCTTTCACCCACCAGCCATCGTTTCTATACTGCATACCTACCCGACCAAACAAAGGTGGAATTCTACGCATCGGTTCCTGCTTTGTTTTATTATCACCATACGTGTATGTGAGACTGCCACATATACTCATCGCAGATAAAATCGAAACTTCACCTTCAGCCTCGAATCCTTTTACGATTGCTTCACCCACATTTTGTTTTTGGTACACATTCTTTCCATCGTAGGTGGGGCTGCCTTGATAGGTTACTGGCACCCGCTCTATCAAATCCATTAATTGTGTTTGGTAGGCTGTAATGGCACCTGAATATTTCTTGCTATTAAATTTTAATCCTGCCTCAACAGTCAATGACTTTTCAGGCGATAGTTCGGCTGAAGGAATTTCAAAAACAGTTGCCTCAACCGCACCGAATTTACTCATGTCATCCACATTAGGAGCCCGAAAGCCTGTGTTGCCTGAAAGTATAGCTCGGATGTGAGGCGTTATGTCATACATCACACCCAGGTTACCCACCCAGGCAGCCGGAGTAATTTTTTGGTTTCCAAAGGTGGCATCTTCTACGGCAACGGTTACTGCATTAAATCTCAACCCGGAAGAGAACTGGAATTTCCTCCAGTCAACCTGATGGTTTGTAAAGATGGCAAGATTACCTGCTGTGGATCCATCAGCATAGGAACCTCGTACGGTAGTCACTTCGTTGGTAAGTGTATTCAGATCCGAGGCTTCACTTGCTACTTTATCAAAATAATACTCAATCCCGGACTGTACATTCCAATTCGAGGTTGGATTTGAAATAACTTCGGCAATAAATCCCTTTGTGGTAACTTCATCGCGTTGTTTTCTAACCGTAGGTGAATTTGTCTTTTGTGCGAAGAGTCCTTCCACAGATCGGTTAAAGGAACCGGTTAGCCGTAAGGTTTGAACCCACGGACTTTTAGTAGTCGTCTCCCACTTCACATAACTAAGTTGTCGCATTTGCGGATCGAAATTGTAAACACTGTATCCGCCTAGCGCAACCTGATCATAACGTGGCACTTCAAATTGAGTTAACTTCTGGAAGGATGCTGTTAGTAAACCAGAAGTCCCGGTTCGCACCAATAGTTTTGCATCGCCCGCGCGTTCATTGTAACCTGTAGGTGATAATGTTCCGAGGTCACCACCCGCTACCAGTTCTCCAAAATGACGTTCCGAAAATCCACCCAAAAATGCCACACGTTTCGAAGTAATTTCCACTTCAGCCCGACCACTCATTTCCATTTCGTTACTCATCCATTTTCCCATCAGACTACCTGAAGCTTGTGTATTGGCAGCTGAGAAAGTTGGTTTTTTTGAAACCACTTGCACCACTCCGCCCAAGGCATCACTGCCATATAAAACGGAACCACTGCCCCGGATGGCTTCAATGCGATCTATCAACCCCGGATCGATTGTATTCATATATTGATTGGGTCCGTAGCGATAGGTAGAATTATTCAATCGGATTCCATCGACCAATAATAAAACCTGATTACCCACGAGACCACGGATAATGGGAGACCCTCCACCATGATTTGTTTTTTGTACCCACACACCCGTTTGATTCATCAATGCCTCGGGGGTAGTACGTGGAGCATTTTGCAAAAGCAGTTCCTGAGTTACAACAGTAACCGATTGTGAGACTTCGCTTGATAAATCTTCCTGACGTTTAGCCGTAACTACAACGCCCTGATTCAACATAAATACCGATGGCTCCAGTACAATGTGAAGAGAATCGGAAGAGTTTTCAATAGTTACTTCACGGGTTGCAAAACCAATAGCACTGACTCGCAACGCCTTGGCTCCAGGAAGCGATGTTAAATAAAATTTCCCTTTAGAATCAGATACTGTACCCACGGAGGTAGTAACCCATTGAATGTGAACATCGGGAATTGGAAGATTATTTTTCTTATCTATGACTTCTCCACGAATAAACTGAGAAAAAGCACATTGTGATAAAAGCAGACAACAAAAGGTAATTAAGAATTTCATTCTTTTAAAAATTATTCCTCTTCACTCTCCACCTGATGCAAAATAAAGGCTCCGCGTACCGGAGAAGGCATGCTGCTATCCAAGCCTTTAATGGTTTTCCAGATTACCTCGTTGAACTCAAGATCCGGAGCGGCATCCATAACCGCGAGGTTAAATTCTGCCGAACGTTTTGCAATAGCCGTCAGTTTTTTATTCATCTCTTTAATGTCGTATGTAGCTGCTTTCGCATTAAAGGGAGTAAGATCTGGTGAAGCAGTAAAACATTCCCACATGGGTGTTGCCGCAGCATCATACTGACTCATCGGAGGCAACCCCAGAATTAACTCCATGGTTCGTAGCATGGAGGCTGTGGAATACATGCGACTCACCACGGCATTGCGTTTCGCATAAGGACTTACTACAAATGCAATAGAACGGTGCGCATCCACATGATCAGGTCCATTCTGAGCATCATCTTCCAAAACAAAGACTGCTGATTCTTTCCAGATTTTGCTTTTACTGAGATGTTCAATCAAAGAACCCAAGGCCAGATCATTCTCAGCCACCATCGCTCTGGGAGTTGGCATACCTACTCTTGCACCAGCCGTATGATCATTGGGAAGACGAATAGTACTAAATCTTGGTAAGGCATCAAGTTGCACTAACGAATCAAAATCCTGTTTCCATTTCTCAAACCGCACCATGTCTGGGATCTCAAGATCATACGATGGAAAATCTGAATCAAAATTATTCTCTAATGATTTTACCCCAGTCCTACCACTAGAGACAAACTCACCATAGCTTCGATAACTAACGCCAGCCCGCTGACAATAATCCCAAATAAAACCATCTTTTGGAAATGCTATTTCACGCGAACCTTCATAATCGTAGGTGCCGCCCCGCGAGCCATAACTAGTTGGCCAGGTTTTTTCTACATAATCATTCGCGTATGCAGCCATGGACCAGTTGTGACCATCGGCACTTACTTCAGCATTTACATAAAAATTATCCAGCAATACAAACTCACGTGCCAACGCATGATGATTGGGTGTTACTTGTTGAGGAAATAAGCACAACGTGGAATCCCCATTACCTTCCGGCATATCACCCAATACCTGATCATAAGTTCTGTTTTCTTTCACTACATAGAAAACATATTTTATGGGTGTCGGATCGCCTGGCTTACGCGGAATTGGATTGCCGGCTTCACCCGCAGCCAGTCGTTCTATTTCCTGAGTATATGGACTGTTCTTATATGTCTGCGCTGTGTAAATCGCCAGCTCTTCAGGTGTTGGGCTTGCTATGATTGAAAGAGTTCCTTTAAAAAGGGAACCAATATATTGCGTTGAATCTGTTCTGCGCTCATAGGGGTTAGGGCCTTTCGGATTAGGCAGGGAACGGCCGCCTTTACCATTGGTTACCCAGATCTTATCATTAAAAACTTTTACAGATGTGGGATACCAATCGGTGGGAATATAGCCAAGACTTTTACTATCGCCCGGTTCTTCCACATTAAACACCGCCAGACAATTGTTGTCTGCATTGGCAATGTACAAAGTATGCTCATCAGCAGATAATGCGACTGCATTAGGTGTACTACCCGCTGGTGAATTGGGATACAGACTTGATGTAAAAACTTCAATAACTTTTTTCGCCTGCGTATCCATAACAGAAACAGAATTGTCGTTGGCAT
This sequence comes from Cyclobacteriaceae bacterium, assembly GCA_041736555.1. Classification (GTDB taxonomy): domain Bacteria; phylum Bacteroidota; class Bacteroidia; order Cytophagales; family Cyclobacteriaceae; genus ELB16-189. The sequence goes on from JBGSTJ010000039.1 coordinate 120,259, forward strand.
GAGATACAAAAAGATACTTGCCATCTTTCGTCAGCGTCATGTCGTTGGGATTACTGCCTACAGCAACGGTTGTGATAATTTTTCCTTGGTCAGCATCCACAAGGGCAATCTGATCGCCTCCCCAGAGGGAAACGAATACTGTTTTCCGATCCGTACTTAACAAACAAGCATAGGCCTCATGGCCGAGTTCAATTTTTTGAATTGCTTTAGAAGCAATATCAGCTATGTACAAAGCACTATCTTCTTTGGTGGCAATAAACAATCGGCCTTGATCATCATCCAAAGCAATGCCGGTAGGTGAAATTTTAACAGGCCAGGGTTTACCCAACACGATAGAATCAACTTTCTCTAATCTTGAATTATGAATCGAATAGATGAGAATCATGTTATCATTTCCACCGGAAGCAAACAAGCGTGAACCATCCTGATTAAAAGTCAGTCCATACCAGGATTTTTTTATCTCCACCTCATCCAGAATTTGTTCTGTAGCAACATCGATGAGGGTAATCGTTTGTTTACTTTGACCATTGTTAGTAACGGCCATAAACCTTCCGGCAGGATCCACTACCAGATTCATTGGGAAATCGCCTAATGGAATCGTAGTACCAGCTGGGCTGAGTGACCAGCCATTGGGAAGCAACACTTGCTTTTCAGTTAACTGATTTGCCAGGGGATGGAGGAGGCCATCTTCTTTTGGCTTGCATGAATACCAACTGCCAGCTATACAAACTGCAGCAACAAAAAAGAATCCTCTTGGCTTTATCATAGTATTACTTTAATGGTTCACTTTGGTGCGATCATCTTCTTCCCGAGCTTTTTGTATCTGATCAGGATTATCCAGTAAAGGAGATTGTTGTAAGGCCTTCCAGTCAAATTTTTCATCAAATGGATTCAAGGCCTTTTGCGGTTCAAATATTCTTGGGTCTACCGGTAACGCATTATACGGTGTATAGTCAGGTTCATCAGCAAAACAATCACTCAAACTGCTCACTCCAAAATCATACTGATTGAGATACGGGATACCCAACACATTCCAAAATGTTTTAAAGATGGATCCGAAACTATAATGTTGATGACTGTTGAAGTTGCGTTTGGCATGCGGTGAGATAATCATCAGCAAACTACGGTGGGCATCAATATGGTCGCGCCCACCCTGGGCATCATCTTCGGTAACTACAATCATCATGTTTTTCCATTGTGGCAAATGACTTAAATACTCTACTACCCTACCCAACGCTAAATCATTATCAGCCATATAGCTTTCCATAAAGGGAAATCCAGCTTGTGGTCGATCGCCCGCACCATGATCGTTCAGCAATTGTAAGGTGAGTATAGCAGGCAAGTCTTTCTGTTGATCTATAAACTTTTCATTAATCTCTTTAATAAACATATCCGCCCGGAACTGATCGGGGATCGCCATATTATAGGTTGGAAAAATGCGGGACGTGCGATCATAAAGTGGACCCGGCATGGGATAGTTAACCAGGTACCGCACTCCACCATATTTAAATGTTGAGTCAGCAAAACTTCCGGCATCAAATTCTACCCCGAATCCGAAATTATAAAACTCAATGTTGTTGCGATGCATATGATCCCACATGGAACCGTGTTGATTGTAGTCTTCTGGGTAAATGGCACCGGAAGCTCCGGTCATTCCAAACTTTCCGGGTGCTTTGGATTCCTCTCGCTGACTTCTTCCGCCTCCATAAGCTGCCGGGTGGGTTGTTTCCATCCATTCGTTTGGATAGGTGTTGGTGAGCCATCGATGTCCGTCCGCTGAAACATCTGCATCGACATAAAAATTATCACTCAAAGCAAATTGTTTTGCCAGTGCTAAATGATTAGGCATTACCGTAGCATTTTCCACTGAGGCTGTTTTCTTGCGATTGGAGAACGAACGGTTAGATCCGTAACGCGCCAATGCAGAATCTCCTTTTCCATTTTCCAGTTGACCAAATACTTCATCATACGTACGGTTTTCTTTTGAGATAAACACAATGTATTTGATCGGAGATTCTTTCTCTTTCGGAAAAACAGGAATTGGATTTTTATCTGTTGATGCTTCAACTTCTTTAAACGAGAAATTATTAGCTATTACCTTTTCAGTAAGTGTGCTCAACTCTTCATCAGAAGGAATATCAATTACTGAAACCGTACCGAGCATCAACGATCCTATGTAGTCATTCGCTCGACCTTCAAATGAAGGCTTAAAATTTTTCCCTCCATTCGGCCCACTGCCAAAACCTTTTGCATTCGAGACTACGAGTTGTTTACCATCGGGTGTTACTTTTAATTTAGATGGAAACCAACCTGTGGGGATATGTCCTAGAACTTTTCGAGTAGCAATGTCAACGATCGCAACCGCATTGATGCCAGCCTCGGCCACATACAATCTTTTTTGATCAGGGGAAATGGCAAGCCCAAAAGGAATCACACCTTTAAGATTACCCAGACGCTCGTCCAACTTTAATTCAATGCTGCTTACTATTGTATTTTCTTTAGCATCGATCACCGAGATATTATCATTGTTGCCATTACTCACATACACGTACTGATCGGTAGCCACAAGTGAATTAGGACTTGAACCACCTACGGCTGGAATTCCTTCCACTTCCTCACCCACTAACACACCTGTTTTTACTTTCGATAAAACTTCCGGCACATCTTTACTCAAGTCTATACTCCATACCGAAAATGATTCCGGTGCATTCGGATCACCTAATCCTGCTACCTCCAGCGTGTCATTCTTAATTCCCTCTTTCATTTCCTTTGATCCATATCCTGAAACCGGAAATTTTAAAGCTGTTTCTCTTAAGCGCTTCTTATCAAGTGTTTTAATATAGCTGTACTCGAATACACCTACATTAGCTACGTATACTGTTTTTTCATCAGGAGAAAGTGTAATTCCAAATGGATAGCGACCCGTTTTTACATTATGTATTACCTCTTTCTTCTCAGTATCAATTACGATCATCCGAAAGCCAATCTGGTCAACTACATACAACCGGTCTCCCTTCTTATTAAGCACCATATCTCCGATATAGCCATCACTGTAATCCGTTTCATCAAAACTTTTATTACACGAAATCTCCCCTATCTTCTTAAATGTTTTCAAATCAAAAATGTAAATCAGATTTTCCTGGCCCCCGGCTACATATACTTTCGAATTGTCGGGTGAAATGGCAAGCCCCATAAAAGCAGCTTTCAGCAAACCTTCCTCCGGGTTTACCGTTTCCGGGATTTGTTTTACAAAGGGACTCTCAGAATTGTAGTCGTTAATAATAGAAATAGAAAATGGGCCAGTACCAGAATTGGAAGTGATAATGGTTTGCCCATCCGGACTAAGAGTAAGTCCAAAGGGATGAGGTGCGACCACAATTTGTTTACCAGCTGGTGTTAACAGCCGGCCATTGGGGATCACAGTAGTTCCTGTGCGGTTGTTGTTTGTATACTCCATACCGGCAGGAGCCGTAGCAATCCATTGCTTTGGAGTTTCTGGTTTGCTGCAAGCGATTAGGAAAACAAATGAAAGTAAAAATAAGATGCGCATGTCAATAAGAATTGAAAGTAAGTTACAACGGGTTGTTATTTTTTGATGACCGATGGTATAATATCACCGGGTTGTGGGTCATTTTTGTATTCAATACCCAACAAGGCGGATAGTGTGCTGGCCACCTGACTCTGGTACAATTGCTGATTTGCTTTCACTTCGCCTAAGGCAGGGGTGTCGGGCCCTAAAAAAGCAAACCAGATTTCATCGGCCTTTGGCATTTTACTGCCATGATGGCGCCAGTCATCCGGATTCACATCACCACGACCATGATCGGTAGTGATGATCAATGTGGTTTTGTCTTTGTAATTTGGTTGTGATTGGATCCACTCCCACAACGTTTTTATAAACCCATCTGTATATTGAGTCGAGGCAAGATACTTATCATACTTTCCACCATGAGCGAAATGATCCGTTTCATCAAAAGAGATGAAGAGTACACGAGGTTTGTGTTTTTTCAGATGTTCAAAGGCATAATGAAATGTAAAGGCATCCAGTCGGGTTCCGCCAGACTCATTAGGCAATTGAAACATTAAGTCATTCATTAAACTTTCACGTTCTGTTGGATTCGCTAAAGATTTTTTGAATCCGGCATTGACCGGTATGCCACTCCGGGTTGTATTAATGATCCACGGAAATGTTTCCCATGAACTGAATGCGGCAACCTTCCCTTGAAACTCTTTTCGTTTGTTTAGAAATTCGAGTACGGTTTGATTTGGGTTATCTATTGGATCGTTTGAGTCAACCCGCGCATCATCTGCGAAGCCTGTAAGGATTTCATTGTAGCCTGGATAGGAGAACCACATTTTATTGGTGGTGTTTACTTTATTGTTCAGGTTTCTATTTCCGTAGAGTTGACCTTGTTTCGCGATCACACTCCAGAAAAAAGGCATGAGCAGTTCGCGTCTTTGTGCTGGCGTTTCGCGCCAGTAACTTTTGTATGTTCCTGCTGTATCACCAACAAATTTTTTATCTAACAACAGGCGTGACTCAGCGCCTGAAAATACTTCCTGCCAGCGAAGTCCATCGAGCGTAATAAGAATAATGTTTTCAGTTTTTTGTCTCTGCTGACCATAAGAAAAGATGTGCGTTAAAATAAGAATCAAGAAAATTTTAATACTAAGTTTCATGTATTGAGATTATTTTAAGTGAGCATGAACCGGGTTGAAAAAATCCGAGGCCTTGCGGCCCCGGAAATCAACAATTAAACCCCTATACTATTTGAGACATCAGCACCAACCAGCAGTTTGCCACTGTTGATAAATTGCCAAATTGTCTATTATTATACACTTTACTAATTTCATTACGGTTTGTCCCACCAAACATTGGTGTTTAAATCATCTGCGCCCTGACGAGCCACTGCATCCGATCGATTTGATCCATTCAAAGATTGCTCGGACAAAGGATAAATAAACCTGACCGGAATTAAATTATTGTTCAAATTACTTGCACCCGGAGTAAGGGTAGGTAAACCTGATCTGCGCCAGTCATACCACGCTTCTAATCCATTAAAAAACAAAGCAATCCACTTTTGAGTTGCAATCTTTTCAAGCTTTTCATTTGTGGTTCCCGCGTAAACTACTCCTGTTTGTGTAAAGTAATCGGATGGCAAATCAAGATCAATGCCGTAATCACTCGGTATAATACTACTGTAGTAATCAAGGTTAGCCTGAATTCCATTAGTATAATACGTTTCCGCACTACCCGTTGATATTAAATTCTTTTCACGAGCTTCGGCTAAAATAAATTGTAATTCGGAATATGTCATCAGTAACCCTCGCGAAGCGTTTGCAACAGGAGGTGCCTGGCCAGCATCATTACAAACGAGGCACGCAAATGTGTAACCAACGCGCGAAACATTTTGCGGCCCACCATTATAACTCAATGCTTGTGTATCTTCCAACCCATTGGGAATTCCTTCAATTACCGGAGTTCCAGCTAAAACCGAATTTTGAGTTGGTCTTGCAAAAACAGCAAGTCTTGGATCATTGTATGAAGTTAACACATCACCCAAGGTTTTACTAAGTCTAAACTCATCAAAAGAACCAACCCGAGTTGTATATAAGGGCCATTGATTAGGTGCAGCAGCCTGGTATACTAAAGCAGCGTTGTCTGCATTATTTTCAAAAATTGGATTTTGTGTAGGGTTACCAAGAATAGCCTCCATATCTGCAGCTACATTTCTTTTGTTTGAGATGCGCAGTAGATATCTTAAGCGAAGTGAGTTAGCGAGCTTTCTCCACTTAATAATTGAAGCAGAACCACCATTGTACAGCAAGTCTCCGCCAATGGCTTCCGAGCTTGTTCCAAGAATTTCGTTAGCCTGCTTGAGGTCTGCAAGGATACCATCATATATAGACTCTTGAGTATCATATTTTGCCAAATACACGCCAGAAGATTTTCCTTTGGTAGCTTCTGAATAAGGAATATCGCCATAGGCATCTGTGGCTAATGAATACATCCATGATTTTAAAATTAAAGCTACGCCTAAATAGTTATTTTGAACTGGTTCAGCTGCTTGAGCAAAATCGATGATGTTCTGCACATTACGCATGTTTCCATACACAGTATTCCAAATTCCATTTAGCTCGCCCCAAAGGTATCGATCTTCGTTCACGAACTGAATTTTGGCTGTATGTTGAACAACGATATTACCGATACCCCATGCTTCACCAACCTGATTATTCAATGTATTCCGGATTACACCTGCAAGTAATAAATCCGGAGTAACCGCAGTCGGTACGTTTGTATTGTTATTAATCTCTTCGAAATTGTTATCGCACGCGAAAGCTGAGAGCATGGCGGCAAAAAACAATGTAGCTCGTATTATATTCTTTTTCATCTTTTTAAAACTTAATGTTGTGAATACTTAAAATTTTAATCCCACGTTTACTCCGTAGCTTCGGGAAGAAGGGATTGACATGTATTCAATACCTGGTAGTGCTGTGCCACCCGTATACGACATCACTTCAGGATCAATATGTGGCACATCTGTCCACAGGGCAAGATTTCTTCCAACAAAAGCAATGGTAACACTTCTAAAGGGAGTCTTGGTGAAAAGCTTATCTGGGAAAGCGTATCCAATTTGGAGTTCACGAAGTTTTACAAAGGAAGCATCATAAATGACTCCTTCGGCAATACTTCTTCCCCCTGTCCAGGCAGAATGCCACTGGCGGGGAAGCACTCGTCTTTCATTTACGCTAAAGGTTCCATCACCATTTGAAACAACGCCATCACCAATCACATACGTGCCAGCTGGCGCATTCAATAACAATGGATCAGTTGCAACTGATGATTGTGGATAGTACCCATTTTCACGACCTTCTAAAGTTTCTACAATAATACCACCTTCGCGGCCAACCGTTTGTGTTTCCGAATACACTTCACCACCATATCTCATGTCGAATAAAACTCCAACCTTAAATCCTTTGAAAGTGAATGTGTTGCTGATGCCAGCCATCCAATCCGGGTTATAGTTACCGAGCTTAATTCTTTCGGTAGTACGAACCGGGCGGCCTTGGGTATCAAATACCATTTCGCCTACGAACTGACCGTTGGCACTGTAGTAGGGTTTGGAAGGATCAGAATTTTGCACTCTGGCAAAACCGATTCCATACATATCGCCCATTCTTTCGCCTACGCGTGCTTCTATACTTACTCTGCGACTAGCCATCACAAAATTTGTGAGACCATCTGATAAGGAAACAACCTCACTTCTATTTCTCGAGAAATTCACATCTAAATTCCATTGAAACCCATTGGCCAATTTGACAGGAATTGTGTTCAGCATAACTTCTACTCCATAATTCTTAATTTCACCGGCATTGATAGCCCGGCTATTATAGCCACTGGTTAAAGAAAGTGGAATATTCAGAATCTGATTTGTTGTGCGCGTTTGATAATACGTCACATCAAGACCCACTCGATTACCAAAAAATCTTACATCGAAACCTCCTTCGAAAGAAGTACTGATCTCCGGCTTCAGACTAAAATTGGCTAGTCGGTCTGTTTCGCCATAAATCTGAGAAGTACCAAACGGATCACTTGGATTAAAAGATTGTGTGAATGTAAAAGCATCCGTGTCATTTCCTACTTGTGCTACGCTACCCCTGATTTTTGCAAAAGAAAGAAACTCCGGGCCTTCAAACATATCGGAGATCACTGCGCTTACTGCAGCCCCGGAATAGAAATAGGAATTATCTTCCGAACCAATCCCTGCATCTTTCAACGCTTGAGGTAAGGTAAGCGCGCTCGACCAGTCATTGCGGGCCGTTAAGTCTAAGAATAAAATATTCTTATAGCCTAGTTGTATAGAGGTGTAAAGGCTATTGATGTGTTTTGATACATCCGATTGAGCTGCCTGTAGTGCAACGCGTGAGTTTGTAAGGTTATAGATGCCCGGAATATTCAATTGTGGGGCATTCACTTCCAGGAATTCAGACTTCTGACGTAGTTGATTTCCTCCAATGGAAGCCGTCACTGTAAATACGGATGGAACAAGTTCCTTATTAAATGTTAAAAGAAAGTCAGAATTTCTCTCTTCTGAAACAATGCCGCTTTCACGATATTGACCAAATGGAAACCGTTGTGTTGAGAATGCACGCTTAAACTGTCTGCGTTCGTTGCCATAATCAAGTGCTGTACGGAGTTGTAAACTTAACCAACTTGTAAAATCATATTTCAATGAAATATTCCCAATTACCCGATCCAGATATTGTCCATTGGTATTTTCGAACATGGTAAAATAAGGGTTGTCATGATAATTATAATTGAAGTTGAACTGACGTCTTCCTTCCAGGCCTGGCATCCAATAGTTTGCCATATCACTTACATCAACTGAGCGCGGAAGCCAGCAATTAAAGAGATACATAATATTCTCTGTGCCATAGCTAATTGAAGGACGATTGTCACTTTCGCTTTTAATATAGCTGACAAATGCACGCGCAGAGAATTTCTCCGTAAGATTATATCCTCCACCAAAGGAAACCGTGTTTCTACGTAAGTCGGTATTTGGCACAATACCTGTTTGATCCAAAGCTGTATAGGAAAGTCTGAAGTCGCCTTGTTTATTGCTGCCTATAAGTGCAACATTATTAGTTATTGTTCTCCCTGTCTGAAAGAAATTTTCAATCCCATCGGCATCATTTACCCAGGGAGTCGGTGTTATTACACTCCCAGCTGGTGCATTCAAGTCGCCTCCCCGAAAAGGGATTGGCTGACCATTCAAGGTTCTAGGCGAATTATATTGTGGATAAGATTGTCCTGTAAAAGCCGGACCCCAACTTTCATCAACACCATCTGTTAAACCTGCACCACCGCCATTAACAAACGCAAAGTCACCACCATTTCCATTCCCCTGACCATATACATTTTGATACTCTGGAAGGCGTAGAGCAGATTCGAAAGTAGTATTCGAGTTAATCTCAACACCTATACCTTTTGTTCCCTTTCCTGATTTTGTTTTTATAACGATTACGCCATTGGCAGCCCTTGATCCATAAAGTGCAGCAGCAGCAGCGCCTTTCAATACGGTCATAGACTCAATGTCATCGGAGTTTACAAAACTTGCTCCGTTACCAAAATCTACTTCCAGGTTTCCTCTCCCTGAGGCACCCGTCAATCCGTTTGTAATTGGCACACCATCAATAACGTAGAGGGGCTGATTCTTATTTAAATCTACCGACCGTTCGCCACGAATTGAAACTCTTGACGATCCACCAACACCGGAAGGGCTGCCAATTACGGTAACACCGGCTATCTTTCCGGCAAGCTGATTAACCACATTAGTTTCGCGTGCCGTGGTTAAACTTTCACTCGTTACACTTTGTACAGAATAGCCCAGTGCTTTCTTATTCTTTTCAATACCTAAGGCGGTAACAACTATCTCAGAGAGTTCTTTTGCATCCGAAGCCAGTACAACATCCAGAAAATTTCTGTCACCAATAAGTACCTCCTGCGTGGTGAATCCAACAAAAGAAAACACGAGAACATCACTGGATGAACCGGCCGAAATCGTAAAAGAACCCGTAGCATCCGTAATGGTGCCATTGGTAGTTCCTTTAATTAAAATGTTCACTCCGGGAATTGAACTCTGGTCTTCACCAGAAAGAACCCTTCCGGAAACCGTTACCTGAGCCATGGCTCCGGTAATGGAGAAAATTCCGAGGAAGAGTAAGAGAGCCACACGGCTCAGCCTACTCGAACCTCCACTGCATTGTAGTAGATTTCTTTTCATAGTTGGTTTAGGTTAATAATTTTCATTACAGGGCTTTTAGTTTTAAGCATACAAATGTTGGTAACCTAGTTGACGATAGGATTAGTGGCAGGTTACTGATGCGTTAATTGAATTGCCTGATTTCTGGCATTTAATAATCCTGACATAAATTGAGTATTAGTAAACCCGTAGAAACCCTGCCACACGTGGTTAATTGTATTAACATTACATTAATAAAGAGCGTGACTGTTCCATATAATCAAAAAAGTTTCCAAATAGGAAACAAAAAGTGTTATGGAAGATGAACTCATCAGCCGCATCGGCAAAAGAATCAAGACGTTAAGAAAAGAAAGAGGGCTTACCCTACAGGTACTAAGCGAACGATCGTCTGTAACGAAAGGCTTACTTTCTAAAATTGAAAACTCCCGGACAATTCCGTCACTACCTGTTTTCTTTAAATTGATACAGGGACTGGAAATGAATGCAAAAGATTTTTTTGAAAACATTGCACTGCTACATGGCAAGAATTATTTGCACATCAAACGAAATGATTATCAAGTAATTCAAAAAGAAATACGCCCAGGCTTTGAGTACCAATTTATCCTGGGACAAACGCTTATGAATAATACCATGGAAGCCGTTTTACTTACGGTGCTACCCAAAGCTGTTAGCCAACCAACAACAACGGATGGGTTTGAATTTAAGCATATCATCTCGGGTCGATGTAATTATGTTATTGATGGAGAGCAAATTCTTTTAGAAGAAGGCGACTCGCTTTACTTTGATGCTGCAAAACCACATTATCCGGTTAATGGATTCAAAAAGAAAGTGGTTATGCTGGTCTTATACTTCTTAACAGCAAAATAAAATAGGAGGACTGACTTTAAAATATAAATTCATCAAAATTGCATCTTTCTCCCTTTTATGAAATCTAATCACTACGATGTTATTGTTATTGGCGCTGGTATATTGGGTACTTTTCATGCCTACCATGCAGCGGAACTTGGAAAAAAAGTTTTGCTTCTTGAAAAGGATCCTTTTCCGGTACATGCAACCGTTCGAAATTTTGGTCAGGTGGTGCCCTCCGGCATGTCATCCGATTGGTTTCAATTTGGTGTCTATAGTACCCACCTTTATAAAACCATTCAGTCCGAGTTTGACATTGCCATCCGTGAAAAGGGAAGTGTATACATCGCTTCCGATTCAGATGAACAGAAACTTATTCACGAATTAAAGCAGCGGATGGATGAACGCAATTATGAAGCACATCTGCTATCGAAAGCTCAGTGCCTCGAAAAATGGCCCGCCTTAAAATCAGCTTATTGCCTCGAGGGATTGTTTTTTCCGCAAGAGGTAAGCGCAGAACCAGAATCAACCATTCATCGGCTGCTCATATATATTAGCCGTAAGTTTTCAGCCCTACAGTACCAGCCTGATACCGCGGTATTGAGTTGCGATATCGTAGAAGGTATCGTAAAGATTTCTACCGACACGCATGACAAATTCACAGCGGATAAAGTAATCATTTGCAATGGCAGTGAGTTTAAACTTCTCTTTTCAGATTTGTTTCGTAAAAGTGGTATAGTTATAAGCAAACTTCACATGCTCCGTTCTGCTCCACTACCCAAACTTGCGTTAGAAGGTAACATCCTCACGGGCCTTACGATCAGGCGGTATGAATCGTTTGAAGAATGTCCCTCTTTCCTAACCTTACAAACACCTCCCGCACTTCAGGAACTTCGCCAATGGGGTATTCATATTCTTTTTAAGAAAGCCATAGATGGTTCTGTTATTCTGGGCGATTCGCATGAATACACGGACGTTAATCAACCCGAAAAACTTGGATTTGAAATTAATCAACACATTAATAATCTTATGCTGGCGGAAGCAGCAAGAATTATTGATATGGAAAGCTTTCAGGTGGCGAGTAGTTGGGCAGGTTACTATTCGCAGCATCCTGAAAAAGATATTGTGGAGATTGATATTGATGATAAAATTCACATTCGTACTGCTATCGGTGGCAAAGGCATGACCTCATCGGCAGGGTATGCGCAAAAAAGTATTGAGCGGATTTTTGAATAGATTTCCTTTATCTTTCATAAATCTTCCATGTGGTCAAATTTTCATACTCATTGCAATTATTGTGACGGCAAAGGAGTCTTCAAAGACTTTATAACCTCGTACAACGTAAAAAGTTTGGGCTTTTCCTCGCACGCACCCCTTCCCTTTGATTGTCCCTGGTCGATGAAACAAGTCAATCTGGATAACTATCTTCAGGAAATCAAACAACTGGCTAAAGTTGAAAAAAACATAGAACTCTATGCCGGTCTGGAAGTAGACTTTATTCCAGCATTGACTGGCCCACAACATTTCAAGCAGGTTGATTATACGGTGGGCTCGATTCATTTCGTTGACAAACTACCGAATGGCTCTCATTGGGAAATAGACGGAATGCATAGTCGCTTTCTGGAAGGATTAAAAAGCATCTTTAGCAATAAGTACCGCGATGCCTGGAGCCGCTATTTTGAACTAACGCGCGAAATGATCCGACATGACCCGCCTACCATCCTCGGTCATTTAGATAAAATGAAAATTCAGAACCTAGACCATAAATTTTTTGATGAACAGGAAATCTGGTATCGCAATGAAATGAAACAGACGATCGATACGCTGAAAGGAACAAATATCATTGTTGAGGTAAACACACGCGGTCTCTATCAAAAAAAATCACTCACCACCTACCCGAGTCCGTGGGTGCTGGTGTTATTAAAAGCAGCCGGCATCCCAATTACATTAAGTTCCGATGCACATCATCCTGATCAACTTACTCAGGAATTCCCGGAGACCGCCCACCTCCTGAATAAGATTGGATTTAAAAAATTAAGCATTCTTACTGAAGGCGAGTGGAAAGAAGTTAATTTTAACGAAAACGGACTACTCCTTGAGCGATCATAAATCAAAAATTACCCGGTGGCTGGAACAAACCAACGGAATCTGGTTCACTATTTATGCGTCTCTATGTGCATTCTGTTTATACACCTGCGTGTATGCTTTTCGTAAAACCTTTGCGGTGGCTACGTTTGATGGATTGATGTATGCCGGAATAAACTACAAAGTCTGGTTAGTTACCTTTCAAGTGGTTGGCTATGCGCTTTCCAAATTCATCGGCATCAAAATCATTTCAGAACTTAAAGCTACCTCGCGGGGTTTTGGAATTTTATTAATGGTTGCCATTGCGGGAATCTCCTGGCTCCTTTTCGCAATAACACCCGCTCCTTATAACATTATCTTTTTGTTCACCAATGGTCTGCCCCTTGGAATGGTGTGGGGTATGGTTTTTGGATATTTAGAAGGGAGGCGAATGACGGAAGTGTTGGGGGCTTCGCTGGCCGTTAGCTTTATCTTTTCCGCTGGATTGTGCAGGTCGGTAGGTGCTTTTGTTATGCGCGATTGGGGTGTAAGTGAATATTGGATGCCCTTTGTGAGTTGCTGTTTGTTCATCGTACCGTTGCTGATTTTTCAATTTTTACTGGACAAACTCCCACCACCTTCAGCAGTAGATGAGCAACTTCGCACGAGGCGTATGCCCATGGATGCGAACGAACGAAGAACATTCACGAAAATATTTTTACCGGGCATCATATTGTTTGTGCTCTGTTATGTTTTGCTCACTGCCTTTAGGGACTTTCGCGATAACTTTTCAGCTGAAATCTGGAAATCATTGGATATGGGCAACGACCCAGGCATCTATACCCGAACTGAAATACCAGTTTCCATTTTTGTTTTAATCTGCATGGGTAGCCTGATGCTGATCAAGAATAATAAAATGGCATTAATGGTCAATCATATAATCATCGCATTAGGTATGGTGTTGATTGGTGTTTCCAATTTTCTATTTGAAAATCAATTGATTAGTGCTCCTAGTTGGATGACCTTAGTAGGGATTGGATTGTATCTTGGATACATACCTTTTAACAGTATATTTTTCGATCGCCTGATTGCCGCCTTTCAGTATGTGGGCACCGTAGGGTTTATTATGTATGTGGCCGATTCGTTTGGCTACCTGGGAAGCGTAGGAGTTTTATTTTACAAAGAGTTTGGTCAGGCGAATTTGAGTTGGCTGGATTTCTTTTTGTCGGGTGGGTACATCCTCTCTTTTGCCGGTACGTTACTTATTCTGGGATCGATGACTTATTTTCACTTCAAACATGCGAAGTGGAAGAAACAAGAAATTAACGAGACGCAACCAGTTCTTTAGCATTCAGCACCCGGTTATATTCCTTCACCACCAGTATGGCAGTTTCTGAAGAATTTAAATCCAGACGTTGTTCGTTCACCCATTGAGTAAGTTCTGGAGTTGATTGTAGAAGTTGAGGAAATACTTTCTTTCTAAAATTTCGAATAGGTGTTAGAATCCCGTCATTAAAAGTAAAATACAAATAATCTTCTTTATCGTCAGGAAATGCTGAATGAAATCTCTTTTGTTTCCTAACAATTTTATACTCTCCCTGCACGACTAGTTCATAAAATGTTGTACTTCCTTCCTGTAAATCATCAAGAGTTAAAAACTGTCTGTTGATATTATTTGACATATCATAAAACCTGAATGATTTTATCGTAGAGGCCGGTAAAACAAGACGTTCATTCGTTTCCTTAAGTACGAGGGTATTGAAATCAAGGTGCACCAGAAGTTCACCGGTTAAGACGAGATTATTAGAAAGCACCACAGCACCTTGCTGCCATTGTTCAGACTGACTGTAGGCAACTAAATTACCGGCTGCGAAAAAAAATAAAACAAGGTGTTTCTTCATGTTAACACTACGGTAACATGAAGATAATATTAAAGAAACACTATAACAACCTCTTCCTGAAACTTTTAGATCACTTTGCCTCTATCAGGGGCAGTAATTCTTCAATCGTTGAGATCAAATGGGTGTGTGGCTCCCGCTCAAGTTCTGTTTTAGCAAAAGCTCCAGATGTAATTCCCACAACGTATGGACACCCAGCCCTTGTTCCTTGCTGCATATCGGAAGGGGTATCGCCCACTTTGGCAACCCGGGTTATATCCGTAACCCCGGTGCGCTTCATGGCTTCAAAAATTAAATCAGGGTAAGGCCTGCCATTTTCCACCTCATCACTCGTAACACTGGCATCAATAAGATTATTCTTTTTCCAGGTCAATCGCCCCAGAATTGCATCGGTGATTTTTCGATCAAACCCCGTATCCACAGCTACTTTTATTCCCTTACTTTTTAAGATTGCAAATGTTTCGCTTACCCCTTCCTTCTCACCAACGCCTTTATCCGTTTCATAAAACAGTATCATCTCCTTAATAAAGTCGGTATGGATTTCATCTACCAGGTTATTTGTAATCGGGGTATACCCCTTGGCTTCTAACAATTGCCGGATTGCTATTGGTTTGGGTATACCCATTACCTCATTGGCATCCTTCAATGAAATATCTACACCTGCATTTCGCAACGCCACCTGAAGAACACGATGGACATCCTGATTATCTTTTACTGTGGTACCTGCCAAGTCAAAAACTACCAATTCGATTTTCATTTCGTTTTTTATTATAAAGTAATGTTAAACGGTAGAATGATAAGATAAAATTGCCAGTTCAATTATTAATCATTTGATAATAACGAGACCACCAGGGAGCTTTTACTTTACATATCTTTAATCTTCTAAAAATAAGAAATGGACCCACACGCAGTAACGCTGGAAATACTGGAACTTTACGAACGATTTGGAAAAGCTGATTATATCGGAGAACCCGTTTCACAAATCGAACATATGTCGCAGGCGGCAGTCTTGGCTTTGCAGGCTAATGCCGATGACGAGGTGGTGCTGGCAGCTTTCTTTCACGACATCGGCCATATCTGTGTTCAACATGAGCCCCAACTAAAAATGGGATCTCTTGGCGTGAAGAGTCATGAACAAATCGGTGCTGACTTTCTGCGGGGGAAAGGGTTTCCTGAGCGAATGGCCAGGCTGGTCGAAAATCATGTGAAAGCGAAACGCTACCTGACCTGGAAAGAGCCAGAATACTTTAATCAGCTTTCGGAAGCCAGCAAACAGACCTTGAGATTTCAAGGTGGAGTTATGAGCGAGCAGGAGGCCAGGAAATTTGAATCGGACACACTCTTTGAAGCGAGTATTTTATTAAGAAAGTGGGATGAAGCTGCTAAGGAAACCAACCTTCCTTTGGTGGATCTGGGAATAATCCACGAAAAGTGTTTAACTGTATTATCTAACTAAATTGTTTCTTCCAGTCTCTTCTGCAAGTCATCCAACCCTTTCACTGTTAACGGCTTCGAAATAAAGCTGATCACGTTATTAAAGGATTGCGCCCGTTCACGGTCGGCCGTACTATTGGAACTTGTCAGGATCACAACTTTCATAGCATCAAAAACGCCACTGGAAGTTAGCCGAACCTGTTCCAAAAACTCAAAGCCGTTAGTAACTGGCATGTTAAGGTCAAGGAAAACCAAACCCGGGGTTTCTTTGTGCTGCGTTCCAGTAAGTGCCTCTAATGCCTGCGCGGGTGAGTTAAATGTAACTATATGACTAGCAAACTGTCGTATCTCCAAAAACTTCTTCTGCACAAATAAGTCTACCTCGCTATCGTCAATCAAAAAGGCAGTTTGAACCGTATATTCCTTAACCATCTGGACTTAAACTGAAAATTTGAGAAGAATGTTTGGACTATCTATGACTTTTGCAATTTAAGGCTAAAATAAAAGCCAAACGGTTTCACCGGATTAGAAAAATGTGCTAAAATTGAAGGCTAAACCAAATGCTCATGAAATTTATGCGTCTCAAACCCTATTTATTTGCCTTGTTTGCCGCTGCAAGCCTCTGGTCCTGCGGGGGTGGTTCTTCCGAAAAAGAAAATAATTCCGATGAATTTTCTGAAGCCGAGGAATCTCTTAAGACTCAAATTGAAGATGTAATCTATAATATACCCTCCCCTTCAGAAATCCCTTATCTATTGCAAGCCACGGGAGCTGAATACAATCAAGGATTATTAAATGACCGGAATAAAGTTGACCAATACAGTAGCCGCACGGACAAAGCTGCTTTGAACCTGGGTGTATACGCATCTGATATTGGGTATCTGAGTTCGTACGAAAAAACGCAAGAAGCTATCGACTACCTGAGTTCGGCTAAGAAACTAGCCGATAACCTCGGAGTTATTGGTTCTTTTGATATGGATGTCTTGCAACGCTTTGAAGATAACATTGCCAATAAAGATTCATTAGCGAATATTCTCAACACGGCTGTTCAGAGTAGTGAAAAGTACCTGAAGGACGAGAGCCGAAACAAGTTAGCAGCGCTCCTGTTAACCGGAAGTTTCGTGGAAGGTCTCTATATCTCAACCGGGCTTATTAAAAGCTATCCCAAGGACCTGTTACCAGACGACTCTCGCAACCTGGTACTTACACCTTTAATGCGGGTTATTCTGCAACAGGAAAAATCAGTTGATGAATTATCTAAAATGCTTTCAACCATTGATCAGGCAGAACCTATCGGTGGATTAGCCGCTGACCTGGCAGCACTTCAGGCAAGTTATCGCTCATTAAACATTGAGGAGCAAATCAAAAATAATCGCTCTGACCTTGTACTTACTGACAAAAATCTGGTTGAGATAACTCAGATTGTTGAAAAAATGAGAAAATCTATCGTAGAGTAGCTTTAACAAAAAAACTATTAGAAGGATTAACCTATGGTTAATCCTTTTTTTATGGCCCAAAAAACCTGATTCTTATTATCTTTAAGAAACCGCAACCCTGACGTATGAGCGAACCTGTATTAAACGCTATCATGAGGCTGTTTGCCCTCGTGGCCAAAGAGGATCTTATTACCAAGCAAGAACGTGAGCATATTCAGGTATTGCTTTCAGATCACCTGAGTCAGAAATCCACAGAAAGTCATATGCAACTGTTTGACGAGTTTGCCATTGAGACGTCTGGTAAACTAAGTGCTGCCCAGGAAAAAGAAACGATTATTAAGATCTGCAGTTCGATCAACCAGGAGATTGCCCAAAAACAAAAAGTAGTGATCCTGTTGGAACTAATGAGTGTTATCCTTGCAGATGGCGCTATTTCTGATCGCGAACAAACTCTTGCTTTACATATCTGTGAGGCTCTCAACATCCCTGCTGATGACCTAAAGCTGATAAAAAAATACGTACTCAGTAAAAGAAGGGATGATCAAGATCACGAAGATATTCTGATCATTGATTCAATATCACAAGCACCTGGAACGTGCCACCACATTTTTCGTGAAGAACTAGATGGGTTTATATCAATTCTCTACCTGCGAAGCTCCGATACTTTCTTTTTTAAGTACGTGGGTCACTCTGATGTTTACCTGAATGGTGTCCCGAAAAAACCGGGTAGTATCAATGTACTCGCCAATGGAAGTACAATTCGATGGGGTGTCACAGATCCTATCTACTATGGTGAGATACTCGGTCTCTTTAAAAAATTAAATACCGGAGCCCGCACAAGTTTTGACGCCTCTAAAATATCCTATCTTTTTAAAAATGGACGATTAGGTTTACGCGAAGTTGATGTTTCAGAAGAATCCGGGAATCTGGTTGCCTTGATGGGTGCAAGCGGAGCAGGAAAATCTACGTTGTTGCATGTACTAAACGGTACCGAAAAACCTTCGCAAGGTTCCGTCTTAATTAATGGCATTGACATTTATGAAAATCCTGAAAAAATAGAAGGTGTAATTGGTTTTGTGCCTCAGGATGACTTGTTAATTGAAGACCTTACTGTTTATCAGAATTTGTACTTTGCCGCAAAGCTTTGTTTTAGTCATCTCAATGAAATGGAGATTGATAATCTGGTCTTAAAAACATTGAACGACCTTGGCTTGACTGAAACCAAAAGTCTTAAAGTTGGATCTCCCCTTCATAAAACCATTAGTGGCGGTCAGCGCAAACGTCTCAATATAGGATTAGAGTTGCTTCGTGAGCCAGCTGTTTTGTTCGTTGATGAGCCAACCTCTGGTTTATCCTCCCGGGACTCTGAAAATATTATTGACTTATTGAAAGAATTATCCCTGAAGGGGAAACTTGTTTTTGCCGTAATCCATCAACCATCTTCCGACATTTTTAAAATGTTTGATAAACTGGTCATTCTGGATACAGGAGGGTACCAGATTTATTACGGTAATCCGGTAGATGCAATCACTTACTTTAAGAAAAATATTAATTTAATAAACAGCGAAGAGGGCGAATGTATTACCTGCGGCAATGTGAATCCGGAGCAGATTTTCAACATCATTGAAACAAAAGTTATTAATGAATTTGGGAATTTTACTGAAGAAAGGAAATTCTCACCCGAACAATGGAACCAGCAGTATAAAGACAAAATCAAGGTTATACCAGTAACTACGTCAACAGAAGTTCCGCATTCAACCCTACACATCCCTTCGTGGATAAGGCAAATAAAACTATTTGGACTTCGGGATTTACTTGCAAAATTAAGTAACACACAGTATTTATTTATCAATTTACTGGAGGCTCCGCTGCTTGCTTTTATCCTTGCCTTTATTGTACGTTATTATAATACTGATGATCCCTATCAGATCGGGTATGTGTTCAGCAAAAATTTAAATATGCCCGCCTACCTCTTCATGAGTGTGATTGTAGCTTTGTTTATGGGGCTTACCGTAAGTGCTGAAGAAATAATCCGGGATCGTAAAATCCTAAAGCGGGAAAAATTTCTTCATTTAAATCACAGCAGCTACATACTCTCTAAAATAGGAATCCTCTTCATGATTTCAGCCATTCAAACTGCGCTATTTGTTATGGTGGGCAATACCATGTTAGCGATAAAAGGGATGTTTCTTATCTATTGGGCCATCCTGTTTACTACTTCTTGTTTCGCCAACTTGTTAGGACTTAATATTTCGTCTGCATTTAATTCTGCGGTAACCATATACATACTTATTCCCATCTTGTTGATTCCACAATTGATTTTAAGTGGCGTAGTGGTAAAGTTTGACAAACTTAATCCCTCTATCGGCAATACAGCTACCGTTCCCTTGGTTGGCGACATAATGGCTTCACGCTGGGCCTTTGAGGCTAGCATGGTAGCCCAGTACAAAGACAATGAATTTGAAAAACAATTCTATGACTACGATAAAATTATGGCCGATGCAGATTATAAAAAAATATACTTCATACCAGCCCTGGAGACCCGGCTCGATTTTGTAAATCTGAATTATAAGAACCCTGATCCTGTCATTCAAAAAGAAGTTGCCGATGATTTGAATTTGTTAAGAAGAGAGATTTCGGAGGAACTGGAATTCGTTGGCAAATCAGATTTTACGCAAATCAATGACTTTACTGCCGAACGTTATGATTCGTCTGTCTATGAGTCTACAACTACTTTTTTAAGTGCTTTGAAAAAGTTTTATATCAATCGGTATAACAAGGCCGATCAGGAAAAGGATAAAATAATCAGTGGGTTAACAGACACCTATGAGAAGGAGAAAAAATTCGAAGAATATCGTAACAAGTATCAAAACGAATCGATCAGTGAGCTTGTAAAAAACATGGCTGAATCCAACCGCATCATTGAAAAAGATGGAAAACTTATTCAGAAAATTTTCCCGATTTATAAAATACCCGACCCGGAACATCTGGTAGACTTTGACGCCCAGTTTTATATGCCCGCTAAACATTTTCTCAACAAAAATATTGATACTCTTTACTTCAACCTGGGTGTAATCTGGTCGATGACGATCTTACTGATGCTTACATTATACTATGAAATTCTCCGGAAAATTATTGATGGATTAGGTAATATTTCAAATCCTATTCCAAAAAGAATGTAAACGCATGTTCTTCATTCTTTCCAAAACATTGAATTACCTCACTATGCCGCTGGTGATTATTTGCCTCTGTTTCATTTTATCGTGTGTACTGAAAAACAAAAAATGGAAAAGCAGACTATTTAAATTTAGTTTGATTTTGCTCCTTATTTTTTCTAATGACTTTATTACCAATGAGGTGGTGAGCATGTGGGAGTTACCCGCCACTCCTTTGAAAGATATTAATAAAACGTATTCCATTGGAATTCTTCTTACCGGTGTTACCAAAGGCAACATGACGCCTAATGATCGCGTGTATTTCCAGCGAGGCGCTGATCGGGTAACACATACGTTACAATTATATCGGATGGGAATAGTGAAAACCATTCTGGTCTCTGGCGGCAGTGGCTCGCTGCTTGAACGAAGCAGGCAGGAAGCGGATGAAATTGCGGAAGCGCTTCAATTAATGGGTGTTTCCAAAGAAGATATCCTTATTGAAAATGAATCTCGCAATACACATGAATCTGCAAAGGCAGTAAAAACGATGCTCCAGGATTCGGTTTCGGACAGTGAATGTTTATTGATTACATCCGCTTTTCATATGCGCAGATCACGGGCCTGCTTTAAAAAGATAGGTTGGGGTAGCGATACATTCACCACAGATTTTCTACATCATGAAAGAAAATTTACACCCGATGTACTATTCATTCCCAAAGTAGATTCGCTGCTTATCTGGAATATCATGATCCGGGAATGGGTGGGAATGATTGCCTATAAACTATCCGGATATATCTAGTTATACTTTCATTTACCAATTAACCTGTTTATACTTGACAGAAATAAAAAGGAATGGCTAAAAACCAGTTGACGCAATCACTTTGGCTGCTTCTGCTGATTATCGGTTGTTTGCTGCTAGGTTCCCTCCTTCCTCCGTTGTCGATGGGTTCTTTATCCATCCGAAGAATTAACCTGCTTGCGGATATTCAGTCGAAACCAGAAATTAACCTTGCCATAGCTTCAGCCTCAGACACATTACTACAAGAATCAACTACGGACTCTTCGATCGCTGTCACCAAGATAGCTGAGAAAGTTATTAAACAACCCTACCCCTGCCCACCTGGTATAACATGTCTTGAAGATTTTAGCCCGAACAAAACTGCTGCGCAAAACTTTTTCCAGGCGCTTCGGAAGGTGAAAAAGGAACCTGTTCGTATTGCCTTTTATGGCGACTCCTTCATTGAAGGCGATGTGTTATGTGGAAGTTTTCGGGATACGTTGCAAGGTATTTATGGTGGTCGGGGCGTTGGGTTTGCTCCCTTGGCTTCGGACGTAACTCAATATCGTGTTTCTATACAACACACATACTCCAATTGGAAAACCTATTCGTTAGTTGGAAAATATAAAGACGAGGTGCCTTCTTTGGGCATTTCAGGGTATGCCTATATACCTCTTGAAGAAAATGAAGTCATTTATAAACCCGGTCGCAAGCAGGCTATAAGAAAATTTGATGACATCCGGGTATTCTATCGAAACACTGGCTTAACTTCAATGAATTATTGGATCAATGATACATCTGCTTTTTCATTGCCCCTACCGGTATCCGATAGTTTACAGGTAATTAAGCTTCCGGAACAATCCAGTAAATCTATTAAACTTCAATTCACCAACCCCGATAGCGTGGTTCTGTATGGTATAAGCTTTGAAGATAGTCAGGGGTTATATGTTGACAACTTCGCTATGCGCGGAAATTCGGGCATGAGCTTGCAAGGCTTGTCCACTCATTTACTCAAGCAATTTAATCAATATCAAGATTACAGCTTAATCCTTTTACAATACGGATTAAACCTTGTCACAGAAAAAGATTCGATGGAGTATAACGCATATAAATCCAAAATGGTGATAGTCATTAATCGACTCAAGGAGATTTTTCCAAAAAGCAGTATCGTGCTCATCGGTATCAGTGACCGGGCTGGAAATATTAATGGGAAAATTCAAACCATACCCGCCATCCTGCGAATGCGGGATACCCAGCGTGAGATTGCACGCAAAAGCCAAATCGCGTTTTGGGATTTATACACAGCGATGGGTGGAGAAAATACGATGATCAAGTATGTTGCCGCACAACCACCACTAGCCTCTAAAGATTATACACATCTTAATTTTCGCGGAGGACAGAAAATTGCTAAAAAATTAGCGGATGCTTTGCTTTATGAACAAACCCGCTATGAAAAATAATCTTTTCATCCTTTGCCTGCTAGCGGGTTGTATTCAGCTGGAAGCACAGGATACAATTCAATTTGTCGTGTCTCCTACATTCGACTTTATAAATAGTGAGGCAAATGAAATTCATAACTCCGTTGTGCTTGCTCCATTTTATGAAAAACTATATCAGCTTAAAAAATTAAAAAACCCGACTGTTAGTATTTTACAGATTGGCGACTCACATGTTCAAGCTGATATTATGAGTAGCACAACGCGTTCCTTATTTCAATTTGAATTTGGAAATGCGGGCCGGGGCCTGGTTTTTCCAGGCCGTGTAGGCCGTACCAACGAATCTCTAAACTTATACTCATCTTCCACGGGAAATTGGGAGACTAAACGAATCATTTATACCAATCAACCTGTGCCTATTGGCATTGGGGCTATGACATTGCAAACCAAAGAATCAGGAATTTCATTAAATCTAAAAACCAAATCAAATGACTCGCTGAGTTATGCCTTTAATGAAATCACTTTCCTTTATCAAAAAGACTTTACAAGCTATAACCTCATCATTAAAGATTCTGTTGGTCAACCTATAGCCTACGCAGGATCGTATACCCACGAGGCTATCAATGTCTCACGTATTCAGCTGCCTTACTTAACCCACCAATTGGAATTTCAAACGTTTCAAGCTACCGCCTTACAAAACCAATTTACACTCTATGGACTAATTCTTGAAAATGGTAAACCTGGCATATTCTATCATGCTACCGGTGGCAACGGAGCCAAGGTAAAACACTATGTAGAGGCTCAATACTTTTCAGAACAAACCAAAGAATTATCTCCTGATCTGATAATAATCTCCCTGGGTACCAACGAAGCAATGGACCATCCTTATATCGATCCAAAATTCAGCGAGCACCTGGATACCTTTATTAATCAACTTAGAGAACAAAACCCGTTTACATTATTCCTGCTAACCACACCTCTTGATTTCTATAAAAAGAAGACGAGGCGAAATCCCGGAGTTGAAGTTATACGAGATAAACTGATTGCATATGCCAATCAGCACAACCTGGCCTATTGGGATTTATATCTGACAGGCGGTGGAAAACATTCCGCGGATGCGTGGAAGAAAAATAACCTGATGCAGCAGGACGGTATTCATTATACAAAGGCCGGGTACGCGCTGCAGGGAAGTCTGTTGTTTGAAGCATTTATAAGAGGATACAATGAGTATGTTCTCTATCGATATCCATAAACTCCTTAATCAATTTCGATACAATCCGGAAGAACCGCTGATATTCAACAGCGGATTCTTTCTGTTTCTATTTTTAGGATTTCTGATCATCTATATCTTATTAAGTAAAACACATCGACCAAAACTCCTTTTCGTTACCCTCTTTTCGTTGTACTTCTATTATAAATCAAGTGGAGTTTATTTTTTGTTACTTCTTAGCACTACGATAATTGACTATTCGCTTGCAAGTTTAATTTATAAAACACGGTTACAGTGGAAACGAAGCACTTTGTTAGCCCTGAGCCTGATCGCCAACCTGGGTGTATTAGGGTATTTTAAGTACACCAATTTTTTACATGAAATTTTTAGTACTGCCGCGGGGATTAGTTACCAACCCTTTGATATTTTTCTACCCGTAGGCATTTCCTTCTTTACCTTTCAATCCCTTAGCTACACGATTGATATCTATCGGAATAAATTAAAACCCGTCAACCACATATTAGATTATGCGTTCTTTGTTTCTTTTTTTTCCCAGCTGGTAGCCGGGCCGATTATTCGCGCTGCCGATTTCTTGCCCCAGTTATCAAAGCCTACCCGTGTAACCAAAGAAATGTTTGGGCGGGGTGTCTATTTAATCTGTACAGGCCTTTTTAAAAAAGCGATCATATCCAATTATATAAGTTTAAATTTTGTTGATCGGATTTTCGAAGCTCCATCCCTGTATACCGGGCTCGAAAATCTTTTTGGTGTATATGGGTATGCACTGCAAATTTATTGCGACTTCTCGGGCTATTCTGATATGGCTATTGGCATTGCCCTGCTCCTGGGGTTTCACTTCGCAATTAATTTCGATTCTCCTTACCAATCAAAAAACATTACAGAATTCTGGAGGCGGTGGCACATCTCATTATCTTCATGGTTGAAGGACTATCTATACATTTCTTTAGGTGGAAACCGGAAAGGAAAATTAAGAACCTATTTTAATCTGATGTTAACTATGTTGCTGGGCGGCCTGTGGCATGGTGCGTCTTTCCGATTTATCATTTGGGGTGGCTTACATGGCCTGGGGCTTGCTGTTCATAAACTTTTTACTTCGATCAGGGTTAAAAGTGCGAATCAAAACCCGGCTTTCAAATCATGGGTATCTGTTATCAGCATATTTATTACATTTCACTTTGTTTGCTTTTGCTGGATATTTTTTAGAGCCCCTACCATGGATGCTGCAGGTCAAGTACTCTACCAGATTGCCACACAATTTAACGCGCAGGTTTTTTTAGAATTTGTCGTGGGTTATAAAGGCGTCCTTTTCCTGATGCTGGTTGGTTATGTCCTTCATTTCCTACCAGCCACCAGCGAACAGAAGGCCGAGGCTTGGGTTACTCAATTGCCGTTAGCAGGAAAAGCTACTTTGCTGATTGCGGTAATAGTGCTTGTGATCCAAACAAAATCCGCCAGCATTCAGCCATTTATCTATTTTCAATTTTAAATAGCGGAATTGGGTAAATAATTTATTAATTGTATGCATGATTTTAAGTGATTTGTATCTATTCCTAAGGAATTCCGAGATTAAGTGAACTCAAATTCAATTTAAAATAGTCGATAAATCTTCATTTTGCAGATCTCAGTATTAGAAAACAAATAATGAGCAATATAAACTTGATGTATTATAAAACTATACTTTGAGGAATTTATTTAAATGATGAATTGTAGTTTCGGTAAATCAAACAAAAGTTTATGAATCGATTTACCAACCCCCGCAAAGTATCAGTTCTGATTTTATTCTTTCTTGCCCTTTTAGCTTGTGAAGAACCTATTGAAAAAGCAGAGCCTATAGGACATGAAGATCAAAAAATTCAACTCGGGCCAAAAGGCCCAAACCCTTTTAGTTCCGATAATATGAATCAGGCACTCAAAAGCCTGATTAGTCGTTTACCGGTTAAAAGTGGAAAAACAAACGTGTGCTATGATTGTATTCCTTCCACAACCCATAACTATGTAAGGTTCGCACCGCAAGATGTTGATCAATTAATAACATTACACAATTGGGGTTATGATTTATACGATGTTCCATTGGATCAGGAAATAACAACCTCGGGTGAGTATTACCAAGATCCTTCCCTCCCTGATGACGCCATTACATATCAATACACCTTGGTTCCAGCTAACTACAGTTTGCCAACTTCGGTGCCCTATAGAATCATTACTCAAGTACTCTTATTTGATGAGACAGCCGGGGACGAACAGGATGAGATCGTAGATCCCTGGATTCCAGACCCACCGCCTGAAGGCAATGTATGTTATGATGAATTTGGATCAGCATATATATGTGGCACATCGCCAAGAGCATATCTAAGAACTTCAGATACTGAGAAAAGACCCGAAGATTTATACCGCAA
>JBGSTJ010000003.1:0-155113 GCA_041736555.1 Cyclobacteriaceae bacterium
CTTCAGTGTATGCCTCACGACAAACCACCTTGCAGCTTGCTATGCGCATCGATGCGTGCACATCAGGGACTTGCACCCTTAGGATAATCAATCTATATTCCCGTCTGGAATATAAACACGCCATACTGGGCGCACACAGCATGTTTCTGCAATGGTGCCGTGACGAGTTAATTTAAAGTTTTATCTTCGTTATTACGTTTGATCACGGTGGACAAATACGTTTTCAAAAGCCAGCCACTGCAAATAGCCAAACGTTGTAGCGCATACCCTGGGACGCCTCAACCGACAGACAAATTTGAACTTATAAAGATTTGACTTTGTTAACTTTTAAGTTAACTTTGCCAAATGGATAAAATCCGTCAAATTATATTCTACAAGGACTATTTCCTTGACTTCTATAACGACCAGACAGCGAAGGTTAAAGATAAAATTGAGCATGTTTTATTTGTCATCTCAGTCGCTGAGAGAATCCCCGTTAAGTTTTTCCAACATATGACAGGGACGGACGGACTTTATGAGATCAGGATTGAGTATCAAGGTAACATCTATCGAATTTTCTCATGCTTTGATGAAGGTAATTTAGTTGTATTGTTTAATGGATTTCAAAAGAAGTCACAAAAGACACCAACGGGAGAGATTGAGAAAGCATTAAAAATTAAGACTGAATATTTTATCGAAAAAGTTAAATCAAAGGGACATGGAAACAAAAAATAAGGGAAAGAAGAGAGTAACGACTTTTGATGAACTGATTGAAAGCCGACACGGAAAAATTGGAACAAAAAAACGGACAGACTTTGAAATCAAAGCCAAGTCATTCGCCATTGGAGAAATAATTAAGGAAGAGAGACGACTTGCTAATATGACTCAAGACGAGCTAGCTGTTAAAACTGGGACAAAGAAGAGTTTTATTTCAAGAATAGAGAACGGACATAGCGACATTCAATTATCGACTTTGTTTAAACTACTTGAACTGGGACTTGGGAGAAAGATCTCGTTGACAATTGAGTGAAGGGAAGAGTACGCGCTACAACAAAGAGTATATGATACTCCAGGGTGACTTCATAGTATTAAACGATTTTTAAAGGCCTGGTCCCCACCAACACCTCTCTCCAATATCGGTCTAGCAACAATGCATCTTTTTAGTTTGTAAAAAGTAATGAAAAGTTACCGGTCAAGAAATATCTAGGAAGCTATTACCTCATCAAACGCCTTTACAAAGGCTTTCATCTCGTCCACCGTTCCAATACTTACCCGGCACCATTCCCGTTGCTGGTATTCCCACACTCGAATCAAAAATCCTCTTTCCTCTAATTTGGCCAAAATGGTTTTCCCATCCTTGGGTGCAGGAAACAGCACCACGTTGGTTTGCGGGTTACCACAAAATAATTTTTTCTTGTCCAGGTAGTCGGTGAGTACTTTGCGCGCGATCGCATTCTTATCACGCGTCATTTTCATAAAGTCCTCATCGCCCAGACTGGCTTTTGCTGCCGCCAGTGCAGTCTGGCTCGGAGAAATAGTATCGCCATACTTACCTACTTTTTTCAGTACATCAGGATGCGCAACGATATAACCGATCCGTAAACCGGCTAATCCGTAAATCTTTGAAAATGTTTTTGACACAATCAGATTGGGTGTGTTCTGAATTATGGAAACCATTGATTTCTGTTTTGCGGGTTCCAGGAACTCAATGTAGGCTTCATCTGCATACACCAATGTTTTCTTCGATGCTTCCTCACAAAACGATTTCACCACATCTGTATTTACTACCGTGCCTGTGGGATTATTAGGATTGCAGGCAAACACAAGCCGGGTATCACTTTTAATAGCCGATAAAAGTTTATCATAGTCAAACTCAAGCTTGTCGTTAAGATCTACTTTATCCCATACAGCATCCATCTGCTGCGCATAATTCATCAGCAATGAAAAAGTTGGATACGCTGAAAGCACGCGACCACCTTCAAGACCGTAGGCTATCCCCGTTTGACAAAGTAATTCACCCGAACCTGCACCTAATAAAATAAAGGAAGGGTCAACGCCTTCTTTCTCTGCAAGAATTTTACGAAATTCTTCCATTTCATTAAATGCATAGCGATTGCCTTGATTTAAAATCTGCATGACTGCCTTTCTTGCTTTTTCGGAAGGTCCATAGGGATTCTCGTTTGAGTTGAGCCTTACCTTTGCACCATTGAGTTTAGGCATTTCAAAAAATGCTCGTTCGGCCTCACTTACCGGAGCTGCCATTAAACTGCTAACAAGGGCCGGTGTAACTGTAAGCCCTGCTGTAAGCGCCAAGGTAGACCTAAACCAATCTCTACGACTAATGGGGTTTTTCATGATTATCAATTTATAAGTATTTCAATCTTCAATTTCTTCATAGCCTACTCGCAACAATAAATATCCAACAAAGCCTGCGACAGCAATAACAATAACCAGCATAATTGGAATTACCCAACTAAAATCCGTTTTACCAGCAATGACTTTATACATCCAAACAAATAAGCCTATCAATGAACCCACTGAAAAAAGTGCGCTACTCATGCCATAATAAATAGCAAACCCTCCATTAACCCGTTTTTGAATTTTTCTTTCCTTGCTCATGGTGATTACCGCCAGGGTTGTTTAAGGGTAGCGGTGACATACGCTTCTCCATCCAACACAATCATGGGGTCGCCCACATTTTTTGGATGGTTTCTCTTTTCAAGTCGGTAGGAACCGGGTCCTTTCGTTTGAGAGTTGTAATAAATACGATCGCCTTTTAAATACCAGGTGCCCTGATCAGATCCCTGAGAGGATGTGCCGCCATATAAATCCGGAGTACTGACCGTGCGCGAACTTTCCCCTCTATAGATATAGGTTCCGTCTGCATTTAAAGTAATACAATTGTTGGTACTGCTATTCAACGAATTGCTCATGTAACACCACTGGCCAACTAACTCGGGTGCAACATATCCTTCGCCAGCATTATTTACTGTAGTCGTTTGCAAAATGCCACCACCACGATTATATAAAACCTGTTGTCCGTTAGCCGTAAGCTTTAGCTGATCGCCAGTGATCGTATAGGTAAACATGACCTTTCCCTGTGATGTGGTAAGCGTAACGTGTCCTTGTGATTCTTCATAGGGAAATGTATTGCCAATATAAACGCATTGTCCGTTCGATTTAAATTCAATAGTCTCACCATTTCCGGACCATACTCCAACCAATCCGTCATTGGCATTTCCGCCTGCAGGTTGTTGTGTGGATTGGGTAGAGCCTACGGTTGGTGCTTGTTCTGCTCCGCCTGCCCTGGTGAATATTATGGCGGCATCCAGATCACCACCTGAAAGTGTTAAAGAATTTGCTTGTTGCGAATAAGTATATGTGGTAGTCTGTCCCGATTGAGAGATGGAAAGCTTATCAGCCATAGTTGTAAATTTTATAGTCTCACCATCAAACTCACCTGTGCCATTTTCATTTAGCATCAGGGTCATTTGATAACCGAATTGTGAATTTTGCCAAAGGCCAAATATTTTACCCTGCTGCTGAACCTTTGCACCAATCTGGGCGGATAGTGCAAATGGTGATAGAATAATAAATAGGAAGGTGGATTTCATTAGAATGAACGCTCCAACGAATTTACTAAAATCAGGAAATAAACTACTGGACTTCAGGAGGAATTATCCCCATTTTCCGCATCAGAAAAGTAGCATTCGCCTTTTGTGCCACTCCGGGATGAAGTTTATAATCGAAGGTTAAGTTGTCATCTTCTATTTTCCCTTCAAAACAAGCATTTGCAACCTGCTCGGGATAATGAGTAGCAAGGTCGCCCAGTGCAATATCATGCGTAGCCAGCACGACCAGGGCATTCATGTCTTTTACCTGCTTTAATAATTCACGCGAACCTAATTGCTTATCCGTAGAATTCGTTCCTTTCAAAATTTCGTCCAACAAAATAAGCATGGGTTTGCCTTCATGAAGTTCGTGAATGATGGATTGAAGCCGGTTGAGTTCCGCAAAAAAATACGATTGATGATCCTGAAGTGAATCAGTCGTTCGCATGCCCGAACGCAAAGCTATTAATGGCATGTTCCAATAACTTGCACAGACGGGTGAGCCAATACTACCCAAAACAAAATTAACACCCAGCGATCGCAGAAAAGTACTTTTGCCCGCCATGTTAGCTCCGGTGATTAACCAGATTGTTGCAGGTTTGCCAAGATTAAAATTATTTGTAATGCGAATGATATCCGGAATGAGCAAGTGACCAGCATCCCGGGTCTCGAGAACTAATTCTTGATTTACCTCTGCAAAAGAGTAAGCAGGGAAATTGAAATGCAGTGCCGCCAAAGAAAGTAGAGCATCCCAATCACCCAGCGATTCTAACCACAACGGTAACTGTTGCGCATTCTCCTTCCGCCATTTTTCCAACCGGGCTACAGCATGAAAATCATAAAGAAATAATCCATTACCGAACTGCATTGCAATAGGATTCATCCGCGACTCCAGGGCATTCACCAATGCAGAAAACTCCTTTACTTTCTCAAATGCCTGTGTTGCTGTTGTGTGATGCTTTTGCATCCAAACAGAAGTTACTTGTTGATGCGCGAGTTGTTCAAAAATAAGTGCGTAGTTACTCAGCACCTTTCTTCCTAAACTTAATACTCGCTGAGACTCACCAATTCGTTTCGATTGAAACCCGGCCAACGTAAGTTGAATCACCATCATCACAAACAACAACGGAAAATAATTCCAGCTATAAATTGTTAAGGCTAAAAAAGATAATGTCACGGTGGGAAGTGCCCAGCGCAATATCGTGTAGATCGTCTTTTCACAAATAAATGGCTTCTCCTTTAGCCACGTCAACAAACCCGATCGGTCAAAACCAAAATCATTGATCTGCCTGCCGAGGGCCCACACATGCTGTCTGAATTCCAGCATCCCTCCTGCCTCGCGCACCGCTTCTTGCCGAAGTAATAATTCTTCTTTTGAAAAGGGTAAGTTTTTTAGTTCAAACGCAAGTCGTTCTTCTCCCAATTGTGTTCCACACCTATTCAGGAATTGAAATATGGAACCTGGCCCAAACAAATCAAGGTCATAACCATAGGGATGATGTGGATCCGCAAAGCAATTGCCATCAGAAAAATCAGTTGGATCGTAGACAAGAGCTTTTGCTTCATTCCTGTTTAGAATTTCCAGGTAGCTGGCCAATTGCTTTTTATCTTGCAAGACCGATTGGCGTCTAACAAGAAAAATAAAAACAGCAATTGGAATTGGAAGCAACCAAAAAAGAATGGATTCAGAAAAACCAAGATAGATCAATAGACCCATCAGTAGAACAAGCACTACCCTGCTCCAGGCATATCGACTGATTACTTTCTCAATCTTTACCCGATCTTGTTGAAATTGTTGTGCACGATTTTGATAAAACTCAACGGTGGGCATAGGTCTGAGTTTATCAAATCATTTTTTCAATGATTGACATGACCTTACCTAAATACAGTGCATCTGCTTCATCGAAGTCATTCAATTTATCACTATCAACATCCAACACCAGGGCCACTTCACTATTCTTGAATGCCGGCAACACGATTTCCGATTTTGAATCTGAACTACATGCGATGTGACCAGGAAATTCATCAACGTTAGCGACCAGTATCGTTTTCTTTTGCTTCCAGCTGGCACCACACACACCCTTTCCAAAAGTAATGCGGGTGCAGGCTATAGGTCCCTGAAAAGGGCCCAGTACTAATTCGTTGTTCTTCACTATATAGAATCCAACCCAAAAGAAATTCATAGTTTGTTTAAGGGCTGCCGCTATGTTCGAAAGGTTAGCAATCAAATCAGGTTCACCGGTAGTGAGTGCCTCAATCTGAGGAAGGAGTGCCTCGTATCGCGAAGTCTTGTCGGTAGATTGAGATAGGATCAGATTTTCTGCCATGCGTATTAAGATGAGCAGGCAAAAATAGAAAAAGGGAGTGGGGAATCAGTAGGTTATGACTGATAAAAAAGGAGAACGATGATTATGGCAATCAAAATCCCGATAATCTGAATAATACCGCGCGATCTCATAGGAGGAATTTCCAGAAATTAACTCTGGAACTTCTGCCAAAGCAACTGTTGGCTTAATTACCCTTGTCGGGATAAATGGTGGAACCGGTATTGATAATAAGCATTTTGTCATCCGCTGGCAGTTCGTCTCTCATTTGCAGTAATAACGCCAGGCCTGCTATGCCCGAAGGCTCGCACCGAATGGAATGTTTACGGGCAATGTCCAATGCTTCTTCAATAAAATTCTCATCGATATCCAAAATGCCTGACAGATTTCCTATCCGTTGATTCTGAATAAGTGAGTTGATATAAAATTGGTAGTCATCCAGCGAAGGCAAGTAATACGAAAAAAGTTTATCCATGCGCGAATTGGCATCGCGGGTGGTGGCTCCCATAAAATTACACTGCTTTATCTTTTGAATATCTCCTAAAAACCGGGGATCATGTTTATAAATCCGATTATTGAATTCACGTTCAACAATAATTAAAATATTGACAAACAAATCGCCTGTACCAAAAGGAACAAAGCAGTAAGCCGGATTTTCGTTCAGCACTTCATAGGAAAGCCAATCGTAATAATTATCATTAAAGCGATCCAGAATCTCGCGATACGTAATGTCAATACCTTCTTTATTATGGGTTAGCTCTTTGATCTCTTTTCCCGTAAGCGACTCTTTGCTGAGATCCGTTTCAAATACCTCACAACCCATTTTTCTCAACGACTCTTTAATCGCGGGGCTGATCCGATAATCCATCAACACTTTCAGTTTCGTATTGACTTTATACAAATTGAAAAAATGCTGGATGGCCGCAGCTGCACTACCGGAAGAAATAATAGAGACCTCCTTAATATTATATCGTTTGGCTTTGATCAAAACCTCCCACGCCATACGAGCTTTGTGCGTACCCGTAGGGTTGGTACTCTCATCCTTTAACCACACATTGGTAAAGCCTGGCACTTCTATCTTAACTGTATTCGATGCCGGAAATTTCGGTTCATAAAATGGCCGCGGTGGAAATTCTGGTTGTGAAGGATCATTTATGGACGGCACATAAAGTCCTGTTATTTCTTCTGTAGTATTACTTTGTGCTTTCTCATCATCCATCTGCTCCTTAATCAGATCAATCTCCTTCTTGCTGAGTTTTTCCAGTAACACATTTGCAATTTTAGTCGCAAATGATTCCATATGCACAGGATCAATGGCCTTTACGGGATCCTGATCGGCAATCTCATCCTCTTCCTCGTCCAGCAGGTTTTTATACTTCGTTGCAAACCGTTCGTTGATCAATGTATTCCAGTCGAGTTGATTTTGTGTAGCAAACAAACTGAGCAAATTACGAAGTGACTGTGTGCCGCCCGGAGGGCTCTTTAAGTTGAAGGCCCTGCGCAATAAGTCTTCCGAGGGTCCCTGCGGGTAGCTAAGGGAAAGTTGGGGATCCAGCGAAGGTGTGTTCTTGATAAAATCTTTCACAGCCTTTTGAAGTCCATGAATAAAACTCCATCGGCCGGTGCCCACCGACTCGTGATGACCCGTGCGGGCAAGTTGCTCACGAATGAGATCGAGAATTTCTTTTGGAATGCGCTTGGCGGATGCTTTCTTCATGAATGACAAAAGATCGCTTTATCTGCTGAGATTCGCAACCCATTGGCATAATTACCATTGCCAGAGTATAATAAATTACTCTCCGGCAGCCTTAGGAGTATTTTCATTATCGTTCAGGAATGTTGATTCCTTAGGATTTGATTCATTCAGGTCAATTTCCGGAGTAAGGGAAATATCATTTGATTCCTGAACAACGATGGTTTCTGAAACCTCATTTGATTCTTCCTTAAAGAATTTCTTTTGTGAAAAAAGAATGATCACCACGCCAATGAAAATGGAAGAGTCAGCGATGTTGAACACGGGACTAAAGAATTCAAAATACTGGCCTCCTTTGAAGGGCACCCACTCAGGCCAATAAAAGTGAAACAAAGGAAAATATAACATGTCAATTACCTGCCCATGAAACCAGGGTGTGGGCGAATCCACTGGTGCATTGTTTAAAAACACTCCATAAAATGTGCTGTCGATAACATTACCGATGGCACCACCTAAAATAAGCGCCAGACAAATAAGAAAACCATTATGGGCTTGCTTCTGCACCATCTTTACGAGGTAATAAGCAATACCAATCATCGCAAAAATGCGAAAGATGGTAAGGGCAAGTTTTCCAAATTCACTTTCCCATCGGATGCCAAAGGCCATGCCTGGGTTAAGGAGGTAATGCAATCGGAACCAGGATCCCAATACGTTCACTTCCTGGTGGATGTACATATAATTATACACCAGCAGTTTGCTTGTCTGGTCGGCCAGGATAATAATCAGTGCTATAAAAAAATATTTCTTGTAATCCATCTTCTTGTTTTCTAAACGGGTTAATTCACCGTTATCTTCACCCTCAATACAAATTCATCCATATCTACCTCCGTATATTCCGTCAATGATTCCTTTAAATCAAGTGAAAGTGCCTGGGTTTCAGTACGGATATAATCTTTATGCTCGGATAACGCAGTTAATGCAGTTTCTCCTCTTTCTACTTCAATTGAAATTTTATCAAGAACTTCGAGACCCATATCCTTGCGCAGGTTTTGCACCCGGTTAACAAAGTCGCGCGCAATTCCTTCACGTTTTAAATCATCGGTTAGCGTGATGTCAAGCGCAACGGTGAGTCCATTTTCTGAGGCCACCGACCAGCCAGGAATATCTTCCGAGGAAATCAACACATCTTCCAATACAAGATCAAAGCCATCTTTGTTTAATGTGCCTTGCTTTTCAATGCGTTGGATGTCTTCCTTGGTAAACGAATTTATAACTACTGAAACTTCCTTCATCTTCGGCCCGTATTGTTTGCCCAGTTTGGCAAAATTTGGTTTTACTTTTTTCACCAACAAGCCGGAAGTATCATCGATATACTGAATCTCCTTTACATTTACTTCGGCCTTGATAATAGCCTCCACACTTTTTACACGCTGAGCAAATTTTTCGTCCAGCACCGGCAACAGTACTTTTTGAAGTGGCGTCCGAACTTTGATCTTACTGTTTTTACGAATAGAATGTACAAGCGAACAAATTCGCTGCGCATACTCCATGGACTTCTCTAACTCCACATCCTTTCGGGATTGTTGCGCCTTTATCAATAAAGAATGATGTATCGATTCAACTTGTAGCGGGGTATTGAACTGCCTCGCGCGATCGCGAATATTGTCGGTCAGGTTTTTATATAACCACTCGCTAAAGAAAGGGGCTATGGGCGCCATCAATTGAGCACTTACCATTAAAACCTCATACAAAGTTTCGTATGCAGCCCGTTTGTCTTCAGAAAGTTGAAGATTCTCTTGCTTGTCCATCGAAGCTTCTGCGTTGGAAGGCCTGCCTACCGGAGCTTCAGCGTAGGTAGGTTGCCAGAAACGTTTTCTATTCAATCGCACATACCAGTTCGATACATGATCATTCACAAACTCCTGAATGGCACGAGCTGCTTTGGTGGGTTCATAGTCGTTGTAGGCTGCCGTAACTTCTTCAATTAACGATTGCTCTTTGGTGATAATCCACTTGTCGAGTGGCGCTAACTTTTCGAAAGGCACATTATTCATTTCATCCTTTACAAAGCCATCAATGTTGGCATACAATACAAAGAAAGAATAGGTATTGATCAACGTTCCAAAAAATCTACGTTGTGTCTCCGCAATGCCATCCACGTCAAACTTCAGGTTATCCCAGGGCGGTGCGTTTTCCATCATATACCAGCGCACCGCATCAGGACCGTATTTCGCAAGAGTTTCAAACGGGTTTACAACATTGCCTTTACTCTTCGACATTTTGTTGCCATTCTTATCGAGAACAAGTCCGTTGGAGATTACATTTTTGAATGACACGCCCCCATTTCCAACTTTCTTATTGACCGCTTTAATGTCGTCACTGCTTTCGCTTAGCATAACAGCTATCGCATGCAGTGTAAAAAACCAACCACGGGTTTGGTCCACACCTTCTGCAATAAAATCGGCAGGATAATTCTTTTCGAAAATCTCTTTATTTTCAAAAGGATAATGCCATTGTGCATACGGCATCGCTCCTGAATCAAACCAAACATCTATCAAATCCAATTCGCGATACATTGACTGACCGCTGGCACTTACCAAAACAATTTCATCTACATAAGGGCGGTGTAAGTCAATTGACAATTGTCCATTGTCCATCGTCAATTTATTCTTGATCCCAGCCTTATTGGCTTTTTCAACTTCACTTGTTAATTGTGCTATCGATCCAATACAAATTTCTTCCTTCCCATCTTTAGATCTCCAGATCGGCAGGGGTGTGCCCCAATAACGCGAACGAGATAAATTCCAGTCAACAAGATTTTCCAACCAGTTGCCAAACCTGCCTGTGCCGGTTGATTCTGGTTTCCAGTTGATGGTTTTGTTCAACTCCACCATTCTATCTTTCAATGCGGTAGTCTTGATAAACCAACTGTCGAGCGGATAATACAAAATGGGTTTATCCGTGCGCTAGCAATGCGGATAGGTGTGCTCGTATTTTTCTACTTTAAAAGCTTTGTTCTCTTCTTTTAAAATAATGGAGATGATTACATCCGTGTTTTTATACTCCGGGTGGGTCTCATCTTCATTTGTATAATTCTTTACATAAAAATCATCGGCCCCAAGAAGCTTGTGGGTTTTGATTCCAAACTTCTTCACTCCTTCTGCAAGGTGCTTACCAATTAAAGAAATAAATTTTCCTTTCTTATCTACAGTTGGAACTTCATTGTCTAATTCATCTTTAACTGTTAAAGCAGGAATTCCATTTTGTTTAGCGACTTTAAAGTCATCAGCTCCAAATGTTGGTGAGATGTGCACAACACCGGTACCATCTTCTGTAGTAACAAAATCTCCAGCCACAACCTGAAATGCTTTGTCGGAATCATAGAAAGGTTGCAAGTATGGCATTAGTTGTTCGTAGCGAATGCCCACCAGGTCTTTACCCTTGATAGAAATTTCCAACTGACCATTATCAAATGACTTACCAGATTTAGGCTTTAATATTTTTGGATTATCGAGATCAACTTTAGCAAGATCAACACGTTTTTCAAAATAAACAGAGTACCTATCCTTAGCCAGTATTACAATCTGATCTTGATCTGTGTAAACATTTTTTGTTCTAACACCGAAATATTCAATATTATTTCCAACTGCTAGTGCGGTATTTGATGGCAACGTCCAAGGAGTTGTAGTCCATGCAAGAATATATACAGGAATACCTTCATACTTTTTGAATAAAAACTCCGACTTCGCGTTTCTGGTTACTTTAAACTGCGCAACAACCGAAGTGTCTTTCACATCTTTATAACACCCGGGCAAGTTTAACTCGTGCGAACTTAAACCAGTACCGGCTGCTGGTGAATACGGTTGAATAGTGTAACCTTTATACAACAACTTCTTATCATACAATTGTTTCAAAATCCACCACAGTGATTCAATGTATTCCTTTTCGTAGGTGATGTATGGTTTTTCCAGATCTACCCAGTAGCCCATCTTCACGGTCAGGTCGTCCCACTGGTCTTTATACTTCATCACCGTTTCACGGCACTTCGTATTATATTCTTCTACTGAAATTTTCTTGCCGATATCATCTTTGGTGATTCCCAACTCTTTCTCTACCTGAAGTTCCACCGGCAGGCCGTGCGTATCCCAACCACCTTTACGGTTAACCTGATATCCCTGCAAGGTTTTGAACCGACAGAGAATATCCTTTACGGTTCTCGCCATTACATGGTGAATACCGGGCGTTCCGTTGGCCGAAGGCGGTCCTTCGTAGAAGGTAAATGTGGGGCTACCTTCGCGATTGCTTACCGACTTTTCAAAAATCTTTTCTTCCTTCCAAAAAGCAAGTATTTCTGAGGCCACCTGGGCCAGATTTAAATCCTTAAATTCTCTGTATTTGGTCACTTATCTGAAAAATAAAGGCCGCAATTTAGGACATTTTGTGCTTTGGACATTAGGAAATAGGCATTAAGGTTGGTGGGAATAGACGTTAGTTTTGTCTGAATGTTCGCTGGCTAGTATCTTTATCATGATGAAAGTAGAAGAGCCTGATTTAAGCCTGTCATACACCTATGCAGATTACCTGACCTGGAACTTTCCGGAATTAGTGGAATTGATTCAGGGAAAGGTTTACAAAATGTCCCCCGCTCCTACGTCCAATCATCAAACGGTATCGGGACAACTTTTTTTGTCGATAGGATTATTCCTAAAAGGGAAAAAGTGTAAGATTTTTTCGGCACCATTCGATGTTCGACTGCCAGATAAAAAGGGTAAATCAGATAAGGATATTATTACCGTTGTGCAGCCCGATATCTGTGTGATTTGCGATCCCTCAAAAATTGACGAACGTGGCTGTCTCGGTGCACCCGATTGGGTTATTGAAATTCTTTCGAAACACTCGTCATCAAAAGATTTGAGCGAAAAATTTGAAGCTTATGAGCAAGCCGGAGTAAAAGAATATTGGGTTGTTCACCCTATGGATCAAACTATCCTTGTCTATACTTTAAATAATGATGGAAAATACGAAGGTAATTTGAAGCCCTATGTTCGCACTGACAAAGTATCGCCTCAAACTTTACCCGACTTACTTATTGATCTGACCGAGATTTTTGAAACCCCACAATATTAATAGATTGGATATCGTCAGATGATCACTCAGCAGAACCCTGACGGTCGTGAATTTTGATCTTGCTTAGGTCAATCTCCTCATCCTCCTGTTCACCATAAAAATTAGGATCGAAATCATCGATAGGCAGACGATCCTTTACCTTCCTGGGCTTGTCGAAGGTCATTATAAGTGCTGGCAAAAGAATTAGGTTGGTAAACATTGAGATTACCAGAGTTGTAGAGGTAAGTATGCCTAAAGCGATAGTGCCACCAAAAGACGAAAATGCAA
This sequence comes from Cyclobacteriaceae bacterium, assembly GCA_041736555.1. Classification (GTDB taxonomy): domain Bacteria; phylum Bacteroidota; class Bacteroidia; order Cytophagales; family Cyclobacteriaceae; genus ELB16-189. The sequence goes on from JBGSTJ010000003.1 coordinate 13,002, forward strand.
AGATGATGAATCCTGCAAAGAGCACGATGGATGTATAGATAATGCTCTTCCCGGTTTCCAGAATACTTTCACTTACAGAAACCGGCACAAAGAAGTTGTTGGAAAATTGTTCCTGCCGGTATTTTGCTAAAAAGCGAATGGAGTTATCAACTGAAATACCAAAGGTAATACTGAAGATCAGGGCGGTGCTTGCTTTAAGCGGAATATCGAAGTAACCCATCAATCCAGCCGTGATCATTAAGGCGAGTAAATTGGGGATCAGCGAAATGATGATCATGCGCACATTGGCAAATAATATTGCCATGGAAAGTGTGATCAGAATAAACGCCAGTAACAAACTTTCCTGCAGGTTGGCAATAAGAAAATTATTTCCCTTAATAAAGATTTTCGAAGAGCCAGTTACTGCTCCGCTTATTCCGGAGTCATCAAAAATCTGATGCATGCGAGGCTCAATAACACCACTGACCAGGGAGTCCAATTTTTTAGAACCGATGTCTGCAATCTGCAAGGAAATACGCATCTTTTGAAAGGTGCTATCGGCAAATGATTTTAACAAACCGCTGTTGTCCGTTTGCCCTTTCATGTACCGCAAGATAAAACCGCGCTCCTGATTGGTGGGCAGTTCATACCGATCGGGGTTGCCATTATAAAAAGCTTGTTTCGAAGCCTTCACCAGACTTATCAACGAGATAGGTCTTGACACCCCGCTGATGGAGTCCAGAAAACTTTCGAATTCATCAATCTTTCTTAAATTTTTAACTTCAAAAATTCCACGTCTTTTACCGGTATCGACCATGATTTCGAGCGGCATGATGCCACTGAAGTTGGCCTCAAAAAAATGAAGGTCTTTCTTCACCTGACTTTCTTCAGGAATGTCATCAACAATGAAAGATATAGACTCGAGTCTCGAAATTCCATATGCGGAAATTACAGCCAGCGCTATGGAAACCGAATAAATAATCATGCGATGGCGATGCACCGCAAGGTCAATGGATTGAACAAACTTGCCCAGAATTTTAAAGTCAAGATGTTTTAAATGCTTTGGCTTTGGTTCCGGCATCCATGAAAAAATTCCCGGAATCATAATCAGGCTCACAACAAAAAGAACCATGATGTTGATGCCGGCAACAATACCAAATTCGCGCAACACCAAAATGTCGGTCGACAATAGGGTAAGAAATCCAATGGCAACAGTCAGGTTGGTAAGAAAAGTTGCGAGACCCATTTTCTTAACAACCGATGCAATTGCAGCTTCTTTGTTCTTAAGTTTTATGTATTCAAGGTGATACTTATTGAGTAAATAAATTGCATTGGTGATACCGATGGTAACGATGACAGGTGGAATAATGCCGGTTAACAATGAAATCTTGTATTTGAACAGGGCCAGTGTGCCCAACACCCAAACCACTACGATTGCAATAATGATCATTGAAAACAATACGGCCCGAAATGATCGAAAGAACAAAAACATGATCAGACCAGTGACCAGTGCCGATAAGTATAAAAACAATTGCAATTCATTCTTTACCTGCACTGCCACCACCGACCGTACAAACGGCAAGCCTGCATACCGAAGTTCTATCGAGGTGTCTTTGTTGAATTCGGTTCCTGCCTCAACCAGGGCTTGGGTCACATCCAGCCGCCTGCTTGAGTTCATCACCTCTTTGTTGATCGACACAATCATCATCGTGGCCCCATTGTCTTCATTTACAATCTGGCCCATATAAAATTTCTGATTGCGAAGAATGCCTAAGAGGTTGTCGAGTTCGGGTTGTGATAATTTCCGTTTGGGAAATAAATCATCCAAAAAGAATTTAGCGTTGGCGGTGTCTTTGCGAATAATTTTAACCGTAGGAACACACAAAACACTGCTTACCCCATCAATAGACTTAAGCTTTTCACTGAGTATTCTGAATTTATCAAAATTATCAGCCTGATAAATAGCACTATCTCTCAAACCAACGGCCATCACATTACCATCTTCACCAAACTGTGCCTTGAACTGCGTGAGGAAGATCATATCCGGATCATCCAGCGGTACCGTACGCGCAAAGTCGTAACTCATTTCCACTTTAGTGGCTTTATAACCCATAAACACGGTGATCAACCCAATGACAATAATCAAAGGCAGACGATACCGGATAATAAATTGGGCTATGTTAGTCCACATATTAAGGAGAATGATTTTCTCTATTTAGACCGGTAAAACTAAGAAATTTTGAATATGGAAGGTCTTTTCTCGTGTAAAATCAAGACCGCCACCAGGTTTATGGGTTCATCGCAGCATGGGCTCTTTACGCCAATTGCTAAAGCTCAAATCCTTTGATCTTTCGATATAAAGACAGTGCGTGCCGATCGGTGAGCCCGGATACAAAATCAATCACTTCCCGAAAATGTAAATAGGTATTCTCAGGATTGGTAAGAATAACCTGAACAGTTTCCTGTGGTAATAAGCGAGCCAGATTCGCGTATTTACGCGCGTGACTTTTCTTTACAAGATGCTCGGCTGCCTTAATAAATTCATTTAACAAACCTGGCAATACTTCAAACCCGGCAGATTCAATCTCTACAACATGCCTTGCGCGGTAAATTTTTTCGATAGAGATGTCAATGATTTGTTTTAACTCTGCTTTGTAAGAACCCAGATCAGTCAAGGCCTCATCAAAGGTGCCGGATAATATCGCTGGTTCATGATGAAGGAATACATCGACAGCATCGGTAATCAATTTGCCAATGGCCATGGCACGTAGCACACCAATTTTTTCATCCACACTTTTTATTCGTGTTGCCTTATCGGGATCAAAATCAGTGCGTAAGATTCCTGCCAGCAATTCGATGGTATCAGGTACCGATACCAATCCCAGGCGGCATCCGTCCTCGAGGTCAATAATATTATAACAGATATCATCGGCTGCCTCAACCAAAAAAGCCAACGGATGTCGTGACCACACATGCTCCGCATTTTTTATTAATCCTAATCGGGTTGCTGTTTCATCAAACAGGTTTTGTTCTGTTTGAAAGAACCCAAATTTTTTCTGACTCTTCTTCGATTTGTTACGCTCTTGAAATAACGAGGGGCACGGATATTTTGTAAAGGACCCTAATGTAGCCACCGTGAGTCGAAGCCCTTGATACTGGCTTTTGTTTAAGATCCTAAAACCTTGTGCATTCCCTTCAAAGTGGGTAAGGTCTGCCCACTGCAACTCAGAGAAATGAGGTTTATACTTCTGTCCTTCATGATGAAGAAAAAAATCGCTCAGACTGTCTTCACCCGAATGACCAAAAGGCGGATTGCCTAAGTCGTGGGCCAGCGATGCTGAAGCGACTACCGTTCCAAAATCATGTGATGAAAATTTAGAAGCTAGATCAGCATGCCGTTGAATAAGTACTTCGCCTACCCTTCTTCCTAATGATCTACCCACGCTTGAAACCTCAATGCTGTGTGTCAATCGGGTGTGCACAAAATCATGTTCGGGCAAAGGGTGAACTTGTGTTTTATCTTGCAGCCTGCGGAAAGGATGCGAGAAAACAATCCGGTCATAATCCTGCTCAAAAGCACTGCGCGTGGATTCAGGTGAATCTGACTTTTGATTGAGTCGCTGCGAAGAAAGAAGTTGGATCCAGTTCATCATTACTCCTTCAATACCATATCGATACACATCACCGCAGCCATAATCAGCATCCGCAATGGATTATCGGCCGGCACTTGCGGACTTATCTGTAAAATATAATTATCAGCCGATGTAAAAAGTTCTTTACCAATGCCACTCCATTTCTTTGAAACCGATGCAAACTCTTTACCATCGTTGCTTACAAATTTAAAATCCCAGCTTGTCCATTTTCCATTCAGCATACACAGAGGGCGCTCACTTGCATCCAGCACCTCAAACTTGCCACCAATGCTAAAAAAATGTTGTTTGAATTTTCCAATTAACTGTTTCTTTTCATCTAATACCTCCACGGTTGAAAGCCAAAATGAAACTCCGCGCCTTACCGTAAGGATAGGTTCGCCCGCAGGCGTTCTAATTTCCATTTCGAAAGGAGTCATGCGTTTGTAATCGGTAAACCGAAACATCTTGGTGAAAAACCCAAGATTATCTTCACGGCATTGAAGCAGTTGCTCTTTTGTTTCAGGGTCAAACACATCAAAGCTGTTGGCAGCTTTAAAGATTTTTACGTGTTCCTTAACGAAATAAAGGTTTCTGTTGAGGGCGGAATGCATAGAGTTTTACCGGATCTTGTTTAAAAAGCTGCACTAAAATATGATAAAGTTCTGGTTGCGCTTGTTGGAAGAAAGCAGGTCGTTCAAAAAAATTCTCTACTGCCACGGCAAAAAACTCTTCCATATTATCAAATGCATAGGGCCTGAAGAAATGTTTTTCATTGGCAGCTAGATTGGCCATTTCGTTGGTTGCATATTGTTCAAAGCGCTCAACAATTTCAGGGTCGAATACATCATAATGTGTAACAAATTTTTGCTCCAACCACAATGCATGCGCAAACTCATGGAGTAATAGATTAATACCATCATCCTGTTGTTTCAATCCTTCCGCAATACCGCGCCAGCTAAACACGATGATTTTCAATGCGGGGTTTACTTCTCCTTTGTGTCTTCGATTGGTAATTCGAGAGTTGTAATAGTCCGGATAAACCAGTATTCTTTTATAATAAGACAATCCCTTGGATGGCAGATATAACAGTAGTTGAGCCGCTGCACAGGAAATAATGGCTTTCATAGCCCGGGTAAGTTTTAATCTCTCCCGCGGAACAAATTCAAAATATTCATATTGATCGCGTGCCAGGCGTAAGAATTTCATCTTTACTGACCACGTTAAAGTGGTGTAAAAAACATACTTGTGATTGAGGAACCTGTGAAAGATGGGGCCATAATAAAGACGAAAGCGCAACTCCTGATAGGCCGCATACAGAAGTCGCGCCAGCACCGCCAATAAGGCAAACCTCATGTTAGATTTTCTTTAACAGTTCGGCCATCGAAACAGAGTCTTGTATAATTGATTTCACGGATTCAATGGCAACACGTTGTTGTTTCATCGTGTCACGATCGCGAATGGTTACGGTATTATCTTGTAAGGTTTGATGATCTACCGTAACGCAATACGGAGTTCCGATGGCGTCTTGTCTGCGGTAGCGTTTACCGATCGCATCTTTTTCTTCATAGAAACAACGGAAATCAAATTTCAAAAGATTCATAATTTCCATTGCTTTCTCAGGCAGACCATCTTTTTTCATCAAAGGAAGAATAGCCACTTTATTAGGAGCCAGCGGAGCCGGTATTTTTAACACGACACGATCACTACCATCTTCCAGCTTTTCTTCCTTATAGGCGGAAGACAACACTGATAAAAACATGCGATCGAGACCTACCGATGTTTCAACTACATACGGAACAAAATTTTGATTATCTTCTGAATCAAAATATTGCAACTTCTTGCCCGAAAATTTTTCGTGGCTCTTCAAATCGAAATCGGTGCGTGAATGAATCCCTTCCAATTCGCGAAAGCCCATTGGGAAATTAAATTGGATATCACACGCTGCATTGGCATAGTGGGCAAGGTTCAGATGGTCATGATACCGGTAGTTCTCAGTACCTAATCCGAGCGCCTGATGCCACCTAAGTCTTTTGGCCTTCCAGAATTCATACCATTGCATTTCCTCTCCTGGCTTTACAAAAAACTGCATTTCCATCTGTTCAAATTCCCGCATGCGGAAAATAAACTGCCGGGCAACAATTTCGTTACGAAATGCTTTGCCGATCTGTGCGATCCCAAAAGGAATTTTCATCCGACCAGTTTTTTGCACGTTCAGGAAGTTTACAAAAATACCCTGGGCAGTTTCGGGACGCAGGTAAATTTTATTTGCATCATCGGCCACCGAGCCCATCTCTGTTGAGAACATCAGGTTAAACTGGCGTACCTCCGTCCAGTTTTTGGTACCGGAGATCGGATCAGCAATTTCAAGATCTACAATCAGTTGCTTCAGGTCGGCCATATCGCCCCGACCCAACGCTCCCTTCATGCGTTCATTGATCTCATCAATTTTCTTTTGATATTCTACCACGCGGCCGTTGGTGCTTAGAAACATGGTGCGATCGAAATTTTCAAATCGCTTAGCCGCTTTTTCCACTTCCTTTTCAATTTTTTCCTCCAATTTCTCGATCACGCCCTCAATTAATTGATCGGCACGATATCGCTTTTTGGAATCTTTGTTATCGATCATCGGATCGTTAAAAGCGTCCACATGACCGGAGGCTTTCCAGGTGGTAGGGTGCATAAAGATTGCCGCATCAATGCCCACAATATTTTCATGAAGCAGCGTCATAAATTTCCACCAATATTCCTTGATGTTGTTTTTTAACTCCACCCCATTCTGCCCATAGTCATAAACGGCACTCAGGCCATCGTAAATTTCGCTGGAGGGAAAAATAAACCCATACTCCTTTGCGTGGGAGATTACATTTTTAAACAGATTATCTTCCTGGTTTGCCATAAGCCGCAAAGATAGAAATTAGTAGATAGCGGAATACAGGAGAGTCGTTTATAAAATTTTTAGCCCAATGGCATCGAAACGGTAAAGGCAGAACCCTTGCCATATTCCGATTCAAAGGTAATTGTACTTTCCAGCTTGTCAGCCGTTTCTTTGGCGATGTACAAACCTAACCCCGAACCAGCGGATGAATCGTTGGCCCGATAGAACATATCAAAAATTCTTGCCTTATGTTCCTCCCGAATGCCGATGCCGTTATCTTCAATACTTAACAAAAGCCGACCTCCGTCTTTATTGGTCTCAATTTTTAGAAAAGGTTGGGATTTAGTGAAATCCTGATATTTAAAAGCATTGCCGATCAGATTATTCAATATCACTCGTAACCGTGATTCATCTGTTTTTATTTTCAGGTTATCATCTATATGAATCTCAATGTTTACTTTTTTGGTATCTGTAGAATACTTTAGCGTATTGACTGATTCCAGCACAAGCGCTCCCAGCGGCACTTCTGTAAATAAAACACCCAGTCTTGCATTTCGGGAATATTCTACTATCTCTTTAATATAGTTGTCCATCACAACCACTCGCTCATGAATCATAAGGAGGTAGTTGGAGGCTTCCGTCAGATCGCGTTGGGCCAAATGAATAAGCCCGGCCATGGAGGTAAGCGGTGCCCGCAAATCATGCGAGGCGCTGTACACAAAACGATCCAGTTCCTGATTCGTTTTAATCAGTTCCTTGTTTTTGGCAAGAATATTTTTTTCTGATTCATTCACTAAACGGTCTAAAAAAATCAAAATGAGAAGTCCTAGCACCAGCACGATTAAGAAGCTGACAATTACATAAAAGTGGGCATCGTTGGGATTAAACCGGGCGGGCTCAAAAATAGCAATCATGAAAAGAACAAAACTTACAATCGTAAAACCAACTCCATAATGTCGTTCGCGATACCCAAATACAGCCAACGCACCAAGGCTACTTGGAATAAAGTACAAATAAGATCCTGTTTGCAGCGGATCGGTATCGATATAGGAGAAATAAAATGCAAAGAAATTGCAACGCATCAAATGAATGATAATGGCCAGGTTTATTTTCTGCCACCGCAGGAGAAGCAAACAAAAAATGGAAATAAGAAACCCGATAAATAAAGACGTTGGGTCGCCCTCTCTGTTAAACAGGTTAACAAAAAAGAAAAAGAAATCAATGCCGATGTACATTACAATGAGATAGGCCCCGAGAATAATCTTTCGTTTCTCACTTTCGGTTTCCAGCACCCGATCTCGTAATATAAATTGCTGAATACTCATGGATTCACTTCTATTGGCAATAGCACCGTAAATCGGGAACCTGCTCCTTCTATTGACTGCATATGTATGCTACCCCGCAACCTGGTTACTGTCTCTTTCACAATATATAGTCCTAAACCCGATCCCTGAGATCTTTCCGAGGCTCTGAAAAACATATCAAAAATTTTGGCATGATGTTCTGGCGCAATGCCAACCCCATTATCCTCTATATCTATTCGTATATTATTTTCCTCCTGCCGCGCATGAATAGATACCTCCTGATTTTTTTTGTCCTGATCATGGTATTTAAAGGCATTGCCGATAAGGTTGTTAAGAACCACTTTCAACCGCGCCAGATCCGTAACAACAACAAAATCATCCGCTACGGTTAGTCGAACATTAATCTTCTCTACTCCATTCAAGAATTTAAAATCGGCAATAATTTCCTTTAGAACAGGCAACAGAGCAATCCGGTCTTGCTTTACCTCTTGCCTCGCGTTTCTGGAAAAGTCTATGATCTCCTTGATAAAATCATCGAGATTATGAATACGGTCCTTCATCATGGCATGACACAATCGAATCTCTTCAGGATTATCTGTCTTATTGGTAATTTCAATCAATCCGAGCAACGAAGTAAGAGGCGCCCGTAAATCATGGGAGGCACTGTAAACAAACCGGTCTAACTCTTTATTTGTCTTTGCCAGCAATTCATTTTTTGCTAAAATTTCCTTTTGTGAATGAAAATTCAAATCAATTAAAAAATAAACAATTGAGACACATAGAAAAAAGCCACCGAGAAAATTTATGACAAAACTAACCTCTCTATAGTCAGGCGAATTGATCAACTCCATATCCTCCCCGGTGAAGACTAAAAACTTCAAGGGAAATAAATACGCGGACAGAAATAAAAAAACAGATAGGCCGCAAAAAATAAACACATAGTGTCGTTGATCATATCCAAAAAATACCATGGAAGTAAGAGCCGACATTAGAAAAAAAATAAAAACCCCTGTGTGCGAGGAGTCATTGGCAGCAAACACATAGGTCATCACATTAATGAGGCTAAGAAAAGTGAGGCTTGCTCCAAAATATTTTTTCCAGCGGTTTAAAAGAATTGTAACTACGGATACCACCATCACGCCCAGGTAACTTGGTATAAGCACGGTTACACCGCTAAAAGAATCAAAGAGTATATAGACAAAGACAACAGCAAAACAAAGTAAACTCAATTGACCACGCAACATGGCTACTTTATAATCTGCCCAATTCGGCACAAAATTCTTACTACCAATAAGCAGATTGCGAATCACTAAGTTTAGTTTTAATAAAAAGTGCCAGTCAAAGATAAGCGCAAACACCGGTCGGCAAAATCAAATTCAATAAATTACGAGATTTATACGTGTGCACTGGCACGCTGATATCAATAGGCATTGCTATCAAAGGATAGTTACCTATTAACTTGCATTCAATTGTTTTGATCGGGTAAAAAAAGTCTGAATTGGGATCCTTGCCCGGATGTTGATTTCATTTGAATGGAGCCTTTTAGTCTTGTCAGGGTTTCCTGAACGATATAAAGACCCAACCCGGAGCCCTGCGATTTTTCTGACGCCCGATAAAACATCTCAAAAATTTTTTCCTGATGTTCTTTCGGTATGCCTATACCATTATCCTCAATATCAATTCGTACAAAACCATCATCCTGAATGGCTTTGATAAACACTTCTTGTTGTGGCTTGTGGGCATCGTGGTATTTGAATGCATTTCCAATAAGGTTATGAAGAATCACTTTCAGGCGGGTGGTATCTGAAACTATCTCGAGAGCAGGAGAAACATCCAATCGCACATAAATTTGTTCAGTCCCTTCAGCAAACTTCAGATCTTCAATGGTCTCTTGAATCATAGGTAAGAGTAAGATTCGTTCTCTTCTTACTTCCTGGCGGGCATTTCTTGAGAAATCAATAATCTCTTTAATAAATCCATCCATGTTATGGACCCGTTGCTTCATCAGATCCAGGCATTGATTCACTTCCTCCGGATCATTTGTTTTCTGTGTTACTTCAATTAATCCGAGTAAGGAGCGCAGAGGCGCCCGAAGATCATGCGAAGCACTATATACAAATCGATCCAATTCTTTATTTGTTTTCGCTAACAAGTCATTCTTTGACAGGATCTCCTTTTCGGTAGTATGATTTACATCCACTAAAAAGAATAGTAAGGCGATTCCGGTAATAAGGGCAATCATAAAATTTGTCGCAAAACTTATTTGAATATATTCCTCTGTAAAAACCCGTTTGGGTTGAATGGAGAAGCCGCCCCAATAAGAAATAAAAAATAAAACTACTGAGAGTGAGGCAAACGCAATAGCCAACTTCCGGTCCTTGTGACCAAACAAAGCAAAGCCGCTAATCCCTGCAATAACAAAAAACATATAAATACCTGTTCTGTAGGCATCATTCGAAGCAAACAGAAAAATGATAACATTTATGTTGAGCATAAATAAAATCTTTGCCAACAAGTATTTTCGCTTTCGATTGAGAATCAACGAAACAATGGCAATGATGATCACTGCTATATAATAAGGCTCATTTCCATAAATTCCATAAAGTCTGTCGTTGATGAGGTAAATGATACCAACCAGAATAGTGACAACAATCAGATGGCCACTCAAAATGGCATTTTTGTAGTCCACCCACGACACGATGTAGGTGTCTTTTCCAATGATAAAATCTCTGAATTTCTTGGTCAGCATGTGAAACTTGAATCAATGATCACAAAAAAAATAAGATAAACCCAAATTTCTGTAGAATTGAATCCGGGGTTTATTATTTTTTTTGTTCATGATTCAGTTCAATGTGGGATTAGCTATAGGATTCTCCCCTATGGCTCACGCTATGCTTACAGATACTAAACTAAAGCTAAGCAATCGCCTCCCCCAGAAAATCATTAAGTGGTTTCAGGGTTTTACACGTATTCGCAACTTTCTTTACAAACGACTTACTGGTTACATCGGCATTGGTAAACCGGTGCGACACAACAAAACTTTTATTTTTGAGAAGATCAAGATGCGGATGGTCTTTCGCATATCCTTTCGGGGCCGTCTTTAACTTGTCGAAATCATCCAATGACGGAAAGAGCTTTTTAAATTTTTTGTCTTTCAGAATTTTAACAAAGTCGCCTGTGTTGTAATCGATCTCTTGTCTAATCTTGGATAACCGCTCTGCATCCGGCATGTAAATACCTCCGGCCACAAAACTTTTTCCGGGTTCTATGTGAATATAATATCCAGGTTCCTGATCCATTTTTCCATGAGCAGAAAAACCGGCACCCATGTTTAATTTGTAAGGACGTTTATCTTTACTGAATCGTACATCGCGATAAATACGAAATCCTTGCTTCCGCGGATTGAGACCTGCAAGGCTATCATCAAAAGTCAATAACTCCATATGGAGTGATTCTAAAAAATCTTCAAAGTGAAGTTTTGCCTCTAGGTATTTCGATTTGTTTTTTTCAAACCAGTCGCGGTTGTTGTTTTTAGCGATAGCATTTAAAAAAGAAAGAATAATCTTTAAGTCCATAGAATTGCGTATTGCTCAATTAGTATTAAAGATACTCCACGATCGATTCAAGGCCAATACCACGCGATGCTTTTACAAGAATGGTGGAGTCCCTTATCGGATGATTCTTTAGTTCATTCACTAACATTTCTTTCTCTTCAAACAAGTGTCCTGCCTCATGTGCAGCTTTAGCCGATTTCATCAGCTTGCCACAGAAATATACCTGATCAAATTTTTTCTCGTTGAGTAACTCCCCAATTTTTCGATGCTCTTTCTCCGCCTCCCCCTCTAATTCAAACATATCACCCAGAATGGCAACTTTTCTTTTTGTATTCATCCCCGCAAGGTTATTAATGGCCGCCTCCATCGAGCTGGGATTGGCATTGTAAGCATCCAGTATAATTGTGTTTGTGCCTTTCATAAGAATTTGTGAACGCATGTTTCCCGGCACATAATCGGCAATGGCCTTGTTTGCATCTACAGCCTCCACGCCAAAAAATTTTCCGATGCAAAGTGCGGCTGCTATATTTTCAAAATTATAGGCACCCATTAGTTGAGTTTGTACGATTTTTCCTTCAGTTTCATACCGGATAAAAGGATCGGCATCTAATAAGTTAACGTGGATATAATCACCCGATGCAGGATAGAAGTAGGGTTTATTGAATCGCTTTGCCATGTTGGCCAGAATCTCATTCAGAGAATTAATGAATACGGTGCCTTTGTTTACAATCAGATGCTGATACAATTCTGATTTTCCCCGAATAATATTTTCAAATCCTCCAAAGGTGCCAATATGTGCCTTGCCAATGTTTGTAATAAACCCATGGGTGGGACTAGCAATGGAACATAACAAAGCAATTTCACCGAGGTGATTGGCCCCCATTTCAATCACTGCGATCTCCACTGAATTATCAATACTCAATACCGAGAGGGGAACACCAATGTGATTGTTCAGATTACCCTTGGTTGCAAAAGTTTTGAATTTTTTGCTGAGCACAGCATTCAATAACTCTTTGCTGGTGGTCTTACCATTCGATCCCGTGAGGCCAATGACCGGAATAATTAATTTAGATCGGTGATACCTGGCTAACTCTTGCAGAGTTTTTAAAACATCATCCACCAAAATACATCGTGGATCCTTCGCATATTGGGCATCATCAACAACGGCATACCGGGCTCCCTTTTCCAGGGCTTGCTGAGCAAACTCATTGGCATTGAATTTATCGCCCCGTAAAGCAAAAAAAATCGAACCCTCGGCTATCTGGCGGGTGTCAGTAGAAATTTTTCCTGCTTCCAGGAATTTCTCGTAGAGCTTCTCGGTTTCCATACAGGTATATCCGGCTTGGTAAAGTATCTTGCAGGCAAGATAACACGTGGCTTTGCGCCATCGTTATAACATGGTGAATATTTTTGAATGAAGACCGTTTGGCTTACACTTTTTTTAACGCTTTCCCTTTTTGCCCAAGCCCAGTTTACCTATAAACTAGACCAAAGCATAGTAGTAGAAGCGGATGGAAAAACGCTTACGCTCCCGTGGGCCGGGGGACTTAACTCGGTACAAGTAAATACCATGCATCTTAATGGTGACAATAATCAGGATCTTGTTTTATTCGATCGCACCACCAATAAAATCCTGACTTTTTTGAATGAATCTAACCAATACGTTTACGCACCAGAGTATGAAGAACTATTCCCCACAGAAGTAACGCAGTGGATTTTACTACGCGATTTCAATTGCGATGGTAAAAAAGATATTTTCACCAGCGATCCGTTTGGTATTGTCGTGTTCGTAAATACAACCAAACCCGGAAAGCCCTTATCGTGGCGACCATTTAACCCGGGCTTTCCACTACTTACCAAAGGATTTACCGGTAACGTAAACCTGAAAATCAATGAATCTGATATTCCAGCCATCGATGATATTGATGGTGATGGTGATCTGGATATTTTGAATGTGCGTTTTGTTGGCATTGGCACCATCGAATGGCATAAAAATTTAAGTGTTGAACGAACCGGCCGCTGCGACTCGTTGCAATTAGAAAGGATAACTCAAAATTATGGTGGATTTGAAGAATGTGAATGTGGAAAGTTTGCATTCGGACAAACCTGTGCTTCGCTACCCGGTGGGCGAACACAACATGCCGGTGGCAAAACCTTATTGACGATTGACCTGGATAATGATGGTGACCGCGAAATTCTCTTCACGGAAGAATCGTGTGCTCGTGTTTATATGCTCGAAAATAAAGGAGATGCCGAAAACGCTTTGATGACAACTGCGGAAATCTTCCCAACCAGTAATCCTATTAACTTTTTAATTTTTCCTGCACCCTTTTTAGAAGATCTGGACTTTGATGGCAAGGCGGACCTTATTGCTTCGCCCAATATTTATGCACGCACCTTTGAAAGTATCAATTTTCAACATTCAATGTGGTTTTATAAAAACACGGGTACAAGCCATTTGCCACAATTTACTTTTCAAAAGACTAATTTTTTACAAGACGAAATGATTGATGTGGGTGATTATGCTGTGCCCGCTTTCATTGACTCGGATGGTGATGGCGATCAGGACATGTACATCAGCAACTATGCAGGCCCTGGTTTTGCAAGTTCAGTTTACTTCTATGAAAATACAGGCTCCGCAGAGGAAGCCAAATTCAAATTAATTACCACCGACTTCATCAATCTTTCCTTCGCAGATTATTACAACATAAAACTTCAATTCGCTGATGTTAATGGTGACGCAACACTCGACTTTGCCTTTACGGGTACAAATCCAAGAAATGGAGTCACCACATTATATTATATACCCAATCGATCTGCCAATGGTCTCGATTTCTCAGGACAATCGCTGGTAACGACAGGTTTTCAAATCGGGCAAACTGAAAATATTTTATTAGTTGATGTTAATCAGGATGGTCTGAATGATATTTTATTGGGTAAGTCCACGGGTGCAGTTCAATACTGGCGAAATCTGGGCCCTGCCGGACAGTATAATTTCACGCTTGAGAATGGAAGTTTTCTTGGATTGGGTACAAGCACCGATCGGCAAAGTCCTTCTTTGGCAGCAGGCGATCTTGATGCCGATGGTCGTGCTGATCTGATCCTGGCTAACCAACGTGGCAAACTTACCGTCTATGGTGATTTCAGAGCTCAGAATTCAGGGATCGAAGGCGTTGAAAATATTATCTACAACGAGCTTACGGAAGAATACTATTCTAAAAATTTAGGTGGCCGAGGCTGGCCATCGGTAGTCAATTTATTTAATAGCAATCGGCCCGCGATTGTTTTCGGAAATACGATGGGGGGCATTTACATTTTAAAGAATGAAGAAAGCAAAGCCCTCTCCGAGGAACCCGTAGTTGAAATTTTTCCAAACCCCGTAGAAGCTGATGACATGCTGAAAATCAAAACAGACCGCAACATGATTGTTCAGTTCTACACCTCGTTGGGTCAACGTCTTTCTGAATCTTATTTTATTCCGGCCAATCAGGAGTATCCGATCCGGGTTTCTGGATTACCTTCCGGAGTCTATCTTGCACACTTTACCTACAATGGAAAGACCCTTGGAAAACGTTTTGTCATTCATTAGTTCATTTATTTGTCCCTTTGCTTTATGAATTCTTTTGCAGTCATCTTTGATATGGATGGTGTAATTGTTGACACCAACCCTTACCATAAAATTTCCCTCAACCAGTTTTGTACAAAATATGGCTATAGCTTCAACGATGAAGACCTCATCAATAAAGTATACGGCCGCACCAACAACGAATGGATCCGAAACATCTTTGGCGACTTGCCGAAAGAAAGAATTCTGGAACTCGGAGAAGAGAAAGAAGCCATGTTCAGGGAAATTTATAAAGAGGTGATTGAGCCGCTGGATGGGTTAGAAGATTTTCTCAAAAAACTTACCTCCGAAAATATCCCGATTGCCATTGGAACCTCAGCCCCACGTAGCAATGTTGATTTTGTACTCAAACATACCCGGCTTCAAAAATATTTCACAACCATTCTCGATCAATCGGATGTTGAACACGGCAAGCCTAACCCAGAAATTTATTTGAAAGTAGCCGCCCGGTTGGGGTTCGCGCCTCAGCAATGTGTTGTTTTTGAAGATTCCCTTTCGGGAGTTGAATCCGGTCAGAGTGCCGGAGCTAAAGTGGTGGGCGTAACAACAACGCACAGTCCCGAAGAATTAGCCCATACCGATTTAGTTATTGCCAACTTTACCAGCCTCGAGCCCGCGAATTTGTATGCTCAGGTTTTTAAAAGCTCATGATCCGGGAGATTCTATTTTTATTGGGGCTGAGAGCGGCCATGTAAAACCATTCTTCGAATCGTGATTTAGGTTAAAAAGTGAGATTTAGCCTCTTTTGGGCACTTTTACACTCTTTGATGTTTGAGTTTTTGGGGGCGGAGTCAATATTTTTAGATGGGTTTGGTTTATTGGATGGCAATTCCCGATATTTGCAGTCCCTTTTTAGAAAGGGCTTAAATCAATACTTTTTATGGCACGTGTTTGTCAAGTAACAGGAAAAAGACCTCAGGTAGGCAATAAGGTTTCTCACGCGAATAATAAGTCGAAGCGCAGATTCTACCCGAATTTGCAAACAAAGCGCTTTTTTATTCCTGAAGAGGACAAGTGGATTACCTTGAAGCTTTCCACAAAAGCAATAAAGACTATCAATTTGAAAGGAATCACAGCTGTGTTGAAAGATGCACGGGCTAAAGGAACCCTTTCTATTTAATATCAAACGACCATGGCAAAGAAAGGAAACAGAATACAGGTAATTTTAGAGTGCACTGAGCACAAGACAACCGGCCAGCCAGGCATGAGCCGCTACATTACAACCAAAAACCGGAAAAACACAACTGAACGTATTGAACTGAAGAAGTACAATTCGATTCTTAAAAAGTATACTCTCCACAAAGAAATTAAGTAATCATGGCAAAGAAAGTTGTTGCGTCATTAAAGAAAACAGATGGCAAGAATTACGCTAAAGTAATTCGCGCTGTGAAATCCGAAAAAACAGGTGCCTATATCTTCAAAGAAGAGATTGTGGTTTCCGATTTGGTTAAGGAAACCCTGGCCAAGAAATAATCGGTTCTGAAAAAAGATTAGAAAGTCCCCACAGCGGGACTTTTTTGTTTTAGTTACTTAACTTAAGCCTGATTTACTGCTACCTATGTCATTCTTCTCCGGCTTATTCTCCAAAGAAAACCTGCCTGCCGGCAAGGCAGGAAAAGAAAGCCTCGATCAGGGCCTTCAAAAAACCCAGGAAAGTTTCTTTAGTAAATTAGGCAAAGCCATTGCCGGCAAGTCCACCGTTGACGATGAAGTTCTTGACAACCTCGAAGAAGTTTTAATTTCCTCCGATGTCGGAATTAACACTACCCTTAAAATTATCGAGCGGATTCAGGCGCGTGTAGCCCGTGATAAATACCTGGACACAGCCGAGCTTGATAAAATCTTAAAGGAGGAAGTAGCTTATCTGCTTACTGAAAATAACTCCACTGATCTGCCAGATTTTGATGTGCCCGTGGGCGTAAAGCCTTATGTGTTAATGGTAGTGGGTGTAAATGGCGTTGGTAAAACCACCACCATCGGCAAGCTTTCGGCTCAATTCAAGAAGAAAGGCAAAAGTGTCGTTCTGGGCGCAGCCGATACATTTCGTGCTGCGGCCGTTGATCAATTAAAACTTTGGGGCGAGCGCAACGGCATTCCGGTAGTATCAAAAGGCATGAATACGGATCCCTCAGCTGTTGCCTTTGATGCCGTAAAATACGGAGTGGATACCGGTGCAGATGTTGTTATTATCGACACTGCAGGAAGGCTTCACACGAAAGTGAACCTGATGGCAGAGCTCACCAAAATTAAACGCGTGATGGAGAAGGTGATCCCCAACGCTCCTCACGATGTAATGCTGGTGCTGGATGGCAGCACCGGACAAAATGCTGTGATACAAGCCCGCGAGTTTACCAAAGCCACAGAAGTAACTTGTTTGACAATTACCAAGTTAGATGGCACGGCCAAAGGCGGTGTTGTGATCGGAATTTCGGACGAGTTTAAAATACCCGTGCGTTATATCGGAGTAGGCGAAAAAGTAGACGACCTGCAGGTGTTCAGTAAAACTGAATTTGTTGATTCGTTATTTAAGAAAATCAACTAATCTGCTTTCACGAAGAATTTTCTTAAAAGCACAAATGGCGTGATCATAAAGGCCAAAAAGAAACTATCCCATAAATTCCAGCCGTTCTTTGCTGCAGCTCCAGCTGAAATCGCGCAGACAACCAAATAAATAAACAGGAATTCCATATAGAAGTACTTATTAATTTAAGGTACCGATTTAAATGGTATCCGCCAAAACACCTGATAGTTAAATCCCCAATAGATATTCTTGTAGGTTAACCCAAATCCGGGAATTTCATAGGTTTCAAAGCCCGTATTGTTCTTTACCCCCGGAAATATTTTCATGCGGGCCGTATAGCCCATCCATAACTGTTTCCAGATTTTAACCCGAAGTCCTGTTGTCAGCTCACCCCATCCCGCTGTTGCTCCGGGATTAGCAACTTGTTGTTGAAAATCACCAAAGTCTATAGTCGTAGATTGGTAATCGAGTTGTTCATTAAAGTTAGATCGGCCATAACGAAACCCCAGAAAAATCATATTCCTATCAGGATCTTTCAATAAAAAATTTATATCAACACCCACTCTAACGTATCGACCATCATTTTTGTAAACTCCATTTGAAAGCACTTCCTCGCGAGCCCAGGATCCATAATCAAACGCTACATAATACCGGCCGAAATCAACATCTGCATTAATCTCCCAACTCGACAAGGGTGAATTAGCAAAGTTTTTTCCAATGGCAATCAAATCGGTACCAATCCGTATTCCGGTAGGCTTTTGTATTATACGGGTTGAGTCTTTTAGATTGTCTTGTGCCTGTACAGGCAACACAAGCCCAAACATCAAGCTGCTAATCAATACGTATTTCAACATTGACAGGCGCATTAATGAGCAATTGGTTATTAACTACAGTATATAATTCGAAAGAAGTATCAACTACTTCCAGATCCTCGTAATTAAGAAGTACACCACAATCGGGGGAAATTACTTCAGCACGTGCAATGTAGGTAAGGTGCATTGTTTCCACACGGTCTTCAAATGTAAAGGTGAATACAACCTCCGATAGTTCCGGGTTCACAGGAAGCTGAACAGAACTCACAGTGGCATTCTGAATGATTGGTTCGGCCAAGCCGGAGACTGTTATTGAATTAAATGTTATCTCACGAGCTGCATTCGAGGCATTTTTAAAAGCTATCTTAACCAGATTTGTGCCGGTTATCAGACAATCAGCCTCATTGAGGCAGCCTGATAAAAGGAAAATAATAGGAAAGAAGCGAACGAATCTCAAATACTGTCAGTTGAACTGCAAATATACTCCAAGCCCATGCGGTGTAGAATTTACCAGGCGGTATTTTTCGTAATTTCGCACCGAAATTTATTTGTGTGAAAACAAAAGGCGTCAAAAAGACCAAAGTCAATATTGTAACATTAGGCTGTTCCAAAAACCTGGTAGACTCCGAAGTGCTATTAACCCAACTTCGGGGCAACGGGATTGACACCACACATGAGTCAAAAAAAGACGATGCCAATGTTGTGGTTATAAATACCTGCGGATTTATTGATAATGCCAAGCAGGAATCCATTGATACCATTTTACGCTATGTAGATGCAAAAGAAGAAGGGATTGTTGAAAAAGTATATGTTACGGGTTGCCTTTCGGAACGTTATAAAACTGATCTTGAAAAAGAAATTCCGGCAGTCGATGCGTGGTTTGGAACGCGCGATCTTTCGCGTTTATTAAAGCAACTCAATGCCAATTATAAACATGAGCTTGTTGGAGAGCGCATTCTCACCAACCCAAGTCATTTTGCATACCTGAAAATTTCAGAAGGCTGCGATCGGCCTTGTTCATTCTGTGCCATTCCTATCATGAGAGGAAAGCATGTTTCAAAACCGATAGAAGAATTGGTTTTGGAAGCAAAGAATCTGGCCAAAAAAGGAACCAAAGAATTATTGCTGATCGCACAAGATTCAACTTATTATGGACTTGATCTTTATAAGAAGAGAAACCTGGCGGAGTTGATGCAACGTTTATCCGATGTAGAAGGTATTGAATGGATTCGTCTTCATTATGCATTTCCGGCTGGCTTTCCTTTGGATGTGTTGGATATAATGGCTGAACGCTCAAACATTTGTAACTACTTAGATATTCCTTTGCAGCATGGTTCAACAGAATTACTTAAGCTCATGAGGCGGGGTATCACGCGGGAAAAAACAGAAGAACTACTCGCCACAATCCGGTCAAAGGTTCCGGGTATTGCTATTCGGACAACATTGATTGCTGGCCATCCCGGTGAAACAGAAGCCGAGTTCGAAGAGATGATGAAGTTTGTGGAGACTTCGCGTTTCGATCGACTGGGTGTGTTTCCCTATTCTCATGAAGACAACACGCATTCATTTTCAATGGATGATAATGTGCCCGAAGAGGTTAAGCAGGAACGTGTGGAGCGATTGATGGAATTACAACAAGGAATTTCATTAGAACTAAATCAGCAAAAAATAGGGAAGACTTTCAAAGTCCTTATCGATCGCAAAGAAGGAGGTAACTTCTATGGTCGCACCGAATTTGATTCTCCGGAAGTAGACAATGAAGTAATTCTGGATGCCACTCAGAAATATTTGCGTATTGGCGATTTTGCAATGGCCAGAGTTACCGGAGCCACCGAGTTTGATTTGGTAGCCGAGCCGATTCAATAGCGTTTTAACATAATTTTAACAGTACCAGACACGTATAAATTAGTAAACTATCTTTCGAATTAGTCGTTATTCGGGTTATGCTTTTACCTCACCACACCTGTTGTTAGTATGCGCCTTCAGAAACTTGCTTTCTCCGATACTCATTCTTTCTCTTCGTTCTTTCTCGATTACATTCAACAAAAAGAATCTTTAAAACCATTTTACTCCCAGGCTCCCTTCATCAAAAATTTTCAGGCACAGATCGCGGAGAAATCAAAGTCCCATACAACCTCGAATCGTAAAGTTCTTACTGATGTTATCCAAAAACAGTATGCAAACTTAGAGACAACCGATGCTGTAAAAAACAATCTGGCCGCTCTTCAAAACGAACACACCTTTACGATTACCACCGGGCATCAGCTCAATATTTTTACCGGACCGTTATATTTCATCTATAAAATCGTAACGGTCATAAATACTTGTAAGGAATTAAAAAAGCAATATCCCACCTACAACTTCGTGCCTGTTTATTGGATGGCCTCTGAAGATCATGACTACGAGGAGATAAAATATTTTCGTTTATACGGGAAAAAACATGTTTGGGACACCGATCAAAAGGGCGCTGTCGGCAGATTTAATCCCAAAACAA
Organism: Cyclobacteriaceae bacterium; assembly: GCA_041736555.1. Taxonomy (GTDB): domain Bacteria; phylum Bacteroidota; class Bacteroidia; order Cytophagales; family Cyclobacteriaceae; genus ELB16-189. The sequence goes on from JBGSTJ010000003.1 coordinate 33,798, forward strand.
TTGAAAAATTATTTACTGACATTCCCGGTGACATAGAGATATTTAAAAGTGCCTACCAGAAACATACCACACTGAGTGATGCGGTAAGGTATTATGTTAATGCATTATTTGCTGGCGAAGGACTGGTTGTAATAGATGCCGATGACCAGCAATTAAAAAAACTATTTAAGGAAGTAATTGACACCGATCTGTTTGATCACACCCCGAAACGATTGGTTGAAGAACAGAATAAAGAACTGGAAGCCATCGGCTATCATCCGCAGGTTTTTGCCAGAGATATTAACTTCTTTTATCTCGATGGAAATATTCGTTCGCGAATTGAAATAAAGGATGATAAATATTATGTGCTCGATACGGATATTGTTTTTACCCAACGAGAAATTGAACGATTGGTGAGCGAAGAGCCTGAGAAGTTTAGTCCCAATGTAATTTTACGGCCGCTGTATCAGGAAGTTATTTTACCCAATCTGGCGTATGCAGGTGGTCCTGCAGAAGTTGTGTATTGGTTACAGCTCAAAAAAGTTTTTGATCATTTCCAGGTACCCTTTCCAATCCTGATGCCCCGAAACTTTGCGATGGTTATTGACCACACGGTTTCGCGTAAATTTGAAAAAACAGGATTAGACTATCAGCATCTGTTTGAAGAGAAGAATTTTCTCTTCAACCAATGGATTGTTAAAAACTCGGTTCATGAACTAACGATTGGTAAAGAAATGCAAGCGATCACCTCGGCCTTTGCAAGCATAAAAAGGAAAGGTGAACTCATTAACTCAACCCTGATCAAGCATATTGATGCGCAGGCAAAACGAACTCAAAACAGTCTTGAAAAAATTGAACAAAAACTACTGCGTGCAGAAAAACGCTTACATGCCGACAAATTAAAACAGCTCGAATCTGTAAAAGATGAGCTTTTCCCGAAAGGAAGTCCGCAGGAGCGTGTTGACAATTTTTTAAATTACTATCAAAAAGATCCACAATTTATTCAAAGCCTCCTGGACTCGTTTGATCCATTCGACTTTAGATTCAATCTTCTTTTTTATTAATTTGATATGAAAAAAGATGAGTTACGAAAAATTTATCTTTCCAAACGAAAAGCACTTAGCTCCGATGATCTTAGTCAACTGAGCAAACAACTTAGTGATCTTTTTTTTCTTTCTGTAGATCTATCAAAGATTAAAGTACTTCACATTTATCTACCCATCGAATCAAAACAAGAACCTAATACCTGGTTACTCATGGATCGGTTAATCAACGAGTATCCTGCCATTCAATTATCTATTCCAAAAGTTGATAATGATAAAATGGAAAGTATTTTCTATGAAGGCAACCAGCAACTGGAGAAAAATCACTGGGGTATTCTGGAACCTGCTTACGGGGTGTCCACCCCACCGGAAAAAATTGATCTGATTGTGGTTCCTTTACTAGCTTTTGACCTCCTCGGTCATCGCGTTGGGTATGGACGAGGATTTTATGACCGTTTTCTAAAAACCTGTCGACCCGATTGTCTAAAGATTGGATTAAGTTTATTTGAGCCTGTCGATGCTATTGAATTTAATCAGCATGATGTGTTGCTTAATCATTGCTTAACACCATCGCAACTTTACAGTTTCTAAACTTCTGGCTCTTGCTGGCTCAAGCAATGGAATGAGCCCAGACCCCAGATAATATCAGTCGAGTCAAGGCCAATCACTTTTCTATCTGAAAAACATTGCTGAAGTATATCCAAGGCCCGATCATCATTTTTATCACGGAACGTAGGTACTACAACATATTTATTGGCGATATAGAAATTCGCATACGATGCCGGCAAGCGCATGTCATCATAGATAACCGGTGCAGGCATGGGCAACTCAACGATATTTATTTGTTTGCCGGTCTCAAGCCTCAATGTTTTTAATTCTTTCAGATTCTCCTGAAGAAGCTCATAGTTCTCATCCTGTTTATTTGATTCAACGATCGTAACAACCGTATCTTCACTGACAAATCGTGTGAGGTCATCAATATGTCCATCGGTATCATCGCCTACAATTCCATCACCCAACCAGAGAATGTGGTTGACACCATAATAATTAGATAAATACTCTTCAATCTGTTCTTGATTTAGATGTGGATTTCGGTTTGGGTTTAAAAGACATGCTCGCGTTGTTAACAACGTGCCTCGTCCATTAAACTCCACCGAACCACCTTCCATAACTATACCCGGATGCACAACTGGAATATCATAATGCTTTGCGATAAGCGTAGGAATTACATCATCCAGATCAAATGGTGGATATTTTCCGCCCCAAGCATTATAGCCCCAATCCACAATCATTTTTTTCTTCTCTTTCGGATTTATTAGAAAAGCAGGTCCATGATCGCGACACCAGGCATCATTAGTAGGGTGAAAGAAAAATTCTACCTGCGATAAATCTGTCTCCGCTCTTTGTAAGTGGCCGATTGCTTTTTGCTTCATAGCTTCGTTCAGCACATTGATTTTCACCTTTTCACCTTCGGCAACGCGCTTGATGAATTCGGCATACACAGGATAAATAGTTTCAATCTTACCCGGCCAGGAAGCTTCTTTGTGCGGCCAGCTTAACCAAGTGGCGTGATGTTTTGCAAATTCAGCGGGGAAGAAATAACCTTGTTGTTTTGGAAATAAAGAGTCCGGAAGTCCGGAAGTCAGAAAGTCAGGAAGTTTGGGTGTCATTTAAGGGAGCTACGAAGTGCGTTAATCATTACTAGAATCTCTTCACAGAGCGTATATAGGAATTTAAATTCCTCGTCAGAAATATATTTTCTTCGCTTCGCCAGATAAAGACATCCAACGACTTCGATATCAGATCTAAGTGCATATCCTAAGAATTTATTGAATTCGGCATTTGATTGTCCAGTCGAACCTTCCGCAATATTTAATGACACAGAATCAGCAGCACGCTTAAACTGTGAAGTAAGAATATAAATCTCTTCTTTTGGAAACGACTTTGTTAAAATATCAACTCTATCAGAGAGGTCAACTGCCTTTTGCCAAACAATCAATTTTTCAAATTTAAAACTCATTTCTTTTCTGACTTTACCGACTTCCAGACTTTTATTCCTCGTCAATAAATCTCTTAGTAATCGGCTGATAAGAATCAATTCTGCGATCGCGCATAAATGGCCAGTGTGTTCGGTATCGATCTGTTTTGCTTAAATCAATTTCTAATACATTTACTTCTTCCTGATCGTGCGATGCCTTGTAAAGAATGCTGCCAAACGGATTTGAGATAAACGATCCGCCCCAGAATTTCATTGCCCCGTTCTGTTCAAGCCCAACTCGGTTTACACTCACCACATGAATGCCATTTGCTACGGAATGACTGCGTTGGATAGTTTGCCAGGCATTGTATTGTTCGGTATTGGTTGCTTCATCTTGCGAAGTTGCCCACCCAATGGCGGTTGGATAAAATAGAATCTCTGCTCCCATCAGTGCCGTAATCCGCGCTGCTTCCGGATACCATTGATCCCAGCATATTAAAACCCCCAGTGTTGCAAATCGTGTTTTAAAAATTTTGTAACCCAAATCTCCAGGGGTGAAGTAAAACTTCTCATAATAAGCCGGATCATCCGGGATATGCATTTTTCTATACTTGCCGAGATAACTTCCATCGGCATCTATCACTGCCGTAGTATTATGATATAACCCCTGTGCACGCTTTTCAAAGAGCGATGCAATAATTACAACACCAGATTCTTTGGCCACTTTACTTAGCGCATCGGTAGAGGGTCCCGGAATAGTCTCGGCCAGTTTAAAATTTTCGTAATCTTCTACATCGCAAAAATAAAGAGACGTAAACAGTTCTTGCAGGCATACAATCTGTGCGCCTCCTGCGGCTGCCTCTCTGATTTTTTGTATCGCCTTTTCGAGATTTTCGCTGGGTTCTTTGGTACAACTCATTTGCACCGTTCCTATTTTCACTTTTTGAGCTGCCACTGTATTGATTTTAAGTTGCAAAAATAGGGATTTTGGAGTTCCTGCGATCAGTTTTTTACTGCACGAATCATCTCGCGTTTTCCCGGTGGCCCTGGTAACGACTCAACAATAAGCCCAAGGCTTTTAAGATCCCGCTTAAGTTGACCTTTGGCACAGTACGTTACAAACACACCGCCTGACTTCATAGACGCAACAACCTTACTAAGCAAAGGAAGTTCCCACATTTCCGGTTGTTTGTTTGGAGCAAATGCGTCAAAATATATCAGTTCAAAATGGTTGTGGCGCAAAGTAACATCCTGCAAAGATTGGTTGTCTTTAAATAGAGAAAAGGCCGGATTAATTTCATTCCAGGTTTGCCATGGAGCCCGGTGCAGGTTTTTAAATTCTGTCGATTCCGGTTGACTGGAATAATTCAATGACTCCCAGATTTCCTTTGGAAGCGGGAATGTTTCGAGAGAATAATACTTTATCATTCTATTTTTAGCCCGCGCCCATTCCAGACTTAACCACGCATTGAGTCCGGTACCGAATCCTATTTCCAAAATTGATATAGGGCTCTGGTTATCTCTGTGTTGAACAAAATCGAGACCTTTGGAAATGAAGACATAGGCCGACTCTTGTATGGCGCCATGACGGGAATGATAGGTTTCATTCATATCCTCATTTAAAAGAGAATGAGAACCGTCTTCCGTAACAATAATTTTAATCGCTTTCAAAACTGATTTAAGTCATCTTTAATTTCGAGGTAATGTACGTTCGAAACAGTATCTTTAAAATGTTATGAAGATAACACTTCCTGCCAATCGGTACCTCACACTTTTTCAATACATTTTTTTCATTTCCGCTATCCTGTACTTTGGAAGCCCGCTGTTTATACCCCTTTCATTCGCCCTTTTAATAAGTTGTGTCCTGTACCCGGTTTGCGTCTGGCTCGAAAAACATAAGTTCAGTCGCATGGGTGCGATTGCGTTAAGTATGCTGACGATTACCCTCTTTTTTATAACGCTTCTAGTGTTGCTCTTCTTGCAGGTAAAGGGATTTTATACGGAATGGCCGTTGTTACAAACGAAATTTCTGGATTCGATGGAAGCGTTGAGCATCTGGATAAACCAGGAATATAATTTTAACAAGGAGCAACAAACAAGCTGGATAACGAAGGTATTCAATGAGTCAGGGATGAGTCTAATGTCAGTGGTAAGTGATACTATCGCTGCGTCTGCGGTGTGGGCCGTGTTGTTAATTCTTATTCCAATATATGCGATCCTCATACTCTACTACCGGCATAAATGGGTTGAAGTTCTTTATAGGCTTTTCCCCAGCCAGGGTCGCGATCGAATCAGGGAAATTTTACAGCTCAGCATTCAATCTTACTACAATTTTATTAAAGGCATGCTGGTCGTCTATCTAATAGTAGGAATTCTTAATAGTACAGGTCTTTATATTCTGGGTATTCCACATCCGTTTCTATTTGGGTTTATTGCTTCTGTGCTAACGTTTATTCCGTATGTAGGTATTTTAGTGGCCTCCTTGCTTCCTATTTCCATGGCCTGGATTACATACAACTCAATCTGGTATCCAATAGGTGTTGTCGCAATTTTTGCGCTCGTTCAATACCTGGAAGCCAACGTAATTTTCCCGCTTGCCGTAAGCAGTCGTTTAAAAATAAATACATTGGTAACCATCATGGTGATCATTGCAGGGGGATTGATTTGGGGCGTGAGTGGTATGATTTTGTTCGTACCCTTTTTAGGGATACTGAAGTTGGTTGCTGATCGCACCCCAGACCTGAAGACACTTTCAATAATTCTTGGAGAAAAGGAGTAGTTATTCTTTTTTGATCAAAGCTACTGCATACGCATTCACGCCTTCTTCGCGACCGATGTAACCAAGTCGCTCGGCTGTGGTTGCCTTTATAGAAATATCTTCTTCCGAAATATTCATCAGCGGGGCCAGCACTTTTTTCATTTCAGGGATATGAGGATTTACTTTCGGAGCCTCCAGGCAAAGCGTACAATCCACATTTTCAATAAGCCAACCCCTTTCTGTCAGCATGCGGGTAACATCTTTTAAAAAGAATTTGCTATCCATACCACTCCAGCGCGCATCCTGGTTGGAATAATGAAAACCAATATCCCGAAGATTCGCAGCGCCTAACAGGGCATCACAAATGGCATGAATGAGCACGTCTGCATCGGAGTGGCCCACCGCTCCCTTCATAGCCGGAAGTTTTATTCCGCCCAGGTAAAAATCACGCCCTTCTTCCAACTGATGAACATCAAAACCTAGCCCGACACGGATTTTCATACATTTACTTTTGTTCAAAAATACTCGGATTGACTGGCATCCAATAGTTATTAACCTATATTTAATCGGGTAAATAGCTTTATGAATTTTTTTCGAAATCTATTAGTCGGCAAAGAAAATATTCCTTCTCTCAAAGAGTATAAATATGCGATGCTTCGGGGACTATTTGCATGCCTCATCTGCTTTGTAGCCCTGTTCTATACGATTCTGGATAGTATCAATGGAGTGCTCGTTTTTATTCCCTGGTATGCACTGTTGGCAGGTCTTACTATTATTTCCCTGATTCTAAATCGGGAAAAACATTACACTGCTGCTACTATTCTTCAGATCGTGCTACTCAACAGTTTAATTTTTCTGTTTGCGGATGTCGATCATCCGTATGGTGGTGTGTTCTTTTTCTTCATGACCAGTTCCGTCACCGGGTTAATCCTTTTTAACTATTACCACCGCCTTACAAGCCTTATTTTTGCCTTGCTTCCCATTGCGCTTGGTATCATAGCCTATACCACAGACCTGAATATTATACCTCCACCCATCTATGAGGAGAGTATGATTCGAATCAATTTCATTGCGAACATGACGTTGGGTATATTATCGAATGTGTTTGTTGTCTATTTTCTGCTGAACAGAAATTATGAAACAGAAAAATCCCTACGGGACAGCGAGAAACACCTGATTAAAATTTCGGCCGATCTAAAAGTAAGCGAGGAACGTTTCAGCATGGCGCTCAGAGGCACACGGGCTGGCATCTATGAATGGAAAGTAAAAAGTCAATCAATTTATGTAAGCCCTTATTGGAAAAGCCTGTTAGGCTATGAGAACCATGAGTTGAGTGAATTGACTTTTGAATTGTATCTGTCATTTATCCATCCTGAAGATATTGCCCGAACAACGCATACTATCGAAAGTCATTTGGCGGATCACCTTCCTTACCAAAATGAATTGCGGGTTCGAACAAAAAGCGGCCCTTACAAATGGTTTTTGGATAGCGGCATTTCAAAACTGGATGAGGAAGGGAATACGTCCCTTGTAATTGGATCTATCATAGATATTGACGAGAGGAAAAAAGCAGAAGAGGAACTTGCGCTGAAAAATTATCAGTTAGCGAAAACCAATGAAGAACTTGACCGGTTCGTTTATAGCGCCTCGCACGATATGCGTGCCCCTCTGAGTTCTCTCCTTGGCTTGATCCATCTATCTGAGAAAACTGACCGACCTGAAGAAGTAAGTATTTACCTGCAGATGATGAAAGATCGGATAAAAACAATGGAAGGATTTATCAAAGAAGTAACTGATTATTCGCGCAATACGCGCTTGGATCTTATACCCACACAAGTTTCCTTGCATGATTTTGTACAGGAAGCAGTTCAAAATCTTGCCTATACCACAGTGAATAAGAAAGTTCGGATTGAAATTGATATCGATACAAAATTGATGATCGTTACGGATGCCAGTAGATTAAAGATCGTTATCAACAACCTCTTATCCAATGCGTACAAATATCATAACTTCGAACAGCCCGATCCTTACATCCTCGTGTCAGCAATAAAAAGAGGAGAGATCATTCTTATTACAGTAAAAGATAATGGCCACGGAATTGCGGTAGAACATCATACCCGCATCTTTGAAATGTTTTACCGGGCATCGGAAAATTCCGAAGGATCGGGCCTTGGATTGTATATCGTAAAAGAAACGCTTGATAAACTTAAAGGAAGTATCAGCGTGCGTTCCGCAGAAGAGTACGGTGCAGAATTTACAGTTACCATGCCAGCCAACGGTTAGTGATCCGTACTAAAAGTCTCTGCATGGTAATACAAAACACTGGAGTTCTTTTCTGTAAAAAGATTAGTGGCTACCCGAATAATATCATCTTCGGTTACAGACTCAATCTGCCCTGCCTCTTTATTTATTAAATCTGTATCACCCGAAAGTGTGGCAAAAGCAAGATTCATGGCCCGATTGATCACTTCAACTTTTTCAAACTCCATGGTGGTCTGCGCTTGATTTTTTACTTTATCTAGCTCTTTTGCAACGAGTCCATCTTGCACCAAAGTCGATAATACGTTGTCTACCTCTACTTCTGCTGACTCCAGATCTATGCCTTCCTTCACCCGGCCACTTATTACCAACATGCCCGGATCGATCGTGCCCATAGTAAAGGAGGAAATAGATGAAAATATCTCCTTTTCTTTCACCAGTTTATTATACAACCTGCTGGAGTGTCCACGGGTTAAAATATCATTCAATAAATCTGTCGTATAAAAATCGCTCGTAAAGCGACCTGACATATGATAACTTTTATACAAGGCACTGGCCGGCACTTTTGCATGAACGGATAATACTCTTTTAGCAGTTTGTGCGGGCTCCGTTGGCAACTGACGTGCAGGTTTTTTTCCTGATGGTATGGGTCCAAACCATTTCTCGGCAAGTTGCTTTACCTGACGCAGGGTTACCTGACCAGCCACCACTAAAATTGCATTGTTTGGAATGTAGTGGGTAAAGAAGAAATCTTTTACATCCTGCTGGGTGGCTTGCTCGATGTGACTAATCTCTTTACCAATAGTTGCCCATTGATATGGATGAGTGGTGTAAGCAAGTGGTCGTAGTTTTAGCCACACATCACCATAAGGTTGGTTCAGGTAGCGCTGCTTAAACTCTTCCACCACTACCTTGCGTTGTACTTCCAGAACCTGAGGATCAAATGATAAACTCAGCATGCGATCACTCTCCAGCCAAAAGCCCGTCTCCAGATTTGAGGCCGGAACCGTTAAATAGTAATTCGTGATGTCTGTATTCGTGAAGGCATTGTTTTCGCCACCTACAAGTTGGAGCGGTTCATCAAAGTTGGGAATGTTGGCTGACCCGCCAAACATCAAATGCTCAAACAAGTGCGCAAATCCGGTCTTATCAGGTCGTTCATCACGAGATCCTACATCGTATAAAATATTCATAACGGCTATCTGCACGGTGGGGTCTTCATGAACAATCACCCTAAGTCCATTATCCAAAGTAAATGTTGAGAAAGGAATCATGCGCTGAGAATCAATTTTATCCTTCTTAAAAACAAGAATAGTGCAAGATAGTTGGCCGTTCAATTTTTTCCATATTTTCGTAACTTCCTTTACAATATGTCTGTTGAGTTAACCCTCATTATTCTTAGTTCGTTGGTCATTTTCAGTTACCTGTTTGACCTGATTGCTAAGAAGTTTAAGATTCCATCGGTTATATTATTGCTGCTCAGCGGCATTGGCCTTCGCTACCTGGCCGATTTCTTTTCATTTACCAGCATCGACTTTACTCCTGCTTTACCGCTGGTTGGAACCGTGGGCCTGATTCTGATTGTATTAGAAGGCTCTCTGGAGCTTAAACTTGAAAAAGAAAAATCGGTACTTATTAAACGATCGTTGGCGTCTGCCTTCTTTATCCTGATTGTTACAACGGGTGGAATTGCCTTATTTTTTTATTACTTAACCGGTGAAAATTTTCAAACCTGCTTTCTTAATGCCGTTCCACTTGGAGTCATCAGTTCGGCTATTGCCATTCCCTCCGCCAGTGTGTTACCTGTAAATCGCAAAGATTTTATAGTTTATGAGTCTTCGCTTTCAGACATATTCGGCATCATACTTTTTAACTTTATGATCACGAATGAAATCATTAATGCCAGATCATTCCTAAGACTTGGCTGGGAAACTATTCTGATACTTTTAATCTCTGGAATTTTTTGTCTTCTGCTGCTTTATCTCTTAAAGCGAATTACACACCATCTTAAATTCTTCCTGATAATTGCCATGCTTATTTTAACATATGCCATCGGTAAATATTATCACTTGCCTACCCTTGTTATTGTACTGGCATTCGGGCTGTTTCTGAATAATATACAATGGATCAAACACCTAAAGTTTAAGCAAATTTTTGAATACGATAATTTCAATAAAGACCTGCAACAGCTAACCCAGCTGAGCGGAGAAAGTGCCTTCATCGTGCGAACTTTTTTCTTCCTGATTTTTGGCTTTACACTCGAAATAGATTCATTGTTACATTTCGATGTGTTATTACACGGAGGTATTGTTATTCTTACCATCTATGTCATCCGGATTATCTATCAAAAGTTTTTTGTTTCTACGGCTTCATGGGCCGAATACTTTCTGGCTCCGCGTGGCCTCATCAGCATCTTGCTTTTCTTTAGCATCCCCGATGCATTAAAATTAGAGGGGCTTCAAAACGGATTGCTATTCTTTGTAATCTTGGTCTCCAGCTTAATTATGGCCTTTGGTCTTGTGGGTGTGCGGGAGAAAAAATCACCAACCGATTCCACCGTATAGAGTACGGTGGAAATCTCCTAACTTGCTTTTCATTACGCTATATGAAATTTATTCGTAAAAAATATTCTGACGAGGTATTGATCAATCTTTATGAAGCGCTGCTGCGGCCGCGTCTCATCGAAGAGAAAATGTTGATTCTGTTAAGGCAGAATAAAATCAGCAAATGGTTTAGCGGCATTGGACAAGAAGCCATTTCAGTAGGCATCACACAGGCGATTGAAAAGGATGAATATATTCTTCCTATGCACCGCAACCTGGGCGTGTTTACAGGGCGCAAGCTTCCTTTCACTCGGTTATTTGCTCAATGGCAAGGAACAAACATGGGGTATACCAAGGGTCGCGACCGGTCTTTTCATTTCGGCACCAACGAACATCATATTGTTGGAATGATCTCACACCTGGGACCACAAAACGGAGTGGCTGACGGGATTGCCTTAGCCTCCAAATTAAAAGGCGAGCAAAAAATTACCATAGTCTTTAACGGTGATGGGGGCACCAGCCAGGGTGATTTTCATGAAGCCGTAAATGTGGCGGCAGTATGGAACCTTCCCGTAATTTTTGTCATTGAAAACAATGGCTATGGATTGTCAACACCCAGCAGTGAGCAGTTTAAATGCAAACAGTTTATTGATAAAGCTATCGGGTATGGAATTAAGGGTGTACAAGTTGATGGGAATAATGTACTAGAAGTCTTTGATACAGTGAAGACCTTGGCCGCATCCATGCGCAAAAAACCAGAGCCGGTTTTATTGGAGTGTATCACCTTTCGCATGCGCGGCCACGAAGAAGCTTCAGGCACCAAATACGTTCCGAAAAAACTCATGGACGAGTGGGCCAAGAAAGACCCGGTTGAAAACTTTGAAAAATATCTGCTTGCTGAAAAGGTTATTGATTCGAAGTATGGAGAATCGCTCCGGAAAAAAATCAAAAAAGAAATTGAAGCCGGATTGACTGAAGCTTTTCAGGAAACACTGCCCACGCCCAACACTAAGCTGGAGCTAAGCGATGTGTATGCTCCCTTCGAACAAAAAACAACGTTGCCTGCATCAGAAAATAAATCGGAGAAGCGATTTATTGATGCCATCAGCGATGGACTGAGACAAAGTATGGAGCGCCAATCCAACCTGGTTTTGATGGGTCAGGATATTGCCGATTACGGTGGGGTATTTAAGATCACGGAGGGCTTCGTAGAAAAATTTGGCAAAGAGCGTGTGCGAAATACTCCGCTTTGCGAATCGGCCATTGTTGGCACTGGGCTTGGTCTCTCCATTAAGGGCATGAAGGCCATGGTGGAGATGCAATTTGCCGATTTTGTTACCGAAGGTTTTAATCAGATCATTAATAACCTCGCCAAGACACACTGGCGCTGGGGTCAATCTGCTGATGTGGTAGTACGCATGCCAACAGGTGCAGGCACTGCAGCCGGACCATTTCACAGTCAAAGTAATGAGGCCTGGTTTTTTCACACACCCGGTTTAAAAATTGTTTATCCTTCAAACCCTTATGATGCTAAAGGTCTTTTATGTGCTGCGTTGGAAGACCCCAATCCCTATTTATACTTTGAACATAAGGTTCTTTATCGATCCATTAAAGACCAGATTCCTGATGATTATTACACCGTTGAAATAGGCAAAGCTGCATTAGTAAGTGAAGGCAACGATCTTTCAATCATCACCTATGGTATGGGCGTTCACTGGGCCAAAGAAATCCTGACTTCCCTATCTGATGTAAGTGCCGACATTCTCGATCTGCGTACCTTACTTCCGTGGGATAAAGAAGCGGTGTTGGCCACAATTAAAAAGACAGGCCGGGTAATGATTCTTCACGAGGATACATTAACCGGTGGCATAGGTGGCGAGATTGCAGCCTGGATCAGTGAACATGCCTTTTCTTATCTGGATGCCCCGGTATTTAGGGAAGCAAGTTTGGATACCGCCATTCCGTTCGCATCAACACTCGAACAAAATTTCTTGCCAAAGGGAAGAATAAAATCCCGAATTGAGCAGCTATTGAAATTCTAGGCGCAAACCAACGTTAACTCTTTGGCAGACAGGAAATGGCTTTTTTCCGTATCTTGGCCTGTTTCTATGCTATAATTTTGAGAAACCGCAAAGAAATTATTGCCTCTTTACGAATACCCCTGATAACCCTCAGTGTGGTAGCTATTATTTTTTGCTTTGCATCTAATGGCTATTCGCAAGACAAACGCCCCATCAACAATAAGCAAAAGATCAGGGAGAACAGGGCGAAGTCGATGACAAAAAAGGAGAAAGCCACGACTAAAGATATTGCCGGTAAACGATTACGAACACGAAATAAATCTACTGCTCAACGGGCGGTTATTACCGCAAGCTCACCATACAAAAACAAAAGAAGATCTGGTGGTGATCAGGCGGGTAGACCTATTGGCGGGAATGCACCTCGCATACGATCCAACTCTGCTCAAAGAGCCCGCGACAATGTGTATCCTCAAAAAGGTCCATTCGTAAATAATAATTCTAAAAAACCGGAGCAAGCGTACTCCAATAGAAGAGAATTATCACGACTTGCCAGATTGCAAACAAAACCTGAACCTCCGGGGCGTAAAAAACGAGTAACACCCCGCTCAGCATCAAAATCATATGTTACCCGCGGACGTGTAAATACGTATTGGGGAAAATATTCTAAAGGTGAAAGGGCCATTACAACAGATGTAGCTGGCAAACCTTTGCGTACAAAAAATTTCCGTTCCGCGGCTAATCCCATCATCAAAGCTGATGATCCCTACTATGGCAGAAAAGATCGTGGCGATCGTGCTTATAAAGGAACTTTTCGTTCAGGCTATGCCACTGCAACCAGGAGGGGCGAATTGCCATGGAAAGGAGATATCTCAGGACAACCGATTCGAAAAAGCAAGGGTAGAGACAATCAGGTTGCTGGTGACTATGGATCTTCCCCACGCATTTCACCTGGCTTTAGTGCCCGCTATATGAAGAAAGATTTTGCTCGCTTGCGCGGAGTTAAAGAAAAAAAGGGTGGAGGCGGCAGTGTGTCAGGTCAATACAAATCCAATAAACCACTTACGCCCAGAGCTCCCGGTATGGGCGGCAACTATATGCGCCAGGATCAAAATAAATTAAGAGGTATAAAGCCGGTTAAGGGCGGTGGTAGTGTAACCGGAAAATACAATTCAAATCAACCACTAAGTCCACGCGCTCCCGGAATTGGAGCCTCATTTATGCGTAAAGATTTAGGAAAACTGCGTGGCATAAAACCTATAAAAGGTGGTGGTGGCAGTATTAGCGCGAAAATGAAAAGAACAAACAATGAATCATTGGGTGCTCGGCCACCTGGCAATCCAGGTGTGGCAGGTAGGATGGGCAGCTATTCGGGGGATATTCGAGCCTTTAAACAACCTAAAGGTGGAGGCAGCATTAGTTCAAGATTGAAAAAAAATAATAACAATATGCCGGTGCCTGTACGTGAACCATTGGATCAACGGGCTGCGGATTATCAGGTAAATTATAAAGGCTTTGTTAAGCGAAGTAAAAGTTCATCTGGCTTTAGTCAGGATGGTCTTAGTTACTCAGGAAGCATGAAGGCAAGGCGGCCACTAAAGGGTGGAGGAAGCATTAGCGGCTCATGGAATAACAATAATAAACCTATAGCTGGCAAAATACCTGGTGATGTTGCCGGAAGAGTGAGCAAATTTCAGGGTAACTTAAAACAACAACCTAAATCGTTTAGTCAGGCTGGTTATGGTTATTCAGGTGACATGAAAATGCGACCCAAATCGTTTAGTCAGGAAGGCTACGACTTTTCGGGTTACAACAAAACAAAAAAACCTCTGAAGGGTGGTGGAAGTATCAGCGGCCGGGTATGGAATAATAATAACCAACCGTTGCCGGGAAAGGCACCCGGTGGTTCAGCTAATAAAATTGATTCCTATCAGGGAAATTTAGTTTTTACCAAGAAGTCATTTAGCCGTGATGGATATGATTTTACGGGCTACAACAAAACCAAAAAACCTGAAAAAGGGGGTGGTAGTGTGAGTGGAAAACTGTGGAATAATAACGGACAACCTTTGCCTGTTAAAATACCTACCGGAGATCAAGCCGGTGATATTAATTACGCTGGAAAAACAAGATTGCCCCGTTTAAAAAGAGAATATGTGCGCAATCCCAATGCAGTAGAGGAAGCGTTAAAAAAACATAGTCCTTATGAAACCGTGTATGAGGTAAATGGGTTGATGGTTCGTGTAAAGCAAAAAGAGACAAGTAAAAAGCCGAACGCTGCCGAAGGATCGATGCCGGGTGTAGGCCCTAGCAAAGCAACCGTGAAGGCAAGTGAGTATGCCCGCAGCATGAAAGTCTATTGGGAATACAAACACAATCCAAGCAGTGCGGACGAGGCCCAGAAGACAATTAAATATTCAAAATCCTTTGCGCAGGCAACTAGTTTTGCCGGCAAAACAAGGTTAACAAAAAATTACCGGCATAATCCTAACAGTGATAAAGAGGCATTGAAAGTAATTGCCCCCGCGCGGGCCTATGCACGCATTGGCGATTACCAGGGAAATATTAAAATGAATAAGTTCAATCATAAAAAACATTTTCCCGATGCCCAGTTTGCGCATAACAAAGGAAATAATGTGAAAGAAGAGCGAACTATTGTTACGGACGTTAAGTTAATATGGTCAAAGTTATTTAAGAAAAATGCTACTCAGCCCGATGCCGTTAAAGACAAAGTAAGAAGGCCGAGGTACGATAAGAAAGAAAAAGAACTCTGGAAAGATTTATATGACTAGAAAAATTAATTGGATTGCGTTGACCCATGAAAATCAACTGGATACAATTCAAGCAGAATCACAAACACAACCCATAGTCATCTTCAAGCACAGCACCAGCTGTTCAATCAGTCGAGCAACTCTGGATCGCCTTGAGAGAAACTGGAAACAGGAAGATTTAATCCCGGTAAAATCTTATTTTTTAGATCTCCTTTCGTATCGTAAGATTTCAAACGAGATCGCAGATATTTTTAATGTTGAACATGAGTCGCCCCAGATATTACTTATTAAAAATGGTAAATCTGTATACGATAAATCGCATTTCGAAATAGATTTTGCTGGCATCAAGAATGCCGTTAACGCACAACCTCTAACTAAAAATTAAAGGTCACAGTTTGTTGGAGAGATTCTGAGAGACTCAGCGCCACGGGGCATGTTCTGGCAGCATTTTTTAATTTTTGTTTCTGCGCCTCGGTAGCATCCAGCCACGGATGTGAAAATGTAATCTGGATCTCGGCTATTTTCCGGGGATTCGATGACATGATTTTAACTACCTCGGCCGTAAGTCCCTTAAGATTAACATTCTCCCGGTCTGCTACCTGCCCCATAATTGTAATCATGCAACTACATAAGGCAGCACTAACCAGGTCTGTAGGACTAAATGCCTCACCTTTTCCCATATTGTCTACCGGGGCATCTGTGACCAATAAATTTCCTGATTTTAAATGTTTTGCCTGGGTTCTTAAATCCCCCAAATATTCCACCGTTGCCATTGCACTCATAACAAGACTATTATTTCTGCGTTAGTTAGTTTAATTTTATATTCCCAAGGTAATGAAAGTGGGTGGTATGACACGTGGAATCAAAATACTGTTTTTTTTAGTTGGGTATGCGGCCACTATGCCTGCGTTCGCCCAGACTTTGGATAGCTATGAATATAATTCTGAGTTTACCTGGGGAATCAATAAAAACTCAGCTGGTGGACTTATCGGTGGATTCACATTCAAAAAAGCCCGCAAATTAAATGACAAGATGCTGGAGACGTTTGGTCTCGAGATCATGAATGTAAAACATCCACAGGAAGTACGACACAATTCCGGTTATACCGGGAATTTTTTCATTTATGGGAAAAGTAATTACCTCTATTCCTTTCGTTTTCAGTACGGTCGCGATTTGATCTTATTCACCAAGGCACCTCAGCAAGGGGTGGAAATTAAAGCTGTTTTTGCTGGCGGACCATCTCTTGGGATTGTTGCGCCCTATTATATTGAACGAACGGTTGATAACAGCTTTTTCACCTCTTTGCACGAACAGTACGACCACAATAATCCTGATCACTCCTTCAATAATATTCTCGGTACCGGTAACCTATTTGAAGGAATTGGCGATTCAAAATTACAATTAGGGTTAAATCTGAAGGCAGCTATCAATTTTGAGTTAGGCTTTTTAAAAAGTCAGGTAACGGGCTTTGAAGTAGGTGTTTTGGTCGATTCTTACTTTAATTCTATTCCCCTCATGCCCACCGCGGAGAATAAATCGGTGTTTCCAACCGTCTTTTTCACACTATTCTACGGCAATCGGAAGTAATTGCCATTAAAATTTCTGATTTTCTGTGACTGGATGGCCTAAAGTGTATTCTATTATTATATTTGAAATTCCTAAACCCGTAATAAGTAACGTATGGAAGCGAAAAAGACAGAAAAGGCGGATTTAACAAAAAAGACAAGCCTCTTTTTTAGCATCGGCCTGTTGGTGACTATGGCTCTTGTCTTCATGGCCTTCGAATGGAGAGATTATGAAGATAGCCTCGTTGATTTGCAGGGCAAAAACACCAACATCTTTGAAGAAATGTTGGAAGTGCCCCCGACTGAGCAACCACCTCCACCAGCTCCTATCATACAGCAACCTCAAATTGTAGAAGTTCCTGATGAGGAAGAGATTAAAGAAGATCTTAACCTTAAGTTTGATGTGGAAGTAACCGAAGAGACGAAAGTTGAAGAGGTGATTGTTGCTCCCGTTGAGGAAAAAGAAGATGTTGATCAGATTTTTAGTGTGGTTGAAGAATCTGCAGAACCTAAGGGTGGTATGCCTGCTTTCTATAAATATGTAGGTGAAAAAATTAAGTATCCTGCACAAGCAAGACGTATGGGTGTAGAGGGAAGAGTATTCGTGGAGTTTGTTGTAAACCGTGACGGATCAATTGTGGATGTTAAATCCATAAAAGGTATCGGTGCTGGTTGCGATGAAGAGGCGGTTAGAATTGTGCAGAGCGCTCCAGCTTGGAAACCTGGTAAACAAAGAGGCAAGCCTGTAAGACAAAAAATGGTTATCCCTATCATTTTCAAATTAGGATAATTTCCATAAGAATAATTAAGGAAGCCTTGACTAAACAGTCAGGGCTTTTTTTATTGGAAAGATTATAAGATCAATCCGCACCCAAGGCCTAATAAGATAATTGCCCATGATGGAATCTTTGTAAATGCTGTCAGCGCAAAAGTTGTAATCGCGAAAAGACCATTCAACAAAACAATCTTTATTGTTTGATCCACAAGCAGTGGTTGGAAAAGCAAAACAGCTGCTGCCGCTACCAGTCCGGCATTGGCTGCGTTGATGCCTTCCATCGAAGCACGGATAGGCCTGAATTTTTTAAGACTCTCCCAAATGCGAATCATAAAAAATATTAAAAAAGTACCCGGAAGAAAAATACCTGCTGCAGACATAAGTGCACCAATAATTTCACCTAACACACCATACTCCCGCATAGCCAACGCTCCAATATAAGAGCTGAATGAAAACACTGGCCCTGGCAATCCTTGCACAAAAGCATAACCTGATAAGAATTCCTCCGAGGTTAGATATTGCTTAGGTGCGTACTGTACAAATTCTGTGTACAACATTGGCGTTAACACCTGGCCGCCACCAAAAATCAAACTTCCATTTCGATAAAAGTTTTCAAATAATCGAACTGGTAAAGTTAGTTCGGGCACACTCTTCGTAGCCCAACCCAGCAAAGCTGCGAAAACTAATACGCCTGCCCAGAGTAAAAAATTAGCCCACGAAACATCAAATTTCTTTTTCTCCTCGCGCGGATGAGCCTTGTAATTTAATGCGGTAATCAACCCGGCAATTAACAACACTACCGGAAATACAACCGGAGTTTTTATAAAGTAGGTAGCAATACCCGCCAGAATCATAAGCACAACCCCTCTTTTCGTAGTTACCGTTTTTAACGTGATTGTGTATGCGGCATACGCTACAAACCCCACCGCCATGGGTTGAATGAACCGAGTAAATTCCAGTGAAATATTCTTGGAGCCAAAACTGCTGATCAGAATTCCGGCCGCAGTCATGATGGCTACTGATGGCAATAGCCAAATCAACAAAGTAAGATAAGCCAATGAAGGACCACCCAAACGATATCCAATAGCAGAAAGAGTTTGTGTGGAGGTGGGCCCAGGCACAACCTGGCATAGTGCATTCAGTTCAATCAAATCATGTTCTGAAATATATTGTCGCTTCTTAACGAGAATATTTTGAAAATGAGCGATGTGTGCTTGTGGACCACCAAAGCATGTAATTGATAGCAGGAACACGTCCTTAAGAAAAGTGATAGAGCGCGCTCGCTGTACCAAAATCTTTTATTTATTTTTTCAATCCAATTTCGCGTAACCGTTGATTAAGAAACTCACCCGCTGTGATATCATCCCAAAGCTTTGGATGCGTTGAATCTACACACGAAGATAAAGCTGTCAAATCCATCTCCGAACGAGGATGCATAAAGAAAGGTATTGAATATCTTGGCGTATTCATAAGGTGTCGGGGTGGGTTTACCACACGGTGAATAGTAGACTTAAGCTTTTTGTTAGTTAGACGCTCCAACATGTCGCCCACATTCACTACCAGTTGTTCCGGTAAGGCAGTAATCGGAATCCACTTTCCATCTCTGCGCAGCACCTGTAAACCATCGGCACTCGCACCCATCAATAACGTGATCAGGTTAATATCTCCATGCTCAGCTGCACGCACAGCATCGTCAGGGACTGTGTCCGGATTTTCAATTGGAAAATAATGTATGGGACGAAGAATGCTGTTGCCATGATGCACTTTGGAGTCAAAATAATCCTCAGGTAAATTCAGGTAGATCGCAATGGCCCGTAACATTTGTGTACCTGTTTTTTCCAACTGTTTATACACATTCAAAGCAATTTCCTTAAACTCGGGTAATTCAACAGGCCAAACGTTGTCTGGATACTCATCTTTAATCGGGTCATTATCCAATACCTCCTGACCTACGTGATAAAATTCTTTTAGGTCACCTGTGTTGCGACCCTTCGCATGCTCTTTACCCTTGCCGATATAGCCACGTTGTCCAGCTAATCCAGCAATCTCATACTTTTGCTTTACTTCATCAGGCAGTGCATAAAATTTCTTAATCGTTTCGTAAAGTCTGGCTGATAAATCTTCGGTGAGATAATGATTTCGAATGGCAACAAAGCCAATATTGTTATAGGCTTCGCCAAGTTTCTCTACAAACTTTTGTTTTCGAATCGCATCTCCAGCAGTGAAATCGGCAAGATCAAGTGAGGGTATAGTATCATACAGTATTTCAGCCATATCCGATTTGATTATGAGGGTAACGCAAGCTAATTATTTTTAGGTAAATTTACCCATCAGGTGCCGTTCGGGCATGATTTATGCGATCTCAGAATTCTAAATCAATACGCTATGAAATCCATTTCCAGAAGAAAATTTGTAAAGACCTCAATAACCTCCTCCGCTGCACTGGCAGTCCCTTTCTTTGTGCAGGCTGATAGCCTTGCCTCTATTGAAAATATAACGACTCCAGCATTACAATTTACGCAACTACCTTTACCGTACGCAATCAATGCACTGGAGCCATCAATAGATGGTCTTACCATGGAAATTCATTATGGCAAACATCATTCCGCCTATATTAAAAATGTGAATGATGCTATTGCTGCCGAGAATATTTCCTTTGCTTCCGAGAAAGATTTTTTTGCGAATACTTCTAAACTTTCCTCGAAAGCACGCAATAATGGAGGCGGTGCATGGAATCATAATTTTTTCTGGCAAGTCATGAAGCCGGGAGGTTCTGCCCCAACGGGAAAAGTAGCGGAAGCAATAAATGCCTCGTTTGGATCGATAGATAAATTCAAAGAACTTTTTACGCAGGCAGCCATGACACGGTTTGGATCTGGTTGGGCCTGGCTGGTGAAAGATGGAAATACTTTAAAGGTGGGATCAACACCCAATCAGGATAATCCGATGATGGACCTGCCTACCGGACAGGCAGGTGTAAGTGAACTGAAAGGAACTCCCCTCCTGGCGTTGGATGTGTGGGAACATGCCTACTATCTCAAATACCAAAACAAGCGAAACGAATACATAGCCAACTGGTGGAAGGTGGTAAATTGGGATGAAGTGGCTAAACGTCTGGATAGCTAAATCAAATTCTATTTTGTTGGTATGAGAAAACCTCTCTTACTTTGGTTAGTGTGCTTTGCACTCTTTGGTTTTTGTAATGCGCAGGAAATCAAGATGTATAAAACCTTTGGTGGAGTTCGTTTTGAAATGGACACGCTTGTACTTAGCCCAAAACAAGTTTTAGAAATTTTGAAAGAGGAGCCCCTCGCGTATGAAGAATTTAAGCAGGCAAAAGTAAATTATAATGTTGCCGGAGTTCTTGGCTTCACCGGAGGCGTTCTTGTCGGTATTCCTATTGGTACTGCCATTGCAGGTGGCGACCCGGAATGGGGATTGGCTGCCGGTGGTGCAGCTCTTATTTTGGGTTCCATTCACTTTAATAGGGTATTCAAAGCCCGGGCATTCAATGCCCTTGAACTCTATAATAAAAAGTATTCGAGTCGTTTAAAGCCGACATTCCATTTTTACGGAACTCAAGCCCGGTTAATGATTCGGTTTTGATCCGCTGATTCGATGAAAATAGCGAAGCGTATCCGTTGAGATTTTTTCTTCACCCACTGGATTAGCCTGACCAAGTCTGGGCGCTTGAATACCCGAATGAAATAATCTGGGAGAAGTAAATATCCGGGCTTCATCCCACAACCCGGCTTCAATAAATAAGCCGAGCGTTAAGCTGCCACCCTCAACCATTATGGATTGAATTTTTTCTTTCACCAGATAATCCAATATTGATTTAATAAAATCCTGCTCATCGAGTCGAATGAGCGAAAGATTGGTATGTTCTTCGTGTTTGAGCAGATTAAAACAAACTGTTTTAATCTTTCGGTCAAACAAGGTTAATGTATCGGGCAATCGTAAAAACCGATCAATGACAAGGCGCACAGGATTTCTTCCGCTCCAATCACGTACGGTGAGTATAGGATTATCATGAGCAGCAGTTTTGGTGCCTACCAATACAGCATCTTCCTCACTCCGCCATTTATGCACAAGCTGTCTCGAAAACTCATTGCTTATCCATTTCGATTCGTAATTACTTCTGGCAATAAACCCATCAGCCGTTTGTGCCCATTTTAAAATAATATAAGGTCGCTCCTGCTCATGAAAAGTAAAAAATCGTCTGTTCAATTCGCGTCCTTGCTTTTCTAAAACTCCGGTAACAACTTCAATACCGGCTTCTGATAGTTTTTTTATTCCCGCACCACCGACAAGGGGATTTGTATCTACATTGGCGATAACTACTTTCTTAACTTTTTGCTTTATAAGAAGCTCTGCACACGGTGGGGTTTTGCCGGTATGCGAACAGGGTTCCAGGTTTATATACACGGTACTACCCACAAGTTGAGTCTGATCCTTTACGTTAGCCACAGCATTCACCTCTGCGTGTGACTGACCGTACACCTGATGCCAACCTTCACCAATAACCTCTCCTTCTTTTACAATCACACAACCCACCTGCGGGTTCGGGCTCACAGTACCAATACCCAACCGGGCCAGGTCAAACGCTCTTTGCATGAAGAGTTCTTCGGGAGTCATCGCGAATAGTTATCTTGCAAAGATCAATTTCGTAATGACCAATTCCAAGGAACTTTTTAACCACCTGGTAAACCATGTTACCCTGCAAGAAGAAAAAATTGAAATCCAGAGTATTATTTATCTCTTGTTAGAAAATAAACTAGGTCTTACCAAAATAGATATTCTAACCGAAAAAATAATCAACTTATCGGATCCTCACTCTCTTGATCAATACCTATTCCGGATAAATAACCAGGAACCCATTCAATACATTTTAGGCAAAGAAGATTTTTATGGCCGCAGTTTTATTATTAATCCTGATGTATTAATCCCTCGTCCGGAAACTGAACTGCTAATCCATGAAATAAAAAAGTTTGTCAATCAACAACACAAAAGGAACTTACGAATTCTTGATATTGGAACCGGTAGCGGGTGTATTGCAATTACACTGGCGTTAGAAATACCTGACTCTGAAATCAGTGCCCTGGATATAAGTAACGAAGCACTTGCCTGCGCGAGGCAAAACGCTAAAGAACTAAAAGCAAGAGTAGTGTTTGAAAAAGTGGATATTCTTAATGAAGAAATAAAAAATAGATTCGATTTAATTGTCAGCAACCCACCTTACATCGCTAATTCTGAAAAAGAAAACATGAAGAGAAATGTACTTGACTTCGAACCCCACCTTGCTTTGTTTGTTCCGGAAAATGATCCGCTGCTATTCTATCGCGTGATTGGCCTTAAAAGTAAAAACGCACTTACACTGGGCGGATCACTCTGGTTTGAAATCAATGAAAATTTTGGAAAGGAAGCACAAAATCTTCTGGAAGAACAAGGATATAAAAATGTTCAGATTAAAAAGGATCTGGATAATAAAGACCGGATAGCTATCGCACATCTATGAATTCTATTCATCTACTTCATGGAGCGTTGGGTTCTAAGCTTCAACTCGAACCCCTAAAGAAATTATTGGAAATCAAAGGCCATTCAGTGTATTCAATTAATTTCTCAGGGCACGGTGGCAAGCCTTTTGAGAAAGGAAAGTTTGGCATTGAATTGTTCGCGCAAAATGTTCTTGAGTTTCTGGACCTTGAATCAATCCAGGAGATTGATATTTTTGGCTATAGTATGGGCGGGTATGTGGCACTCTGGTTTGCTCATTTACATCCTCAACGCATTGGCAAAATTATTACCCTCGGCACTAAATATGACTGGTCTCCAGTTTCAGCAGAAAAGGAAACAAACAAACTCGATCCGGAAAAAATTCTATTAAAAGTCCCGGCCTTTGCCCGCATCCTGGAACATCGCCATGCACCCCATGATTGGAAATATCTTCTGGAAAAAACAAAAGCTATGATGCTTTCACTGGGCAACAATCCCTTACTCAATAAGGAGAATCTCAACCTGATCCATCAACCAACAACCATCTTGCTTGGTGATCAGGATGACATGGCTGACAGAGATTTTTCAAAACAAGTAGCGGATTGGTTGCCGAAGGGTGAATTCAAATTGCTGGATGCGACACCTCATCCCATTGAAAAAGTTGATCTGGATAGGTTGGCATCGTTGATGCGCTAATAATCAAGTTAACTCTTCACCAATCCAAAACGATTGGGATGAGCTGAAAGAGACTATACCATCATTTTTAATTAAATAGTCGCCAGTAGAAAATTCGGGAAATTCGGATTGTAATTCCTCCGGCATCAGAAATAATTTTGTGTTGGATGACACCCACTTTTCGAAACGGCCACTCTTAATCCAACGCCATAGTTTTTTATCAACGAAAACTTCTACGTCAAGCCCATCAAATGATTCTATGTGCATCATCTGTTTCTTATCTGCAAGCAAGCAATTAACGGCCGTTGCTTTACACGCTAATAGAAAATGAAATGCGGTTGTAAGTGGATCATCACCACCATTGTAAGCAAGAAATTTAATCGGGGCCTGATCAATGAGTTTGCTTTTCCAAACTTCCAGATCCGCAAAAGGTGTAAGTATAACATCTACTTTGATACCCCATCCCAGTACAGTTTCAACCTGATCGGTCTGTACAATTACGGTCGGCATCCACTCCAATAATTCCTGTACCTTTTCGAATGGAATCGCATGTGCGTTTAGGATAAGCAAGGCAGGCTCCTGATCTTCTTTTACAATGTGGTGACTGGACATTATTGTTCAAAAAAACAAACCGAACCCCCTACCCACGTTTTGTCTTTATTATATTTAACACCAATCATATCCCCGCGACTCAAACGGGCAAGGTTGGTGATCAACTGCGGTCTTTGCAATCCTTCATCCCATAAAAACAATAATCGGATTTCTGTTTTCACTAACCCATCGGGTGCCTGCACAACGGGTTGATAGTGCACCTTACGTTGAAGCATGAAATTTTTCCGTTCAACTTCTGAAATAGCAAGAATGTCTTGTTCGGTTACATTAAAAACTACGCCACTTCCGGAAAATGAGAATAAAGGTTTTAGTACATAATTCTCAAGATCCACCGGTAGTGACGAATACTCATTTAGAAACTTACACTCCGGCACAGAATTGCTCGTTAAGAATGGCATCGTGTATTTACTGATATGAAAAAACCAATTGGGATGCCCGGCCCATTCAACATCTACATCTTCGGTAAGATGAAAGTCTGCTTTCAAATCTTTTTTCGCCAGCAACTCATCAAAAATTACACGATTGTAAATACGATTAATGGGAACTTCAAGACCTTTCTTCTTATAGAAAAGTTTACGGTTACGAATGATAACATCGCCTAAGTGTACCGGCTCAATACCGAGGTGCAGCTTGGTAACCAGAAAATCGATAGCGGTATTCTGCTGCATGGGGTCAATCTCAAGCAAGACTACATTTTCCGGATCGTGGTCCCGCACGATTGCCTTTCGCAATTGCTCCCAATATACTTCAGAAGATTTTCCAAAATGAAAATCAAGTCTGGGAGGAATTCGATAATGCTGACGAAACTTATTGCCCAAAAAATCCTGATAGCCAAAAAGAGAAGGAAACCCTTGCATCTCAATCAGGCGCGGCACCAGTTCATCATTGCCTTCCGTGCATACTGCAAAATCAAGCGCCAGAAACAACGTGTGAGCATCTTCATTGGGCACACGAATGGAATCCGGCAGCGCTCCTTTCATTCGCAGTTTAAAATCCGGCAACGTTATAAAATCAATAATCTCATCCGCTGCCTTAAATAGTTTTGCTGCAAAATCTTTGCCTACAAAGACCGGGCTCTCAGCAACCCGAAACGATATCTTGTGATTGAACTCACGATCAAGGTCTGCGAGGAAATCTTTATACTTCTGTTCTGAAAACTGCTGATTAAATACCGTGCGGGCCGCGGCAATCATAACGCAACCGAACTTAAACGATGGCGCAAGGCCATCATGAGAAATCGAGGCACCACGGTGGAATAGGTGAGCATGATTTTATCAGGATCGTTCAAGTGATCGAGCATATCCCAATATTTTTTTTCACCATGTTTTTCAATTACCAATTCCTTTTTGTCTTCCCGCAGCAAATACATTCGCATACCAACTGCATCTGCCTCCGGGTGAAACTGCATGCCAATAAATGCTTCATCAAACCGGATGGACATCACTGCCCGCTCAAGGTCAACATGAGGCCTGTATTTTTCCAGGCACAGAATGGAACCCCCTTCAGCTACAATTTTTTCCTCATTAGGTTGCGTGATCTGATAATCTCTTGAATCAACTGCCCACATGGGATCATTGAGGGAGCGAAAGAGCGGATCATGATGTCCATCAAATGTTTTGTGCACCGGCATAACACCAAAAGAGGTTGACTTTCGCTTGGTAACAGTTCCATAACCATAGTACCGGCAGAAAATCTGGAAGCTGTGACAAATCATAAGAACATGCTTCTTGTTATCCGGATGCTGTAGATTATGGGCGCGGATTTCATCCATCAAACCAAAATATTTTCTTTCCCATAAGGAGCCTTCACTCTCCAGCGGACTACCCGGACCTCCGGAAGAAATGTAGACATCAAAGTTTAAGTCAGGAATCTCAGCTTTAAGCCTAACATCGAATACCTGATACTTCACCATCAGATGACAATCTGCTTCAAACTCCTCAATGAGCTGCCGGATACCGCGCATGCCTTCATTGGCGGCACCATCATAAAGATCGAGAACGGCAATATTAATTTGATTTTCTCTTGTCACTTCAAAAAACTTATAATCCACGCACTGTTTCGTCTGTAATGTAATCCACTACTTTCTCCATATCACCGGTTGCATTAAAAACAGCCAATTGGCGATCGGCTCCGGTACCATGCTCCAATATGGTGCGAATATAATTGATTGAACTCCGGCTGCCAAGATCATCGACTACATCATCAACAAAGTCGAGCAATTCAGCAATCAGAACACGTGTATCTACCTCTACCTGCTTTCCAAAATCAATCAGGCGACCATCCAATCCATAGCGAGACGCACGCCATTTGTTTTCATTAATTAAAGCTCGTGTGTATAGAATAAAGCTCATGTTTTGAAGTCTCAACTTATACAGCTTTACGACCAAAGCCTGAAACAAAGCAGTAATGGCAATGGTTTCTTCTACGCGCATCGGTACATCACAAATTCTGAATTCAATCGTATCAAAGAATGGATGGACGCGCACATCCCACCAGATTTTTTTTGCGTTGTCTATACAATTTGTTTTGATCAGCAGGTTAACATAGTTTTTGAAGTCATCCCAGTTTTCAAACCGATCGGGAATACCCGTGCGCGGAAATTTATCAAACACTTTCGTACGAAAAGATTTGAAGCCTGTATTTCTCCCTTCCCAAAAAGGTGAGTTGCACGACAAGGCATAAATATGTGGCAAAAAATAGCGCACTGTATTCTGAATATGAATAGCCATATTCTTATCCTTAATGCCTACATGCACATGCAATCCAAAAATCAAGTTTGATCGTGCAGCCTCTTGCATCTCTTGCACGATTTCATCATAGCGTGGATTCGGAGTTATAAGTTGTTTGCTCCAATGCGAAAAAGGATGTGTGCCGGCAGCGCCAATTTTTAGGCCTAACGTACCCGCCACTTCAGACACAATTTTGCGAAGGTTTCTGATTTCCTGGTATGCTTGATCAACATCTTTACAAATACCGGTGCCCACCTCCACGACAGCCTGGTGCATCTCCGCCTTCACACTATCATTAATGATATGTGATGCCAGTTCTACAATCTTTTGATCATGCGAAGCAAGTTCCCGCGTGTGCGGATCAATCACCATGTACTCCTCTTCAACTCCTAATGTGAATTTTTCCATACCACCTACGGCTTATTTCGGGCAAGATTTAAGATTATTTTTTACTTGACTTTGGTTTTGTCTCTTTTTTTGTTTCAGCTTTTACTGTTGGTTTTTCTTTCGCCACAGATTTTTCAAAGGCCGAAACAGAATTAGTGACATAAGTTCCCCAGGTAAGATTATCCTGGCCCGGCTTTTGAGTTTGCGCTCTTTCAACAGCCATTTTGGATGCGTGTTCTACTACCCAATCAAAATTTTCCTGACCCACGGAAGTCACCTCGGCATCCGGAGCTGGATTACAAAAATCAATGGCATAAGGAACACCATTTCTTACTGCCATTTCCACCGTATTAAAATCATATCCCAACGCATTGCATAGATCAAGCACATAATCATGTACTTTCTTCAAAAGTTTCTCTGATGCCGGACCGTTGTTGCTTTGATATCTTAAATGATGAGGATTGCGGGGCTCATATTGCATAATGCGCACATACTTTCTGCCGAGGCAATAACAACGGAAGTAATCCTCAAAAATAATTTCTTCCTGCAGCATCATTACCAACTGATTGGTTTCGCTGTAAGCTTTAAAAAAATCATCCTGATTATTTAATTTATACACACTCTTCCAGCCACCACCGGCATGAGGTTTCATGTAGGCAGGCCATCCAATGTGGTCAAAGATTTTTTCCCAACTCAATGGAAATTTCAGGTTGGCAAACGAAGCTTCTCCTGTATCTGTGGGCCGTTCATGGGATGGCAACAGCACAGTTTTCGGAACTGGCACACCCAACTTTACAGCTAACGCATTGTTAAAGAATTTTTCGTCCGCACTCCACCAAAACGGATTGTTGATAACTGCTGTGCCTGAGATAGCTGCGTTCTTCAGGTAAGCCCTGTAAAAAGGAACATCCTGGGAAATGCGATCGATGATGACAGCATAGTCGGTAGGCTCTGCCTGCGAAACCATGTCGACCATTACATGCTCTGCTTTTATATCTTTAAGCCCCATCTTGTTGATGCGTTCAACAAATGCTTCGGGGAAGGACCTTTCCATGCCATGCAATACTCCTATTTTTTTCATAACTCTGATTTTAGTTTTTGATTCTTACTGTCGATTATTAATTTTTGAAATTTTACTGTTTCGGTTAAATGCGGATTATGGGCAGATTGCGCAAACCAAGATAGTTTTTTTTCGGGGCAAACTACTTGCTGATAATATAATTCTGTCACTTTGTAATGAGTCTGATAATCTTTGTTGCCAAGGAGAAAATAAACCGGGCACTTTAATTCAGGTGCAAAATTCAAAAAATTTGTCTTCGAGGCTTCGTTAAACAAAGCAAGCCAGGCAGGTGCCCATTCATCAACCTTTGAACGGGTAGGCGTTGCGGAACCCATTAGTTTACTTAACCACTTTCTGTGGTAAAATAATTGTTCTGCATTTTTAAAGGGAATCTCAACCTGATTAAGTTCTGAAATGGCCTGCACGTTATTTTCTTTAACTGCTTTCTCCTTGAGTGTGAGCAACGAAAGACGTTCGCTCTCCAATTGATTCACCATCGGACTCATCGCGAAATAAGTATGTAGTAATTCGGGTTTTTCGGCAGCAACTCGCAACCCTAAATAACCACCCCATGAGTGGCCTAGTAAAAAAATCTTTTCTTGCGAAAAGCGGGTTGCAAGAAACTCTATTAATTCAATCGCATCGCTGACAAAAAGTGAAACAGTGAGCGCTTGTGGCGATTTATTCAATTTGGCTGTCTGGCCACTTTCACGCTGATCCCAATGCACTACAACAAAATGCTTTTGCAACTCCTGAGTAAACCGATCGGCATAACTCATCACCGAATTACCCGGACCGCCATGCAGAAAAAGTAAAACCGGTGCCTGATCATCCACACCTTGAAATTCTACCCACTGTTTAATACCCCCAATTTGTACCGCCTCGCTGCTATTGATAGAAGCACCCCAAGTGAGTTGGCAGGAAATAACCAAAAGGGCAAAGAGACGGACAATCATATTACTTGATCAGAGATAAATAATGCGGAAACATTTCGCGCCAGGCCGGCCAATCGTGGGGTGCATTATGCCGAACATCCAGCCAGTAGCTCATGCCTTTGTTCTGCAAGATGTTCGCCATTTTTACATTGGCATCCCAACACATGTCGTTGGTGCCGGTGCCCAACACAACATGCAGATCCTGAAAATAAGGATTGCTGGCACTGGGCATAAAATCAGGGGGATTGTTGAAGTAAACATTATCGTCATAATAGCCATCCATCTGATCACGGATATCGAAAGCGGCCCCCATATTGAAAACATACTTCACTACCTCCGGATGTTTAAAGGCAAAGTTAGTAGCATGATAACCCCCAAAACTACAACCCGCAGTTGCCACACGACCTACTCCGGTTTCGCGCTGAGCTAGCGGCACAAGTTCGTGTAGCAACATCTCATCATACCAGATGTGATTGCGCACGCGATCGGCCGGGTGAATATTTTTATTGTACCAGCTAAATTCATCGATGCCATCCGGACAATAAATTTTTACTAGGCCCTCCTCCAGAAACCAGGACACGCTATCGATGAGTTTGAAATCTTTGTTTTCATTGAAGTGTCCCATGGAGGTGGGAAACAAAATGATCGGATACCCGCGCGTGCCAAAGGCTAACACTTCTATATCCCGGCTAAGTCTTGGAGAGTACCATTTATGGTAATGTTCGTATGGCATATCGAATCATTTAAAGTCCTATTTTTGTTGAAAATCGGAAATAAAGCCTTCAAAATAACTATCCAATAATAATTTTTTAATCATCCTTGCCCACTTCGCATCATTATCATCTCGAAAAGCTTACCGATATCCATTCCAAGTTGCTGGATCGCGACACAGTAGTGGACATTTTTCTGCCTTTTCAGTACAAAAAGGCCGAAAAACACTACCCCTTGTTGATTCTTAATGATGGCCAGGATTGTGATGCGATAGGGTTAAAAGCTACCTTAGAAAAACTGAATCATGCACGGAAAATAGAAGATGTGATTGTTGTGGGTGTGCATGCTGCCGACCGGATGCAGGAATATGGGGTTGCCAACCACCCAGATTTTAAAAAGCGAGGCTCACGGGCGAAGAACTACACCCGCTTTATCATGACCGAACTGATCCCTTACCTGGAATACCAATATTCCATTTCAAAGGATTCAGCACATCGGGCAATTGCCGGCTTTTCGTTGGGCGGACTTTCAGCCATTGATATAGCCTGGCATCACGGAGATTATTTTGGCAAAGTGGGCGCTTTTAGCGGCTCGTTTTGGTGGCGCAAGCGCGATTCAAAAAGCAGATTTTATTCTGAACATTACGACCGGATCATGCATCAGCAAGTTCGCAGAGGTAAATTTAAACCCGGATTAAAATTCTGGTTTCAGACAGGCCTAAAAGATGAAAATAACGATCGGAATAAAAATGGCGTTATCGACTCTATCGATGATACCCTTGACCTGATTGTAGAGTTAACAAAGAAAGGCTATCGGCCATTTCATGACATCCACTATCTGGAAATGAAAGACGGAGAACATAATTTAAAAACCTGGGGTGAGGCGATGCCACACTTTTTAACGTGGGCATTTTCTAAAGAATAATCAACGATGAATAAATCAACCGATACAATAATTTTCGACCTGGGCGCAGTGCTTATCGACTGGAACCCACGCCATCTCTATCGAAAGATTTTTAAAACCGAAGAAGAGATTACCTGGTTTCTTGACAATATCTGTACGCATGAGTGGAACGAAATGCAGGATGCGGGTCGAACTTTTGAAGAAGCCACGGAAGAACTACTTCAAAAATTTCCTGAACATGAAGCGCCCATTCGAGCCTGGTACGATCGTTGGCAAGAAACTATCAGCGGTCCTATTCAGGGCACGGTAGATATTCTAAAAGACATTAAAGACCAGGACCAGCATCGGTTGTATGCACTCACTAACTGGTCGGCACAGACTTTTCCCTGGGCGCTGCAAAATTTTGAATTCCTGCATTGGTTTGAGGGTATAGTGGTTTCCGGGCATGAGAAAATAAGAAAACCTTTTCCTGAATTTTTTCAGATTCTTTTTGACCGCTACAAGGTAAATCCAAAAACTGCTTTATTTATTGATGACAGTCAGCGTAATATAGATGGAGCGCTCGCAGTGGGATTGCCCGGCATTCACTTTACATCGCCCGAGCAGCTAAAAACTGATTTACAAAAACTGAAAATTTTGCGATGAGTATTTTTATCAACTATTTTTTATAATTAATAACACAATCCTCAATGATATCACAACATTCGTGAATCTGATCCTCGCTGATAACCAACGGAGGCGCTAGCCGGATAATATTTCCATGTGTAGGTTTAGCCAGTAATCCGTTCTCGGCAAATTTTAAACAGAGGTTCCAGGCGGTTTCGCCTTTTGGCGAATCATTAATAACAATGGCATTGAGTAAACCTTTGCCACGTACCAAAGTAATCATGCTGGATTTCTCTTTAATAGCATTCATCCGCTCCCTAAAGATAATCCCCATTCGTTCTGCATTCTTCGCCAGATTTTCATTCTTCACCACATCCAAAGCAGCCATCACCACCGCTGCGGCCAACGGATTTCCTCCAAAGGTGGAACCATGTTCACCGGGTTTGATCACCAACATAATTTCATCATCAGCGAGCACGAGCGAAATCGGCAACACTCCACCTGAAAGAGCTTTGCCAAGAATTAATAAATCTGGTCGCACATCTTCATGATCAGAAGCTAGCATTTTGCCTGTGCGTGCAATGCCGGTTTGAATCTCATCCATCATCAACAGCACATTATGTTTTTTACATAAATCAGCTGCCGCTTTCAAATATCCCTCCTGGGGAACATACACTCCTGCTTCACCCTGAATCGGTTCAATCCACAAACCACATACATGGGGATTTGCCAATGACTTTTGCAAAGCGGGTACATCATCATAGTCAATGATTTCAAAACCCGGCATAAACGGTCCAAAGTTCTTACGTGCAGCAGAATCCGTAGAAGCAGATATAATGGTAGTCGTGCGACCATGAAAATTTTTCTTCACCGCAACAATCACAGCTTCATTATCTGGAATTCCTTTTTTTGTATAACCCCATTTGCGGGCAAGCTTAATGGCCGATTCATTCGCCTCGGCTCCACTGTTCATGAAAAGCGCCTTATCGTACCCAAACAATTCACATACATATTTTTCGGCCACTCCGAGTTTATCGTTGTAGAAAGCCCGCGATGTAAGTGTCAGTTCTTTAGCCTGCTCAATTAACGCATTGATAATACGCGGATGACAGTGGCCCTGATTAACGGCACTATAGGCCGAGAGAAAATCGAAATACCGCTTTCCTTCCACATCCCACAGATACACACCTTCTCCTTTGTTTAACACAACCGGCAAAGGATGATAATTATGCGCACCAAACTTTTCTTCTAACTCAATGGCCTCCTGGCTGGATGTAATTGTGGAAAGCATACTCTTGAAATTCAATGAGTTTCAAAGTTAGTCATTCCACAAGAAAGTCCCTAAAATTGGATTGTGCCCGAAGCGAAATGAAGTACCTTTGCCTCGATGGAGATTATTCTTTTAGTGGCTGGGTTGATTGTAGGTGGGTTAGCGAGTTGGTTCATTGCCCGGTATAAATTCGCATCTGAAAATCAGTTGGGCAATACTGCGTTATCGATCGAGCAGGAAAAAGCAAAAAACGCGCTTGCCCAGGTAGATGAATTGAAACGCGAGTTAGAAAATCATCGTGCAAAGGTTTTAGAAGTTACCAACAGCCTTTCGGCAACGGAGGCAGACTATCGCAATCTTCAGGAAAAGCTGCTGGATCAAAAGAAAGAATTTGAATCCTTACAGGAAAAATTTGCCATTCAATTTAAAAACCTGGCGAATGAAATTTTTGAAGAGAAGAGCAAAAAATTTACAGAGCAAAATAGATCTAATATCTCTGATCTGTTAAAGCCCCTGGGTGAAAGGATTATTGAGTTTGAGAAAAAAATAGAACAAACCAACAAGGATTCATTGGAGAAAAATGCCGGACTCTTTAATGAACTAAAAAATCTGAAAGACCTTAATATTCAGATGAGTGAAGATGCCCGCAATCTTACCCGCGCATTGAAAGGAGACACCAAAACGCAAGGCACCTGGGGTGAATTTATTTTAGAAAGTATTTTAGAAAAATCCGGTTTAGAAAAAGGACGTGAGTATTTGGTACAGGAGTCCTTCACAACACCTGAAGGTCGCAGGCAACAACCCGATGTAATTCTGAATCTACCGGAAAACAAACACATCATTATTGATTCGAAAGTAAGTTTAACAGCTTACAATGGCTACGTGAATGCAGAATCGGATGAACAACGGGCAGGCTTTGTAAAATCGCATCTCGTATCCATCCGCCAGCATATGCGCTTGTTAAGCGAAAAAAATTATCAAAAAAATTATTCTGACAACGGGCTCGATTTTGTGATCATGTTTATTCCCCTGGAGCCAGCCTATTTCCTTGCCATCCAGAGCGATCGTAATTTATATGAAGAGGCTTTTGAAAAACGAATCGTCTTTGTAAGCCCTACCCTGCTCTTGCCCTCGTTGCAATTGATTAAAAGTGCCTGGCGACAAGAATATCAAAACCGTAACGTTATAGAAATCGCTAAACGGGCCGGAGACCTCTACGACAAATTTGTAGGGTTTAGTGATGATCTTCTTAACCTTGGCCGGCACTTGGATTCATCCAAAAAATTTTATGAGGAATCGATGAAGAAACTTAGCACCGGAAGTGGTAATCTTGTAAGCAAGGTTGAAAATCTGAAGCGGTTGGGTGCCAAGGCCGACAAAAGCATTGATCCCAAACTCTTGAGTCGCTCCGGTGATCAACCAGATTTGTTTGAATCAAACTAACATAGCTAATACCTTAACTAACTTATATGAAAAACCTATTCTACCTAGTACTTACTGCACTGATTTTAACTTCTTGTGCCTCTGCCAAAATTGCTAAAGCCCCCTCCCCAACAGGAAATTGGGATTACACGATTTCCGGAACCCCCGAAGGAGACTTCACCGGAGTGATGACAATCGCAGAAGTTGATAAGGTACTTACAGCCAAAATGGTTAGCAGCGGTAACGAACTAACGATCGAAAAATTTACTTACGATAAGGAAACAAAGAAATTGGCGGGTGAATTAGACTATTCTGGAACCCTCGTTTTATTTGATGCCGTGATGACAGATGACCAACTTACTGGTGCCATGTCGGCAGGTGGCATGGGGTTTCCTTTTAAAGCCACGCGCAAGAAATAAACTTCATGAAACTTACAGCAGATAACAAACTGAAAAAATTAATTGTAGTTGGAGACCGTGTGTTAATTCGTCCGGCTAAAGAATCTGAAAAAACAGAAAGTGGTTTGTACCTGCCACCGGGCGTGCAAGAGAAAGAAAAGATTCAGAAAGGATTTGTTATCAAAGTAGGGCCCGGGTATCCCTTGCCCATGCCGGCCGATGAAGACGAACTCTGGAAAGGAAAAGAAGAACAGATTAAGTATTTACCACTTCAAGCTCAGGAAGGTGACCTCGCCATTTTTTTGCAGCGAGGCGCTATCGAAGTCATGTATGAGAGTGAGAAATATTTTATTGTGCCTCAGGCTTCCATTTTAATGTTGGAGCGCGAAGAAGAATTATAATGGCGGGACTTTCCTTTGATGTGTTGCGGGTAGGTAAGAAATATCGCCTTCTGAATTTTGGAGATCGTTACGAATTTGAAATCGAACGCATCATTGGCAACGGTGACTTTAAAGTAAAAGACTT
Source organism: Cyclobacteriaceae bacterium (assembly GCA_041736555.1). GTDB lineage: Bacteria > Bacteroidota > Bacteroidia > Cytophagales > Cyclobacteriaceae > ELB16-189. Next base: position 69,213 of record JBGSTJ010000003.1, read on the forward strand.
AAACACCTTAGAGCGCTTCCTGCTTAAGGATACCATTAAGTTTGGGAAAGGAAAAGATTTTGAGATTCGGGAGCTTTGAAAATCCTCTCATATAGTCTACCACACAAACAGTTCTGCTGCTAACAAGAAGCAGAAAGGTAACCCAACAATATGTTGATATTTCTGAAATAAACTTACGTCCAGTTGGTTTCATTCCATTCGGTGCGGGCATAAATCAACAAATTCAGCTACCCCATGTAAACCTATCATTGCAGACTTTTCCTTCTTGGTTTTCTTAACTCGCACCACTTTAAACTTAATTCATCATGATCAGATTGGCCCTTGCAGTCGGTTTTCTGGCTGTCTTTGGAGTAGTAGCGTATGCCATTGTGTTGCTACTTACCAAACACTTTTCGAACAAAGAAAAATCAGATAATCAAAACCAAAACCCCTAATTACGTATGAATCCAATAAACAAAAAGACCCTGGTCGTTGGGGTCCTGTTCGTTCTTTTTCTTGTGTTTTTTATGATCATTAATCCATTTTCATGGAATGATGCCGGTAACCGCACTGTGGTAGAGCGCACAACAGGAGAACAAATTGTGCAGTTCGCGCCCGGAATTTTCTATGCCGGCTTCTTTGCCAAAGAGAAGGAATGGCCCAACCAGATTTCAGTAACCTATCAGGAGGCTGTGGCTAAGTTAGAAGTAGAAGATAACGGTATTGAAGTTGGCCAGATCATGATTCGTTTTAGCGATGCAACTACCGCTGATGTACGGGGAATTACACAGTTCATTTTACCCTCGGATGAAAAAGAGATGGTGCTTATCCATAATACGCACCGCACTCCTCAGTCGCTGGTGGTAAAACGACTGGCACCCTATACAAAAGAATGTTTGCAATCATCAGCCCAATTGATGAGCAGTGAAAAACATTATGGTGGTGGCCGGGCTCAGATGGCTCAGGATTTCCTGGATCAATTGAAAGAAGGCGTGTATCTTTTAAAAACGGAAGAAAGTGTAGTGTACGATTCACTCGAATCCGAAAGAAAAAGAGTGTATCAAACAGAAATTCAATTTGACGCAAAAACACTTGCCCCCAAACGCAAATTGTCTTCTATAAAAGAATATGGAATTACGGTTGCCGATGCGGCCATTACCGATGTGGACTATGAAGAAAAAGTAGACGAGAAACTGGTTAAGATAATTGATGCTGCTACCAAATCAGCCATCTCGAAACAAGAATTAATGACTGCACAGCAACAAACCTTAACGGCTAAAGCAAAAGGTGAGCAGGCTCTCGTAGAAATAGAGTACCAGCAGAAGCAAGATCAAACCAAACAAGTTGTGGAAGCCGAAACCAAAGTAAAGGTTGCGGAGCAAGATAAACTACAACAGAAAATTGCTTACGAGGCATCTATCCTGGAAGCGCGAAAAATTAAAGAGCTAGCCGATGCAAATGCGTATGCACGCCAGCGAATCATGCAAGCCGATGGTGCGCTCGAGTTAAAATTGAAAGCGCAGGTGGAAGTTCAGAAAGTGTGGGCTGATGCCTTTAGCAAATACACCGGTGCTGTTGTGCCTCAGATTCAAACAGGCTCTGGCCCGACCACAAACGGTGCACTTAGCTTTATGGATATTATGACTGCAAAAACTGCTAAAGACTTTGCACTTGATTTGAAAAATAAAAATTAAGAGAACTTAACGAAGTAAAGAAGATAAAAGGGCGATCCATGTGGATTGCCCTTTTTAATTTAATTTAACAGTGCTAGAATTGGAAAACACTCAATTTACGTTTAACGCCAGAATATTCACATACGTATTTTTAGCAGCTGGCTTGTTTATGGGAACTCTAAATCGGAAGGATTTTGTCGACTGTCCCAAACTCGAATGATTTGGATTTTGTCAATTTGGTTTATATAGAAAAGCTTATAGTTCTTAACAACCTTCACTCTTAAATCCGGATAATCTGTTTCTGTTCCAATCTCTGGAAATTCGGAAATCAATTTGGCTGCTTCGTTGAAGAGAAGTTCTAATTTATTACTATAAGAGTCCGATTTATTATTGTCAATCCAAAAATGATATATTCTAAATCTATCCTGAATTGAAGTCAGAGTCCATTCTATTTTCTTAACCATTCCTTGATCATATTGTCAGCGGCCTCTGATGAATAAACTCTATTCTCTTTGATGTCCATAAGTCCAACATCAATTGCCTTACGTTCATCAACTGTCAACCGATAAACAGAGTCCATTCCAGATTCCAGGTCTACCAATTTATAGATTTCCTCAAGTATCAACTCGTCCTCAATGGTAGTTATTTTGTTGATTATCTGTAATTTAAGCTCAGTCACTGACATGTCATTAAATTTTTTAGTCATCTAAATATCGGTCATCTTCTTGTCCAAAACAAGCTTGCTGCTAACATCCGAATATATACAATTGCACCTATATCTATTATCTAAACTCACTACTTCATCTCCTCAATCCACTTCCTCACCAACTCCACACCTTCTTCATGCGTAATGGAGCGACCTAGTTCCGGCATCATGATGCCCGGGTGCACCGACTCTATTCTGAACTGTAAAATAGACTCCTCTGGTTTGCCGGGTACAATGCTATACAACAAACCGCCTGAACCTTTGCCTGCCGCCACCGGGGCTTTGCCTACACCTAACTTTGAGAGATCCTTTTCGCTAGCCAGTAAATGCAAGCCACTGTTTTTTGCCGGGCCATCCGCACGATGGCAATGCGCACAATTAATTTCCAGCCAGGCGCGCGCCCGTGCATCAATCAATTCATGTTCTTCTTCATAATTAACAAGTTTGGGAATATGATTGGCTGCCGGTAAGCCACTAATCAAATTCAAATTCTGCCAATGCGTTAGTTGATTTTCTGTCCCAGATTCAAATTCATAATCACCATTTAGTTGCCGTGCCGAAGGACCAATCGGCATCACTTTATCTCCCCGTAAATGACAACCCTTGCATTGGTTCATGTTGGGTACCGAATACTTTATGCTTTTTATCTCACCCTTGTAATGGATCCACGTTACATCCAGATTTTTTCCGGCTACATTCAGGTAGGCTTCGGTTTGTTCCTCATTCCAAAGGTAAGGCAATGCTTTCCAGGTTCCGGCTTCATTAATCAGTAAACGTGTTTCCAGGATTCGTATGTTCTCTGTTGGCTTTCTGAAATCAGCCGGGTAATAAAAGTTTTTAATCAGTACTGTTCCCACAGGAAACTCCAGTACATCAACAGCATGATAATTAACCTGTGTGCCTTGCGGGATTTTTACAAATCGTTGTTTGAATGCATAATCTGTAAAAAGCGCTGAGTTGAGTGAATAGGGAATTACATCGGTTGCAGGTGAAAGTTCTTTTAAGGCTCCAACAAAAAAACCGTACTCGGACAACTTCGCTTTGCCGATGCCTGATAAGTCTACCGTCATGTCTTCTTCCGGCAACACAACTATTTCCTGCTTTTTTGGTTCACAGGAAAATAACAAAATGGAGATCCATAAGAACAGATTCAACCAATATGCATGCTGATAGTGTCTTGACTTGTTCACCTAATTGATGACATTAATTTTCACTCCTTCACAATCAAATTGTTTGGGCCCTTTGGTAAGATTTTCGAAATCATTTGCTGCATCCAGGTTGATCAGATTTATCTCTTCCCCTTCCTGAATACACAATGCCGGATTGGGGCGGGCGGGATCTATAATTCCATCATAGGCAATGTCGGGCGGATTCATAAACGACTTCATAAAAAATAATTTTCCGATATCATGACCGAGTGCAGGAAACCAATGACTGTTCTCAAACTTATTGTTATGAATATAAAGCTGGTATGGATAGGGATTGTATAAAGAGTCAGCCTGAAAATTATTGTTCACCGTTTGTACTCCCCCGATGGAGGTTTCCTGCTCTACCTCACCCTCGTTGAGGGCAGCAACCAAATCGTAACTGATAATTCCAACACCAATTGTTTTGTTATTAATAATTTCATTGGTAGTCAACTCCAGATTGTGGGTGGCCAGAATCATAACTCCCGTGCCCGGAGGTATACTGGCCACGATGTTTCCTTTTGCTGCAAAGTTTTCGTGATTGTTGTCATGCACCATATTATTATACACTTTGGTGGTGTGTCCGTATTGGGTAAGTCCGGGAAGGTCAAAGACCAAAATCCCACCCGTGTTTTCATAGGCTTCGTTGCCATAGATCTCTACCCAGCGTGAGTTTTCACTTTCAATACCGGCTACATTCCAATACGCTTTGCTGTTGCGAATAATCACCGTATCGGATTGGCCGACATAAATACCTGCATCCGAAGAGCCCATGGCAATACATTCTTCGATCAATACTCGTTTGCATAACACCGGGTACAATGCATACGCTCCATTTTCTGTTTTGGGACCTTCGGCCCACACCGAACGAATTCGCCTGAGCGTAATTCCTTTTACTTCACTTACTTTGAGGTTGTCTCCTTTGGCATCTTCAATTGAAAAATCTTCTAAAACAATATTACTGCCGTTACTGATCAGCAATCCCTGGGCGCCTTCCGTTTGGTTCTTAAATGAAAGAATTGTTTTATCCATTCCCTTGCCCCGGATAATAACGTTTGACTTGCCATCCATCGCCAGGCTTTTGGTAAACATAAAATTGCCTTCCGGCAGATCGAGCGTATCGCCATCATTCATTGTAATCAACTGAGTCTGCAAACTTTGCTCGATACTTTTCCAAACCCGAGGTTCCGCTCCCTGATTGGAACAGGAAACAAATAGAACCGCAGCAATAAACAAGAAGTACTTCATAGCCTTTGATTTCATACTAAAGTTAAAATTATTTTACGGACGAAGAACACCTTTGTGCCTCCTTTGTGTCATAGTGCCTTGGTGGCTCTAAGGTCAAGACTTATTTTGAACCACTAAGGCACCAAGTCGCTAAGGTTCACCAAGAGATACTGTACTAAGTTTGAGATCTTTGCGGCTTAGCGTGCAATCATAAGGGCATTAAGTTTACAATAAGAAGGCGGTTTAATCCACGATTTTATAATTTTGCTCTTTAAATCAGCATTCAATCCTTGAATAACTTTCAACTCATTCAAATTCTATACTCTGCCGCCAGCATTCAAGGGTTGTTCCTTTCGTTTTTGCTGGTAAGAACAAAAATCAATCAGCCCGCCAATCGTATCCTTGCCATCCTGTTAATCATTCTTTCCGGTCATTTGATTTTGGTTGGTTTCGATAACCGCGATTTCTTTCTTGCCTTTCCACACCTGAGCCGGGTGTCCTGGATCATCGGTTCACTTTATTGGCCTTTGATTTATTTGTTTGTTCAATACATTACACAAACCCAACCGCATAAAATCTGGAAAAGCTTCTGGCTCTTTGTTCCCTTCTTCATCCTCCTTTTGGTTATGCTACCGTACTATACCATGAGTAGCGATGAGAAGCGTGCCCTGCTAACAAATTTTGAAGAAGCCTCGCGCGATGATTTCGGTTGGATCAATCAGGTGGTTTCTGTACTGCATATCATTTTTCAAACCTTCATTCTTATTTACTATCTGAAATTCGAGAAAAAACTCTACGAAGAATTTTCAGAAGTGGAATCCCTGCGCATCCAATGGCTAAAACAATTTTTGATTCTTACCCTCGCAGCTACCGTATTAGCCGTCTTCTCTTTCTTTGCCCGCACCTGGAACATTCCTGTGCTTTCTCAATTGTATTCTTTCCACTTCATAGGCATCGTGCTATTGTTTTACTGGCTTTCGTACAAGGCGCTTACCCAGCCGGTTTTGTTTGGGATCGTAAAAGATGTTTCTCCCAATCAACTTACGTCTTCCATTACTCCGGAACCAGAGGAGAAATACAAAAAGTCGGCACTTGAAGCCGAACACCTCACGTTTATCTTCGAAAAAGTAAAGCATGCGCTACATGATCAAAAGCTTTATCTTAAAAATGACCTAACGCTCACTCAACTTTCCCTGGCAGTGGATATCCCTCGCCATCAGCTATCACAAGCCATCAACTCCTGCTATACTGGAAATTTTTTTGACCTTATTAATGACTACCGGGTGGAAGCCTTTAAGCAGTTTGCGTCCCTCCCTGACAAAAAACATCTCAGTCTGTTGGGTATAGCGCAAGAGGCCGGGTTCAACTCGAAAGCCTCATTTTATTCAGTATTCAAGAAAAAAACCGGAATGACCCCGGCCGAGTTTCTGGAAAACCAGTCCAAAGCCGCGTAAATTAGTCCAAACTGATTGGTTTAGACCTTTAGACATGGATTCGGGAGCAACTTCTAGATGGAGTTACGTTCATTCCCCATAAAATAATTGAAAGATGAAACTTACTTTAACTCTTGCGGCACTTCTCGTATTCGGGTTAGCCGCATATGCGCAAAATTATGAAACGAGACCGTGGATGCCGCTTGAAAACAGGATTGGACTGGCCTTAGGCATAGGGTCTGTAACCTATCTCGATAAGAATTCATCACCCCTGGTCTATCAAAGCCGCCTCAAAAACCTACGCGTTTTTTACAATCTGGAAAGCAATGACTTCCTTTTTTCTGTGGATCTGGATGTACGTATGGGTGGTACGTTGCCGAAGTATCATAAAGACAGAACCTTGTTCTTTCAGGAAGAAGATTATAAAGGAAACAAAGAAGACAAGAAGTTTCCGGCTGGCGGTTCTTTTCTGGCAGGAAGAATTTCATTGGGTGCTTACTATAAAATTTCATCTACACAAGAATCTACCTTTAAGGTGGCCGTGGGCGGTAGAATTATGAATGAAATGTTTTATCCGCAAGGTTGGAACACCGGAGGCATGTTTAATGCACTGAGTTTTAGTCCGGAAGCGCTGACACAACATCGCATTAACGAACATCATAAGGTTACGGCTTCCGTGCGCATTCCGGTAATCGCACGACTTACACGCTTACCCTACGACAACACAGTTTCAGCGCCAGATAAAAACCAGGCGCAAGGCTTCTTCCGCAATTCAGAGTGGGTTGGCCCCAGGAAATTTCTTGCTCCGGCTGTGACGCTTGGATATAATTATCAAATCAATCAGCGTTGGGGTGCCGGACTGAATTATGAATTGGGCTGGTATAACATTCAGCAATCACAATCAATGAAAGCATTGAGTCAGTCATTACTTGCAAATTTTTACCATCAGTTTTAAGAGCCCCCGCCCCCTCTCCCCTGGGAGATGGGCGTCCGAGGAACGAGCCTGCCTGCCAGTAGGCTGGGACGGGGTGAGGGAAGGAATAAGTTAACTAAAACAAAACATCATGAAACCAATAAAATATATCCACAGTCTTTTCATAACCGTAATTTGTTCGTCCTTCATCATGGCCTCTTGCGAGGAAGAATTGATCGGACCCGAAAAAGCAAACACGCCTACCAATAACTTCGAACAGTTTTGGAAAACGTTTGATGAACACTATGGAATGTTCGATGTAAAAAACATCGACTGGAAAGAAATTCACGATCAGTTCAAGCCAAAAGTTAACGATCAGATGACGGACGAAGAACTTTATAAAGTATTGAGTGATATGATCGTTTTGCTTAACGATAATCACCTCAATCTTTATCCCACCAATGGTAACCTACCCGTTTTTCCCGGAGGAGTACTGAGTTATCGCAATGGGCAACTGCAAATATTAAAAGTGCAGGAAGATTATGATCTGGAAGTAGCTAAAAAATACACTACAGACTACAAGCAGGTGACTGAAAATATGGGATATGGAAAACTGGCAACTAACCTGGCATATATAAACGTAAAGGGCACCGATGGACTGAATGACGTAGTGAAACAAATCGAAAAAATAATGACCAGTGTTAATGATGCCAGTGGTGTGATCATTGATATCCGGGGTTTCTATGGCGGTTATGATCCGGTATCACAATATGTGGCGGGTTGTTTCGCTTCATCTAAAAAATTATACATGACAACCAAGAAACGCAACGGACCCCTGCATACCGATTTTACTGAAACTGCCGAATGGTACGTGGAGCCTAAGTCCAGTAAGCCTTACACCAAACCAGTCATTGTGCTTACTTCCCGTTTCACGCAAAGTGCCGGAGAGACTTTTGCTTTGGCGCTGAAACAATTTGATCATGTAAAATCAATAGGCGATACCACGGCTGGAAGCTTTTCCGATAACCCTAACTTTGAATTGTACAACGGCTGGATGTTTAGTGTTTCTGTAGGCGACTATCGCGCACCGGGCGGAGTTAGTTATGAGGGAATTGGGATGCCACCGGATGTTTACAGCAAAACTACTAAAGAAGATTTGCTTGCGGGAAAGGATGTAACACTGGAGAAAGCGGTGGAGATGCTGACCAATTAAAAAGGGAAAGCGGAGCTTCTGTCGTAGAAACTCCGCTTTGAACTAAATCTATTCCTTATCAGTAGACAAAATAATTTGCAATTGGTGAGGTAAAAAATATTCTGGTGAGGTTAACGACAATCCAAAAATATATCAATTATTGATCGGTAATATTCCAGCCAAAACCATTTAACTCTTCGGCTTTGGTTTCATTCCAAACAAAAACCGCATCACATTAAACGGTCGGATCAGTAGGAGATAAAAAGCGGTACAACTCATCAGCGTAAGTATGGCAATTGTCCAATACTTGGGGGCAATGCTCCAGTCCAACTGGCAGATATAATAGCCGGTGGCAATAATCACAGTTTGATGCAAAATGTAAAACGGATACAAGCCTTCGCTTACTTTAGTTAGCCAGGGATGAGGTTTATTGAGATAATGCTGTCCGTAAGCAATAATGGTGATCACCGTGAACCAACTGAGAAAAATAGCGATGATATCAAAGATCAGTTCTACCGTGTCATCCGTCCATGGCAGTACAATCAAATCACGAAAGTGAAAGTAACAAACATAAAAAGGTATGAGTGTAAACAACATTACCACAAGCAGGTGTTTTCGGTTTTCGCCAATCGATAGCCACAGTTTATTTTCTGAATAGCAGAGCATTCCAAAAAAGAAAAAACACATGTAGAAAACAAAGAAGGCCCAATCCGTAAGATTATGTTCTTCGTCTGGAAAATAGGGTCGCAGCAATATTTGTGTAGCAAAGATGAATAGCGATGGAATAAGTAAAATACCTGCTGGGCTGGAAAACCACCGGGCAATTTTATCTCTGAATGCTTGTGATTTTGGCGAGCGAATATATATCAGGAATGGAATCAGGATTAATGAATACAATAAGAGGTATAAAATAAACCATAGGTGATGCCAACTAAAACTTCCTTCCGGATAGGGTTTAAATTCAAACACAGTCTTATAGAAATCCCAATACCCATCGTACTTATTGATATACTCATAATAAATCTGGGGTGGCACTACCACAAACATTCCAAATACAAGCGGAACAAATAATCTACGAAAACGTTCTCCGGCAAATTGTTTCGGAGTTCGTTTGCCCAAGGCCATGTAGGTGCCGGCACCGGAGATAAAAAGCAACAAGGGCATCCGGAAGTAATGAGACCAGATCATCCAGTATTGAAATGTGGTGGTGGTTTCGCTATTCTTCACATGCCAGCCCCACTCGTTAAACCACATACCCGTGTGGAAAAATAATAGAATGGCAATGGCAATGAGGCGTAGCCAGTCGAGGTCGTGTCTTCGTTGTTGGCTGTTGTTGATGAGGGATTCGTTCATGGGTTTTCTTTTTTGCTCAAAGAAACGGCTCCACAAAACAAAAGTATGCCCGATTTTATAAGCAGGAGGGGCGACTTTATAAAGTCGAACGCCATTCGGAGGGCGTTTTGCCGGTTAGCTTTTTAAAGGCTGTATTAAATGACGATTTGGAGTTGTAGCCTACCTCCTCAGCAATTTCCTCTACTTTAATGTTCGATTTCTCTTTGAGCAACCATTTTGCCTCTTCAATCCGGTATTCAGCCGTCATCTCAAAAAAAGATTGATTGAGTCCATCATTGATAACCTGTGACAACGTGTGCACGGTTGTCTTCAACTGGTCGGCCAGGTCGGGTAGGCAAAAATCTGATTTAAGGAATGGTTTTTTTGTGGTCATCAATTCCTTAAGTTTTAACAAGAGCGCTTGCTGTTGCTCAATCGTTACCGATGAAGTTTTATACTTGGGTTGATCTTCCAGCGATGCAGGTTTAAAAAATCCGGAATTCTTGATTACCGAAAAACTGGTGAAATAGATCAGCACTGCAATATATGTCGCCAATAAATGATCGCCATAATCATTTTCATTAAAGAGTTTTACCACAAGAATAATCAGGAAGGCGGATACCATCTGTAGAGTCCCCATCCGCAATGTTCTTAATACAGGGTGTTGAGGATGCCAGAAAGACTCGCCCTTTTTTCGAAATGCTTTCACCACCTCCAACGTTCCAATGAGTGCATAAAAGCAAAGGTTGATCAGCGTTACCTGCGAATGATAATCGGTAAGAATAAAAAAGTATGGATTATAAGGATACTCAACACTACGAAAAGGTAAATCAGGTCGATAGGAATCGACATAGGCATTATATTTAAAATCATCGGGCAAAATCAGAAAAGGAATATGTATCAAAAAATAAAAAACCGGAAAGGCAAAGTGCCAGTAGTACTTGCGCGGCACCGGGCCGCGGATAAGACTCACCACCAGTAAATAAAAACTGGGGCCAATCACGAAACTTAAAGCTTCTGAAAAATCGACCAGGTAAAGCATATTCATGATATACCCGGAGTACATCAGAAAAATTTCGAAAATGCAGGCTGTAATCGAAAACAAAAACAGGGCATGAAACCGGTTAACTTCATTTTTCCGGTTCTCAGAGGAAAGGAAGAAAAACAAAAGGAACACGCCCTGAACTATGCCCAGAAAAATAAAGATCGAAAAAAGGTCAATCCGGTAGTCCACAAGGGTGACAGTAAACGCTGGCAAAGTAATATATTTGAAATAATGTTCGGCTACTATTTAATCACTAAGATCGGTGAAAAGGGAGTAGGAATTCTTTAGATATGATTGACCTGCTCAGTGAATCTTCGCTCCTGTTATTGTTTGTTGTTCTGGCCGTAGGCGCACCCCTGGGCAAAATAAAAATTGCCGGTGTAAATCTCGGTATTGCTTCCGTGCTTTTCACGGGCCTGGCTTTTGGCGCCTTATCACCCAACATCAAGTTACCCGCCATTATTTATGAAATCGGATTAGTGCTATTTATTTATTGCATCGGCATTTCCAGTGGCGAACAGTTTTTTGGCAACCTTAAAAATAAAGGCTGGCGCGAAAATATACTTGCGCTTGGCGCCATCGGGTTTGCCTTTGTATTAGTGTTATCCCTCGCGTCATTCTCGTCATTAAAATATTCACACCTTGCCGGCATCTTCGCTGGAAGTCTTACCAATACGCCCGCATTAGCCGCCTCGCTGGAATTTATCAAAGGAATTACTCCTGTTGCCCTGATGGAATCAGCATTAGCCGAGCCCGTAGTTGCCTACTCAGTTTCTTACCCGATGGGCGTGATAGGAATGATTCTCGCCATCGTATTATTCCAAAAGATTTTTAAAACTTCCTTAAAAACAACTGCCGAAGTTGCCGAAGCCGATAAGATTACCAATGCCACGGTGGTGATTACGAATGAGAAAATTATCGGACAATCCATTCGCGAGATCAAATCAAAACACAACCTCGATGTGGTTTTTGGTCGCATTAAACATGATGGCTCCTCTTCACTGGCACTGGAAACAATAACATTGACATTGGGTGATCTCATGACCATTGTAGGCAAACCTGCAGAAATTGAAAAGGCACTTACGCTATTGGGTAAAAGAAGTGAGATCCACCTGGAAGTCGACCATCAGCAACTGGACATGCGCAGAGTGTTTGTTTCCAACCACAATATCATTGGGCAATCTTTGAAAGATCTCAATCTTCCACATACGATGGGCATCATAATCACCCGCATACGCAGGGGCGACAGTGATATTCTACCCAATGCCAATACTACGCTTCAGTTTGGTGACCGCGTGCGGATTCTTACCGGAAGAAATGAATTGGCAGCGGCCAGCAAATTTTTTGGTGATAGCTATTCCGCTCAAAGCGAAATTGATATTCTTACGCTAAGCCTCGGCATGGCTGCAGGATTTTTGTTGGGCATGATTCCGATTCCCTTTCCCGGTGGGATCACGTTGAAATTAGGTATTGCCGGTGGGCCACTCATTGTTGCCTTGTTGCTAGGTGCCATAAACCGGGTTGGCAAATTAGTATTTGTAATGCCTTACAGTGCCAACCATACCGTACGACAATTAGGATTGGTTTTGTTTCTTGCTGGAGTCGGTACACGCTCGGGTTATGCTTTCCGCGAAACGCTTACCAACAGCGATGACGGTTTGACATTCTTTGTAGCGGGTGCCCTTGTTACACTTTCCGTTGCCTTTTTCTTTCTCTTTATTGGTCATCAATTTCTAAAAATTCCATTTCCACGATTGGCAGGTATGCTTTCCGGTGTACAAACACAACCTGCTGTATTAGCCTTTGTCAATGAGCAGGCAAAAAGTGAACAACCCAATATTGGATACTCGTCTGTCTTTCCTATCGCCACGTTGGCAAAGATTATTTTTGCACAAGTACTGCTAACCATATTGAGTTAACTCACCTTTCTATAAATTTGACTATGATCTCAAAAGCAGTTGTTGAAGACGCTCCCGCCTTGGATAAGCTTGTTAATTCTGCTTATCGCGGAGACTCCTCGCGCCAGGGTTGGACCACCGAAGCAGATCTGCTGGATGGCACCCGTACCGATGCAGCTGCCATAGCCGAGTTAATACAAAGGCAGGGGACTATACTCTTAAAGTATGTGGAAGAAAATGAAATACTGGGTTGTGTTGAGTTGCGCAATCAGGATAGCAAACTCTATTTAGGTATGCTAACTGTTAAGCCTCACTTACAGGGAAAAGGTATTGGCAAAGAATTGTTAAACGCTGCGGAAGCAGAAGCCAAAAATCAACAATGCACTTCCATTTTTATGACCGTTATTTCCGTTCGCAAAGAACTGATTGATTGGTATCTTCGGCATGGCTATCAACTTACAGGCGAACGAAAACCATTTGCCTTTAACGATCCGCGCTTTGGTCAACCGAAAATGAAGCTTGAATTTATTGTACTTGAGAAAAAAATATAAATCAAATTTGCTCTTGTAATAACAAAGCCGCGCATACTCCCGATAATAATATCTTTTCTTCCGGGCTTACTGGCGTGAGATAAACTACGCCCTTATCAATCATCGAAACAGCTGCCACTTGTTTTCCTTCTTTGGTTCTGATCTCAAATCCAGCGGAACCAAAAGGCATCGTGCCTATTTTTCCCTTCTTACTCACCACTTTCGATAGTGGCTTAATGGTATAATATTCATCTTTGCTTTTTGATAAATAACCTATATACGCTTTGGGCTTTGCCTGCGCCTCCTGATTATCAATCATTAACTCCCAACGATTGTTTGCCTGCGCATCATAAAACATAGCGAAGAAAATATTAGAAGACTCATCGCCTACCCCTAAAATATCACCAAAAATGTTTACAACACTATTGGGATTATTACCAATGGTAAAATTCTTTGATTTAAAGTTAGTGATACAATAAGCCCGAGCCTGATTGCCCAGACTGTCGGCCAGCGCAAAGTAGAGGGTTTGATTTTTCTTTTCCTTTTCACTGGTGACAAGTTTTTTATAATCCTCGTCTGTTGGAAGACCCTGTGAAATACCTGCCATAGAGGATGACCCTTTGGTCCAGGACCGATCAACCAATAAGGTATGATACTCGCCAAAAGAAAGCTTCTGATTAATTAATATACCTTGTCTACCTTTTACAGGATATTCTGCTACTCCAGACCACTCTTCTCCCTCCAGCGAAAGTTTCATGGATTGGCTAATTACATTTTTTGAACACGCAATAAGCATAATTAATATTATGTACTTTTTCATAAGTGATTTAGTCAATATTTTTATTTAGCAATTATTTTTACTGTGTGAGTAGAGTTTGATTTCGTTATCACTGCAAAAAAGATACCCGATGATGGCAATTGAACTTGGTTGGCGCACACAACCTTCGAATCACCCAACCAAACCGTTTGACCCATTGCATTGGTAATGCTTACTTTATATTCCTGTTTTGATGAAATAAAAATAACTCTATCTTCTGATGGATTGGGGTACACATTAACGTGATTATCTTCATCGTCAACTCCTGTAATCACAATACCCGTAAAGTTCCGGTCCTGCCATGGAGAAGAAAGATTATTGATTGCAATGAATGCCGGGCTGAATACATGGGTTTCTGAAACAGGTGTAATAGTTCCTGTCCATCCTTTCGGCAACACTACTTCATAACTTCCGTCTGTCGATGTTTTGATTTCATTGGGCAAACCCGTAATGGAAATATTTTGAATCGGTAATCCTTTTTCGTACTTGATACTGCCAGATACTGCGAAGTTAGATATAGGTTGTTCAGAGAAAACAGTGAAAACCTGATTCAGTAAATCACTCTGCAGATTAGCAACCTGAATTTTGTCGGGTGTAAATGTGTATCCTTCTGCCACAGGAATAACCGTACCCGACCAACCCGCTGGAACTTCGCCATAAAAATTTCCCATTTCATTAAGCCGCGTAGTTTCAGGAAAACCGGTAAGTGTGGCATTTGTAAACGGATCACCCTTTGCGTCCTTCACCTGCCCGGTAATATAAACCATCCCAACTTTGCTCAGAATGAAATTCTGTTCAATTTGGTTTGCACGTACTTCAGGAAAAAATATCGATTCCGGATTGAATTTATATCCGTTGAGAAAGGGAGTGATTGTACCCGACCATCGAGCGGGAACTTCTGCGACATAATACCCGAACTCATTGGTGGTAACAGGTTCTGGAAATCCTGATAGTAAAATTTGTGCGATCGGTTGACCACTAATATCCGATATAGTGCCCGAAACAAAATAGGTACCAATATAGGTGCCCACGAAGTTGATATTTTGATTTGACCCTTGTGCATTTGTAATAGAGGCAGACTCAGGATCAAATACATAATTACCCAACGAAGGAGTAATCTTACCTGACCAACCACCCGGCACAATCACAGAATAATCACCTTGTGCATTACTACCTATCAACACATTCCTGGCTTGAATCGTAACACCAGCCAAAGGTTTGCCTTGATCATCTTTTAGGGTACCCGACAGCGTGACAGGATGTAATAACGATTGATTTGTATAATACACGCGTTCGTCCAGCAGTTGTACCATAAATAATTTTCCGGTAGATGATTCGTAATGGAAGTTACTCTCATAGCGATCGGTTCGGCTGATACCCATGCCTTGTGTTCTCTTTATCCAATTCATTCCTTTGTCGGTAGAATAAAATGAACCGCCAGTGCTAATGGAATTGGTGACCGAACTATACCAATCGCCATTTTTCGCAAAGTGAATGGTGTTTAAATTTAAGTCTTCCCACCAGTTGCCCAATTTTCGGATGCTCCAGGGACGCCAGGGAGTATTTTTAGAAACATCGTTGATGTGCTTGATCACATTCAACCGGGTAGAAATATTAACAGCCGTACCACTCACACTCACTACCACCGAATCCTGAGGAGTAATGCTAATGGAGAATGAATTCAAAACTTTTATAGTACCCAGGTTAGTAACAAAAAGAGGAGACTGTTGCCACGTCAATCCATCATTATCAGAAAAGTATAATCCACCCAACCCGGTTGTGTACTCATCCGGAAGCGTTATGTAAATTCGTCCGTTTTTATCTATGGCTAATTGCTCGGCTGCCCGTAAAGAAGTTGGCAACCCGGTGTTTCTTTGTACCCAGGTTTTCAAATCGCCATCATTGTAAAATATACCATCTCCAACAAATCCAGCTTCATCCAAAAAGCCACTGGCGATAAAAAAATATTTGTGTTCCTTATTCTCCACAATTTTTACAATTGGGTATAAGGTTGGTACTGAAACGGAATCCCAGGAGATGCCCTTATTATAGGAGAAAAATAGTTTACCCTTTCCTCCTGCTATGATCGTGCCCGTGGAAGAAGCATGCATACTATAAACGTAAGAGGAACTCAATTTTTTAGCCCAGGTATACCCTTCATTATCAGATCGCCAAATTCCGTTGGGCGTTCCAACAACAAGTACAGAATCCTCAAGACCGGCAAAGGTTGTTTTTACGCCTCCCGGAAAATCGCGGGTAGTATACCAAAAGCCCTGCGCGAAGCATGACTGTGAAGCGAACGCTAAGAGTATGTTAAAAAGTAATCTCATTCTAATGCGATACATACGATAGACTGAGGGTTCTGTTACACGATAAAATAAATTAAATTTCAGTCTTCAGTGAGTGTCCCACATTCGAACAATCAGTGTAAGATTTTGAACAACCTGCAATAGAAAATCAAAAATCTTTCAACCAGGGTTTCTTCTCCTTCACACCCACATAACCGGCAAATCACATTGATTTAAGTGGCCTTTCACCAGAAACCATCACATCAATCAGGTTGCTGTCCCCGTTGAAAGGATCAATAAAATTTCAAAAAAAATGAAAGTGATAATAACTAGTGTTATCTGGCTAAGCGTCATGGTCTACGCACACAGCCAGAACATACAAACGGTTTTGGGTGCCGGAAATCCAAAAGTAATTGGCGCCTATGGAGCGGCCTCTCAAAAATTCAGCTCTATCGATGGTCAGTTTGCTACCTTATTAGGTGGCTATGGCGGAGTTCTGTTTAACCACAATTTTTTATTGGGTGCAGGGGCCTATGCCTTGCTTAACGGACGACAGATCAATATTGAAAATGATCCGAATACTTCCCGCCAACTAACCTACATCGGGTTGATCGGTGAGCGAACATTTAATCCAGAAAAAGTCGTTCACTTCAGCACAAATATTTTCACAGGAGCAGCCATGATAGGCGAACAAAGTCAACTTGATGGCGGAGGTCAATACACGCTCAGCTCACGCGGAGCTTTTATGATTGAGCCCGGCTTTCAAACAGAGGTTAATCTTACAAAATGGTTTCGCATCGCGACAGGCGCTTCCTATCGGTTAATTGCTGGAGAAAGCAAATTCTCAGCACCATCCGCACACATCAGTTTTAAGTTTGGAAAATTTTAATCTACGCATATGAAATATCTGATTATTGTGTCCATGTTCATTTGTTCAAGTATTATTCTCAAAGCACAAGAAAATATACCGTCAGGTGGCATTCCTTTAACTGTTACGATATTCTCCGAATCTGTAAGTCTGCCCAACTTCAGAAACATATTTAAGAACGGAAGCCTGGGTGTTAGAATTGGAACGGAACTTTACTATTCAAGGAATTCTTCCCGACAACTCATTCAAACAATAAACCTTTCGTACTATTCACATAAAGAACTGCACAATGCATTTAGCCTGACATCAGACTTTGGGTACCGCAGATTTTTTGGAAATGCATTTGCCGATGCAACGGTTGGCGTGGGTTATATGCTTATAGATTCGGCCATACCTCGCTATGAAAATGTGAATGGCGATTTTGCAAAGGCATCCTCCACCTTTGGAAGGTTTACACCTACACTCGGATTAGGTGCGGGATACCAGTTCAGAAATTTCTCCGCATTTACTCGCTATGAAATGCTTGGCGAAATGCCCTTTGGCTTCAAAGGAATTCCGGCTTTACCACATAAAACTATTCACATCGGCACACGCGTTAACTTTAAATAAACATTTATATGAAAATTACTGCACCTATATTCTTGTGTTTACTACTTTCCGCATGCAGCAACGAAATCATTATTCCTGAACCACAGGACACAGAAGATGTTTCGTATAAAAATCATCCGAAGCATCAGCAATATCAGAGTGAGTTAGCTAAATACAAAACTAACACGGATTCTCCTGGCAGCATTTTACTCATCGACAAGCCCGGTGAGCCTTTATGGATAGGTGCCGCAGGAAAATCGAATCTGGAGTATAAAACCGTGATGAAGACACCCGATCCGTTCCGTACTGGAAGTATCACCAAAATGTATACGGCTGTGGTCATCATGAAAATGGTGGAAGAAGGAAAACTCACCTTGAATGATGTGCTTTCTACCCTGTTGCCGGAAACCTCAGGAAAGATTGAGCAAGCAGATAAAATTTCTCTACGGCATTTACTTTCCCACCTGAGTGGGATTATAGATCCTCCCAATGAAAGCCTCAGCTATCAAGCAGAGATTATCAATAACCCAACTTATATGTATAATGCGAGTGTGGAAGACATGTTAATAAAATATGTGTATGGAAAAAAGTTGCACTTCGTCCCAGGTACCGGATATTCTTACAGCAACACGAATTACTGGTTATTAGGCTTAATTGCTGAGCGTAAAAGTGGGCAGTCGATTCATCAATTAATGAGTAATTATATTTTTACTCCGCTTTCCTTAACTCATACTTACATTGAGAAGAGAAATGATCCGAAGGTGGTAAGAGGATATGTTGACTTTTATAACAATGGAATTTTAATGGATGTTTCGCATTGGGACAGAGCCGAAGGTGACGGCCAGCCCGATGGTGGCTTAATCACCAATGCAGAAGAATTGAATAAATTTATGCGAGCACTATTTAGCGGACAAATAGTATCGTTGGCCACCGTAGAAGAAATGAAAAAGATTCAACTGCCGGGTTGCAACTCACCTGAATGTGAATATGGTTTAGGTTTGGAGCTTTGGCGCACCAATGCCGGTATTGCCTATGGCCATAATGGTTCATTGGCAGGGCTTGAAGCGAATGCATTATATTATGAAGAGACAGGTGGAATTTCCGTTCTCTATAAAAATATTGGCAATTTTTCAGACAAGCGTTTTCTGGATCAATTGATGAAATAATTTTAATCTATACCGCATGAACCTGACCAAAGGAACTGTAAGCAACACTGTTACTTACCTGATTTTTCTGATCGTGGCAGTAATTGGAATATACTATGGGAAGTCGATTTCAGATTCATACTCATTTGTAAGAGTTTGGAATTGGTCTAACATTTTATGGATGCTCCCTGCAGTGCCCCTATTGTTTTTACAAACGCGTGCGGGTATTCCCGACTTTTGGACAAAGGAGATTTCTAATAGCCAGCGAATAGGCATTCCAGTTTTAATTGGTATTGTATTCGGCCTCTTAGATGTTATAGTGATCAAGGTGATGCTGCATCCGGAACCCTACACGGAGCTGCCACCTTTTTTGCAGCCTTTTCCCTATTCTATTTTCCTTTACTTCTCGGGCGCATTTGAAATAGAAGTATTCTATCGTCTTATACCGGCTACATTGATCTTATTGATCGGCAAGTGGTGGAAGCAAGGTCAGTACTTTCAAATTTTCTTCTGGGTAGGCGCTGTATTAACCGCTTTAAGAGAACCCATTGAGCAATTACCGGATGGGAATGGGTGGCTGATAGTCTATTCTTTAATGACTGGCTTTCTAATGAATTTACTTCAGGCAGTTTGGTATAAAAAGGCAGGCTTTATTGCTTCGATAGCATTACGTTTAGGTCATTATCTGATCTGGCATATCTTATTGGGTGTTTATGTACAGATGATTGAATTGGGTAGCATTTAAACTTTGCTTCCCATCCATTTTTTAAATTCTGAGGCTTTCTTTTTACTGACAGTCACTTCGTCTGCAGCCGAAGGTTCCAGGGTGAGAATTAATTTCCCTGAACTATCTGATTTAAATAGTTTGATTGCTTTAATATGACCAATCATCTGCCGGTTTAACCGAAAAAATGTAACGGGATCCAATAAATCTTCCAGGGTCTCCAGGGATGATGAAGAGGTATATTCTTTACCATCAAATGTTTTAATAAAACTGATTTCATTCTGCTTATAAATAAAGGCAATGTCATTTGTGTGTACCGGCACCGAAGAAGATCCATAATTTACAATCAGTAAATCCCGATAGCCGGAAGGTTTAATAAGGTCAGCAGCACTTTTTACTCCAGCCACGGACGTTTCCAATTCGCGCACCCGGTTATGTAAATCCTCTATAGTATGTGTATAATATTGATGAAAATTCATACCCGTATAAACCATATGAACAAGTACGGTGAATACAATTGTGAGCGGAAAATCATAAACGAGCAAGTATCCGGTATTAAAATTATTGGGTCGGCTAATGATGAGTTCATTCCAGATATAAATCATAGAGGCAACCAAAGGAACTGTAATAAGCAAAGATCCGAACGCCTGAATGATGAATCGTTGAAATCGTTGAGTTACCCATGAGTATTGTGTATCCAGATATCGAATTAATCTTCGATTTGCCTCCCAACTGAGGGCCACAATTAGGGTGTTCCATACTAAATCTCCATAGTAAAGCGGTTGCTTCATTAACGATCCGATCGATTCATATTCGCCAAAGTGGCGAAGAATAAATCCCAGCAACGGATAGCCAATGATGCGGAGCCATTTATCCTGGTATTGAATTCTCATAGTTTGGGAAAAACTAACTGATTAAAGTCAGGATGCCGTGAAATCTTTATCATAAAATTAAGGCGAAAATTTACTCAATTTTCCAAGGTTCTAACAAATGCCTTGTTATGAAATATCTATTTGCCTTTATACTCGTTATGCACGGCCTTGTACATCTTATGGGCTTTGCCAAAGCTTTTGATCTCGCCCAACTCAATCAACTCACCAAAGAGATTTCAAAACCGATTGGAATTGCCTGGCTAATAACCACTCTGATTTTTGTAGTAGCTGTCTCATCATTTCTGCTAAAAAAAGATTTATGGTGGCTTGTCGCAATAGCGGGTGTTATCCTATCACAGATACTAATTATTTTCTTTTGGCAGGATGCTAAATTCGGAACAATTGCCAATGTAATTATACTGCTAATTGTAGTTCCTGCGTGGGCAGCGTGGCATTTTGAAAATCAATACAAGAAAGATGTTATTGAAAACTTATCAAACACAAACAATCTCTCCGAATCTTTATTAACAACTGAAGCTATATCCCACTTACCACAACCTGTTCAACGCTATATCATGTACTCAGGCGCGATTGGCAAACCCGTACTTACAAATTTTAAAATCAAGTTTGAAGGCCAAATCCGAGCCGATGAAAAGTCTGCCTGGATGCCGTTCACAACAGAACAAGATAACTTCATCGATCCCCCGACACGGCTCTTTTTTATGAAAGCCACCATGAAAGGTTTGCCCGTTTCCGGATATCATTCCTTTAGAAATGGAACCGCGATTATGGACATCCGATTGCTCTCGTTGTTCAATGTTCAGTATCAAGCTGGCAAAGAAATGGATATTGCCGAAACCGTTACCTGGTTTAACGATCTTTGTCTATTTGCTCCGGAAGGTCTTATTGACAAAAGAATTGACTGGCAATCTATCGACAGCTTATCTTCCCGGGCTACTTTTACAAATAATAACATTACGATCACCGCGAATCTCTATTTTAACACGGATGGTGAGTTAGTCAACTTTGTATCGGATGACCGGTACCAGATTTTAAGTGACACCGATCGCAAATCTGTTCGTTTCTCTACCCCCGTAAAAAATTATGTTGAAATCAATGGCAGAAAATATCCTTCTTATGGGGAAGCCATCTGGAATCTGCCGGAAGGCGATCTCGTCTACGGTCAGTTCAACACAAAAGAAGTTGTGTATAATGCAAAAGACTAACATCACAAACAGCATAGCTTTTCCACGAGGTATTGATTAGTTTCGTCTTGCAAAATTTTTACTTATGCTTAAAGTAATTGCGTTCGATGCTGATGACACATTGTGGCACAACGAAGCTTATTTCCAAGAAACAGAACATAAGTTCTGTGCTTTATTAGAAAATTACTTACCTCAACATACGGTTGCCCGTGAATTGTTGCAAACTGAAATTGCCAATATTGGCCTTTACGGATATGGCATAAAAGCCTTCATGCTCTCCATGATTGAAACGGCCATCCGCATAACCGACAAGAAGATTTCAAATGAAGCCATTGAAAAAATAATCAGCTATGGCCGTGAACACCTCGACAAACCTGTTGAAATTATTGAAGGAGTGGAAGAAGTATTACAAAAGCTAAAAGGCAAATACCGACTGGTAATGGCAACAAAAGGTGATTTATTAGACCAGGAGCGCAAACTGAAAAAATCGGGGTTGGATCATTACTTTCATCATATCGAAATCATGTCAGAAAAGAAAGAAGCAGATTTCAAAAAACTGATTAAACATCTTGACATTCAGCCTGAAGAATTTGCCATGGCAGGTAATTCTCTCAAGTCGGATGTCTTGCCAGTATTAAACCTGGGGGGACATGGATTTCATATTCCATACCACATCACCTGGGCCCATGAACGGGTAGAATCTACCATCGAACATGACAATTTTAAACAGCTTAACTCTATTCTTGAATTGCTAAACTATTTATAGGCAATCTGTCAATTTATAATTTCTACACTACCTTTTTCCTGATCAGCTTTGCATACGTGCGGCTCACCGGAAAGCTCTTTCCATTTTGCATCTTCACTACCATACCGCCATTAAAGTGACGCTCTATTTCTTTTAGATAGTTAACATTTACAATAGTAGAGCGATGCACCCGTATAAACGTATCCGGATTCATGATCTCCTCCAGTTTACCGATACCCGAAGAACTTACAAACTGATCATTCTTTGTAGATATTACAGTATAATCACCGGAGGCCTCCAGATAAATAATTTCATCTACCGGAAGATTAAATAGTTTCTCTGATTTTTGAACAAAAATATGAGAGTCGTAAGATGTACGCGGATTTACCGGACGCAGGCTTCCCAATAGGTCTTCGATATTTCCTTCTTCCATCTTTTTTCTTTTCAACGCGCGATCAACAGCTAATTTAAATCGCTCCTGATCCAACGGCTTTAGCAGATAGTCTACTGCATTTCGTTCAAAGGCCTGAATGGCATATTGATCATAGGCTGTTGTGAAGATAACATAAGGCTCGTGCTCTATTTCATCCAGCACATCAAACCCATTCATGCCGGGCATTTGCACATCGAGAAAAATCATATCGGGCTTCAGCTTATTAATTTGCTCAACGGCATCAGTTCCTTTATTGCATTCGCCTATAATTTCAATTTGTGGAAAGGTCTCTAAAAATTCGCGCAATAAATCGCGGGCTAATTTTTCATCATCGATGATCAAACAGGTAGTATTCATGAGTTTATAATTTATTGTTTAAGGTCACATGGAATGCCCAAAATAAATATTTCCAGTTGGCGCGAAGCACTTACATGGGCATTTCATAATAATTGGTTTTCAATAATTGATTCGTTATTTTTTTCTTGCATTACCTTCTTGTCTTCTAAATAAAAGCTTACCGAATAGCCGTGTTCACTGGCCAGTACACGCAAATGAGATTGCACGCCAAAGTAGCTCTTCAACCTAAGATTTGTGTTCATCATCCCCACCCCACTGGAACTTCCATCCATTACTTTCTTGGCTTTAGACCCGAGCCCGTCATCCTTAATTTCGAAAAAAATTACCGAGCCAGAACGCCTGACAGTTAATGATATTGTACCTCCCTCCTCTTTGGGCGCAATTCCATACTTCACAGAGTTTTCAACGAGGGGTTGAAGTATCATGGGCGGGATATAAATACCCAGACAGGTAGAATCAATATGTTTTTCAAATTTCAATCGGTCGCCAAAACGCACCTGTTGAATCCGGATATAATTTTCAATGAATTCAATTTCGTGCAAAAGTTTTACCATGTCACCACTATGCGAGTCGAGAGCATACCTAAAAATATCAGAAAGTTGACTGATTACTCTGCGAGCCTGATCCTTGCTGGAATGAACAAGTGTGCTAATGGAGTTTAACGTATTAAATAAAAAGTGTGGATTGATCTGGGATTTCAAAAGGGAAATCTGCATTTCTTTGTTGCGTATCGCCAATTCACTTTTCTCTTGTTCCTGTTTTTGAAGTCCCTGAAAATATCTAATTACATAATAAACACCTACTGTAATAATATACTGATCATTAATCCGGAGTGCTGATAAATCACCCAGCATCTCAATCAGGTATTCCCGCCAATGCTCAACGTAGGTAAACCCTTCCAGGTAGTCTGTGAAATAATAGGACAGTGTGCCCATCAACAAAAAGAAAATAATGATACCCAGAATATGACCCGCAATTTGCCAGCGTGCAGGAAAATTAAATAACCAATGCGACCATACGAAAATGAGCAAAACAATCACACACAGGGCCTCCAGTTGAAAAAGTTTGGTCCATAATACATAGTATTGAGGATTTACAAATCGCCACTCCCAAACAGCACTTACGGCAAAATTTATCGCATACCAAAGGCAAATGAGCAGATAAGCTCGTTTCCAGATTCCCGGTATTGCATCCAACCACTTCATAATTTGGAAGATTATCGTATAAAGTTAAACAATCGAAGGTAAAGCCGACTAATGTAATGTAATGACGCTTAATGGAGGTTTTATTGCGTTGGGTTACCTGAGTCTTATGTTCGTGAATACACTATCTTTGAATCCAAATCGTTGAAATAGTAATTTCTTTACATGAGGAATATTTTTCTCGCCTTCCTATTTCTGTTAGTTACATTTGCCGGGCTGGCTCAGCGAATCACCATTTCCGGTAAAGCGGTTGATAAGGAAACAAAAGAGCCCCTGCCTTTCGCTTCCATCGGCATTAAAGGCAAATCTATTGGCACCATTACCAACCTGCAAGGCGATTTTGATTTTCATATTCCTCGCGAACTTCAAAACGATTTGTTCTCCATCAATATGCTGGGGTATAAGACATACGAAGCACCCGTATGGACTTTGTTAAATGTTAGCCCATTAATCATTGAAGTAGAAAAATCAACCCTGGTATTAGACGAAGTCTTGATTTCTGATTCCCTGAGCGGGAGTGATATACTTCAGATTGCACTCTCACGCATTGAACAAAATTATCCGATGACACCCTACCTGATGGATGGGTTCTATCGGGATATAAAAAAAGTGGGTGGCACCTACATCTCGCTCCTGGAAGCTGCCGTGAAGATATATGACGAAGATTATAAAGAGCCGCGCAACAAATTTAAACTACGCGAGCGGGTGTCTCTTTTGGAAATCCGCAGAAGCATTGGATACGAAAGTAAATTCACTACCTATTTTGATCAGGATAATCTTTTGGAGGATTTATTACTTCATAATAGTGTTCGATACCGGCATTTCCCTGCAGAACAAATCTTCTTTAATAGTCTTCAACGAGACAAGGACTCTTATTACAATGGCCATGAAGTATTTGTAGTATCCCATAAAGAAGAGTACCTGTTAACCGTATACGTAGAAAAGGGAACGTATGCGATATTACGCACAGAGTTTGAAAGCAATCAAGAAGAAGCATTGACAAAAAAAAGAGGCTTAGAGAGCAAGTTTGTTAAATTGAGGCGTGTGATCGAATTTAAACCCTTTGAGGGAAAATATTATTTGAACTATATCACTGTTGATTCCCGGGTGAATTGGTATGACATAAAAACCAAAGAATTAAAATTTGAAACCGATCTCAATCAATCGCTGCTTATTAACGAAGTCTTCGCCAACACCGACAGCCGAATTGCATCAACAGAAAAAATGCGAAACTACGGATTGCAATATCAGGATCTGCCCTACAACAAAGAATTCTGGGACAACTATAACGTGATCAAAGAAAGCCCGCTGGACAGAAAAATTATTGAGGATCTTGAGAAACTGGGGCCGCTAGAAAAACAGTTTAAGGAGAATTAATTTAGTACTTATCCGTTTTCAACTACTCATTATATATAATTCAATTAAAGTAGTTGATTTTTCCCAATGCCAAACTGATAGTGAGTCCTCCGTAGCTTTGGATACCATTAATGTTATAAAACGGGTTAATCGCGAGGCCTACAAACTTATAGACCGGTAAAATCTTAGCGTCTATCGAGAGGCCAATAGTAGTGGAATTTCCAAGCTCTTTTGTGACAGCGTACTGACTTGCAGTAACCACTGAAGCTCCAGCTGAGAAAGTAAGCACTCCCCAATTTCTTTTAACTACTTTACCAAGCTTAAGATTAATTGATTCTGTGTTGAACCCCGCTTTATAAGTTGGAGGAATCAGACCGAATGAAATTATAGTTGTTATCGCATTGGATAACTCTGCAGGGTAATAGGCATTATCATACGAAAACGTAAGCAAGAATCTCTTTTCCAACTCAATATTAAGACTTGCCGTAATTGCACGATCGCGGGTAGAACTACCCCCACCCATATCAAACCACCAGCTTTTCTGGTACGGTGAGGATAAAGTTTCCTGTGCAGATACTGGGATCTGGAAAAGAAAGAAGATCAGCATGATCAATATCAATTTATTTTTCATGGCTCATTTTTTACTGTTGGAGGAATTAGTGTTTATATAAATCATTGCTTCCTCTAAGATTCCATTTTCGCCTTCAACCGTAAATACTTTGCCGGATGAACCTATCGCAGTTCCAATGATTGAACCAGCCACAAAACCCAGGAAGGCACCACCATACGCATCGTATTCAGGGCCAAAATCGAAACACCAACCACTACTACAATCAGGGGGCGTGTAAGATACATACCCAATAGCCCCACCAAGAATTATTCCACTCGCTGCCCCTATTAAAAACCCTTTACCCACAGTTCCAATTTTCCTGATTCGAAGCATTTTAATTTCCGATCCTGCAACAATCATTTGATCAGGCCCTTTATTAGTGTTAAGAAATAAGGAATCTTTTGTAATTCGAATAATCTGTCCGCTAAGTTGGTTTCCAGAAATAGTTTGAACTTTTGCTTTGAAATTGATTTGTGCTAGCGTTAACTGCGGAGTATAAGTTAGAAGTGCTACCGTAGCGATTAAAAGGAAATTAATGATGTTCAGTGGAAGAGGTTTGATTGGTTTCATATTCGAATTTTTGTTTTGGTATCAATAATCAACAATGAATCGGAGTATACCATCAGTTAGTTATCGCATGTAGCACTACAGCCATTCTTTTCATTTTTCTATTTTCATTAGAATAACTTTTGAAAAATATAATCCTCAGTATGATCTCCACGAGTCGCTGCGGCAATACCGACCAGGTTTTATAAAGGAGTTTATTGTGCCATCCGGGAATTATCAATTTTTTTCCCTGATACATTTGTCTCACGGCTTCACAGGCAACTTCCTCGGGTCGTTGCAGCATGGCCGTGCCCACAAACCGGAGTTTACTAATATTCTCCATGACGCGAGCGCTGGTGATCGTGCCACCAGGGCACAAACAACTAACACTTACACGATACTGCATAAGCTCTAACCTCAACGAAACAGAAAATGAATAGATGAAACTTTTGGAAGCAGAATACACTGCCTTGCCAGGTATGCTCATGAAAGATGCCAGGCTACCTACATTTAAAATAGCAGACGGTTGGTTCACTTTTAAATCAGGAAGAAAATAATAAGCTAGCATTACCAGTGCCTGATTATTCAGTTTGAGCATAGTTTCTAAATCTGAAAGACTCGTATGCTCAAACGAACCTTGTGTACCTAAACCAGCGTTATTTACTAGGGTATTTACTCTCACTTTCTGTTGACAACACCAGTTATATAAACGCCTGGCAGAACCCTCTTCCGTTAAATCCAGTTCAATGAATTTTACATCTACGCAATACTTATTCTCAATTTCATTCGAAATATCCGGCAACCCGGTTTGTGGAAGCGCTACTAAAATCAAATCAATCTTTCTTCTAGCTAATTCATGAGCTATCGCCTTACCGATTCCTGAGCTTGCCCCAGTAACCAATGCATAATTCTTTTTTGAGTTATTCATCACCTAAACAGTATAGATTGGTGTCCTGCTATTAATCCAATGCAATGTTTTGGTAAGGCCATCCGTGAGTGGAGTTATCGAATACCCTAACTCCCGGATAGCCTTTTCACTCGAACATGCTAAATCATGATTATACCTAACAATCCACTTTCGGGTGATTAGCGGATCCTTCCCAAAAATAGATGCACCTACTTCTTCTTTCCAGCCAAAAAGCATCATTAACCAAATCGGAACATGTACCAGAAAATGATTCTTGCCGGACAGCTGCTTTATCATACTAAAGAACTGTTTAAGCTGAAGGTTCTCTCCGCCTAAAATATATTTCTCTGCAGGTCGTCCATGCTCCATAGCAAGCAAATGCCCTCGAACTACATCTTCGATAAAGCAAAAACATCCAAGTGAATTTCCATTACCCGGTATCACATGCCAATCACCGGTAACGTATAATTGAATCAAATGGGATACCGCATTACTTTCGGTCCAAATACCGGGGCCATACACTTTGGATGGTGAAACAATTACGGTATCGAGCCATTTATTTGAATAACTCCGAACATATGTTTCAGCTAAATATTTAGAAGCTTCATACTCCGTAAAAAATTGAACATCCCGAACATGATCCTCTGTAAGGAGCGAGCTGTTGCTTCTGCCCAACACAGAACACGATGAACTAAAAACCAATTTATTAACACCTACCTGCCTGGCCGTTTCAAGAACATTAAGTGTGCCTTGAACGTTGATTTCAAAGTAAGTTCTTGGATTTTTTGCCCAGGGTCGCGCATAGGCAGCGAGATGATAAACCTGGCTACAGCCCAACATGGCCTTCTCAAGGGAAGACTTATCAAGAAGATCACCTTTATAAAATTTTATTCGGGAATGAGAAAATATTTCATTCTGAGGAATTGTTCTCACCAGCGCATGAATTTCATGACCCTGGTTTAGCAAACATTCCGTCAGGCGTTGGCCAATATAACCGGTGGAACCCGTGATAAATATCTTCATAAAAGTTATAGGTTAACAGTTGAAACAATTCACTGCCTCCAATCGAATAATGATATTGCTTAGATATTACTCATTCAATGTTGTTGCATTAGATTTAGCCCTCAGATAAATAGATAACCCAAGACCTATAACAACCTGTCCTGTGCGGTAAGTAAAATTAGAATCACCATCATCCTCCTTTGAAGCATAGGCCTGGTAGGACAGAGAAGGCTCAAGGGCAACATGCTCATTGAGAAACGCGGCATATCCAATTCCTAATTTCCATTTTGAAGTTTTTGATGTCTCCTTATTAGAGTCACCAGAATATTTATATTCTGAAATTGATTTTCCCAGCAAATAATTGCCAGAAAAGAAAACCCCACCCCTGGTATAGACTCGCATAAATGGGCCAACTAAATATTCAGTTCGTTTACCCTCTAAATTGTACGTGTCACTATACTTTTCCTTTTCAGAGACTAAATCCAACGAAAGACCTACTGCAAATCCATGACTGGCAAAGAAACCAATGGAAGGATTAAAGTTGATGGAATTTAATGTATGCTTATCCGTTTGGGAGGAATACTCATACTTCGCATTACCTAAGTTGATGTCCATACTTCCGCCCACCAGCAAAGAGCCTTTCTGCAACGCGGTGCGATATTCAGATTGCGCACTAATTTGTGAGCACTGAATCCATACAAATGCTACTGTGAATAATATTACTTTTTTCATAACAGACTTGGTTAAGTGTTTTGATTACACACCTAAAGTAGAGTGGTTTCATACAACTGAAGTATCAATCATCATAACAGCCCAAATTGATTTTGGCGCATAACGCCAGCCAACAAATGCGAGATAGCAACTGTTGCATTTTTTGCAAAAGCGATCATTTTTTGCTATTATTATTTGCAGATCTTGCCAACCCCCCCCCATGGAAAGTATCCAATCCACCTTCCTGAATGAAATCAAGAAAAAGCTACCTCAAAACTTATCCTTAGCCGATGAGTTGGCCGAACTTCTAAACCTAAGTCGTGACAGTGCTTACAGGCGCATCCGAGGCGAAACCGTTTTGTCATTAGACGAAGTCAAGAAAATCTGTACACATTACAATGTTTCGCTGGATACTCTCCTATCCCCTACTCCGGAGATGATAACGTTTCACAACAGAAAGATTGATAGTAAATATTTCACGTTTGAAATGTGGCTTAAGTCTATTCTTAGCAACCTGGAAACGATCAGTAGCTTTCCGGAAAAGAAGTTATACTATGCCGCTAAGGATATTCCGCTCTTTCAATATTATAAATTTCCGAAACTGGCAGCCTTCAAAATGTTTTTTTGGATGAAAACCTACCATCGCTATCCCAGCCTGGCAGACAGCAAATTTCAGTTTGAAAGTATCTCGGCACAATTAATACACATGGGTGAAAAATTATGGAACCAATACGCACAGATACCCAGCACAGAAATCTGGAGTGATGAAACCGCAACCGTTACCTTAAGGCAGATAGAATACTATTTGGAAATTGGTGTGATCACAACTTCACAAGCACTTGAGGTTTGCGATGAGTACAGCAAGATGTTAGATCATATCCTGTCATGCGCCCAAAAGGGCTCCAAAAATGGAGAGGAAAATTTTAGCCTGTATAAAAATGATATTCTTATCGCAGAAACTACCATCTTCTTCAAAATGGGTGATAAGCGTGTTGCTTTTCTCACCTATAACACGATGAATGTGCTGACTACTTCAAACGAAATCTTTTGCAAGATCATTGAAGATTATCTTAATAATGTAATAGACAAGTCTGTACAAATCAGTGCGAGTGGCGAACGGGAGCGACACAAATTCTTTAACCGTATGCAAGAATCTATACAGGCCCTACGAAAAAAGATTAGTTAACTGTCACTCCGGTAATCAACGGGCTGCTATTCTTTTACAAACCTATACAGCAGCGTAGCCTGGTAAGTAAAGCCGTTTGAAAAGTCGGTATTTAATTGTTGCCTGTCGTCTCCTACTCTAACTAAAATTGATCCATAAGTTATCTTATCCGATTCGTCATAAACACGGTAACTCCTTCCTATGGAATAACCAACCTTTGCCTGAAGGCTTAATGCTTTGCTAAGATTGAATTTTAAGTAGCTGAATAAATCATTGCTTGCTTTTACAACATATCCTTCATTGCTCGTTTCCGGAATTTGCGAAAGATGGTAAGACCTAACCTGGCCAAAGAAATTAATACCAAGATTTACACGATCATGCAGTTTGTAATTAGCATCCACCATAAAAGGCAGCGTTAAATTCGTTTCAAATTTCTTATTGGGGCTTAGGTAATAAAGTCCAAAAAGAGGCACGAACATAGGGCCAAAAAATTCTGAACTATAATAAGCGCCTAGTTTATAGTTTAGATTTTCACGCTTCGTATACTTCATAAGGGCTATGACACCTATTTGAAAATCTTTCCTCGTGATGCTTTCAAAGTCAGAGGCAATTTTCGGAATCAGCAAATACGTTCCTGTCCACTTATCAGAATGCTTTTTAGATAACCCTACCCTGAAACCTAAAATTGAAATAGCTTCTTCCGGTTCAGATTCAAAAAGCCTGACTTGTGTTCTTTCGTAAACCAACCCCGTTAGAAATGCATCGGACTTATTAATTACAAGGGGCAAGGTGATATCTACGCCTAACTCTGTCACACGCGTACTTGAGTCACTGTTCTCAAAATAATTGACCGCGGAGTTGTTATAGTAAAACTTAGCCAACTCAACATAGTTCTGTGCTGATGCCCCATACGCTACAAATAGACACATGATGAGGGTCTTTTTCATGGTAATCGGTTTAAGTTAAGTGGTAAATAGATCCGAAAAAAACGTGTAGTCCAAAAAACCGAAAGCAGAGACAAGACAAGCCACAAAAGATTTAGCGGGCTATACAGCGGAGCATTACTGAAATAAATCAGGATTGAACAAGTTATAATTAATCGAAATACTTCAGAGCGGAACAACCATGCTTTTGATTCCATGATGCCACTCCAATTGATAATCATGTGCCAAAGCAGAAAACTACCTATCCACCGCTCAATTGTGCCCCAGGGTGATTTCGGATCAATGATGAACATCATTAAAGCAATCCCCAGAAGTATGTGAAGAATCAGATAAGGTTTTGCTCCATAAAACATTTTTGTCCGCAATCGAACCTGATTATGTTGTGTTACCTCTTTCAACGGTGGCTTGGGTGGTAACCCCTGAGGTCGCCAGCCCAGTGGCATAAACCAGATTTTGAACTTGTCGACCCAACGCGGAGCTGCTACAGCATCCTTCCAAAGTATTTGATAATAATGAAAGTTGATGGATATGGGGTTCCAGGTGTTGGGTGGATTGTACATTCCATACACCACTTTCTCTTCTTCCTCCGCATAGGTCTTGAATAGCCGATCCCAGATGATAAGAAATTCACCAAAATTTTTATCGAGATAAGCGAAATTGATACCGTGATGAACGCGATGATGAGAAGGGGTAGTGAAAACATATTCGATCCAACGCCACAGCTTTGGAATGAGTTCGGTATGATGTAAAAACGATATGAATAAGTGAAGTCCGGTCATGGCATAAATATCAAGAGGCTTAAATCCAATGATGGTAAGAGGCCAAAAGAAGAAAAAAGAAAAGAGTCGTTGAGTAACACTTGCCCGAAGTGCTACAAAAAAATTCATCTCTTCGGCAGAATGATGCGGAGAATGTGCGGCCCACATAATATTAACATGATGCCCCCACCGATGAACCCAATAGAAAATAAAATCAATTCCCAACAACAGGAAAATAAAATTGAAGGCATTCAGCTCCAGATTGTCAATCAGCCGATAATTCTCCCATAGAAATCCATAGACTAGATAAACGCCCGCAGCCACCAGCACATTCATCGTTTGATTGCCCAACGCGGTACCAAAATTGGCCACGGCTTCCTGAAACGTGATATACTTTTTCTTGTAATACCAACAGACGAGTATCTCCAACAAGATGAAACCTAATGCAATTGGGGTTAGGAGTGCATAGATGTTTAAAGTCATAACAAAATCATTTAGGTGAATTGATAACTCAAAAGTAGGGTGCTCCTAAAGCCCGTCAATTTCATTCACCGCCAGGCTGTCAGCTATCTTTTGCGCATTATGAAAATGTTTGCCCCTGGATTTCCGGCCAGTACGGACTATTGCAAATCGTAGATTTTTAGATTATTATTATTTACTGAAAGCCCTGATATGGGATCACAAAGCACTGTACCTAGTATCCAAACTGACTTTTTAAATCAAATCCGGAATAAACTACCAGATAATTCTTCCTTTGCCGATGAGTTAGCAGAACTATTGAATGTAAGTCGGGATAGTGCCTATCGTAGAATACGAGGCGAAACCGTGTTATCGCTTGACGAAGTCAAAAAAATATATGATCAATATGAACTATCCATTGATGCAATCATATCCCCCGATTCAAATATGGTGCTGATTGACCATCAGGCCGTAGATTTTAATTTTTCAATAAATGAATGGCTAAAGTCAATTATTCAAAATCTCACACTCGCAAAAACCTCCACTACGCTTGACCTCATCTATGCCGCCAAAGATATTCCCGCTTTTCATTATTTCCGATTTCCTGAACTTACTACATTCAAACTATTTGTTTGGTCAAAAACGATAGTCAAAGATCCTCATTATGAACAGTTGCTTTATTCACATGATGTATTACCAAAGGAAGTATTTTTAGAAGCTACGAAAGCGTGGCAATTATACTCCTCTCTGGCGAGCACCGAAATCTGGAGCGATGAAGCAATCAATAGTACACTTAAACAAATTGAATTCTATTACGAATGTGACTATTTCAAGAATCGTACAATGGCGATTGACCTGCTCAATCAATTGGATGAATTTATTACAAACATAAAAGAGGAAGCTGCTGAGGGAAAAAAGTCAGAAGGTGGAGGCTTTACGCTCTATCAAAATGATATTCTAATTCCTGACAATACAATCCTGGTAAAGATGACTGACGCCCAAGTTGTTTTTATAAATTACAACACGACAGATTTGTTAACTACCTATCAGGATTCGTTTTGTGAGAAAACAGAGATGTACTTGAAAACCTTGATTAAAAATTCAGCATTAATTAGTGCCACAGCGGAAAAAGAACGTAATCGGTTCTTTAGCAGGCTGTCAGAGAAAATTTCAATTTCTAAACAAAAGTTGATTGATTTGAAATAATCTGTCATGGCCCAGATACCCGCTCCACAAAATATCCAATCCATTTTTCTTGAACAAATAAGAAAGCGACTGTCCGAAAACGTTTCTTTCCCGGATGTGCTGGCTGAGCTTTTGAAAATTAGCCGGGATAGTGCTTACCGAAGAATACGCGGAGAAACTGTGCTTTCACTTGATGAGGCTAAAAAATTATGCGATCTCTTTGTTGTTTCTTTAGATGCATTATTTTCAACTTCAGTCAACACATCGCTTTTTCATCATCGTGCCATGAGTACAAGCTATACACTTGAGCATTGGCTAAATTCTGTGGGTACCAATCTTACCTATATCAATTCCTGCAAGCAGAAAGAACTTCTATATGTAGCGAGAGACATGCCTATCTTCCACAATTTTCGTTTGCCTGCATTATCCTCCTTCAAAATGTTTTTCTGGCTGAAGACAGTAATAAAAGATCCAACCTATAATAATCAGTTATTTCAAGTAGAAATCATTCCTCCACAAATTCAACAAGCAGCTCATAAACTCTGGAAGTTGTATTCGTCCATCCCTGGTTCGGAAATCTGGAGTGACGAAGCCATTAATGAAACTCTCAAACAGATAGAGTTCTATTATGAATGTCGCTTCTTTGGTGACCATAAACAGGCAGCCATGCTGTGCGATCAGTTGATTGAATTAATTGGGTTAATTAAAGCAGAGGCAGAAGCCGGAAAAAAATCCGGAGGTGAAAGTTTTCGACTTTATAAAAATGAAATACTGATTGCCAATAATACAGCGCTTGCCCGCATGGATTCAAGACGCATTGTATATATCAATTATAATACGCTCAATCTACTAACAACCCACCAGGAATCGTTTTGTGACAAAACTGAAAAATACTTTTATAATCTTTCGAAATATTCTATCCTTATTAGCACTTCGGCAGAGAAGGAAAGAAATAAATTCTTCAATAAAATGCTACAGAGAATCGAATCGTTCAAGAATTCACTGAAGTAATTCCTTTCGTTACTGAAGTAGTGTGAGTGCCTCTGTCAACAACTCTTGTTTATTAATAGGCACCACGCCCACATGCTGACATACAAGTCCGCCTCCTAAATTAGAAAGCGCTGCAATTTGCCTCGGTGGCAAATCCAGCGCTACACAAAGTGCGGCAATACTTACCACAGTATCCCCGGCTCCGGAAACATCGGCAATCTCACGGGGATGTGCCGGAAGCAGAATTTTTTCATTTTTATAATCTATATAGACGCCATGCTCCGAAAGTGTTGCCATCACTCCTTCTACAGCCAATCTTTCTTTCAGTATGTTGATGGCATTTTCCAGCTGATGCTGATTTCCCGCTTCGAGATCTAGCTTTAATCCCTCACGCATTTCTTTCAGGTTGGGTTTAAACAGGCTGACTTCCTTATAGGCTAAAAAGTTTCTTTTCTTGGGATCCACTACGGTAGGTATCTGATTATGCTTTGCCAGCGTCACTGTCTTTTCGATGATTGATGCATTCAGTACTCCCTTATCGTAATCTTCAAAAATTACAACCTGACAAGTAGTTATTAAACTTTCAATCCGTCTTAATAATTGCGCTTCTTCTTCAGCATCGGCCACCCGGTCTGATTCTTCATCTACACGCACCACATGTTGATGACTAGCTATTACCCGCGTCTTTACTGTAGTTGGTCTTGTTGTTGAGGTTACCAGGCCACTGGTTAACATGTTCTGCTCTGACAGAATAGACCGAAGTTTCTTTCCATTATCATCATCGCCACAAAGGGCAACTAAAACTGGTGTGGCGCCAAGCGCCTGCACATTGAGCGCCACGTTAGCTGCACCACCCAACCTCACATCACGTTTCTTAACATGAATGATCGGCACCGGTGCCTCTGGCGAAATCCTTTCCACCGCACCCCAGATATAACTATCCAGCATCACATCTCCGATAATCAAGACCCGGAGATTGTTGAAGGATTGAAATATAACCTGAAGTGATCTTTGCTCCATGTTATTTAAAGTTTTCTAACGCTTTTTTCATTCGAGTCATTGCCTCAATCAATTCCTTTTCGGAAGCTGCATAGGATAGTCGAACACAGTTCTCTTCACCAAAGGCGCCTCCGGGCACTAAGGAAACATGACCTGTCTCCAACATATATAAACAAAAGTCATCGCCATCCTTAATGGTTCTCTCTCCATTTGATTTACCATAGTAATAGCTTACATCCGGAAAAAAGTAAAAAGCACCTTGCGGATAATGCGTTTTAATACCTGGTATTTCTTTCAATAATTTATAGACGATATCTCTGCGCTTATGGTATTGCGCCACCATTTCCTGGGTTGGTTTTATATCTCCTGCAATCGCAGCCAAAGCCCCGCGTTGTGAGATCGAGCAATTCGCTGATGTTATCTGGCCTTGCACTTTATTACTTCCGTCTGCAATCCACTTGGGTGCAGCAATGTAGCCCACGCGCCAACCCGTCATGGCGAAACCCTTTGCAAAACCATTTACTGTAATGGTTCTTTCAAACATCCCGGGTATTGATGCCATACTGGTTTGATCGCCTGTAAAATTGATGTGCTCATAAATTTCATCAGCAATTACCAAAACGCTTGGATGTTTTAACACAACCGCTGCAATGGCTTCCAACTCTTTTCGGGTAAACACCGAACCGGTAGGATTACACGGTGATGAAAAAATCAAGGCTTTTGTTTTCGTAGTGATTGCCTTTTCTACTTGTGCAGCTGTTACTTTAAAATCATTTTCAATAGTTCCCTTTACCAATACGGGTGTTGCTTCGGTCAGTCGAACCAGCGCATCATAACTAACCCAGTATGGTGAAAAGATAATTACTTCATCACCAGGGTTAAGCAAGGCCAGCATGACATTGGCAATAGATTGCTTAGCTCCATTGGATACAACAATATTTTCCGCCTTATATGGCACATGATTTTCCTTTTGATATTTAGCGGCTATGGCTTCGCGCAAATCCTGATAGCCGGCTACGGGTGGATAGGAAAAATATTTTCCATCGTCAATAGCAGTTTTAGCAGCCTCACAAATGTGTTTGGGCGTTTTAAAATCGGGTTCACCCAAACTTAAGTTGATCACATCAATGCCTCGGTTTTTAAACTCGCGGGCTTTAGCGGCCATAGCCAGTGTGGCAGATTCCTGGATGGCTTCAATACGGTTGGAAAGGTGGTGCATGACTTGGGGTTAATAAAGAGCCCCAAAGAACGAAATTTATCAGGCTTTAGGCAAGGGATAAAAACTTTAACTGAATAAAGTCCGCCCCGTAATACTCCGCCCCAGCGTAATCTCATCGGTATACTCCAGATCACCGCCAACGGAAACGCCACGCGAAATGGTGGTGAGCTTAACAGGATATTCCTTTAGTCTGCGGTTAATATAAAAGGCTGTGGTGTCCCCTTCCATGGTGGGACTGAGCGCGAGAATAATTTCTTTGATAGCACCTTGCGATTTAGCTACTCGATCCACCAGCGAGTCAATCTTTAAATCAGCAGGCCCGATTCCATTCATGGGAGAAATGATGCCACCTAACACATGATAGACACCGAGAAATTGAGACGTGTTCTCAATCGCCATCACATCGTTGGTTTCTTCCACAATGCATAACAAACTTTTATCCCTTCGGTGGCTCTTACAAATCGAGCACTCTTCTTCGTCTGAAATATTATGACAGGTTTTACAGAACCGAATGTTTTGTCGCATCTTATCAAGGGCCTCAGTAAGTGCCGTTGTTTTCGATCCATTTTCTTTCACCAAATGCAAAACCAATCGAAGTGCAGTCTTTTTGCCGATGCCGGGTAATTTGGCAACCTCGTTCACGGCATCTTCTATTAGTTTGGAAGGGAATTCCACCAGCTGGGTAAGTAATTAAATAAATTTGTAGTTATACAATTCGGGCGTCAATACCTGCATCACAAATAGCTTCGCGCATAGGCTTTAATTCATCCATTGCTCCGGACTTCACCGCGCATTTTCCTTTATAATGAATCAGCCAGGTGCATTGCTCGGCTTGCTCGGTAGTATGTTTACATACCCGGATCAGCGTTTGAATAACATGATCAAACGTATTGAAGTCATCATTGAACACAATGAGGTCTTTGACATCCGTCACGTCAATAACCTCCAGCACGTCTATCAACTCCTGCTCTTGATGTGATGTTTTCATACCTTATGTAAACCTGTTTCCTCCACAAAAGTAAAAAAATTGAACTTGATTAGTGGCATTTATTTATCCTGATGATTTTTACTTTCTTTATGCGATTAATTGCGCTGATGAATCCGATTCTTGTTGTTTCAATCATTTCGGTCTATTTCTTTGTCTTGATTAGCATTTCGTATGTAACATCGAGAGGGGCTGACACGAATACTTTTTTTACAGCCAACCGGCAATCGCCCTGGTACCTGGTTGCCTTTGGCATGATTGGGGCCTCGCTTTCAGGTGTCACATTCATCTCCGTACCGGGCAATGTGGGGAAAATTGGTTTTTCCTATTTCCAAATTGTGTTAGGATATCTCGTAGGCTACTGGGTAATCATTGGTGTTTTAATGCCTTTGTATTACCGACTTAACTTAGTTTCTATATACACCTATTTAGAACAACGATTTGATAAATGGTCGTACAAAACCGGTGCACTCTTCTTTTTGATATCGCGAACCATTGGTTCTTCACTCAGGTTATTTTTAGCGGCCACCGTGTTGCAACTGTTTTTATTTGATGCCTGGGGCGTACCCTTTATTGTAACAGTAGCTGTAACCATTATCTTAATCTGGGTATACACATTTAAAGGTGGCATTAAAACGATTGTATGGACCGATACCTTTCAGACATTTTTTCTCGTAACCGCAGTAATAGTTACGGTAGTAAAAATCTCCGGAGATCTGGGACTGGATTTTTCTGAAGTAATAGACGCTATTAAAACTAATGGCTATGACAGAGTCTTTCACTTTGATGATGCCAACTCAACCTTATTTTTTCCCAAGCAATTTTTTGGAGGCGCATTTATTGCCATTACCATGACAGGAATGGATCAGGAAATAATGCAAAAAAACCTGACCTGTAAAACGCTGGGTGATGCGCAGAAAAATATGTTTTGGTTTAGTCTGACCCTGGTATTCGTCAATCTGCTTTTTTTGACACTGGGCGCACTACTCTATTTATATAGTACAGCAAAGGCATTGCCGCTACCTGCTTATTCTGATGAATTATTCCCAAGACTTGCTTTCACTGAGTTAGGTCCGCTGGTGGGTATCTTCTTTCTGCTTGGGATAACCGCCTCGTCTTATGCCAGTGCCGACTCTGCATTGGCCGGATTAACCACATCCTTTTGTATTGACTTCCTTAATTTTAAAGACAAACCTGAATCTGTAAAACAAAATCAGAAGTTTATTGTACACATTTCATTCTCGATTTTGTTTTTGATCATCATTATAATCTTTAAAGAGATAAATGAAAAATCGGTCATCGATGCGGTACTTAATGTTGCAGGTTATACCTATGGACCATTGTTGGGCTTGTTTTCCTTCGGCTTGTTTACCCGCAGGCAAATAAAAGGAGTAGGGGTACCCTTAATTTGTATTGCTTCACCTCTTCTATCTTATCTGATAAGCCTGAACTCAGAAGTCTTGTTAAATGGATATAAATTCGGAATTGAAATCTTGATTTTGAATGGCCTGATTACCTTCCTGGGACTTTTCATCATTTCAAAAAAATAAACCCAAAAAAGTCATTAGACTTTTTTGCACTTTGTGCTGACGATTGAAAATGAAAGAGTTACCCATTCTTCTTATTGTACGTTTTTCTTTCATTTTCAATGTCAGGGTTAATACTTACGGAACCCGTCAGTGTTCGTCACCCTTCGGGCAAAATTGTCATTCCTAATGACAATTTTGGGATAAAAAAGAGCCGCACTTTCATGCGACTCCTTTTCGATTAAAAGCCCGATCAACAACTATTTATTTACGTAGTAGATTACAATTTCCTTTTCACCTTTCTGAATCTTTACATTATAAGCACCTGGTGCTAGAAAGAAAAAGTCAACAATGGTTCTTCTCTTTTCTAAAGGGATGGATTCGATTACATCGTGTTCTTCGTTTTCAATAACGATGGTAGCGCCAATCAAATCTTTTGAAGTCTTGATATCAAGAACTGATCTTTTTGTTGAAAGCACGCGCAAGGATGAATCTGATGTTTTGGCTAAGCCCACCGTGGCAGATAATACTATAATCAAGAGAATTGAAGTTAAAACTTTCATAATGATTGATCTTCAATTATGAAACCAAGAATCAAAACCATCAAATTTCGAATGATTTTGAATATCCGCTTCGTAAAATGGCCCAAATTGGGAAGGTTTTTCTTAAATTAGTTCCTTTGCAGGGTCCCAGAATTTAACTTTAAAATCCTGAACCTGATCTTTGATCACTTTGATTCCTTCCTTCTCAAGACGATTTTTCATGGTAGTCGGTGTTTCAAAATGGTGTTTCCCGGTTAGCAATCCCGCACGGTTAACAACCCGGTGGGCCGGAATTTTTTTGTTTTTATGGGCTGCGTTCATAGCCCAGCCTACCATGCGGGCGCTCATTTTGGTTCCCAGATAACTGGCAATTGCTCCATAACTTGTCACCCTGCCTTTGGGGATCAACATCACCACGGCATACACATTTTCGAAAAACGGATAGTCGCCCGAACTATTCTTTATGTTTTTACTTTTTGTCATTCGATTGAAGGGTAAACTCCATGAATGGGTGAAATTCCATTCCTAAACGTTTAACTTTGCCGCTTTAAATTTATAAAAACCTTAACCGAAATGAAGTATTGGCTAGCAGCCTCTTTCCTGATTTGCTTTAACAACAGTTTTGCACAGCAGCTGATCGCAAACGACTCAACTGGATGGAGTCAGCTGCGCGAAGGGTCTTATCTTTCTTTCAAGATGGAATCAACGGATCCGATTAAACCGAAATTTACACTCGAAGGAATCAATGGACACGCCATTCAGTTTGACACCCTTGGCAATTTTTATTGGCAACCCTCTTATGACCTGGTGGATCGGCTTGAGAAACAAAAAGAGGTAAGCGTGATCGTGCAGGCAGAATGGAAAGATGGTCGCAGGGTGCGCAGGCCGTTGCATTTTATTGTACTTCACCAAAACAGACCACCGGTTGTTGAAGACCTACCCATATTTTATGTAAAGCAAGCAGCAGCAAATAGTTACCAGATTCCCAATGAATACGTGAACGATCCGGATGGAGATCCCCTTGTCTTCAAATCGATACAATCACAATTGCCTGAAGGAGTCACACTCTCTTCCAATGGATTGCTCACCTGGACCCCGTCACGAAATCAATTCAATGCGCTCAGGAATAATCCGCTTCAGGTGGAGTTTATTGTTCAGGATCAACCCGAGAAACTAGAGGCAAAAGGGAAAATAAAAATTGCCCAGACACAACTTGACTTGCCCCCGGAAATACTCCTGGTGCCTGGTGATACCAGTTTAACCATTAAAGAAGATGAACGTGTTCATTTTAAGATTTATGTTTCTGATCCTAATGGAGATGAGAACATAAGCAGCGTTAATTTTGTGTGTTCCGATAGTCGTGTAACCGCTGAAAACTTTATTCAAAACACGGAGGTACAATCAGAATTTACATGGTCGCCAGGTTATTACTTCGTTGAGGAAGTTGAGAAATCGAAAACAATTGAAATCATTTTTTTTGCATTGGATAAATCCAACAACCGGGTACAGCGCAAGATTCGGATAAAAGTGGTAGACACAGAAAATCTTGATGAAAAAGATAAGTTTCTTTACCTGAAATACAGAAATTCCCTGGTACAGGCGAAGTCATTGCTGGATTTGCTGGATCAGAATAATGAGCGATTAAATAAGGCCTATAAACAAGCCAAGAAAGGTAAAAAGAACAGGTCGATCGTTAACGCTACGTTGGGTGCCACAACAGGACTTGCCCCGGTGGCTATTCCCAATGACCCAAGCACATACAAGGCCGTGTCAGCCATTGGAGGCACAAGCGTTATGACATTGGGAACCTTGGAGGCGACCGAAGTAATTGGTAAGTCAAAATCTGACATTCTGGAGAAGATGAAGATCAATGTGGAGATCAGAAATCAGTTACAATTAGAAGGTGACAATTTTGCGAGGAAATATGCTTTGAAAAGCATGCGAAGAAATAAGGAATTTGATCCGGACCGGGACAAACTACTGCCAATTATCAATAATCAGAAATTGGTAATACTTGAATTAGATGCAAGCAAACCAACCCGCGATTTCGAAAACAAAGACCTAAAAAAGACGTTCCCTGATTTCAGTGAGCAATAGACAATTTGCAAACTGCTTTTGCAGAAACCGATTTTCCCCTTACTTTTGCAGTCCTTAAAAAGGAACTCCAATCGCAAGCTCACGATTAGGGATAAACACAGAGGAGTGGTAGAGCGGTTTATTGCACCGGTCTTGAAAACCGGAGAACCTTTACGGGTTCCGGGGGTTCGAATCCCTCCTCCTCTGCAATAAAAATTAAACCCCGGCTTTGCTGGGGTTTTTTTATTGAGGGGTAAGTGAAGTCTTCGCACCTCGCGCAAGCGAACGAAAGCCCATCAATAAAAAAAGACGCGCAGCGGATTGGATTTTCTTTGAGACCAACACTCAGGGATCAGCGCAGCTAATCCTCCTCCTCTGCGAACCAAACAAAGTCCCGCTTTCGCGGGACTTTTTGTTGGGGAGAGACCGACCGTAACGAAGTTTCTGTAAGCGAGTCTATCAAAAAAGAGCGTAGCGACTTTAGCTTGATTGAAACTCACCCTCAAGGGACTACACCCCGTAATCCCTCCTATTTTGCCAGTCGAAAATCAAAAGCCCGAATTCTCACTACCCCTGGCTTTCATTTTGTGATCGACCGTCAATTTTAATGTAAGAGGATCACCGATTAAATGTAAGAGTAATTACTTCGGCTAATGAATAAGTCTATTGTCATGTGGCCCAAGTTTATTTAATGTATTCATTAGCCATTTAGATTGTACCAGTGCTTTTTGATTCATCATTTCCATCTCTGCAGCCGAAGAATAGATGACACTTCCGTCCTCTTCAATTTTTTTCCAGGAAAGTAATCGTCCTGAGGCTGCACCCTGTGACACATCAATAGTATCTCCAACAGTCCATACTTTTGCAAATTGAGTGCTGTATCTTCCGAAATAAAGGGGTTTATTCTCAATCACAAGAATGCATGATTGACGATATCCGAATTTTATCTCCGAAATTTTACCAAACACATGAATGGCATAACCAGCCTCAAAATCTTTGGTGCCCTTGTCCCATATGATCATATAATCAATAACTAAACCCACTACCACCAACACCATGATAATAGTGATAATGGTATTAACCATACCTGTCGTTACTAAAAGAATAATATACAGGAAGCCACCAAAAAAAAGCAGGCCACAGCCATTACCAAATAGCCTACCTGCACGATAGCGATTTAAATTGGCTAGTTCTTCTTCGCTGAATGGCCTTTTTATTGTTGATTCCATTAAACACAGGGTTTGAATTCATTTTAAAGACGCTATACCATACTTTACTTGACCACGTCAATAATAGTATAGTTAATTGATCCTGAATATTTTTTTCTAGCGCTGCGTGATTATTAAACTTATTACTGGCGTCAACATGCGGCATCAATTATCGCATTGCTTTCAGCTTCCTGTTCTTTATTAGATTTTCACGAACAGTTTCCAACTTATGTCCATAGTGGAGACTGGCATTGATTTCATATCCAAACAGGAGTACAAGCGTAATTAACTGAATCCAAATCATAAGCGCAATCAACGCCCCGATAGAACCATACACTTTATTATAACTGCCAAAGTTGGTGATGTAATAGGAAAAACCATAGGAAATAGCCAGGATGCCCAGCGTGGAAATCATGGAGCCTATGGAAAAAAAATTCCAGTTGTAATGGACAGCAGGGCCAAAATAATAGATAAAAGAAATGGCTACAAAAAAGACAATGAAGATTACTACAAAGCGCAACAAAAATATTAGGTAAATAGTGTACTCATCCATGTCTAGTGAACTGAACTGGGAGATATTTTCCATCACATAATCAAGCATTAACTGCCCAACAATAAGCAGGATAACTGCCACCAATAAAACCATTGCGAGCATAAGTGTAAGTCCTGTTGCTGTAAGTCGCATCTTAAACGGGTTGCGTCTTTCTACCGTACGATAGCAGGCATTGAATGCCCGCATCAGGGCCATCATGCCATTGGTTGCCAGGTACAAGGCAAAGAAAAAACCAAGCGTAAGCAAGCCACCGCGCTGGTTATTTACAATATCTAACACCGTAGAAGAAATAACTTCATTCATGGAAGGTGGCAAATAGTCGCCTAGAAATTGAACGATCGTTTCATTCGTTAACGTAGGGTAAAAACTGGTGATATATGGGATAAGGGTAAACAAAAAAATAACTGCGGGAAAAATAGCCACAATGAAATTGAACGCAACCCCATTCGAGCGATCCAGAATTTCATCTTCGTCAATGTTATGCAGGAATATCTTCAGGAATTTGTAAAGCGAAAGGTTCCCAAAACGTTTGAACTTGATTTTTTTTAACCATTTCCGACTTGTGCGTGCGGTCGAATATTCAAGAATACGTT
The DNA here is from genome assembly GCA_041736555.1 of Cyclobacteriaceae bacterium. Classification (GTDB taxonomy): domain Bacteria; phylum Bacteroidota; class Bacteroidia; order Cytophagales; family Cyclobacteriaceae; genus ELB16-189. The sequence continues at coordinate 113,906 of JBGSTJ010000003.1, forward strand.
TTCGGGTTACGTACTTCATTCAAAATACGGTTTCAATACATTTTGAAATTCTTCAGGCGGTCGACAAGGTCGGCCGGAATTTTTATCCACAAACGCAAGCATGGTTTCTCCCTGATGAATTAACGTTCCTTCACCATTGAAAATTTCATACTCAAATCTAATACGTACACCGGGTTTTTCGCGAATGGTCGTCACAATCTTAAGATGATCGTCATACAAGGCTGCAGACAAAAACTTTGATTTGTTTTCCAGCACCGGCATCATCACACCCATTTCCTCCAATTCCTTATAGGTTAGACCTAATCGTCTGAGACTTTCTACTCGCCCTACTTCGTAATACATGGCATAGTTGCCATAATACACGTACCCCATCTGGTCAGTCTCCCCATAGCGAACGCGGATATGTGTTTCCGATGTGTACATCTATTTCTTCTGGTTCGCTTTACCTTTTCTGATCTCGATGGTGAGTGCATCCTGGTATCGCTTTGCATTCCTGTTGTGTTCGGTAAGTGTGGTGGCGAAGTTATGATAGCCTGAAAAATCCTCACGGGCACACATAAAAATATAATTATGCGGTTGGTAATTGAGCACTGCGTCAAGAGTATAAATCTGTGGCATGTTGATGGGCCCGGGAGGTAACCCTGCATTGCGATAGGTATTATACGGTGAATCAATTTCCTTGTGCGAGTTAAGAATCCGTTTTGCCCCAAAGTCCCTGGTAGCAAATACAAGCGTTGGATCTGCTTGCAGCGGAATGTTTTTCTTAAGACGGTTAATATAGAGCCCGGCAATAATTTCAGCCTCCTCTTTCTTGACTGTTTCCGCTTGCACGATGGAGGCTAACGTGGATACTTCAAAAGGTGTTAGGCCTATCGCTTTCGCTTTTGCAAGTCGTTCTTCATTCCAGAATTTTTTATACTCTGCATACATGCGATCAATCAGTTCTTCGGGTAATACATTGTAATACACCTCGTAGGTATTAGGGATAAACATGCCAATCACATTTTCTTTGGTAAATCCTTCTTTGTTGGAATCCAGAAACCCATCTAACGCGTTGTCAAACTCAGTAGGAGTTACGCCAATATTTTTTGTGATTTTCTCACCAAGTTCTTCCATCAATCGCACATTGGTAAACGTCACCATCACCGCCTGCCGCTGGCCTGATGTTAAAACCTGAAGGGCTTCCAGGTTGGTCATATTTCTTCGTAATGAATAACGACCTGGCATAATGCGTTTGTCGTAGTCTTTCAATCGCGCTAAAAAACTAAACGATACCATGTCGTTCACAAAACCACCTTTGCCCAACTCTTCCTGTACTTTACGAAACGTGTATCCGCTGCGAATGATGAAAGTGCGATCATCCCTGTCTACCAGAATGTTAGGTGTATACACAATCTGATAGGTGTAAAATACAAACGTGATTAAAAGTGTAGAGGCAATCAGAAAAAATGTTAGCTTCTTTTTTGAAACTTCAGCCATATATAAAATTAGAGCTTCAAATTTACTAAAATGCTGGTATACCACTACCCTCTGTAGGATTTGATTTACCTTGCACCAGGTTATCGCGGGACACAGAACCTTATTTTTTATGGCTGCCGAATTTCTATTTATTCATCCGGTTACTCCTGAACCCCGAAAAATATCGCGGGTGGTTGACCTGTTGAAAAAGGGCGGCATAATTGTTTACCCCACCGATACCATATATGGGATTGGTTGCGACCTGATGAACAGAAGAGCGATCGAGCGACTTTGTCATATCACCGAAGTCAAGCCACAAAAACTAAACTTATCATTCATCTGCAACGATCTGAGTCATATCGCTAAGTATGTAAAGCGAATTGATACTCCGGAATTCAAAGTGTTAAAGAAACTGTTGCCCGGTCCCTTCACATTCATTTTTGAATCGAATAGTAACGTGCCTAAAATTCTGGATGTTAACAAAAAAACAGTAGGCATCCGGATTCCGGATCATCCCATTCCCTTAGCCATCGTTCATCTGCTCACCAATCCCTTAATAACATCCTCTATAAAAGATGATGATAAAATAAAAGAGTACACCACCGATCCGGAAGAAATCTATGAAGACTTTAAACACCAGGTAGATATGGTGATTGATGGTGGCACAGGTGGAAATGTTCCTTCCACCATCGTTGACTTTACCAGTGGCGAGCCGGTCGTAACGCGTCAAGGACTCGGTATTTTTGATTAGTAAACGCCCCCGATTATTAACTTTTTATAAACTGACTTCTTACTTTTAAATCCAAAATTTGAATCTTTTAATTGACCTTCACTACTTGCCTTCGCTGGAGTATTTCTGCGTGCTGCAACAGTTTAATGAAATTCAATTAGAGAAACATGAACACTTCGTTAAACAGAGTTACCGAAACCGATGCTTTATAAACACCGCGCAAGGGCCTGTGATGCTCGTGGTGCCACTAACCGACAAGCATGGGAAAGTTCCTATCAAAGATGTTCGCATAGACTATAGCATTCAATGGCAAAATAATCATTGGCGTACGATTGAGTCAGCGTACCGCAAGGCACCTTATTACGAATATTATTTTGAAGACATCCGAAAAATAATCTACCACAATTACACATTTATCTTTGATCTGAACCTTGATCTGCTGTCATTCTGTCTGAAATGTTTACGGCACCAACCACAACTTTCTGTAAGTGTGTCGTACCAAAAAAAAATTGAAGAGTCGGTTTCTGATCTCAGATCAGTGATTCAACCTAAAATAGCCCATTCCGCTCGGCCGATCTACAAGCCAGTCTCTTACACGCAGGTATTTGGCAATCAATTTGTACCGAACCTCAGCGTTATAGACCTACTGTTTTGTGAAGGACCCCGGGCCGGTTCCCTTCTCCTCGCCTCACGGAATCAAGGTTTGAACAAATAAAATTCAGATGGTGTTAATAAATCAACAAATAGAACGGAATAATTACTAATTATGGGTCGCTAAGCTTTTTGAATAATCAGGCTTAAACCTCTACATTTACAATACTCAAGAATATGCCAAATATGGAAGCAAAATTTTCTAACCGGGTGAAAGAAGTAATATCCTTAAGCCGGGAAGAAGCCCTTAGGTTGGGTCATGATTATATAGGAACAGAACATCTTTTGTTAGGGATGATTCGGGAAGGTGAAGGCGTGGCGGTAGGCGTGTTGAAAAAACTGGGTGTGCCTCTCGAAGAACTCCGGGGCGAGATTGAGAAAATCTCGAAAGGCACGGCCACACATGAAATTAAAAACCTGGCTAATATTCCACTTACAAGGGCTTCCGAAAAAGTACTTAAAATAACCTACCTCGAAGCAAAAATATTTAAAGCACAACTGATTGGCACTGAGCATTTGTTGCTTTCCATTTTACGTGACCCCGATAATCTGGGAACTCAAATCCTAAATAAATTTGATGTTGCTTACGATGTTGTAAAAGAAATGCTTGAATACCAGAATGATCAACCTATGTCTGCCTCCGACACAGACGATCCGGATGATGATTCTTCCAAAATGTTTGGAAGCTCAGCTAACCCCGGCAGTGGAGGCAAAGAGAAAAAAGGAGCCGAAAAGTCAAGAACTCCGGTGCTTGACAACTTTGGGCGCGACCTGACCAAACTAGCGGAAGACAACAAACTTGATCCAATCGTTGGCCGGGAAAAGGAAATAGAACGCGTTGCGCAGATTCTTAGTCGTAGAAAGAAAAATAATCCGATTCTAATCGGTGAACCGGGAGTAGGAAAGACGGCCATTGCCGAAGGTCTTGCCTTGCGCATCATTCAGAAAAAAGTTTCGCGTGTGCTATTCGGCAAACGCGTAGTTACATTGGATCTTGCCTCTCTGGTGGCTGGCACAAAATATCGTGGTCAGTTTGAAGAACGCATGAAGGCGGTGATGAATGAACTGGAAAAATCAGCTGATGTTATTCTGTTCATTGATGAGTTGCACACAATTGTAGGAGCTGGCGGAGCCTCTGGTTCATTGGATGCTTCAAATATGTTCAAACCAGCTCTAGCCCGTGGGGAAATACAATGTATTGGTGCCACCACGCTGGATGAATATCGCCAGTACATAGAAAAAGATGGAGCACTTGCGCGAAGATTCCAGATGGTCATGGTGGATTCTACTTCCGTGGACGAAACCATTCAGATACTCGAAAACATCAAAGAGAAATACGAAGATCACCATCACGTAAGCTATACAAAAGAAGCGTTGGAAGCGTGTGTGAAATTATCGGACCGCTATATCAGCGACCGGTTTTTACCTGACAAAGCTATTGATGTAATGGACGAAGCGGGTGCGCGCGTTCACATCAACAATATTCATGTGCCCGAAGACATCGTGAAATTTGAAGAGGCTATTGAAGATGTGAAGAAAGAAAAAAATCGTGTAGTGAAGAGTCAGAAATATGAAGAGGCTGCTCAACTTCGCGACAAAGAGAAAAAACTAATTGAACAGCTCGACCTTGCCAAAGCACGATGGGAAGAAAAAACCCGCACTGAAAAGTATACGGTTACTGAAGACAATGTTGCTGATGTAGTGGGTATGATGACCGGCATTCCGGCCAACCGTATCGCACAAAAAGAAAGTAACAAACTGCTAGGTATGGGCGACCAACTAAGCGGTCGTGTAATCGGGCAGGATGAGGCGATCAAGAAATTGACAAAAGCCATTCAGCGCACACGCGTAGGATTAAAAGATCCGCGTAAGCCAATTGGCTCATTCATCTTCCTGGGTCCTACCGGAGTTGGAAAAACTGAATTGGCTAAAGTTTTGGCCAGCTATCTTTTTGATAAAGATGATGCCTTGGTACGCATCGACATGAGCGAATACATGGAGAAGTTCTCTGTGTCGCGATTGGTAGGAGCGCCTCCCGGATACGTAGGCTATGAAGAAGGTGGACAGCTTACTGAAAAAGTAAGACGCAAGCCTTACTCGGTTGTGCTGCTTGATGAAATTGAAAAAGCTCACCCGGATGTATTTAACATCTTGTTGCAAGTGCTGGACGATGGTATTCTAACTGACGGCTTAGGTCGCAGAGTAGATTTTAGAAATACGATCATCATCATGACTTCCAATATCGGGGTTCGCGATTTGAAAGACTTTGGTGCCGGCATCGGTTTCACTACGGCAGCAAAACGCGACAACGATGAAGAGGTAATGAAGTCAACGATACAAAGTGCCTTGAAGCGTGCCTTTAGTCCTGAGTTTTTAAATCGCCTGGACGATGTGATTGTCTTCAACACGCTGCAACGCGAGCACATCCATAAGATCATTGATATCACGCTGGGTAAATTGTTTGCCCGCATCTTTACCCTGGGTTATCATGTTGAACTTAGCGAGAAAGCAAAAGACTTTTTAGCTGAGAAGGGATATGATCCTCAGTTTGGCGCTCGTCCGCTCAACAGGGCCATTCAAAAATACCTTGAAGACCCGGTTGCAGAAGAAATTCTGAAAGGTGAAATCCCTGAAGGCGGCACCATCGTGGCTGACTATGAAGGCACCGGTGAAGTGTTGACGATCAAATCCAAGAAGACAAAGTCTTCGAAGGAAAAGAAGAGTGAATAAGAATTGAATTAAGGATAAGCAAAAAGGCGGGGCAACCCGCCTTTTTTAGTTTAGAAACCTCTTAGAAACTGATCAAATGGAAATATGTACTTTTGTCCTATGGTCCAAAGATTCTATTTTGATACATCCGTTTTTGGTGGGATTTATGATGAGGAATTTGCGGAGGAAACTACTTTGCTGTTTGAAAAGGTCTCACTAGGGAAGATTAAGTGTGTCTACTCGAACCTAACAGAAAGTGAACTATCTCAAGCCCCTGAAAATGTGAAGTCCTTTTTTCAGAATATAAAAACAGAACATAAGGAAATTATTGCAGTAACACCTGAAGCATTTCAACTTGGTCAAACATATATACATGAAAAGGTTGTTGGGGAGACTAGTTTAAACGACTGTATTCACATTGCCTTAGCGACCTTAAGCAAGGTTGATGTCTTGGTAAGTTGGAATTTTAAACACATCGTTAACGTTTATAGAATTAGAGGCTACAATTCAGTTAACTTGAAATTGGGACACTCAACAATAGATATTCGTTCACCAAAAGAAATAGTAGGTTATGAAAACAACTAAAAAAGAATCGAAGACATTTGATACAGTTAAAGCTTTTAGAAAAATAAAAGAGAATATTTCTAAGGAAATTAAAGAGATGACTTACGAACAATTGAATGCCTATTTGGAGAAAACTAAGCTAAAACCTCTACACTAGCCCTATTGTTAGGGATAGTTTTAATAACTTCCCATAAATTTTCTCAAAAACCACTCCGCACTGATCAGCGCAAGCAGAAGAAAGAATACCCACTTTAAATTTATTAGTTGATTAAACGTTTCTTCCGAATGGATCAGGCTGGCTACTTTAGTTTGTTGAAGATCGTCAGCTAATGAACCGATCTGATTTAAATTATAAAACTTGCCACCAGTTTCTTTCGACAACGAACGTAACAATCTAAAATCAGCGGTTAAATTTTGTGCTTCCAGATTTTGAGCCTTTACCAAAAACTGACCCGAAACTTCTTCCTTTTTATCATTGATCGTTGTTGAGGCCCGAAATCGGTAAACTCCTTCTTTTAATCCCCCAATCCGGTAACGCGAACTTCCCGGACTAGTCACGTAACTATACGTAGTGACTTCACCTTGTTCATTGCGTACTTCTAACCGGATTGCGTTTCCGTAAACAAGTTCATACAAATCATTATACACCTGACTTTCAATCATCACAGGCTCAGAATCAGAAAATTCATTCTGCAAAGGAAAACTTCTAAACTTTCTTTTGTCTTCCAGTGTGCTCAGGTATTGAATGAGTTTTGAAAACAACTCATCAAACACAAGCGTATTGCCGGTATCAGCAAACTCGTTTAACCGCCAACGCCAAAGCCCTTCCCCAATCATAACAGCAATTTTTCGATTGTTGTCGGGCCAGGTCAGTAACATAGGGCGGTCGGTTACAACACTACCGATTCGCTGATATAATAAAATGGCAGCCGAAGTGGGGTATAAAAATTTCCCAAAGGGAACATCTGTCGGAGGATAGCGCGCAAAGGTCCCATTACTATTTTCTGAAAAGCCAAAGTCCCGAAAATTGCTATTCACCACCGGAGTCACATCATCCCACTGCCCCGTGAGCGATTCAAATTGAATCGGAACTTCGTAGGCAGGTAACTGTCGCAGATTGGTACTACCGCCAATCATAACCATAACGGACGATTGCCCTTTATATAAAGTAGAGAACAAGGCAGTCGTTTTTCCGCTTTGATTCAGGGCCTGATGAAAAATAAAGAGTTCGGCTCCGCCCGGTTTTAATAACAAAGGATCAGCTTCGGCAACTCCGGGAATGTGGGTTATAAACTCGTAATTGGAATTTTTCTCCACAACCGTTTTTATTGCTTTGATATCAGGATGAGGAGCCGGTGCAATCATCACAATTTTTTTCTTGCCTTCCACAACCTCAATAAATACGCTGGAAGAATTATTTCGCCTATTACTTTCCTGAGCTATTGAACGAACAGAAACATCATAGCGCTGAATACCTTTTTCTGCAGCATCTAATTGAAAATCAAAATCGAGAAATGATTTGTTTCCTGAATTTTTTTGAAGAGTGCCGATTGATTTACCGTCCTTAATGATAGAAACACTCACATCCTGGTTGTCGATACCTTGCAATAAAACCTGGGCCCTTAGAGGAAATTTATTTCCCTGATAAGCCACCTTATTAAATGCCACATTCTTTAAAATTAAATCCACGCGGGCAATCGTATCGCCCAGGCCAATAGTATGCACCGGAACTCTAACAGGTGTGTACACCGGTGAGGCGCCTGAGTTATAAATTCCATCTGTAACCAATACCAACCCTGCCAGATTACGACCCTCAAAATCATGAATTACGTTTTGTACTCCGCGGTTAAGATCGGATGTGGGAGCATTGAATACGAGGCTGCCCATTTTATTTCCATTGAGGTCATTCCACTTCACTTCATACCCATCGTCTTGTAAAGATTGTCGCGTTTGAGCCAATTGTTCATTGAGCTGTAACCGCGATGTTGAGTCCATGACTTCCGCGATGGACGAAGATGAATCAATCAAAAATACCCACGATGGTTTTTCGTATTGATTGGTAATCAATTTAATGATGGGGCCTAAAAGAAGGATAGCAAGAAAAAAAACAAGAACTGCACGCAACCCAAAAAGAACCTGATTGATTCGTTTGCTCCACGAATGTTTTGTTCTATACAAAACAAATGCATACCCCAAACCAAGTGCAGCACATAGGATGATAAAGAGAGGAGATGATTCGAATAGAAGGCGTTGCATGCTTTAGTACAGAGTTATCGTAAAAAATGTAAGAAATTGACAGTTACCAAAATGCAATTGACAAAAATAAGTCCTTCCATTGTCAATTGTCCACTGTTAACTGTCAATTGGATTCTACTTCTCATCAATAGTTATATTTTTTGTCCCACAACTTCTTTAAATAATTCCGCAATTCTTCTTCACGCGTATTTTTTCCAGGCTCATAAAATTTGGTTTCTTTAATCGTATCCGGCAAAAACTCCATCGCCACAAAGTTATTACGAAAATCATGGGCATATTGATATCCTTTTCCATAGTCCATGTCTTTCATGAGTTTGGTCGGTGCATTTCGGATGGCCAGCGGCACCGAAAGATCTCCAGTTTCTTTCACTATGCCCAACGCTTTTTCGATGGCCATGTAACTTGCATTACTTTTAGCCGAGCAAGCCAGGTAAACTGCACATTGCGAAAGTATAATTCGTGCCTCCGGATAGCCGATGATATTGACCGCTTGAAATGTGGTAGTCGCCATCACCAAAGCTGTGGGGTTGGCATTACCAATATCTTCGGATGCCAGAATCACCATTCTGCGTGCAATAAATTTTACATCTTCACCACCTTCAATCATGCGGGCTAAATAATAAACCGCTGCATTCGGGTCGCTACCACGAATTGATTTAATGAATGCAGAGATAATATCGTAATGCTGCTCGCCACTCTTATCATAAATAGCAATGTGCTTTTGAGCAATATTCATTACTATTTCATCCGTCACCGGTACATCATCAGCGACTGATTCACTAATTATTTCCAGTAGATTCAAAAGTTTACGCGCATCACCACCCGAGATATTAATTAGCGCCTGAAATTCCTTTATGTTGATTTTTCGTTTTTTCAACTCTACATCTTTTGCAAGTGCCTGATTCAACAATCTGATCAGATCGTCTTGCGTAAGCGCTTTGAGCGTGTACACCTGGCATCGCGAAAGCAATGCTGAGTTTACTTCGAAGGAGGGGTTTTCTGTAGTCGCACCAATTAATGTAATCACTCCCTTTTCAACTGCCCCCAACAACGCATCTTGTTGCGATTTGTTGAAACGATGAATTTCATCAATGAATAGAATAACTCTACTAGCACGCCTTGCCTGATCAATAACGTCACGTACATCTTTTACTCCGGCACTTACTGCACTGAGCATGTGAAAGGGACGTTTGACTTCGTTGGCTATGATGTTAGCAATGGTTGTTTTGCCTACTCCGGGTGGTCCCCACAAAATCATGGAAGGAACATTGCCACTCTGAATCGCTTTGCGGATGATTCCATTTTCACCTACAAGATGCTCCTGTCCGATCAGGTCTTCGAGTTTCGAAGGCCGCATACGTTCAGCTAAAGGTGTTTTCGGTTGCAACATGATCAGAGGTTAAACAGAATTGTCATGGCACTAATTCCCATTCCTACCGACAGGCAAATCATAAACATGAAAGAAAACAGAGCAAATTTAAAAATGGTCTTGCGCCAACTCTGATTATACATTCGTTTCATGGCAACAGGCAGATAGGCAATCATCCATAATACGATAATAAAGTTAATGACCTCACCTACCCAGGGTATCAACCCAAAAAGCAGGTGTGCAGATGCTGTGAGATAAAAGAAATTGTAATAATAAATCGCAAATACAAGATGCTCAGAATAATAAAAATCTCTGCGCACATACAATAACTTAAAAAGTAATGCAAAAACAGGAAGGAGGTAAAAAAGAACAGTTGAAAATTGACTTGAAAAGGCTTCTTGAAAATCTTCAGAAAATCGTTTGCCTGAGTTATCGTCTTTATATCGCTCCGTCAGTTCAATAGCCCTTCGGCTTGCCATTCGAACAAACCATCCATCACGTTCTTCTTCGGGCAATCTGTTCTGAATAGAATCGTACTCCGCAAAAGATTTGTATTCAATATCTGAAAAGTTAATGCTGTTAGGCTTTTTCTTTTTTACGACTGGTTTTTCTTCCCCTGGCTTATAAACCAAATCAACTGCCACTGAGTCCTTCATAGAAGCCATGTAGATGGAGTCTACTATAACCGAATCCAGTCCGGCTTTATACAAGCCCTTTCGCATCTCATCCATGCCCTTATTAAATTCTTCCTGGTCTGTTTTTGATATTGGCTTATCGTCCCCCTCATCGCCATCGGGTAACGAAAAAAACAACAGGAAGAAAACAAAACTGATAAACACGTAAGCCCGTGCCGGATGATAATAGCTCTCGCGTTTGCCAGCGGTATATTCTATGGGAAGAAAACCCGGTTTAAAAAGGAGGTACCGAACTGTCCGAAAAAACTTAGATTCAAAACTATAAAATGAGCCAATGAAATTTTCAATCAGTTCCCGCATCGTTTGTCTGCGGGGGATGTCCTTCTGGCCACAATGATGGCAATACACATCCAACAGTTTTGTTCCACAGTTCAGGCAATTCTCATTAATGGGAATCTTGTTCGCACCTTGCTCGGCCTCCACTATGCCCTCTGCAGCCGGAAATGATTTCCCTAATTCGTCCATACTTAAAAAGACAAATTTTTGATGGTCGAAATTGTCTTCTCTAACATGCGATCATCAAAATCCAAATGTGTAACTAATCGGATTTCCTGCGCTCCGAATTTGATGGCCTTAATTTGATGTTCGGCCAGTTTAACCAACACTTGCTCCGGAGTGATCTTATCAATCACCGAAAAAATGACAATGTTAGTATCCACCGGCATTGTGGATTTTACCCAACCTACGCTGTTTAATGCTCTCCCGAGTTCAGCGGCCCGAAGGTGATCCTCTTTAAGCCGGGTAATGTTATTCTCTAATGCATAAATTCCGGCTGTAGCTAAAAATCCTGCCTGTCGCATACCGCCACCAAATGCTTTGCGCATCCGTCTTGCCTTGGGCTCAAGTTCTTTTTTACAAACTAACACTGAGCCCACAGGCGCACCTAATCCTTTCGAAAGACAAATGGAAATTGTGTCAAAATATTTTCCGTAGTCAACAGCATTATCTCCCGTCTCCGTTAAGGCATTAAAAAACCGGGCACCGTCCAAGTGCATCTTCAATCCTTTTGATCTTGCAAACTCACTGATTGTAGCAATGTGTTTGAGATCATAAAAACTGCCTGCTTCACGCACAACTGTATTCTCCAACGACACAACAGAAGAAATTGGGAGATGAACATCTTGCACATTATTTATATTAGTTGCGATTTCATCCAAAGATAGCCGGCCACGGTTACCTTCCAGCAAGCGTACACTGGCGAGACTGTTTCCAGCTACACCACCCCCTTCATATTTATAAATATGTGACCCTTTGTAACAAATCACTTCATCATAAGGCTGGGTAAGAATTTTAATCCCTATTTGATTTGTCATGGTACCAGACGGGCAAAACACGGCTGCCTCCATACCCAACATGGTGGCACATGTTTCCTCCAGTTTCTTTACACTAGGATCTTCACCAAACACATCATCGCCCACCTCGGCCCGCATCATTGCTTCATGCATCCCGGGGGTAGGTTTCGTTACCGTATCACTTCTTAAATCAACAATCATAGTACTCCTTAAAAAATTCCAAGTTACAAAGAGCCTTTGAATAGGTTTAAACTTTCTACATTTGGTTTTCTGGTCAAATGAGCCTCCTTTTGTCTTTTCAAAATTTGAGTGATATCAACCTATACAAGCAAAATCTCCGGAAAATTTAAAAAAGTATAGTTCTTTACTAAAGTTAGAAGCCAGGATGAGTTTGCTTGAATCACTACGTAGCACATTTATAAATCGATTTTATCAAAAGCCATTGATTGTGCGGTCACCTGGCCGTGTCAATATTATTGGTGAGCATACCGATTACAACGAGGGCTTTGTATTACCGGCCGCCATCGACAAAGCCGCATATCTTGCAGTATCCCTTAGGGAGGACGATGAAATTCATCTAATGGCCATGGATTTGAATGATACCTATTCGGTTCGGCTTTCAGATTTAAAACCGGTGGTAGATGTAAACTGGCCAAATTATATTTTAGGATCGGCCGCACAATTCGCAAAAAGAGGAATACCTCTCAGAGGTTTTAATGCCGTGCTCACCAGCGATGTGCCTATAGGAGCAGGATTATCTTCCTCGGCAGCAGTAGAATGCGCTACCGTGTTTGCCTTAAATGATTTGTTAAAAGCAAAGATCGACAGGTTATCCATGGTGAAAATGGCACAGCAGGCCGAACATGAATATGCAGGTGTGATGTGTGGCATCATGGATCAGTTTGCTTCCATGATGGGTCGGAAGGATCACGTAATAAAGTTGGATTGTCGTTCACTTGAATATGAGTACATACCTTTCCGTCTTGATGGAATTAAGGTACTCCTATTAAATACCAACGTGAAACATTCACTGGCTTCCTCTGAATATAATACAAGACGAAAGGAATGTGAAACAGCCGTTGAGTGGGTGCGGGAGCAAATTCAAGGAGTGAATTCATTGCGGGACGTAACCGAAGAAATGCTGGATAAATATGTATTGACGCACGATAAATTAATAACCATGCGCAGCCGCTTTGTTGTGCAGGAAATAGCAAGACTGCAGGCGGCATGTCAGGATCTCCGGCATGACGATATAATTTCGTTAGGCAAAAAGATGCTTTCTGCGCATGACGGACTCAGTAAGATGTATGCGGTGAGTTGTAAGGAACTCGATTGGTTGGTAGACAAGGTCAGAAACAACAATGCAGTGATCGGATCGAGAATGATGGGCGGTGGATTTGGTGGTTGTACCATTAACCTGGTAAAAGAAGATGCCATTGATGACTTGGTTGCCACGCTGAAACCTGCATACGAAAGGGAAATGGATCTGCCCCTGACACACTATGTCGCCTCAATAGAAAATGGAACTGAGCTAATTCAATCATGAAGTTTGAATTAAAAGGCAACAACTTTAATGGCTAAAGAAGACGAATGGTCCGTTCCTGATCAACTTAGAAAAAGAGGTGTTTAATCAGATAAAGTTTAGGTGAATTTGGTTTTTAGGCCTTAGGGTTCTACTTTTGTCCCTCCAAATCGCGCGGTGGATCCGCTAGCCAGCGGATCATTGGGCTCGTATCCGCCAAGAAGGCGGACACAGGTTCGAACAAATAGATTAAGTGAGAAAATTAGTTTCTCAAAAAAATATATCGCGGGGTGGAGCAGTTGGTAGCTCGTTGGGCTCATAACCCAAAGGTCACAGGTTCGAGTCCTGTCCCCGCTACTAGAAAAAAGCGACTATTTCAGTCGCTTTTTTAGTTTAAATCAAAAAGTTATCTTTCTAAAGATGCCCCTTCACAAATCCGGTTTTGTCAGTATTGTAGGCCGACCCAACGTGGGCAAGAGCAGCCTGATGAATAAACTGGTGGGCGAAAATCTCTCCATCATCACCGCCAAGGCACAAACTACACGCCATCGCATTATGGGGATTTTGAATGGCGAAGATTTTCAAATCGTTTATTCCGACACTCCGGGCATTCTGGAACCAAAATACGAGTTGCAGGAAGCCATGATGGGATATGTGAAAGTATCGCTGGATGATGCCGACCTGATTTTACTGATTGTAGAACTAGGCGAAAAGTATGATGAACATCTGTTCTCCATCATTCAAAAAATTCAAACGCCTATTCTGCTAGTGATTAATAAAATCGACACCGCAAAAGGCTCGCAGGTAGAAGACAAAATTGCCTATTGGAAAAATCTTATTCAGGCAAAGGAAATCATTACTACATCTGCCAAAGAAGGAACAAATGTGGGGCTCCTTCTCGATACGATTAAAAAGTATTTACCTGAACATCCGGGATATTATCCTAAAGATGATCTTACTGACCGCAGCGAACGTTTTTTTGCTGCAGAAATCATTCGCGAAAAAATTCTGCTTAATTATGAGCAGGAAATTCCATACAGCTCCGAAGTAGGCATCGAAACGTTTAAAGAAGAAGAAGCCATTATCCGCATCCGGGCCAACATTTATGTAGAGCGCGATTCCCAAAAGGGAATTCTGATTGGCAAAGGTGGAAGTTCACTTAAAAAAGTAGGGAGTGAAGCGCGGGTTGATCTTGAAAAGTTCTTTGGCAAAAAAGTATTCCTGGAAACCCACGTGAAGGTGGCCGACAACTGGCGAAAACAGAAGTTGAAACTGAAACAATTCGGCTACCTCGATTGACTTTTAATAGCGGGTGTTTTCGTACCTAATTCCCAATGCCTAATTCCCGAGTACTCCCTGAAGCCTAATTTGTTACCTTTGCGGTCCGGAAAATTCCGATCTCTGAAATCATGGCAAACATCGTAGCAATAGTAGGCAGGCCCAATGTTGGTAAATCCACGTTTTTTAACCGTTTGGTGGAACAACGGCAAGCTATTATGGACGATATGCCGGGCGTTACCCGCGATCGTCACTATGGGTATGCCGAGTGGATAGGGAAATACTTTACCGTGATTGATACCGGAGGTTACGTAACTGGCTCTGACGATAAGTTCGAATCCCAAATCAGAAAACAGGTTGAACTAGCACTTGACGAATGCTCGGCTGTAATCTTTATGGTGGATTGCAAAGATGGCCTCACGGGTTATGACAAAGAGTTTGCAAACATTATTCGCAGGTCGAAAAAACCCGTATTTATTGCCGCCAACAAAGCCGATACTCCAAGTAAAGCAGCCCAGGCCACAGAATTTTATGAACTGGGCATGGGCGAAGTATTTCCTGTGTCGGCAGAAAATGGTTCTGGCACCGGAGAATTACTGGATGCACTGGTTACTGTTTTCCCTTCTGAAGGTGTGGAAGATCCGGATGCAGGCATTCCAAAAATTTCTATTCTGGGAAGACCCAATGTGGGCAAGTCTTCCTTCTTAAATGTGCTGCTCGGAAAAGAGCGTAGCATCGTTACCGATGAAGCCGGCACCACCCGCGATGCCATTCACTCGCGGTATAAAATGTATGGCAATGATTTTATACTTATTGATACAGCCGGGATTCGTAAAAAAACCAAAGTAACAGAAGACGTTGAGTTTTACTCTGTGTTGCGTTCCCTCAGGGCTCTTGAAGAAAGTGATGTTTGTATTGTTGTGATAGATGCCGAGCGCGGGTTGGAGTCGCAGGATGTAAACATCATTGTGCTGGCTCATAAGCAGAATAAAGGTATTGTGATCATGGTTAATAAGTGGGATCTGATCGAAAAAGATACCAAGACAGCGGATACCTTTAAGAAAGACATTTTGGATAAACTTGCGCCTATCGATTACATCCCCATGATCTTTGCTTCGGTACTCACCAAGCAACGCATCTTTCAGGTGATTGAAAAAGCGGTTGAGGTTTATAATAACAAAACGAAACGCGTACCCACTTCCGAACTTAATGATGGCATGCTACCAGAAATTGTACATTATCCGCCACCGGCCATCAAGGGCAAGCATATTCAGATCAAATACATAACTCAGGTGCCCGGCCGATCACCGGCATTCGCATTCTTTTGTAATCATCCCCAGTATATTCAGACCTCTTACCAGCGATTTCTGGAAAATAAACTAAGGGATAAATTCGATTTTGAAGGCGTGCCTGTGCGACTATTTTTCCGGAAGAAATAATTCAGCAAACGGTTGCTGAAACCCATTGACCGAAATATTGGTCAATTTCTCTAATATATTTCTAATATCTTTTTGATTGATGAGGCAAAAACCGCTTAAATAATGTATTTTTGCACTTTAATCAAATTCTGTAAACTATGAAAAAACTTGTTGCATCTCTAATCGTGTGTGGCTTTGCAGTAGCAATGGTCGCTTGCGGTGCTAAGAAAGAAGAAGCTGCTGCTGCAGTAGACTCAGTAGCTACTACCGTAATGGACTCAACTGTTGACGCAGTTGTTGACTCAGTAGAAGCAGTTGTTGATTCAGCTGCCGCTGTAGTTAATTAATCAATCTTAAAAGATTGTTCCCGGAAAGGCTTTAGACATCTAAAGCCTTTTTTATTTTGCAT
Organism: Cyclobacteriaceae bacterium; assembly: GCA_041736555.1. Classification (GTDB taxonomy): domain Bacteria; phylum Bacteroidota; class Bacteroidia; order Cytophagales; family Cyclobacteriaceae; genus ELB16-189. The sequence goes on from JBGSTJ010000003.1 coordinate 130,257, forward strand.
CGTTTTGACAAGCACATTAATAAGAAGTCATCTGCAAGCGCATGTACCCGGTATCGCCCTGGACTATTGCGTTACTCTCTGGGAAAAGAAACCATTTCACTTTCATCTCAGCAAAAAAAGAATTTCAAAGTCGGGCGACTTTACCTGCCGGCATGGACAGACTCCCAGAATAACAGTCAACAAAGATTTACATCCACTTGAATTTCTGATTACCTATGTGCATGAAGTAGCACACCTTCATGTTCATCAGGCACATGGCTTTAGGGCTGAAGCCCACGGCCAGGAATGGAAAAGTAAATTTCAGGAGTTGTTGGGTCCATTGCTTACCCAGGAAATTTTTCCAATCAAGATTCTGGAGTGCCTTCAGAGGCATATGCTCAATCCTAAAGCCTCTACTTATTCCGATTCAGAACTTACCAAACTGCTGCGGGGGCAAGATCCACGCACGGCTCAATCTACACTGCTATCCGATTTGCCGGAAGGGAGCGTGTTTGACTTACATGGTCGCTGGTTTAAAAAAGGGAAGCTTCGCAGAACCCGGGTGCTTTGCCAGGAAGTAAAATCAAAAAGACAATTTCTCGTACCAGCCGATGTGCCTGTGGGGAGCGCTCAACTTTCCTTTCTTTAAAAGCATCTCTAAAAACTCCTTCTGCCCTTCTCTTTTGGAGAAGGGTGAAGGTTATAAAAGAAAGGTTTTTAGAGATACTTAATTTAACCTTCGTTGAATAAGTTGTTTCACTAATTCATAAAACTTGAGTGGGTGCAGCGTGCGCCAATGTTCTATTTGCAGCGTGCCGCCCATATTGACATAAGAATCAATTCGGTATTTCTTGAATTCTTGCTGAATAAAATCCGGAAAACTTACGGCCGCAATCCAGCCATCTTCTACATCCTCAAACCACTCTTCGTAATACAGGTCATCCGAACCGTGGAAATTGAAAATGTTTTCACCGATAAGAATAAACTTATTGATTCCTTTCATCGTCAGCATTTCCAGGAAATCCCGCTTCAACGTCATGATGTCGTTATAAAGGGTGTCGTTCCATTCACCAATAAACTCAAGAATCACAAATCCTTCCTCATAATCTGCATAAAGTGTTTTCAGGTATAAGGTTTCAGAACCAATCGAATCCCAGGCCGGATCTATGTAATACCCATACACGGTTTCAGAATACAAATCATAGTTATATTCCTTACCAAAGAAAGGTGAGTTTTCATCGGTTGATGAATCGTAATACTTAAGCCAGTTGGAGAAAGGCTCAATCTGGTGCATAAAAATAAATTAACAATTGACAATGGATAGTTGATAATGAAACGCAGTTGATTTTGAATTTGTTCATTGTCGCGGGAGGGCATTTCCAAAAAATTCCATAAGCCCTGATCTTTTCGCCTGGTCAATCTGATGATTGTCAATTGTTCATTGTCAATTGAAATTACAGGTCTTTTTGATGATATAGCGTAAGCCCTGCAATCGGGCCCTCTAGAATATTTTTAACGGTAATCCCTTTATCATTAGCCACCTGCCGCAGCACATCACTAAAATAAAAAGCAATGGAGCCTGTGAAGTGAACTTTCGTGGTTTGATAGTTCTCGTACTTCATTATGTTGTTTTGATAAAAGTCAGCGAAGCTGTCATAAACCAGCTTATAGCAATAGGGTTCCTTCAGATGTTGGAATATAAATTTCGCAAAACTTGCCAGAAAGGCACCCGGCTTTTCGCCCTGATAAACTTTTTCCAAAACCTCTTCCCGACTCCAGGGATAGCGGGCCTGAAACTGTTTGGCTAGCGTCTCAGGCATTTCCTGTCTAAAATAATCAAAGATAAATTTCTTACCGATATAGGTTCCTGATCCTTCATCGGCCAGTATCCAACCAAGATTGGCAACATTATCAATAATGTTTTCACCATCATACAAGCAGGAATTAGAGCCGGTACCTAAAATGCACGCAATGCCACGTTCTCTTCCACACAATGCCCGCGCTGCGGCTAACAAATCCCAGCCAATTTCTATGTAGGCCTTAGGCCAATACTTTACGAAAGCATCCCGGATAACAATTTGATTTTTTTCAGAAGAAACGCCCGTACCGTAATAGAAAATTTTCTCGACTGGCTCATGGACTTGCGGAACCAAATGCTCTTCAACAATTTTATTCAAATGATCCAATGGCTGGTAGTAAGGATTAAATCCGGGACTATGTGCCTGCCCAATGGTTCCATCCTTTTTCAGAAACCGCCAGTCAATTTTTGATCCCCCACTATCTGCGATTAGTACCATAGCCTGTAGTAAGTTTTATTCGTGTTGTAAGGTAGACAAGTCTTTACGTTATTGACGCAAGGTTCCAATTATCTTAAATTTTTCAAATACTTTTTCCGTATGAGGCGCATCCTTCAACTCATCGGTAAGGTCCTGCCCAGCCCAATGTTCGTAATGTTTGCCTTTAAGCCAGAGTCGTGAGCTTGTTACATCATACACCCGACCCTGATAGGCAATCCAGATTTCAGGTTTATCCTGACCATTGCGCAACGCCAATTGGGCAGGTGTGATTTCAGCAGGCTCCTTCATCGGGAAGTAAGATGATTAAAATCTTTGATGAGCGTGTAAAGAAATTTAACGGGTGGCAAATCCGTTTGAATGCCAAGTCGGGTTTTCAATTTTTCCGTGATCACCAGCATGGGTTGTACGTTGCCCAAATCGCGGTTTACTTCCAACGCACGCTGAATCAAATCAATATCACTTTCATTCAATTCAATAGCCTGCATAAAGACAGGTTGATAGGCAGTGTCGGCAACTACAAATACTTCTTTCGCTGTAATTTCTGCCTGCTCTACTTGCTTGATTACCGAAGTGCCTGCTACAATATCACCCAGTCGCTGACCTTTTCCGCCTGCTGCCACCAAAATCACAGCAATAGCGCCACCCAGAATCCCCATATCAACAAAAGCAAAAATCCAGCGAAGCACATAGTCGCCTACAGTGGCGGGCGTTCCATTAAGTCGAATGACTTTAATATTCAGAACACGCTTGCCCGGTGTTTGACCATTCATAAAAATCTCGAATAAAAGAGTATAAAGCAGAAAGGGCAAGCCCAACACCACAATGGCTACCCAATTCTCGTCAATATCAAGACTATATAATAATGCCCATAGCGCCAGTATCAATACAACCAAAATTACCCGATCCAACAAATGCGCAAGAATTCGATCGCCAACACTGGCAACGGGATAATGAATAAAAACATTTTGGGTTGTGCGTACCTGAATCGTCTGCATTTTACTTTACCGTTTTTCCTAGCAAGAAGAACCTCTTCTCAAAAAACCTTCGATGCCGGCCTCCCCAATCTATCGGGGTCGAAGGCCATTTTGAAGCCCATAAGGCTTCCCTGCCTGTTCTCCCGCATCCGCAGACAGGGAGTGCCTTAGCCTGACATCCGTTATTATTTTTTGAGATTGGCCTAATTACCACTGCTCAAAAGCAAAAGTAAATGATTCTGTTTAATGCATAACTTTCACTCTTCTAAACCTAACCTATTTATCAATGAAAATAAAAGTTGCACTCTTCATCTTTGTATCTGGGATAATCTACGGTTGTTCTGAAAAAAAACCTGTAGACAGAATGAACGATGAACAATTGCGTGTTTACGCAGATAAACTGGCTCACCAATACATCATCGCGGATGGCCATGTAGATTTTCCCGAAAGGTTAAAAGAAAAGAAAATTATACTTACTGAAGAGACAAAATCAATAGTATTGTCGGACCCCGGAGGAGAATTTGACTATGAGCGTGCTAAAAAAGGAGGACTTACTTCACCTTTCATGTCCATTTATATTCCCGCAAGCTACCAGAATCAGGCTGACATGGGCAAAGCATATGCCGATTCATTGATTAATAATGTTCACGCTATCTCAACCTTATTTCCAGATAAATTTGCACTTGCTAATACGCCAGCTGAAGTTGAGGCTAATTTCAAAGTTGGAAAAATCTCTCTACCCATGGGCATGGAAAATGGCGCCCCTGTTGGTACTGACTTGAAGAATCTTCAATATTTTTTCGACAGAGGCATACGCTACATCACGCTGACACATAATAAAGACAACCAAATTTGCGATTCCTCTGGCGATACTACTCACACGTGGAATGGGTTAAGTCCTTTTGGAGTTAAGGTAGTGAAGGAAATGAATCGCCTTGGAATTATGGTAGATATCTCCCACGTGGATGACAGTACTTTTTACCAAGTGATGAAGCTTACGAATGTTCCCTGCATTGCTTCCCATTCTTCTTGTCGGGCATTTGCGCCAACTGTTAAGCGTGACATGACAGATGACATGATTAAAAAACTAGGAGAAAAGGGAGGTGTTATGTTGATCAACTTCTACAATGCATTTCTGGATTCGGCTGTAGTAAATCGAAATAAAATCAATCGTGAAAAATTAAATGCTCTGTTGAGAGATAAAGGCTTGAGTTTAACAGATTCTCAAGCCCAGCCGATTGTTGAACAATTCAAAAAAGATAATCCTTCGTTAAGGAGCAATATTAATATGGTGGCGAATCACATCGATCACGTGGTCAACCTTGCTGGTATAGATCATGTTGGTATTGGCTCTGACTTTGACGGTGTAGACGGAGATTTACCCATCGGCCTTGAAGATGCCTCCTGCTTTCCTAACTTGATTTTTGAGCTTTTAAAACGCGGCTACACCGAAGAAGACATTGCAAAAATTTGCTATAAAAATGTGTGGCGGGTGTGGAACAAAGTAGAACAGGCAGCCCAAGGAAGTTAAACTACGAGATTTAGAATTCTATCTTTCGGAGTTGGAGGAAAAAGGTACAAACCCTATCTTCCAACTTCTTTTTTATGAGAGAATCTGCCTTTGTAAAGCGTAATAAAACCCGGTGGGAGGAGTTTGAAATTGTGGTGAAAAATCAGGCGGAAGCCCCACCCGACAAGCTGGCTGAATTATTTGTTCAGATTACGGACGATCTCTCCTTCTCGCGCACCCAGTATCCACAAAGTCGCACCACGCAGTATCTCAACTCGTTGGCCAGTAAAATCCATGGCGAGATATATAAAAATAAGAAGGAAGACAAAAACCGCTTTATCCTTTTCTGGAAAGAAGAATTGCCGGCAGTGATGTATGCCGTGCGTAAACAGTTATTGTATGCCTTTATCATTTTTGCGATTGCGGCTATAATCGGTGCCGTTTCAACTGCCCATGACGATACGTTCGTTCGACTCATTCTGGGTGATAGTTACGTTAACATGACGTTGGAAAACATCAAAAGTGGAAATCCAACCCAGGTATATTCATCAGGCAGCGAAATGGATATGTTTTTTGGTATTACGCTGAATAATATCATGGTGTCTTTACGGGTATTTGTCTTTGGCATCTTTTTTTCGTTAGGCACCGGACTCTTTCTTTTCTACAATGCTTTGATGGTGGGCACCTTCATGATGTTTTTTTACAATGAAAACCAACTCGCACAAAGTTTGCCGGTAATCATGCTTCATGGCACCATTGAACTTACTTCGATAGTGATAGCTGCAGCAGCAGGATTTGCGATGGGGAACAGTATTTTATTTCCGGGCACCTATTCGCGCCTGGCATCCTTTAAAATGGGTGCGATGAAGGGATTAAAAATTGTGATCGGATTAGTTCCATTCTTTATCGCGGCTGGCTTTATTGAATCGTTTATTACCCGCTACGCATTTATGCATTGGAGTATTAAAACGTTTATTATTAGCCTATCTGCTTTTCTCATGATTTATTATTTTATTCTATACCCTATTCAGTTAAAACGAAATGGAAGAATTTAGAGCCATTGAACTACAGCGTGCCCGCGATTTCAGTAAAAAGATGAACGCCACCTTTGAGTTCATCCGTCAGAATTTTAAGTCGCTGGGGAAAAGCATACTTTATATAGCCGGCCCTTCCGTGCTGGTGGGTAGTTTGCTCATCGGCTCGTTCATGGGTGAATTTATGACCCTCACCCAATCCATGCAATCCAATGCGGGAAGCCCCGAAGCGTTTAACGATTACTTTTTATCTGTCAGTTTTTGGGTGCAGCTGCTACTCATGTTTGTATTCTTTATCATCAGTTTTGTGGTGACTATTGCCACCATCAATTGTTATCTGATTCTTTATGACGAAAAGAAAACAAACAAAATAGAGGTGCAGGAAGTTTGGGATCGGGTGCGCGCCATATTCTGGACCTACCTGGGCACGAGTGTTTTGTTTTTCCTGGCTTTGATCGTTGTCTATATCATCTTATTAATTCCAGTGTTTGTTCTGGCATCCATATCAGGATTCCTGGTGTTCTTTGGTGTCCTGTTTGTGGTAGGCGGATTATTCTTTTTGATCTTCAGCTCTTCCCTCACCTACTTTATTCAATCGTATGAAAAAAAGAATTTTTTTGATTCCGTTACCCGATCCTTCCGCCTGGTGAATAATGGCAAGTGGTGGAGTACGTTCGGCTTAATTATTATACTCCAATTGATCATGGGAGTTTCATCCTACATTTTCATGGTGCCGTATTATATCATCCTGTTTACTTCCTCGTTGCACTCAGCCTCCACGGGAAATCCACTTGAATTTACGGATTCGATGAAAATCTGGTCGATGGTTTTCATTACTCTTTATTACATGGCGCAGATGCTGCTATACTCGTTGCCCAACGTAGGTATTGCCTTTCAATATTTTAATCTCGTAGAGTTGAAGGAAGCCCGTGGCCTCATGAATAAGATTGAAACGATTGGCCAATCCACACCCGAAACAAATCGGCCTGAAGAACATTATTAATTTCAACTCAAGAATTTTGCTCAGATACTGGTCATTGTTGTTGGTTATTACTTTGTCATCCTCTTGCCTCGCGCAATCCAGTGACGAAAGTAATGATGTTGTCCCCGAAATTGACAGTACCTATTTTGAATCTGAAGAGGACGATCAGGATTTTGCCGGGCCAGCGGATACAACCAGCATTGAGATCCGAAAATTCTCAGCCTCAGAGGTTGAAAATCTTAAGGCCGACCCAGATCTTAATTATACACAACCGCCAACGGTGGCCGAAACCTTATGGGATAGATTTCTCCGTTGGCTAGGTTGGATTCTGAACTCACTCTTTGGAAAGGCTACCACCACGGATCTTGGACGAGTGCTTATGTACACCATTGCCATCATACTCACCATCGTAGTGATTATGATGTTATTAAAAGTAAATGCCTTTAAAGTTTTCTATTCCGGAGCCGATCAGGGCAAGCAAGGATACCAGGTATTTCATGAAAATATTCATGAAATGAACTTTGATGCGCTTATTCAAGAAGCCACCGAAAAGAAGGAATATCGTCTGGCTACCCGATTGGTATTTCTATATGCGCTTAAAATTTTGTCTGATAAACATATGATTGATTTTAGTCCGGGCAAAACCAATCATGATTACGTAGAGGAATTACAAAAAGGAGAAATCAAAACCGGGCTAAACGATTTGAGTTTCTATTTTGATTATGCGTGGTATGGAAATTTCGCCATCAATGAAAATCAGTTTCAAAAGATAAAAAGCACCTTTTCTTTTTGGAGGGAAAAAGTGAAATGAAAAAAGACTGGAAATACATGCTGTACATTGGCCTGCTGGCAGGCTTGCTGGTTGTACTCATGCTTTCCAAATCCAAACAATATGATTGGCGCGTTACGTTTTCGCACCTGGATAAAAATCCCTATGGAGCGTATGCCCTTAATCAATTATTAAAAGATCATTTTACCAGCCCGATAAAAAATTCCTTCAAAACTGTGTACGAGTTAAAAGACTCGTTAAGTTTAACAGAAAATCTATTGATAATCAGTGGTAGCTTTTCTCCCGGAAAAGAAGATACCGACAGGTTGCTTGAGTATGTTGAGCAGGGAGGCACAGTATTTATTTCAGCCAATTACTTTGATGGAATTTTTGCTGATACCCTGGGTATTCAAACACGCGATTCATTTTTTCAAAACGAGAACACTTTTGTGCTTAACGATTCTTCCTTTCTTCATTTTGTAAGTCCGGTGATGGATTCTTCACGACAGTTTAAATTCAGAAAAGGCAATATTCACAATTACATCAGTGATGTTGATTCGCTGCCGGCTACCGTACTTGCAAAGAATGACTTTCATCAACCTGTTACCGTGCGCATTGAAAAAGGCAAAGGAGTATTAATCATTAACTGCACGCCTATGGCCTTCACCAACATTCATTTGCTTGATGAACAAAATCATGAGTTTGCAGCGGCATCCCTATCTTATCTACCCAATAAAAATACATACTGGACAGAGTTTTATCATCTTGGCAGAATGGAAGCAGCTACACCCTTGAGGTTTGTTTTACAAACCGAACCTTTGCGATGGGCCTACTACATTGCTATTATCTCGCTTTTACTTTTTATGATTTTTGAAGCCAAACGTAAACAGCGGATTATTCCTATTCTCAAACCATTGGAAAATACCACGCTTGAGTTTGTTGCCACCATTGGCAATCTTTATTATCAGCGCGGTGATCATAAAAATATTGCCATGAAGAAAATCCAATTCTTCTTTGATTACATTCATTCTTACTATGCGTTGAATACCCAACATCGCGATGAGGGATTTATTACCATCCTGGCAAGGAAATCAGGAGTTTCTGAATCAACCGTGCGTGGTCTAGTCAATACAATCAATCAAGTAGTAACAAAAGAAAAAATAACAGTAGCCGAATTAACCCAGCTAAACCTGGAAATGGAGAATTTTCAACAAAAGAAATAAACTTACTTATGGAAGATAATGTTTTTCAAAACCGTGTCGATCTTACGGCACTCAATGAGCAGGTAAAAAAAATTAAAGACGAGATCGGAAAAGTTATCGTGGGTCAGGAGACGATGATTGACCTGTTAATTACCGCCATTCTTGCCGATGGTCATGTCTTGATTGAAGGGGTGCCCGGAGTAGCCAAAACACTCACTGCCAAACTACTCGCTCGGATTATTTCAGTCGATTTTTCGAGAATTCAATTTACTCCAGATTTAATGCCGTCCGATGTTCTAGGTACTTCGGTGTATAATCTGAAAACATCAGAGTTTGAATTTAAGGCCGGCCCAATTTTTTCAAATATCATTTTGATTGATGAAATCAACCGCGCCCCTGCCAAAACCCAGGCTGCGTTGTTTGAAGTGATGGAAGAACGTCAGGTTACTGTGGACGGACACACGCACAAAATGAAAAGTCCATACATGGTTCTTGCCACACAAAATCCCATCGAGCAGGAAGGAACCTATCGTTTGCCCGAAGCACAATTGGATCGCTTTTTATTTAAGATTTTAGTTGACTATCCTACACAGGATAATGAAGTTGAAATTCTATCACGGCATCACGAGCGGAAAGGTTTTTTACCAATAACAGAAGTAACGGCCATGCTTTCGGCCGATCAGATTCATGGGTTCCGGCAATTTGTACAACAAGTACACATCGAAAAAAATCTGCTGCAATACATAGCTGCCATTATCCAGGAAACAAGAAATAACCCTATGGTATTTTTAGGAGCCTCGCCCCGCGCTTCAATTGCTATTTTAATGGGTGCTAAATCCTATGCCATGATTAACGGTCGTGATTTTGTGAGTCCGGAAGATATCAAGTTCGCTGCGCTGCCAGTGCTTCGTCACCGCATTATCCTAAGCCCTGAAAAAGAAATGGAAGGGGTGAGTGCGGATGAAGTTGTGAAACAAATAGTTGATAAAATAGAAGTGCCGCGCTAATGAAGCTGGTTCGCAACTTGTATTTACAAAATCGCTTATTTCTGCTAATTGGGTTAGTGGTGATGGCCTTCATCATCACATTTATTTTGGGTGCAGGTTATCTTATACCCAAAATTCTATTTTTTCTTTTGGTAGCAACAATTGCTACCGATCTTATTTTATTATTTCGGGTAAAGAGGGGAATGCGTGGCGAGCGCCTTCTTGCCGACAAACTTTCGAATGGAGATGAAAATGAAATCTCAATCTACCTCGAAAGCTTTTATACTTTCCCAATCACGTTAAGAGTGTTTGACGAAATCCCGCATCAGTTTCAGCGGAGAGATTTAGAGTTCAATTTAGTACTGGCACCCGGAAATCTGAAAGTAATTAAATATACGTTGCGGCCCGTAAAGCGGGGCGAATATTCTTTTGGTGCCGTGAATGTATTGGTGAGTTCATCCCTAAAACTTATCGCCCGCAGGTTTCGCTTTTCAGCAGATAAACTGGTTCCCGTCTATCCTTCCTACATTCAAATGCGCAAGTATGAACTGCTGGCAATTAGTCAGCGGTTAACGAACACGGGAATTAAAAAAATCAGACGCATCGGGCATAATCAGGAATTTGAATTAATCAAGGAATATGTAACAGGTGATGATTTTCGTACTGTAAACTGGAAGGCCACCGCCCGTAAAAACCGGTTGATGGTAAATCAATACCAGGACGAACGATCACAACAAGTTTATTCATTGATTGACAAGGGTAGGGTGATGCAAATGCCCTTCCAGGGAATGAGTTTGCTCGACTATGCCATTAACGCAACGTTGGTTATTTCCAACATCGCTATAAAAAAATCGGACAAAGCAGGACTCATAACATTTCAGGATAAAATTGGAAACCTGCTACCCGCTGCCCGCCTTAACAATCAAATGGCAACCATTCAGGAGGTTTTGTACAATCAAAAAACAGCCTATCTCGAAACAGATTTTTCGGTTTTATACTCAACCATTCGCAGATCAATTTCGCAACGAAGTTTATTGCTGCTATTTACAAACTTCGAAAGCATTCACAGTTTGCATCGACAAATGCCTTACCTGCTCAACTTAAGCAAAACGCATTTATTAGTGGTTATTTTTTTTGAAAACACCGAGCTCCGCCAGGTAACAGACAACCCAGCCGAAAGCCTGAAAGAAATTTATTACAAGGCCATTGCAGAGCGCTTTGCTTTTGAAAAGAAAATGATCACCAAAGAACTTCAGAAACATGGCATTCAATCTATTTTAACCAGTCCTGAAAAACTGACAATAAACACAATCAACAAATACCTGGAACTAAAAGCCCGTAATTTGATTTAGAACCCTGAATTTACTTTTTCGTGCTTTTAAGAATTCAGTGGGTAGGTAAACATTCTGAATTCTTTCTATTTTTATACATTAACTACTTTACAATGGGCAAGAATATTTGCGTGTTGATTGCTTTTCTTTTCTCTATTTCTGCGACCGCTCAACTCAAGGACCAGGTGCCGGCTATGAGGAGCCTCAAATCAAGGGAAACCACAATTTGTTTTAGTCGTCCGGATGATCAGGGGCTTATAATTCCCGCACCACAGGCCTATCAAAGTTGGAAGCTTAACAAAAGTGCAAAAACAAATGCTACAACCTTTGAGGTTGAATATGTAGGGTTTCCACCAGAAGCGGAAGCAGCGTTTCAAAAAGCAGTCGATATCTGGTCATCTATCATTGAGACAAACGTGCCCATAAGAATTCTCGCAGTCTGGCAAGTTATTTCTTCCGGTGGCTCTACAAGCAATGTTTTAGGGGGAGCCAATCCTGGAACGTATATCCGGGATTTTGATGGGGCACAAAAGAGTTTAACATGGTATCCTGTAGCGCTGGCCGAGAAGATGGCCAACCGTGAATTTAATGACATCACTGACCCTGATATTTTTGCTCAATTCAACAGCGCTTTTCCCAATTGGTATTTTGGTATAGATGGAATTCGGCAAACTGGAAAAACCGATCTGGTCACCGTTGTTTTACACGAAATTGGCCATGGGCTTGGAATTACGAAAGGCTATGATGTGAACGGAACGAATGGTGAAATCTCAAGTTTTTTTGCGCCACTTCATGTCGTTTACGATCACTTTATTGAAAACGCTTCTGAAAATAATTTGATGCAAAATTTCGTGCCGCCATCTTCTGTTTTGAAAACAGAATTAACCAGTGGCGCACTATGGTTCAGATCACCCCAACTTGAAAAAATTGTTGGCGGGACTGACGAGCGAGCCTTTTTGTTTTCCCCCAATCCCTTTCAAGGTGGATCCAGCATAGCCCATCTCGATGAGACTTTTTATAATGGTTCTGCGAACGCTCTTATGACACCCCAAGTTGGGAATGCGGAAGTGATCCATGATCCAGGACCTGTTGTAAAGAAAATGTTGGCCGATATGGGCTGGTTGCACACCCGGATCGAACACACCCGACTACCGAATACCGAAAATGTATCAACACCCTATGAGGTAACAGCAACGTTTATTGCCGATCAGAAGGATCTACTTGATGTAGCTTATGGCTATAATTCCAATGAAGTAAAACTACACTACACAACGGATGGAGCGTCCTTTACAACGATAGCGATGACACCTACGGGTACTGCCAATGAATTTTCAGCAGAAATTCCAAATGCCGGGGCCGCTGTTGACTATGGCTATTACATTTCCGTAAAGGACAATTTAAACAGAATCATCACGAAGCCCGGCACGTATACTGAGGATGGAGAAGCACCTATTCAGTTTATTTATGTTTTTGAAGCCGGCCCCGACACGAAAGGTCCCTTTTTCTCTCATGTGCCTGTAGCTTTTGTCAAAGCCTCCGATAGTGAATTTGAAGTTGAAGCGATCGTCTCTGATAATATTGCAGTTGCTAATGTGTTTGTAGATTTTAAGTTTACGATAGGCGATGTCACGGGTTCATTACAAACCCTCCCCATGAATCTGGTGATAGGTACAGACTCTACCTTTTCTCAAACTATTCCATATGATGGATTAGGGTTGAGCAATGGTGATAAAATTGAATATCGGATTCGCGCAACCGACCTGGCAAATACTCCCAACAGCAATTCCACTCCGTCAGGCTCACCCGGGTTCTATAATGTGAATGTTGTTAGCCTTGCCCCTACGCAAAATTCTTACATAAATGATTTTAACGATATTACTTCTTCACTACAAGATTTTTTTGGTAGTTCTGAATTCTCGGTTAAACTGGAGTCTGGCTTTTCAAATGGAGCAATTCATACCAATCATCCATATCCGGAAGGTCAAGGCTTTCCTGATGATCGTTTTGAATGGGTTTATCAATTGCGGGTACCAATTAAGGTAAAGGAAACCGAAGCCACCCTGAAGTTCGATGAGGTTGTTCTTATTGAACCGGGCGAGACTGGATCAGTTTTTCCAAGCGAGGATTTCTATGACTACGTAGTGGTTGACGGTTCGAAAGATGGTGGTGTTACCTGGACTACCATTGCAAATGGCTACGACTCCAGAGATTTTTCTCCCTGGCTAACCAAATATAACAGCTCCATTTTAGGTAACAACTCAACAGCCGTTGGGGAACCAAGTCTATTCAGATCTCGAATGATGAACTTGCAAGACAAATTTGATACAGATGATGAAGTGGTGATTCGTTTCCGGTTGTTTAGCGACCCGGGTGCTGCTGGTTGGGGCTGGGCCATTGACAATCTTAAAATTCAAATTGATGATTCGTCTCCTACACTTTTACATGATCATATTGATTTCCTGCAACTATCATCATCTACACTTCCGCTCTCTATAAATGTCTCTGATGGCTCTGGTGTTGATAAGTTATTTGTTGAATACAAAGTGAATAATGGTGACCTCGTCACAGAAGAGCTGCCCGTTACAGACGAGATAAGTCAATATACCCTTAACATAACGTTTAACGGATTAACGGCCAGCGACCTGATTGAATACCGCATTCGAACGAGCGACAAAGCTGGCAATGAAGGAACGCTTCCCACAACAACTTTCTTCCAGGTGCCGGTAATCACCTTTGCAGCACCGGTAGCTCAATACATTGCTGATTTCAACTCTGCGAATACGGATTTTGCAGGTAATTTCTTTTCCGTAGCTCAACCCTCAGGTTTTACCAACGGAGCTATTCATAGCACACATCCTTACCCCAATGGTTTTGGTTTAACAAATAGTACTTCAAGTTATTCTTACACACTTCTGAAACCAATAACTATCAGTTCAACCAATCCTTATATGTTGTTTGACGAAGTTGCACTTGTCGAGTATACTGGAAACTCGGTGAAGGATTATGTTGTTGTTGAAGGCTCAAAAGACAATGGAGCTACCTGGCAAAATATTGTGGCTCCGTATTCTGCACTGGCTTACTCTACCTGGCGAACTGCGTATGATATTGGGAACAACGGTAATTCGGGTTTGTTAAGATCACGTCTTATCAATCTTACTTCTACCGGTCAGTTTTCTGCAGGTGACAATGTTATCTTCCGATTTAGACTATTTGCTGATAGCGAAAAAAATGGCTGGGGCTGGGCTATTGATAATCTCAGTATTCAAGGACCTGTTACCGGTATGGAGCCTGAGTTTAAAGGAATTTCACTTTCCGTTTATCCCAATCCCTCAACAAACGGGAAACTAATTGTTGAAGCGTATGGCAACGAAGCGATCGAAAATGCAGGCATTCAAATCATCAACGCCCAGGGTCGCACGATAACCAACGACCAAATTAGTGTGAGCCAGGAAACGACTACATCTGAATATTCCATAGGTGATTGGGCTGATGGAATATATTATCTCCGCTTGATACTTAATGACGGAACTTCCATAACACGGAAGTTTATCAAGTCAGCACACTAAACCCAAAAAAGTCATTAGACTTTTCGGGCAAGATTGTCATTCCTAATGACAATCTTGGGATAAAATTACCTGAGAACTCTATCGCAGGAGCTCTCTGGAAATTACCATCTTTTGAATTTCTGTAGTGCCTTCATAGATCTGGGTGATCTTGGCATCGCGCATCAGACGCTCAACATGAAACTCTTTTACATATCCGTAGCCGCCATGAATCTGAACAGCCTCTGTTGTAACCTCCTGTGCAATTTGAGAAGCATATAACTTTGCCATGGCAGCAGCCTTTACAAAATCTTTTTTCTGATCTTTTAGATAAGCTGCTTGCCAAATCAGCAAGCGGGCCGCATCAATTTTAGTCGCCATATCGGCAAGTTTAAATTGGATAGCCTGATGTTCCGCCAGGTGTTTACCAAAAGCTTTTCTTTCTTTAGAATATTTGAGAGCCAGTTCATAGGCACCGGCTGCAATGCCGAGTGCCTGGGAGGCAATTCCAATACGGCCACCGTTTAGTGTTGTCATCGCGAACGTAAACCCAAAACCATCTTCACCGATTCTATTCTTCTTAGGAACTTTGACATCCGAAAACATGAGTGAATGTGTGTCCGATCCCCGAATTCCCATCTTGTCTTCTTTCTTACCCACAACAAATCCTTCCATGCCACGCTCAACAATTAATGCATTGATTCCCTTGTGACGTTTGGCTGCATCGGTTTGAGCAATTACCAGATAAATGCTTGCACTCTTGCCATTCGTTATCCAGTTTTTTGTACCATTCAGTAAGTAATAATCTCCTTTATCTTCGGCTGTGGTGCGTTGACTGGTAGCATCGGAGCCTGCTTCGGGCTCCGATAAACAAAATGCACCAATGGCTTCACCGGTCGCTAACTTATTCAGGTATTTCTCCTTTTGCTCCTCTGTACCAAACTTTTCAAGTCCCCAACATACCAACGAGTTGTTTACAGACATACACACAGAAGCGGACGCATCTACTTTAGAAATTTCTTCCATCGCCAATGCATACGAAATAGTGTCCATGCCCCCGCCATTGTATTTGGGGTCTACCATCATACCCATAAAACCAAGCTCACCCATTCTGCGAACTTGCTCTGTGGGAAATTTTTGCTCCGTATCGCGCTCAATCACACCGGGTAATAGTTCGGTTTGGGCAAAGTCGCGGGCCGCTGCCTGCACCGCTAATTGTTCTTCGGATAATTCAAAATTCATAGGTCATCAAGATAGCTTCAATTTGAAAACAAAAAAAGAGGCCTGAGGTTAACTCAGGCCCGCAAATTAAAATTTATTCAAAACTCGTCTTAATCTCTTCGTCCTAAAAAGATCATAACATAATAAAGCAGCATGGTAATGGCACCAATGGCAGCCACTACATAAGTCATGGCAGCTGAGTTTAAGGCATCCTTAGCCATATCATGTTCCTGACGGGTAACAATGCTACGAGCTTCAATCCAGGCCAAAGCTCTTTTACTGGCGTCAAATTCCACCGGCAATGTAACCAGCGCGAATAAGGCAAATACACCATAACATGCAATGATGATCATCAGTGCAAAGTCATAAGTGAAAATACCGCCCAACGCATAAGCACCGAACATCATCGCAAGGAAAATGAAGTTGATCACTTTTGCACTAATGTTTTGAATGGGCACCATAGCCGAACGAAATTGTAACATGCTGTAGGCTTTTGCATGTTGCACCGCATGGCCACACTCGTGCGCAGCCACTGCTGTTGCTGCCGCATTGCGTCCATGGTATACATCATGACTTAGGTTCACGGTTTTGTTAGCCGGATTGTAGTGATCCGTCAACTGACCTTCAACAGAAATTACCTGAACTTCCGGTATGCCATTATCCGCCAACATCAATCGTGCAATTTCGGCACCTGTTAAGTCCTTGGTCAGGCGTATTTCAGAATACTTTTTGAATTTGCTCTTCAACCGTGAGCTTACGATCCATCCCACCAGCATAAAGAATCCCGTGATAAACAATGCTCCAAATCCCATAGTTTTATTTGTTTATGATTTCTTAATTTTTTCAACAATCCGTGAAGTAGAATACCCCGGCACAAAGTCAATGGTTTTCACAACACCTCCAGCGTTTTTCACAACATCTGCGCCAACTATATTCTCTGTCAAATAGTCACTTCCTTTTACCAAAATATCTGGAATCAAGGCAGAAATCAAGGCCAAAGGTGTGTCTTCATTAAATAAAACCACCAGATCAACAAATTGCATGGCTGCCAACACCCGTGCGCGGGAGTATTGATCTTGCAAAGGCCGTTCGGGGCCTTTAAACCGACTCACCGAGTCGTCTGAGTTAAGACCTATTACAAGTTTATGACCCAGTTGCTTTGCCTTTTCCAGGTAGTCAACATGACCTAAGTGAATCAGATCAAAACACCCATTGGTAAACACCACCTTTAGGCCAACCGTTTGCCAGGCTCTAACCTGGGCTTGTGCTGCTGTTAATTCAACTATTTTATGGGCGCTTGTTTCCATCGGATAAGAAGATAGCTGATAATCAAAGATACTACACCTCCTACAATCATGATAACAGTTTGCCAGCCATGAAAAATAAAAACAAACGCAATAGCATCGGCTTTTGGAAGATTATACAACATTACCAATCCTAAGGGTACCAGGGTGTGATAGGATCCGGCTCCTCCCGGAAGCGGTGCCGCCATGGCAATGGAACCAATTGCAAAAAGAGTTACTACTGCACTAAATCCCAGTTCGCGTGTTTCCGGAAATGCAATAACCACAAAATAGCTCATCAGGAAATAAAGAGACCAGATGGTTATAGAATAAAAAACAAATAAGGTTTTATTCTGAAGCCGAAACACCGCCATCAAACCTTCTTTAAAACCGAGCAGGATTTTTTTCAGCTTTTCATTTTTCCGCAACAAATAAACGCCAACAGCTAACCCCATGATTAAAGCGATCGCTATGAAAATCCAAATTGGAAAGGTGGAGCCACCGGAGGATGAAAAGTCAAGTGTCTCAATAAAACCTTTTAGCTTTTTCCACTCCAAAAAAAAGGAAATTCCAATCAGCAACACTAAGCACACCAGATCAACTATTCGTTCAACTACTACGGTACCAAATGAAACTTCCACCGGGGTTTTTTCAAGCTTGTATAAATTATAACACCGTGAAACTTCTCCGCCCCGTGGCACCGCCATGTTAACCAGGTAGCCAATCATGAGCGACAAAAAGCTACTACCGAGAGTCACTTTGTTTCCGGTTGGCACGAGGAGCATCTTCCATCGCTCCGCCCGAAGCACATGACTGATCATGGCAATTACTGCCATTAACAATAAGTAACCTTTATCTGATTTCTTCCAGGCATTCCAGATGAACGTTGATTTGTCCTCGCCTTCTACATTAAGGCCCCTTAAGGAAAGCCAAAGTAAGGCACCGGTTATGGCAATAAGAACAAGGTATTGAAGAATGGATTTTAGTTTAGCGACCACGTAGAATAAGATTAATTTAATCGATTTTCGGGATCAGGAAAAATCAAAGATGGCTTAAATTCTTTTGCTTCTTCAAATTCCATGGACGCATAGGAAATAACAATTACCACATCGCCTACCTGTGCTTTGCGGGCAGCCGGGCCATTGAGACAAACCGTTCCGGAGTTTCGGGCACCCTTGATCACATACGTCTCCAGGCGTTCGCCATTATTGATGTTAACCACCTGCACCTTCTCACCCTCAATCAGGTTGGCTGCATCTAACAACGCTTCATCAATGGTTATGCTGCCAACATAATGCAACTCTGCTTCTGTAATCTTTACACGATGAATTTTTGACTTTAAAACCTCTATCCTCATGCTTCCAATAATAAATTATCAATCAATCGAACCTCGCCAACATACCCTGCCACCAGGAGTATGGCTTTGTGCGAAACACGTTCCAACGAATTTAAGTTTGAAGTATCTGCCAGTTCAAAGTATTCGAGGCGAATTTCATCTATCGATTCGCACGTTGCCTTAATCTCGCTTTGGATGGCACTCCAGGGCATTCCATTCCTGAGCATTTGTTCGGCCTGCTTTAAGGACTCGTAAAAAATGGTTGCTTTCTTTCTTTGATCTGAATTGAGGCGTGCATTCCTTGAGGACATGGCCAATCCATCCGGCTCTCTTTCAATAGGAATACACCTGAGCGACAGATCAAATTTCAGATCTTGCACCAGCTTTTCAATAATCTTAAACTGCTGAAAGTCTTTTTGGCCAAAATAGGCTTTGTCCGGATCTACTATATGAAAAAGCTTGGAAACCACCAGCGCCACGCCACTAAAATGCCCAGGTCGAAATCGACCTTCCAGCATGGTATCGAGGGAACCAAAATCAAACCGGATCTGATTCCCTGACTCATACATCACTTCATTGCCGGGACAGAATAGTACATCACAATTTGCTTCCTCCAGTACTGCAATATCTTGATCAATTGTTCTTGGGTATTTGGCAAGGTCATCAGCATTATTAAACTGAGTGGGATTTACATAGATACTGCAAACCGTAATAGAATTTTCGCTTTGTGAAGCTTTTATCAGAGACAGGTGACCGCGATGAAGAGCCCCCATGGTAGGCACAAATCCAATAGTGCCGGCATCTCCTTTAAACTTTCCTAAAAAGGCCCTCATTGGCTCAATTTCACTGAAAATCTGCATTTCTGGCGCTTTTTAAAGGGTCGCAAATATAGGCCTTATATCCGAAGATTAGTTGAAGAAGGGGTTAATATTCCGTACTTTTGTGGCTCTGTTTTCACTTCTGAATTAAATAATCTTAATATGTCCAAAATCCGTATTCTTTATGTTGCCAGTGAGATCAACCCCTTTTTGCAAACTACTGAGGTTGCTGACTTTGTCAGGAAGTTACCTCAGGCTATGCAGGAAAGAGGGATGGAGATCCGTATTCTGGTGCCGAGGTTTGGTTTGATCAATGAGAGAAAGAATCGGTTACACGAAGTTGTCAGACTTTCCGGAATCAATATCGCAGTCGGTGATGAAGAGAAGCCCTTAATTATTAAGGTGGCCTCTATTCCCAATGCCAAACTTCAGGTTTATTTTATTGATAATGAGGATTACTTCCATCGCAAGTCAATGTTTCATGACAAAGAGAATAAGTTCTATGAAGACAATGACGAGCGCGCTATTTTCTTTTGTAAAGGTGTAATTGAAACGGTGCGTAAACTAGGATGGGCTCCTGATGTAGTTCATTGCAATGATTGGATCACAAGTTTTATTCCGTTGTATCTGAAAACCACCTATAAGAACGATCCCTTATTTAAAAACACCAAGACGGTTTTCACCATCTACAACAACAGCTTTACCCATAAATTCAAAGGAGATCTGATGGGCAAGGTTCGTATGATCGATATAGAAGATAACATGTTAGGTCATTTGAAAACTGCGGATTACGAAGGCTTTATTAAATTAGGGGCCCAATTCTCAGATGTTGTTTCAACAGGTGGAGACAATAAAAAGTTGGAAGGATTAGTTAAGAAGCTTAAAGAGACAAAAATTGAGACCATCGAAAAAGACGACAATTACACCGAATCGTTTTATAACCTATACACGGAGCTGGTGGGCTAAAGCCTGCCTCTTCTCTTTATTAGTTTCATTTTTTTCGTGCGAAGAAGACCTGAATACGCTGGGATTCAAAAGTAATCAGCAGAGATTCAAGGTCTATTATGCCGAAATTCCTGTCGGGAGTAGCGTGCTCTGGATGGATTCCTTACGCACAATGAATTTAGGCCTTTCCGGAGAGACAAATCGAATGCTGATTGGTTCTTATACAGATCCAGAACTTGGCATCGTGCGGGCAGAATCTTATGCTCAGATTGCTTCCTCAAATATTTCAACAGTTATTCAGGACGGTTCAATTTTCGACTCGCTGGTTCTGCAACTTTCCTACGATATGTATACCTATGGAAGTGCTGGCGAGACCGTTCAGGAATTTTCGGTTCATGAAATCACCCAGGAATTAAATAACGACAGTTCTTATTTTTCAACATCGAATGTAGCCTATGATCCAACTCCCTTGGGGATTCAAAGTTCCGCTATTAATGCCGAGCTTTTTAATAAGGAATTAGAAGATACCGATGCTGATACGGTTATAACAACAAGAATTAAATTAGATCAAACCTACGGAGAAAAGCTTTTTGGTTTTGTAGACCCGGAGGATGAAAACTATACCAATTTCAAACTCTTTAAAAGCGAATTCAAAGGCCTCGCCATAATTCCACAATCGTCTGATAAAATTGTTGGTGTGAGTCCGAATAATGTTAATACGGTACTTACCCTTTATTATCATTTTGGAGACACTCCACTTACCCTCACATTTAATCTCTCCTTCGGAATAAATTTTTCTAAAATAACTCCCGATCGATCTTCGACCGACCTTGCTGGATTGAATCAATATCACACTGACTTTTCTCCTGCAAACAACCGATACATTCAATCAGGTACTTCACTGGTTACAAAACTTGATTTTTCGGGTTTTTACGAATACATCGACACGTTATCAAATATCATTATCAATTCAGCTGAACTATCGATTGACGATGTTAATCCAGAAGGGGATTTGAAAAATCCATCCTCGTTAGTCTTGGGCATGCTAACGGACAATAATCGATTTAAGGTGCTAAAGACAGAACAGGATTCGATTGACTATGTTAATTCCGGGGGGACATTAATTATTGGTGCACTAGCAAATCCTAACCTCCCCTTTTCTTTGTTTGCAGGAAGCGATCAGGGCTCATTACTTTCGCTAGCTTATTCCACTACAAACAATTCGTATGGAGTCGGGTACCCCACTCTGTTGTTTCAAAATTTATTTAATCAGAAAGACAAGCCATATCCTTACTGGGCATTAATGCCTGTCAGTCAACCTTTTTCAAAGTCAGTTAATAGAACTGTCTTTTCAAAAGATAATATCAAATTGAAAATCTTTTACACGCTGCCTTTTATTGAACCAACTGAATAAAATTTTATGTGCGGAATTGTTGCCTACGTAGGCCATCGTCAGGCCCATGAAGTGATTATAAAAGGTCTTAAACGGCTCGAGTACCGCGGCTACGACAGCACCGGTATTGCCTTACTCAATGGCGGCCTTAATGTCTACAAAAAGAAAGGCAAGGTTTCAGAACTGGAAGCCTACATCAAAGGACAAAATTTAGATAGCCATATCGGTATGGGGCACACTCGATGGGCCACGCATGGCGAACCCAATGATGAGAACGCCCACCCTCATTATTCAGCGACAAAAAATCTCGCCATTATTCACAATGGAATTATCGAGAACTATTCATCACTCAAGCAAGAGTTATTACGCAAGGGCCATACCTTTCTGAGCGAAACGGATACGGAAGTCTTCATTCATTTTATTGAAGATATTAAAGAAAATGAAAAGTGTTCACTCGATGAAGCGGTGCGTTTGGCGTTGACCAAAGTGGTTGGTGCTTATGCAATCGTTGTTATGTCATTGAGTGACCCCGATATGTTGATTGCTGCCCGTAAAGGAAGTCCCCTTGTATTGGGTGTAGGACGGGGAGAATTTTTTATGGCCTCTGATGCAACACCCATAATCGAATACACCAATGAAGTGGTTTACCTGAACGATCAGGAGATCGCTATCATTAATAATGGTAAGTTGACGATCAAAGATACATCCAACCTACCGCTGACTCCGTATATTCAGACCATAGATTTGGAGTTGGAGGCTATTGAGAAGGGGGGCTATGAACACTTCATGCTCAAAGAAATTTTTGAGCAGCCACGTTCCATCAGAGATTGTATGCGCGGTAGATTAGACTCAGCGTCTGGTCGTTTGATCTTAGGAGGTCTCCGTGAATACCTGAATAAATTGGTTCAGGCCGATCGCATTATCATTATTGCCTGTGGAACTTCGTGGCATGCCGGCCTGGTAGCTGAGTATTTCTTTGAAGAATTTTGTCGCATTCCCGTTGAAGTCGAATACGCCTCTGAATTCCGGTATCGGAATCCAATCATTCGCGAAGGGGATGTTGTGATCGCCATCTCGCAATCAGGCGAAACTGCAGATACCCTTGCCGCCATCGACTTGGCAAAATCAAAAGGTGCTATCATTTTTGGCGTTTGCAATGTGGTGGGTTCATCCATTCCGCGTGCTACCCATGCCGGTGCATACACGCATGCCGGACCAGAAATTGGAGTGGCCAGCACCAAAGCATTCACTGCACAATTAACGGTTCTCAATATGATTGCGCTTATCGTTGCCCAAAAGAAGGGTACGATTACAGAACAAAAGTTTAACGAGATGCTGGTGGAGATGGAAAATCTACCAGCCAAAGTAGAAAAAGTATTAGCACTCAACGATCGTATTAAAATTATTGCAGAGGAATTTAAAGACTCCACTAACTTCCTTTACTTAGGAAGGGGCTATAATTTTCCGGTAGCCTTAGAAGGCGCGTTGAAATTAAAAGAGATCTCCTACATTCATGCAGAAGGATATCCGGCAGCAGAAATGAAGCACGGACCGATTGCTCTTATCGATGCTGACATGCCGGTAGCATTTATTGCCACAAAAGATAGTTCTTACGAAAAAGTGGTCTCCAACATTCAGGAAGTGAAAGCCCGCAAAGGAAGAGTTATATCTATTGTAACCGAAGGTGACATGTTGATCCCGAAAATGTCAGAGTTCGTGATTGAAGTGCCGCACGTAGCAGAACCGCTGATGCCTTTGATATCGGTTGTGCCCCTTCAACTGCTCTCTTATCATATTGCAGTAATGCGTGGCTGCAATGTAGATCAACCCCGTAACCTGGCAAAATCAGTTACTGTGGAGTAGTGGCATAAACTTTTTGTTATGGCGCGTTGCTTATTCTAATCTTGACTTCATCAAATGTCCCTTTACCTATTATTAGTCCTTTTTTGTCTATAAGATAGTGTGTCGGAATACCATGCACATAATAGTCCTGTGCAATTTTATTATTTGAACCTTTTAAGTCAGACGTGTTTATCATAAATGAAAGCCCGTCCTTTTCAATTGCCTTTTTCCATTGGGTCTCATTTATGTCAAGCGACACATTTATAATTACAATGTCCTTATTTGTCTCACTTATCTCCTTTATCCTCTTATTCTCCACCCTACACGGTCCACATGTTGACGACCAAAAGTGAAGTAATACGGTTCTATTCTTGAATGTGGATAGATTGTATTTATTGCCTTTAATATCTTGAAATTCAAAGTTTGGAGCAACTTCACCAACCCCAATGCTTAGCTCTTTATTAATATGTGTTCCAATTTTCGTTCCTATCACTGAGTATTTAACAATGTCATCGAATTGTTGAAATAGTTGTTGTGTTTTATCAATGTCAATCATTCCATTTCTTACTAAATACTCAAAGGTTGCTACTGCAGATATTATTTTGTCCGGATAATTCTCTACTAATCTATCTGCTGATTGAATGAACTGATTATATAGATTCTTTCTTTTTTCAAGAAATACATCATTGTTACCCATTTCTGGTGAAAGTTTAATTATAGAGTCGGAGAAAATTTGCCATTCTGACTCAAATTGAAAAAGTTTACTGTTAAGGTTAGGGTCGAGATTGAACCTAGGCTTATTCGGATAAATACTTTGCCAAGAACCTTGCTTCGCTTTTATTAATTCATTTAATGTAATTGAAGTCGGACTGCTTGAAAGGATTATTCGTATCGGATAATCCCAATCATTGTATCCATCGAATTTAACATAAAACAAAGTCGGCTCTGTCAGGTCAGTCTTATATGTAAAAGAATAATTTGAAATTTCTAAAGAGTCAACTTTGTTTGTTGTGGTATTTAACAAATAGACATTTCCTTCACGTAAACTATTTATTCTTGCCTCTAAATTGTTCTGTCCGTAAGTATAACCAACAGTCACTATAATTAGTCCAATTAATCCTAATCTCATGTTGTTAATGTATTTAGCAATGCGCCATAACGTTGGTACATATGACGTGCAGGGCTTTTGAGACACGTTACTGTCCCAGTTTGATATACTAATTTAGTTGATTACATGTAAATGGCAACACTAAATCCCTGCATGGCATATGTATTTTGTGCATGTTGCACGACTACTTTATAAATATAGTGATGAAAATTATCTTTGCATATGCAAGGACGAAAAGCTTTTGAAGAAAAACTCTTCACCCACTTTCAGTTATCAGATCGCGTGCCGCCTGATAACTTCTACAG